>JBBSFB010000051.1:0-29872 GCA_038239145.1 Acidimicrobiia bacterium
AGCCCTCGTAGCTCAGGGGATAGAGCATCGGTTTCCTAAACCGTGTGTCGCATGTTCGAATCATGCCGAGGGCGCTTCTCTGACCAGCACTTTTCAACTGCGGCGCACTCCACGGACGTGCTGGATTGGCCACTTGCCCATCCAATTGCCCATCCTTTTCGCGGCAGACTGACGAGATGCAGGGATCGCTACGACAACGCGGGCAACGCTCGTGGGAACTGCGCGTGCACAACGGCCGCGATGCGCTGACCGGTCGCAAGACGTACGTCCAGAAGACCGTGCACGGGACGAAGCGTGAAGCGGAGACCGAGCTCGCTCGGTTCGTCACCGAAGTCGGCGACGGCGCGCACTCGTCGGCGAAGAGCACGACGGTTGGCGAGCTCCTCGAGCAGTGGTTCGAGCACAACGAGGCCGACTGGTCCCCCACCGTCGTCAACAGCTATCGCCGCATCATCGATCGCCAACTTGTTCCCCGCTTCGGTCGCACGCCGTTGCGGCGGTTGACCACCGCCGACATCGACCTGTTCTACGCGCAGCTGCGTAAGCGCGGTGGCGCGGGCGGCGGGCCGCTCGCGCCCGCGTCGGTGAAGCGCGTGCACGCGGTGTTGCGGCGCGCGCTCGCGCAGGCGGTCAAGTGGGGGCTCATCACGATCAACCCCGCGGTGAACGCGTCGCCGCCGCGCGAACCGCGCCATGAGGTGTCGCCTCCCGATCCCGCCGACGTGGCGCGCTTGATCGCGTACGCCGAGGAGACCAACCCGGCGCTCGGATGCTTTCTTCGCCTCGCCGCGACATCGGGCGCGCGCCGAGGTGAAGTGTGCGCGTTGCGATGGAAGCACGTCGATCTCGACAAGGGCGCGCTTCTGATCGAACGATCGATCGTCGAGAACGGAAAGGGTGAGCTCGTCGAGAAGGACACGAAGACGCACGCGGCGCGCCGGCTCCGCCTCGACGCCGGCACGATTGACCGGTTGCAGCAACATCGAGCCGAGCGCGAGGGGTACGGCACCGCGCTGCGCAGAATTGTGCACGCCGACGACTTCGTGTTCTCGCTCGATCCCGCCGGCCGAACTCCGTGGCGGCCGGGATACGTGACCCTCGCGTTCTGCCGACTGCGCGACGATCTCGCGCTCCCGGGAGTGCGACTCCACGATCTCCGCCACTTCGCCGCGACGATCCTCTTGTCCGGCGGCAAGGACGTCAAGACCGTGAGTGGCCGCCTCGGTCACGCGAACGCGGCCACGACCCTCGGCGTCTACGCCCACTTCGTCGAAGCCGCCGACGCCGACGCGGCCGACCACCTCGGAACGATCATCGACACCGCATCAAAAGCCTGTCGCTGACAGTGCGACGACCGAATGGCGGGCAGGTCCGCGCGCGAATCTGATCGCCGCCCGCGCACCCACTCCGCTCGAACCCGGGCGCAGCGCTCGCGATTGTTGCCTGCCCCGGAACGGCACGTAGGTCACGATCGTCTGCGAGAGGCGGCTAAGCGTTATGGACTGTCACTCCGTCGCGCGAGTAGTGCTGATCTGCTCGGCCAGATGGCCGCCGCCGGGCGGCGGGTCCGCTGGTGTTGATCCGGCAGCGGCATCAGAACCGCTCCGCCGCGCGGGAACAACCCGTGGGTTGAGGGCTCTGTTCGGCCAGGACGCTTGCACCTGTCCCGTACCCTGGCGACATGGCGCGGAGGAAGATGCGCAACAGCGGCGACGGAGCCAGCGAGTCGCTGGGTTCCGTCGAGATTTTCACGTCGGGAAGCGGGATGATCGTCGAAGGGTCGCCGACGGCGGTGTCGGTGTTCGTCGACCAGATGCTCGATGCCACCAAAGAGGTTGGCGGTCGAGCGAGACATTTCGTTGCCGACGGAGTTCAGGTCGCGGCCAACATCTCAGCGCTCCGTCAGACACACCGTGAATACTTCGAGTTCTCCGAACGCGCCCGCAAGCTCCTGAAGGAACACGGGGCGATCCCAACCAAGGACGGCAACTTCTTCCGCAGCTTCGTCCACGATGGGAAGGCGCTGGCCGGCAACCTCGACTGGAAATCGGTCAACCTCGGCCCCGAGCAGGCCCTGAGCTTTCAGGCAGCAGCTGGCCAGTTGGCGCTGCGGGCGGCAATCAAGGAAGTCACGGTCGCCCTCGAACGAATCGAAGGCAAGATCGACAAGCTGGCCAACCTCGCCGAGGCCGAGCGACTCGGCGCCGTTGTCGCAGATCGGGCAACACTGCTACCGCTCGTCGACCGAGTCAGGTCTTCTGGCAAGGTCAGCAGCACCGACTGGGCAACGGTCGCGTCGCTCGGACCATGGATCGCCCGCGACGTCGCGGCCCTGCGCGCGTACATCCTGCGACAGCTCAAGGATGTGAAGGACAGCTCAGTCGTCCGCATCCGAGCGGGCGAAGCCGAAGATCTGACCGACCGTCTCCTCAGGGAGTCCATTGCCTTGCTGGTCGTCGCGGAGCAGAACTACGCCCTGTGGCAGGAACTCCGACTCGCACATGCCGTGAACCACGAACCGGCTGCTACCGCCGCCGTCACCTCGGACATTCAACAGCAACTCGCTGCCCTCACTCAGGCGGACCAGGGCCTTGTTGACATCCTCCAACACGTTGCTGATCGGTTGACCTCGCCCACCGGATATGAGGGCCTCGCCCCGCTGCAGAAGCGCCGACTCGGCAAGCACATCGATCAACTCGACGAGTTGAACCGCTGGTTCTGTAATCAACGGCACCTCGACGACCGACCGAACGAACGGCCCGAGTTCGCTCGACTGCCCGAATCGCTCGGCAAGGTGCGCAGCAAGATTGCAGGTGCCGGCCGCACCACTATCAAAGCCATTGGCCCGAGCCGCATGCGCAATCGCAAGGATGGTGACACAGACGAGGAGAGCCTCCCGGAACTCACCCCTTGAGGCTCGTCATCTGACCGTCCGCTCAGAGCCGTGCCTTCCGGCGCCGTGTTGGTTTCTCAGGCTGGGTACACGGGGCGGCGATCACGCGCACCGTCCGAGCACTCGTCTTTCGATCTCAAACTCACGGCCACACAGCCCGTGAAGCTCGAACCCGGCGGCGCGCCCAGGACTGCCAACGCCACCGGATGTTGCGACAGCTCCAGCTCGCCCGGTCATCGCGGCCAGAGAGACTCGATCGACCACACAGGAACCGGCGAAGTTGGTGGAACTACACGGGCGTCGCGGATAGTCAGTCGAGCAGGAGATCGCCGAGGACATCGGCGAAGAGGGAGCCGACCGTTCGGAGTTCGTCGATACTCACCGCGGCCATTTCGGGGGAACCGGTGGCGAGCCATCGTCGCGTTTGGCTCGCGTTGGTATCGAAGACGTCGCGCGCTCGGGTGATGCACCATGCGCCGAGACCGTCGGGCGCGGCTGCGAGCTCGCGCGCGATGCTCCCGTCGCGATCGTGCGCGGCGAGAAGGCGGTAGGCGTCGTACGCGTCGGACGCGCGCTTGTTCAGCGCACCGCCGCGCCGTTGTTGCATGGCTCGTAGCTTCATGGCGACGAGCGCGGCCGGCGTCGCGACCCGCGCCGTCGCTCGGGTCGCGAGGTCGTCGGTCGTGCCCTGCGCCTCGATCGTCAACCAGGTCGCCGACGCGAGGCCGTACGCGTGGGTGATCACGAACATCGCGTCGTCGACGTCGTCGGGGAGTTCGGCCGCGTCGTAGTCGCTCACGGCAATCAGGTCGATGTGCACGTCGCCGAGGTCGACGCCATTACGACGGCGCGTGCCCCGTGCTCGACCAGCAACGCGATCGGAGCGGCCGAGGTGCCGTCCGCGGTCCACGTCACCGCGTCGAGATCTTCGGTGACCCGGTGCGCGGTCGCGAGGCGAACCATCACCGCGAATCCGCCGATTACCGCAGTGCGGCCGATCGAGATCTCCGAGAGTCGCTGGAGTGCGGCCGTGTAGCGAACGAGATGATCGTCGACACCCGAGCGCAAAACGACCGTGGGCCCGCCGTCGCCGTTCACCATGAGCGGCGGAACCCGTCGGGGCCCGATGGTTCCCACGCCGCAAGGATCTCCGGTCCGCGTGAACGGTCACGCGCGATCGCGAGAGCCACATACAGGGGATGCGTCACGAGCCAATCGGTGTCCGGCATCCGGAAACGACGATCGGTCACGAACGGCACCGGCGCGACCGAGATCGTCGCACCTCGGGTGGTGAAGTCGTCGGCGGGTCCCAGGAGACGGAGCGCACGGTCGACGTCTCGCCGGGTGGGAAGAGAAAAGTCGGGGGGATAGTCGGCAGTGACCGCGATGTGTGCGCCCCATCCGATCGCGCCAAGCGTGTCGGTCAGCGCCCAACCGTGCACCGTCGGGTCATCCTCGTGCAGCCCGAGGACCGCGGCATTCTCCGACTGTGGCGCGAGCGCGACGGCAACGACATCGGTCGGCCAGGATTCGGCGAGAGCTTCGAAAGTTGTCGACTCAAGCGGCCGGCCGTTCTCGTCGACGAGCCCGGCCTCGATGAGCGACGCGCGGGCGTTGGACAACGCCACATGACTGAGCCCGGCGCGCCGCGCCACCGCGCGGAGCACCGGCGTGTCGTCGGGGCGTTCGAGCGCGGCGGCGAGATACGCGATTCCGGCCCGGCTTCGGATCGGTCCCTTCGCCCGATCGCGCGCCGGACCGCGGAGCGCTTCGACCTGGCTGCGAATCAGGTAGTTGTCGCCGACGCGCAGAGCGAGCTCGCCTCTGCGGTCGAGCCAGCCCCAACCCGCGTCGTCGAGCAGCGCGCGCGCGTCGCGGCTGATGCGATCGGCGACGAGGAAGTGCAGCTGCGCCGGCCGCGCTTCGTTGATCCGCGCTCTGATCGACGACGCCGATGCGACCGCCACGGAATGGAGGTCCACCGGAACCCGTCGCTTCCCCACCCGAATAGCGAGACGCGCAGAGGAGCGATCGAACGGAACGCCTAACTCCTGCAACGCCGCGTCGAGGTCGTCGACGGCAGCCGCATCCTGGTCGACACCCGTGGTTCGCAACCTCGAGGCTCCTTCGGTAAGTGCTAATGAATACATTACCACTTACCAGCAGGTGGGCGCACGGCTCCAACTCAGGATGCGACGCTCGGATTCCGAGCGCGAGCGGCCCGCCCAGACCGGCCCTTGTGCGGTCGCCGTTTCGGCGTGTGACTCATCGCGCTCGCAGATCGACCAACGACCAGGCGCCCGACCGAACAACGCCCTTCGCCCAAGGCGGCGAACGCATTCCGAGTGCCTGGTCGACCCCCGTCGGCCGTCTGCACCATGCACATTCGTCAGTAAAGTCAGCGAGATAGCTGCCTGGGCGGGAGACAAAATGACGACGAAGTTCACAAATATCAGTTTCCCCATCAGCACTCTGCTGGGCCAGATCGAAACCGGCCAGATCGGCCTACCGGAGCTTCAGCGCCCGTTCGTCTGGGACCGCTCGCAGGTCCGCGACCTGATGGATTCGTTGTACCGGGGCTACCCGACCGGCTACTTCTTGTTCTGGCAGGCGTCGCCCGACCAGGGATCGAACCCGATCGGCACCGATACGAAGCAAACGACACCGACTCTTCTCGTGGTCGACGGGCAACAGCGCCTGACGTCGTTGTTCGCGGTATTCCGCGACGCGCCGGTCCTCTCGAGCAAGTTCGAATCCGAGCACATCCACATCGCTTTCAACCCTCTCCGCGAGCGGTTCGAGGTCGCCAATACCGCCACCGAGAAGGATCCCGAGTGGGTGAGCGACATCTCGGTGGTACTCGCGGCGACGGGAACCTTTGCGTTCATCACGAGTTTTATCGAGAACCTTCGAGGCGAGCGTGAGGTCACTCAGGATGCCGCCGACGTCATCGCGGCCAACCTTCAGCGTCTCGCGAGCCTCCCGAGCTACACGTTCAGCGCGATCCAGCTGTCACACGACCTCCCGGTCGAAGAGGTGAGCGAGATCTTCGTCCGCGTGAACTCGAAGGGCACGCAGCTGAACCAGGCCGATTTCATCCTCACCCTGATGTCGGTGTACTGGGACAAGGGCCGCAAAGAACTCGAGCAGTTCTGTCAGAGCGCGAAGGTTCCGTCGACGTCCCCATCGCCGTTCAACTGGTTTCTCGCACCGTCGCCAGATCAGCTGCTGCGGGTCGCCGTCGGTCTCGGTCATCGACGCGCGCAGCTCAAGTACGCCTACGAACTGTTGCGCGGCAAAGACCTGGAATCCGGGGAGGTGTCGGCGGAGACGCGCACCAAGAACTTCGAGATCCTGAAGGACGCGCAATCCGACGTCCTCGACCTGACGAACTTTTCCGAGTTCCTCAAGGCACTGCAAGAGGCGGGCTTCCGCAGCGGCAAGATGATCACGTCCCGAAACTCGATCGTCTACTCGTATCTCATCTTCCTGATCGGACGACGCGACTTCGGAATCGACTACAAGACCTTGCGCGCCGCCGTCGCCCGCTGGTTCCTGATGTGCGTCCTGACGAGCCGGTACACCGGGTCGCCCGAGACGCAGGTCGAGAAGGACATCCGGAGATTCGCGGAGGCGACTGACGGAGCAGAATTTCTCGGCACACTCGATCAGATCGTTAGCTCACAACTCACCAGCGACTTCTGGGAGGTCACGCTCCCGGACCAACTCGCCTGGTCGGGCGGATACATCCCCGCGATGTTCGCTTACTTCGCGGCACTCGATCTTCTCGGCGCGAAGGTGCTGTTTTCGAACCTCACCGTGCATCAGCTCCTCGATCCCGCGCAGATCGCGAAGAAGGCCTCGATCGAGCGTCACCATCTTTTTCCGAAGGGCTATCTGCAAGAACAGGGCATCAAGGCCGCGGCCCGGACGAACCAGGTCGCGAACTATGCGCTGCTCGAGTGGCCCGACAACATCAAGATCGGCAAGGCCGCGCCGAGCGACTACTTCCCACAGATGTTCGAAAAGTACGTGCCCGACGCCGAAGCGGAGAAGGTGCGCTTCTGGCACGCTCTGCCCGCCGGCTGGGAGTCGATGGATTACGACGCATTCCTCGAGCAGCGCCGGCGTCTCATCGCGAAAGTGATCCGAGCCGGCTACGCCAAACTCGCAGAAGGCATCGATCCGTTCGAGCACGCTTTGCCTACGCTCCCACCCCCCACCGTTGCCGAGCTCGTCGCTGCGGGCGAGAGTGAAACGGTCGAGTTCAAGTCGTCCGTGTTCTACAGCTACAAGCCTGACGTCCCGGAGAAGGTGATCACCAGCGCAATCGTCAAGACGGTCGCGGCGTTCCTGAACACGAACGGCGGGACGCTCGTCATCGGACTTGCCGATGACGGCGCGGTCCTCGGGCTCGCCGCGGACATGGAGCTGAAGTCAATCGATCTCGACAGGTTCGAGAACGCCCTGCGGACCCTCTTGATCCACGCGGTCGGTGTCGTTGCGGCCAACCGCTGCCGGACTCGGTTCGAGAACATCGAAGGCCACGACATCTGTCTCATCGATGTCGAGCCCGGAGTGAAGCCGAGCTACGCCGACGTCGACAAGGGCAAGGGCACCTTCTTCATACGCGCGGGAAACACGACCCGCCAGCTGGATACGAAAGAGACGGTCGACTACATCGCCGACCGGTGGGGACTTTCCTGAGGCTCGATGCCCGCAACTGAAGGGCGAACTACTCCGGCGACCAGTGGGGGTCGAGCGATTTCCCATGGTTCAGGGGACAGTGGCCGTATCCGTTTGACTCGTTCCAATGCCGGTAGCAGTAGGCGACGCCGCAGCGACCGCAGAAGCCGGCGTCGTCGTACAGGTCGGCTTGGTGAACCGCTTCGTAGGTAAACGGCTTCGAGAACGCGGCCGCGAGACGCGCCGCGCGGCCGGGCGAGATGTCATCGCCCTGGCCGTTCCCCGCGACGATCCCGCCGAAGATGAAGCGCCATGTGCCATCGGCGTTCGGACCGCGCAGCTCGACGCGAGACGCAGTCTCTCCGCATGCGTTGCAGCGCGGTTCCGCGACGAAGGGATGCGCTTCCACGAGCCCATCGTCGTTCACGCCGAACACCTCACGAACCACTTGATGTCACTCATCGACTTCTCCGACCGGTAGCGACGCCGCAAGCTCGGTGAACTGGGCCAAGGCGGCTTCGAGCTCTTCGACGATCTCGGCGGCGAGGACTCCCGGCGCAGGGAGTGTGCTCGCGTCGTCGAGGGATTCGTCGCGCAGCCAGGTGATGTCGAGGTTGGCCTTGTCCCGTGCCATCAACTCCTCGTACGTGAAGCTGTGGAAGCGCTCGGACTCGACACGCTTGGTCCGGTCGGCAGGCCGGTAGGACTCCACGAAGTCGGCGAGGTCTTCGAACCGCAGCGGCTTGGTCTTCAGCGTGAAGTGCATGTTGGTCCGAAGGTCGTAGACCCACGTGTTCTTCGTCCACGGATCGGCCGCGGCCGGCTTGCGTTCGAAGAACAACACGTTCGCCTTCACGCCTTGTGCGTAGAAAACGCCGGTCGGCAAACGCAGGATCGTGTGGAGATCGCACTCCGCGAGCAGCCGGCGGCGAATGGTCTCCCCCGCGCCCGCCTCGAACAACACGTTGTCGGGCAGCACCACGGCGGCTCGACCACCGATCTTCAACATCGTCTTGATGTGCTGCAGGAAGTTGAGTTGCTTGTTCGAAGTCGACGCCCAGAAGTCGTCGCGCACGATCACGAGCGCCTCTTGTTCGGCTTCGCCGGCTTCGTTCACCATCGTCATCGACGACTTGCGGCCGAACGGCGGATTAGCCGCGATCACGTCGACTCGCAGCCCCGAGTCCCCCCGCAACGAATCTCCGACGGTCACGAGGCTGTCGCCGTTCGGCGTGCCGATGCCGTGCAACAGCATGTTCATCGCGCACAGCCGCGCGGTGCCGTCGACGATCTCCCAACCGTGGACGGCCTGGTCGCGCAGGAACCGCTTGTCGTCGGCGTCCATCTCCGCGATGTGACGCTCGACGATCCACTCGTGCGCGGCGAGCAGGAAGCCGCCGGTCCCGCACGCCGGGTCGGCGATGGTTTCGCCCGGCATGGGTTGCAGACACGCGATCATCGCCCGGGTCAACGCCCGCGGCGTGAAGTACTGCCCCGCGCCCGACTTCGTGTCCTCCGCACCCTTTTGCAGCAGCCCTTCGTAGGCGTCGCCCTTGAGGTCGGCGTCGACCGCCGTCCACGTCTCTTCGTTGATGAGGTTGACGACGAGGCGGCGCAGCTTGGCCGGGTCCTGGATCCGGTTCTGCGCCTTCCGAAAGATCGTGCCGAGAGTGCCGGTCTGCTTGCCGAGCGATTCGAGGATGTGCCGATAGTGCACCTCCAGCTCGTCGCCATCGCGGTCAAGCAACGACTGCCAGTCGAGCCCGAAGAGAACAACCTCACCCAGGCCCGCCCGCTGCCGCTCGTCGGACATCTTCAAGAACAGCAGGTACGTGAGCTGCTCGACGTACTCGATCGTCGAGACGCCGTCGTCGCGCAACACGTTGCAGAAGTTCCACAACTTCTGGACGAGCTGATTCGAACCACTCACGATGCCTCAGCCTTCTTGCGACGCGGGCGCGCGCCCGCTCTCGGTTCGGTCGCCTCGCGCTCATGGCGAATACGGTCGAGCAAGGTCGACGCAGGTTCATCGGCTGGGTCCTGCGGCACGAGCTTTCCCTCGAACGCGGCCTTGAGTACCGATCGTCGCAGAGCGGCTGACCGCACGAGCAGTCCTTCGTCAATCGCTTGTTCGCACGCCTCGACGAACGACAGGTCCCGCTCCACCTCCATGAGCATCCGTGCCTGTTCGGAGATCGAAGGCACAGGGATTAGAAGCCGCTTAACATCTCGCACATTGAGATGGGGTGCAGTCGACCCAACCACGAGAGGCCGGTATTGCTGTTTGACCTGATGTGACATCAACACTTTCTCAAGAAAGTTCGGTAACAGCGAGGCTCCGGGACGCAGAAGCATGACGCGCTGCCCAAGGCACGGATCGAGATCTCGAGGAAGCGCTACAGCGGTACCGATCGTGCCTTCCCGAGCGAAGATGACATCTCCTTCCTTGGGCACGAGACGTCGAACTCGATCGTGCCAGGTCTCATCCGACACGAAGCGCAACCGGTCAAGAACCACACGCCCGGGCACAATGCATGTTGTGTCGATGCACGGGCGTCCGATGGGCAGAAACGCCGCGGTGCTATGGGGACAGTCGACGATCTCATCACAGAGCTCGACGCATTGGGTGTCGAAATCCAAGCCGCGGAATGTCGCGGCGAGGACGGAATCTCGCATCCGCTTGAGTCGCTGGCGCACGGCTCGGAGCCCGACCTCGCCCGCGTCGAGCTTGGAGAACGCCTCCTCGATCGCCGCGACGATGCGCTTCTGCTCGAGAAGCGGAGGGACCCGCATCCGCAGGGCCCAATACTCCTTCATCTTCAGGTTTCGGATATTCGTGGTGGCTGTTTGAAGTGCAGCAGTCGCGCCCGAGAGGTGCGCGTAGACCAGCTGCCACATGAGGAATTTCGGCAGCATCACTTCCGGGTTCGGACGCATAAGTTGCATGAAGTTCGAACAAACCGAAGGACCGTCAACGCTTCTGACTCGTCCTACGCGACCAACCGGTGTATTCGGACCGCCGCCCGACTTCTCGAGCAGCAAATCGCCCGGTTGGAGCAACCGAGACGACAGTTGGGCCGCGGTGACGGAACGGCGAGCCGCGGTCGCTGGCTCGAGCACCCCGTAGCTCTTCATTTCAGTTACTCGGATGACATCAACATCGATCTCACCGGCGCCCGCCACTAGTCCCCAGACACCTCCGATCGTGAGCACAAGCGTCTCACCAACGGAGCAGGACTCCCAACTGGTCGGTTGCTCGGTCACGCGACGAGTTCCCGCGTGAGTTCGTCGAGCAGCGACGGCAAATGCCCGTCGAAGGCGCTGTTGGCGCGGCCGTAGCCGCCGTGGCTGACGAAGGGTTCGAGCTCGAAGTCGTCGGGTGCGATTGCGAGACTCGTCGCCAAGTGATCCCTGATCCTCGCCAGCCAGACCTGTTGCTCGGCGGTGAACGCGACACCAGCCTGCGCCTGTTGCGCGAGCCAGTTCTCGAAGCGTTCCTCGACGGTGAGCGGATACGCAACGAGCTCGCCATCGGGTTCGAGCGCGTGACGGACCAACGAGACAAGGTTCGTCAGGACCGTCCCGGCCGCGCCGCGCACTCGGCTCGCCTCCAGCGATTCGTACGCGGCCCACAACCGCTCGGGAGTCCAGTTGTACGGCGGTCGACCGATCGTCGCCGCGAGTTCCTTGATCGCCTTCAGCGTGAGGCGCTTCCCGTACGGCCGGCTGTAGAGGATCTGCAACGCGTCGATGTCGTCCTTGTTCTCGGTCACGAACGCGCGCCACGACTCGACGGTCTGGCGAGCGCGATCGGTCGCGTCGCGCGAAAAGCCGGCGTCGATGATCTCGTCCTTCGACGTCTCGTCGAGCACCTGCGCGTAGCTGCGCCGAACCTCGATCAACTTCTCGCGCAACACCGGCCGCTCGGCCAGCAAACGACACGCGCCTTCCAGCAACGCCTCGCGCTTCGCGCCGAGTTGCTCGTCGATCGGATCGGAGCCGCCGTTCGCGGCCGCGGCTTGTTCCCAGGCCTTGTCGATGTCGACCGATTCCGCCAACACCCGCACGAGATCGGTCAACGCCATCCCGTCGGCCGCTTCGGCGAGTTGCTTGCGATCGTCGTCAGAGATCACCCGGTCGAGGCGAGCCAATCGACCCGCGATTGTGGAAACAACGTCCGCGTCCCGAACGCCCGCCGCGACCTGGTCGAGGAGCTTCTTGAGCGACTCGCCCTTCTTGCGTTCGAGCGGCTGGGTGTCGTTGAACTCGGCTTCGGTGACGCCGACCGCGTCGACGATCACGAAGTGCGTCTTCGCGGTCGCGTCGGCGGAGACTGCTTGCAGGTCGTTCGGGTCGATCACGCGAACGCCGCGACCCTTCATCTGCTCGAAGAAGTTCCGTGACCGCACGATCCGCATGAACATCACGCACTCGAGCGGACGAACGTCGGTGCCCGTCGCGATCATGTCGACCGTCACCGCGATCCGCGGGTTGAAGCTGTTCCGGAACAGGTTCAGGAGATCCTCGGGCTTCACCCCCGTGGTGCGGTACGTGATCTTCACCGCGAAATCGTTCCCGCGACCGAACTCCTCCCGGCAGATGCGAACGATGTCGTCGGCGTGACTGTCATCCTTGGCGAAGATCAGTGTCTTCGGGACCTCAGTCCGTCCGGGGAAGATGCCACCGTCGTCGAGCGACTTGAACAGGTTGTCGCGGAACGTGCGAATGACCGTACGGATCTGATCGACCGCGACGACATCGCGGTCGAGCTGGCGCGCGTCGTACACGACGTCTTCGTCGAGCTTCTCCAACCGCGTCTTGCGAGTCTCACGATCTCGAAACTTGGTGACCAGACCGGCTTCGACCGTCGAGCCCTGCTCGCTGATCTTCGTCCGGATCCGGTACACGTCGAAATCAACGTTGACGCCGTCGGCGACCGCTTCGGCGTGGCCGTACTCGACGACGAGGTTCTGGTTGAAGAACCCGAACGTCTGCTTGGCCGGCGTTGCGGTCAGACCGACGAGGAAGGCATCGAAATACTCGATGACCTGGCGCCACACGCCGTAGATCGAGCGGTGACACTCGTCGATGACCACGACGTCGAACGCCTCGATCGGGATGGCGGGGTTGTAGACCACCTCGACCGGTCGTTCGGGTTCGATCTCGGTCCCCGACTTCTCGTCGACGTCCTCCGGAAGCTCTTCCTCGCCCCGCAACATCGAATACAGCCGCTGCACAGTCGTGATGACGACACGCGCGGCCGGGTCGATCCGGTTCGAGGTCAGGAGCTGCACGTTGTAGAGGTCGGTGAACTTGCGGCCGTCGCCCGGCGTCGCGAACTGCTGGAACTCGCGCAACGTCTGGCGGCCGAGGTTGGCGCGGTCGACGAGGAACAACACGCGTTCAGCGTCGGCGAAGCGCACGAGCCGGTACGCGAGATTCGCGGCCATGAACGTCTTGCCCGAACCCGTGGCCATCTGGGCGAGCGCACGCGGATCGTTCCGGACCATCGAGGCCTCGACCCGATCGATCGCCTCCACCTGAATCCTGCGCAGACCGTCCGGCGGCACGGGGCCCAGACGCGGAAGGCGAGCACGCAGGGAGCCCGCGGCGTCATCGTCGTCGCGCCACTGGCGCAGCCAACGCGCGAACGTTTCGGGCCGGTGGAACGTCAGAACGGAGCGACTGCGCGGGTCGGGTCGAACCCGTCGGTGAACATCGTCTCGTCGCCGGTGGACTCGTACAGGAACGGCAACGGGTTCACCAGCGTCGGCAGATCCTTCGGCAGCCCGGTCGAGTACTTCGCCGACTGCGGCTCGACACCTGCGAGCGGCGTTCCCGACGGCTTGGCCTCGATCGCGCCGACCGCCTTCTGATCGACGAACAGCACGTAGTCGGCGCGGCCGTGACCAGGCGCCATGATGAACTCACGGACCGCGACCCCTTGGCCCGCGTACAGGTTCATGGCCTTGCGATCCTGGACCACCCAGCCGCAGGCGGCGAGCTGCGCATCGATCGCGACACGCGCCTTTGCCTCGGCCGTCAGGTAGGCGGCCGCCGCGTCCTTGTCCGCCGAGTCCCCGGGCGCCGACATGAAGCAAGAGCGTACGGGCTCCAGCGGGACCGCTCCCTCGAACAGCTCTGTACCGGCGACTCAACACTCGTCTGTACCGGAATTCTTGACCGGGTAGTTCCTCCGCCAAGGTCGGGCGTCCCGACGGCTACGGCTTTACGAACGTCTGCACACAAGGTCTGCACCACGGGATTTCTCGAGAAAGTTCGTCGCGTTCTGGGCCGCCGGCGCGCCTATTCCCTATGAGGGTGCGGTACGCACCGGACGGCGGTGGCTCGGAGGTCGGCACGAAGACTTGTCGGATCAGCCGTTCGATTCGGCGCAACCGCGCCTTCACCACCGGTATCCACGATGAGGGAGGCGTTGATGAACGAAGTGCCTACAACGAACGACGACGAGGACCGACTGGTCTGGACGGTTGAGGAGGCCGGCCGACGCTTGGGGGTCTCGCGCGCCCACGCGTACGAGCTCGTGGCGCGCGGCGAGCTACCGCACCTGCGGCTCGGTCGCCGGGTCGTAATCCCGAAGCACGCGATCGAAGAACTCCTTGCCCGCGCTGTGGCCGACTCGTGAACCCGAACGACACCGACGTCGACTTCGGCATCGATGCGACCGACCGAGACCCCACGCTCGTCGAATTCCATCTCGCCGACACCCGCCCCGACGTCGCGCTTCGTCGTCACCACCGAAGCCCCGCCAGTCCGACCGCAGACCTCGACAAAAAACAGCACGCACTTGCATTTGAAATGCGAGACGTCGCCTCACCGGGCGCGAACTCGTGCTGAGCATCGGGAAGCTCGGCCGAGGGCAAGAGAGCTACTACCTCGAAACCGTCGCCAAGGGCGTCGAGGACTACTACGTCGGACGCGGTGAGGCGCCGGGTCGGTGGCTCGGAACCATGACGAGCGAGCTCGGCCTCGGCGGTCGGGTCAGTGCCGAGGATCTCCGGCAAGTCCTGGCCGGCGTCGATCCAAGTTCCGGAGAACGCTTCGCCCGCGGCGGAGAGCACCGAGTCCCGGGATTCGATCTCACCTTCTGCGCCCCGAAGTCCGTGTCCGTCCTCTGGGGGCTCGGCAACAGGGACATCAGTGCCGACGTACGCGCCGCGCACGACACCAGCGTCGATGCCGCGCTGCGCTACCTCGAGGAACAGGCGTGCTGGTCTCGACGCGGTGCGAACGGGCTCGTGAAGCTGCCCGGCGACGGATTCGTCGCCGCAGCGTTCCGCCATCGCACGAGCCGAGCCGGCGACCCCCACCTCCACACGCACGTCGTCGTCTCGAACGCGACGCGCAGCGCGGACGGCCGCTGGGGAGCGCTCGACGCGCGGCACCTCTACCTGCATGCCAAGACCGCCGGCTACCTCTACGAGGCGCACCTCCGGCACGAGCTCAGTGACCGCCTCGGCGTGGCGTGGACACCCGTCGTCAACGGCATCGCCGACATCGAGGGCATCCCCGCCGCGGTGCTCGAACGCTTCTCGACTCGACGCCACGAGATCGAGGCCGAGATGGCCGAGCGCGGTGTCAGATCGGCGCGGGCTGCCCAGTTCGCGGTGCTCGAAACCCGCCAAGCTAAGGATTACGACGTCGAGCCCGCACTCCTGCGCACTCGGTGGACCGAACAGGTGATCGAGACGGGATGGAGCGCCGATCAACTCGACGCAGTGCTCGTAAGGTCGGCCGCGCCTCCCCTGACCGAGGAGCGCGCCGGGATGATCACCGACCGGCTGCTCGGTCCCGACGGACTGACCAAGCAGGCCAGCACGTTCGATCGACGCGCGGTGCTGCGCGCCTGGTGCGAGCAACTGACCGACGGCGCCGACATCACCCTCATCGAGCAGCTCGCCGACCAGACCCTTGCCGACCCACGCGTCGTTCCGCTGCAGTCCTCCGAGCACGGCCTGGTCGGAACGATGCGTCGACGCACGAACGGGCGGCCGATGGATACGCCGACGACCGGCTCGCGATTTTCCACCCAGGAACTCATCGCGCTCGAGACTCGCCTCGTGCGGCGGGCCGCGACCGACGCCGGCGAACCACGGGGAGTCGCCGATGAGGCGTCGGTACTGGCGGCCCTGAGCGCGCGTCCGAGTCTCTCGGATGAGCAGGTCGAGATGGTTGCGACGCTCACAACCTCGGGACGCGCGGTCGACGTCGTGATCGCCGCGGCCGGGACGGGCAAGACGTTCAGCCTCGATGCGGCGCGCGACGCGTGGCAACGGTCTGGGTACCTCGTCATCGGAACCGCGCTCGCGGCGCGCGCCGCGGCCGAGCTCGAAGCCACCGCCGCCATCCCGAGCAGCACCGTTGCCAGTCTCCTCGCGGACCTCGATCACGCCGAGCACGGCCGCGTTCGAGCGAACACGGTGCTCGTGGTCGACGAAGCGGGGATGGTCGGCACCCGACTACTCGCGCGCGTGCTTGACCACGCCGAGGCCGCGCACGCGAAGGTCGTGCTCGTCGGCGATCCGCGCCAGCTTCCCGCGATCGACGCGGGCGGACTACTGCGGGGCCTGGGCCGACGCATTCCGACGATCCGACTCACCGAGAATCGACGACAACACGAAGCCTGGGAGCGCGCCGCGTTGGCGCAGCTCCGGCACGGCGACGTCGACGAGGCGATCGCCGCGTACCAACAGCACGGTCGTATCTGCACGAACGAGACTGCACCGGCCGCACGCGACAACATGACCGCCGACTGGTGGGCCGCCGCTGTCGCTGGCGAGCGAGCACTCATGCTCGCAACGCGCTGGTCCGACGTCGACGATCTCAACGCCCGCGCCCGAGCCCGTCTGCAGGACGGAGGAATGCTCACTGGCGCGACCCTCACCGTCGCCGAGCGTCCATACCAGGCCGGCGATCGGATCATGACCTTGCGCAACGACCGGCGACTCGGGGTCCGCAACGGAATGTGCGCCGTCGTCACCACGGTCGACCTCGAGCAACGCGCGATGACTGTGCGCTCCGACGCCGGAATCGCGCTCGCGTTACCAGCGCGCTATCTCGACGACGGCCACGTCCGCCACGCGTACGCGACGACGATCCACAAAGCGCAAGGACAGACGACCGACCGCGCGTTCGTGCTCGGATCCGACACGCTCTACCAGGAGGCAGGTTACGTCGCGTTGTCGCGCGGCCGAGGCGAGAACCGCATCTACGTCGTCGGCGCCGAATCGCGGCCCGAGGCGCACGCGCCCGAAGCCCAACCGCCCGGTCCCATTGAGCTAATAACTCATTCGCTCAAGTCCACGCGCGCCCATCACCTCGCGGCAGATGCCGGCGTCGATCGCGACGCACTGCGGCGCGAGCTCGACGTGCTCAGGTACGAACTCGGCAACCTCCGCGCCATGAGATACCAATGCCGAAACGATCACACCCGCGAGATCAAGGCGCTCACGACCGAGCACCGGAGCAAGACCGAACTGCTTCGAGATGCTCGGCACGAGCTCGCATCGGTCAACAAGGAGCGCGGTTGGCGCGGACGCACTGATCGGCCCGCGCGCCGGATCGCGCTAACAACAAAGCTCGACGTGCTGACCGTTCGGTGAACGACCTCGATCGAGCGATCGCACGCGCCGAAGACGCGCAGCGCCAACGGAACGAGTACATGGCCGAACATCGCGACGAACTCGATCGCCTCCCCCGCGTCGAAGCCGCGTTCGATGCCCGCTTGGCCCAGCTCATCGACACCGACATCGCCGAGCCACCGTCGTACCTCCGTGCGCTCGGCGTGCCGCCCCAAGACGCGGAATCGCGCGCGAAGTGGCGCGACGCCGCCGAGTCCGTCGAGCACTATCGAATCGTCTACGGCATCAACGATCGATATCAACCGCTCGGGCCCGAACCGGCCGGTGACGCCGGCAGGCTTTGGCGCGCGGCCACGGAAGACCTGAAACGGCTCACAGAGCAAGCGCGCACTCCGACGCGCGACCTGGGGGTCGCGATGGACCTGTGATGAAGCCGCCGTCGAGCGGTTGTGAATGCGGCTTTTCCACACCGCGCCCACGTCGACACCCGGACCTGCGTCAGGCACATGGGCACCCGCCACCACCGGTACCGTTTGGGGACACGCGGCGGGGCATGCGCCCGACCCGCGACAGAGCGCCGCTCGGGCCAGGGACACGGATATGAATGAGGCACCTGAACTACCTATCCCCGGAGTCGATCCAGAGCCGTGCGTCGACGACGGCAGAGACGTCTCTCTGCTGGCGGCGGCGCACGCGGCCCTGGAGCCGGCGCGGCGCGAGGCCCGTCTCGACATACTTGGCGAGTCGGTGCTCCGAGTCTTGGCGAGCTGTGGTCCCGCGTCTACCGGCCGGATCCGCACGGAGCTCAACAAGCTGTGGCGCACCACGTCCATAAGTGACGTACTCGTGCGGTCGGCGTTGGAAAACGCGCAGGGAGCGCGGCTTGTCGTGAAACAGCAACATCTGTTCGGCGCCTCGGAGTGGACTCTCGCCGAGCAGGCACGACGCGACCTCGTTGAAGACGAGCAGTGGGCGCGGCGAGTTGTTACGCAGTTCGACGACGAAGCGACACACCATCTGGACGATGATCCGGACCGCGTGCTGATCCGAGATGATCGACTCGCGACGATCATCGCACGGGTTCGGGAGGCGCTCGCGATCGGCGCAGAGGGTCTCTACTCCCTTACTCCTGCCGCGACAACGGGCGCGCTACGGCCGGTTCGCTTCAACGACCGAGAGGCATTCGCGTCTCTCGGTGATCTGCAGCCGATATCGGCGCGTCGTGCGGCCGAACGCCTACTCCTTGCCACGTTGAACCCCGACGATCCATTCGGCGACGAATACCTGAACCTTCTCGCAGCTGGAAACATCTTGCACGGACTCGTGACGCGCCGCGATCTTCAGACCCAGCCCCGACTCGCCGGAGCGCGAATCGCTCTCGACACAAGCGTGATCGTTGGCCTTGCTCATCCGGGTAGCGAGCTTGCGCAAGGGGTCGAGGAAGCGATCCGAATTTCACGGGAAGTCGGCGTGGAGGTTGTCGTCGCAGACCATTCGCTGGCCGAGTGGGATCGGCTGTTCGAAGCCGCCAACCAGGACATGGAGAAGAGCGGGACCGGGCAGCCCGGGCTCGGAGCCTTCGCGCCGCTTGTGCAGAATCCCTTTGTTGGAGCATTCCTCGCACTCGCGGACGACAACCCGACACTCACGTGGTCCGACTACGGCCGAGGCATGCGCGACCCGCGTCGAGCACTCGAAAAGCTCGGCGTCGCGGTACGACCCCACGGAAACAATCTCGAGGACGATCGCGGCCTCGTCGAGGACATGAGACGCGAGCTGCGACGCATGAATCGCGACCGGGCGACTGATGACGGCCCACGGCGTCGACTTCGCACGGTCGACGCCATCGACGCTGACGCCGAGTCGGCAGCGATGGTCGCTCGTTGGCGCGGCAAGGGCGCTGGCGATCGAGCATTCTTCGTCGCCCGAGATCGCATGACCGGTCTCGCGTATCGCCACGTTCGCTCGAGTGATCAGGTCCCTCTCGTGGTGACCATGCCGGCATGGCTACTGCTGGTGGCATCGCTCCTGGGCGACGACCCGACTCGGAGTACGGAGGTAGCGCGCATCGTCGGGAATGCTGCGATTCGCGACAGCTTTCTCGCGCTCGCCGCTTGTTACACGTACGAAGAGGTCATCGAGCTCGCTGATGCGCTTTCGTCCGACCACGAGCCCATCGGACCGGAGGATGTCGCTGAGTTCGTACAAGCGGTTTTGGATGGCTTCGAGGACGAAGCGAGTCGCAGCGACCGGCTCGCCGAGGTCCGGTTGCGCGGCGCGCAGCTGCTGAGTGACCGTGCGGCACGGCGCAATCAGCGCGCCCGACGAGCCACAGTGTTGGTCGATGACACTGTCGACCGAGAGGTGAGCAAGGCGAGAGATGAAGCGACTGTCGCGCTCGCAGCCGACCGAATCCGTGCAGAGCAGGACGCCAAAGGTCTTCGAGATCAGCTGGCGATCTCGAACGCGAGCGCGGCGAAGTGGAAGCTGAAGAGCCAGCGGTGGAAGCGATTGGTAGTCCTCCTTCCGACGATGATCGCGTTGTTGGTGGGTGTAGTGGTGCTGTGGCACCGCGGCTCTCTCGACGGCGGACTTCGCAAACCAGCCATCGTTCTCGCATACGTGTTGGCCTGGATACCTGCTGGCGCATTCATCAGGGAGGGAGCGAAGAAGGCTCTCGCGATCGCGGTCGGGATCCTGCTCGTTCCGTTCGCGGTCAACGTGCTGTCGAACCTCTTCTCGCGGTAATGACGGAGCGCGCGAGGTTGCCCGCGTCGGGACACCGTTGGGCGCGAACTTGCCCATCCAGTTGCCCATCTACTGCTCGGGATGGGCAACTACGGACCAGACGGCCCGGACAACGCACCCCACCTGACCTGCCCAAATAGACTCAGACGACGGCGCGGAATCTTTTTCTACGATTCCTAAACCGTGTGCGTAGGTTCGAATCCTGCCGGGGGCGCTTCTCTGACCAGCACTTTTGGACCCGAACGGCCTGCAAGGACCCTCCGGACCAATTGCCCAATCACTTGCCATCCTTTTCGCGAGAGCCTGTCGGCATGCAGGGATCGCTACGACAACGCGGGCAACGATCGTGGGAACTGCGCGTCCTCAACGGTCGCGACGCGCTGACCGGTCGCAAGACGTACGTGCAGAAGACGCGTACGAGCTCGTGGCGCGCGGCGAGCTGCCGCACTTGCGGCTTGGTCGCCGCGTGGCCATCCCGAAACGCGCGATCGAGGAGCTCCTTGCCCGCGCCGGATCCGACTCGTGAACCCGAGCGACGCCAGCCTCGTCCTCGACATCGATTCAACCGACGGCGACCCCATGCTCATCGATTCCCCCGCTGACGACGCCCGCCTCGGCCCCGCGCCTCACCGTGACCACCGAAAGCCCGCCTGCCTGTTCGCACACCTCGACGAAAAGCAGCACGCACTTGCATTTGCAACGCGAGACCTCGCCGGAGCGGGCGGCACGAGGTGCTGAGCATCGGGAAGCTCGGCCGCGCCAAGTCCTGGCCGGAGTCGATCCGGTTTCCGGGGACCGTTTTGCACGAAGTGGAGAACACCGCGTGCCCGGCTTCGACCTCACCTTCTGCGCACCGAAGTCGGTCTCCGTCCTTTGGGGACTCGGAGACAGGGAGACCAGCGCCTCCGTACGGGTTGCGCACGACCTCAGCTTCGATGCCGCGCTGCGGTACCTCGAGGACCAAGCGTGTTGGTCGCGCCGCGACACAAACGGATCCGTGAAGATGCGACGCGACGGATTCGTCGCCGCCGCGTTCCGACACCGCACGAGCCGAGCCGGCGACCCCCACCTGCACACGCACGTCGACGCCGCGAACGCAACGCGCAGCGCGGACGGCCGATGGGAGCACTCGACGCGCGTCACCTCTACCTGCACGCCAAGACCGCCGGCTACCTCTACGAGGCGCACCTACGGCACGAGCCCACTCACCGACTCGGTGTCACGCGGACACCGGTCGTCAACGGCATCGCCGACATCGGACTCCGGAGCTCGTTCGACCTCATCGAAATCGTGGACCGGAAGAACGATGCCACCTTCTCGACGGTCCTTTACAACGTCGGCGCGCAGCCCGAAGGTCATGGTCTGTCGGGAACAGCATTCCGTCCGACATCAACCCCGCGCTGCGACTCGGCATGTCGGCAATCTGGATCGAAGCCCGTGTGCGGACGCACGAGCGCCGGGAGGACTCGCCGGCTCAGGGTCGACTCCTGACGGCCCGCGAGCTCACCGACGTTCCGGCGATCATCCGCGAGCACGCGCTGATCGCTTCGTGAGGCATCGGCAACGACCGACCGACCGAAATCGACAAAACCCGAGTCGGGCTGTCGTTCATCGAGGTGCTCTTCGCGTTTGCCGTTGCGAGAGCGCTCGACCCACAGGCTGATTTCTCGAAGATCCCGGTCGTGGGCTCTCCCATCTCGCGGTCCGTCTACTACGAGAGCCCGGAATCGCGCGATATGCCGCGCCGCCGACGTGACGATGGTTGGCGCAGCAGCGGTCGTCGCCTTCGGAGTGTGCGAGTGGCTGTTGGACCCTGGGAGCAAAGTCTCGATCGTCGCGGTCGATGTCGGGCCCATTGTGCTCGTCCTCGTGTTCCGCTTCACGAAGGAACTTCAATTCGTCACGCTCGATGACGCGCACCGCGTTGAACGATGATCGCCTCCTGTTCGACCGCATCGGCGCGCTGCGTGAGGCAACAAAACCGCGCGTCACTACGAGGCGTCTATGTCGTCGCGACGATCCGGTGCATCAGCGAACGGGCTGCGAGCGAAACGAGCTCACGGTCGTGGGAGATCGCATATTCGAAACGGCGATCCATCTCGGGTCCGGTGCCGCCGAGGTCGCGTGCGATCAGGGCCGCGGCGAGGTGAGGTGTCATAACCGTGACGACCCATTCGTCGATCAGCCGGTCGTCGGTCGCGAGCGTGCCACCGCGCACTCCGCATCCTGGTGCGTCATCGAGACCGACAGCGACGGCACCGACGAACACGCACGCCTCCGCGAGGCGTTCGTAGCGACGCCGGGTCGCGGCGGTGAACCGGGACGCGGTCTGGAACGCACCGAGGACCACGGGTTCGTCACCGATGGACCGGACCGCGTGATGCTCGAGGTCGAGCGAGATCGCGAGGAGCAGATCCTTCGTAGCGACCATCGTGCGCCCCGAGTGTTCGACGAGGTCGAAAGGTGTTTCGGGAACCAGATGTTCCGGCGTGCGGGCAGCCAGGAGTGTCCCCGTGCCCGGCGGCCGAGCGTTCGGCACGGGCTCAGGGTGACCGTACAGCCAGCCCTGGCCGAGCGACGCGCCGAGCGATCGTGCGAACGTGGCGTGCGCCTCGGTCTCGACCCCCTCCGCCAGCACCACGGCACCCGAGCGCTCGACTTGCGCCGATACAGCGTTGAGCAGCCGACCGGTCTCGGCCGTGGGGGACTGCTGGATCACGGCGATGTCGAGCTTGATGACGTCGGGATCGACGAGCGGCATGAGGCTCAAGCTCTCGCGGTTGACACCGACGTCGTCGAGGGCAATGCCCCGACCATGTATGCGGGCCCGGCCGACAAGGTCGAGCAGCTCTTTGGGGTGGGCGAGGACAGCGCGTTCGCTCACCTCGAACACGACGCTCAACAGCGGCTCCGCGCGGTCGAAGGCCTCGACGATCCACGCGGGCCGTTGCGCGGGGATCGAACCCGGCTCGACGTTCACGAAGAGGTGAATCCGGCGACCGAGCCCGGCGGCCAATGCGCCGCACAGCGCCGCCCGCTGGCATTCCCAGTCGAGCTCGCGCGTGCGATCGGCGTGCGCCGCCGCGGCGAACAGGGTGTCGGGGAACTCGAGCAGCCCGCCGGCCGGCCCCCGAGCGAGCGCTTCGTAGGCCACAACGTCGCCCGACGCCATGTCGACGATCGGCTGGTACACGGAACGGACCTGCCCGTGGGTGAGCAGCTCTTCGAGCTCGACCGCCTCGGCGGCCACGTCCGCAGTCGCGTCCGTACGAATCTGCATCGCGTCGCCTCCCGAACGTCGTCACGGCACCTCACAAGGACCTGTTAGGTCATCGTCAACCGAATCCGGCCGTCCGAGGCCGGAGTCGCGCAGATGGAACATCGCAGGGTCACGCCCCCGGCCGAAAGGACGCGCTGATCGCCGGGATCTCGCGCGTCAGCCCGATGATGCGCGGTCGAGCAGCCGCTCGAGACCGTGGCGTCCGATCGGGTCGAGCGCCGCCTTCCGTGGCATCCTGCCGCCGAGATCGGGAACGTGGTCGTCGAGCCAGCGACGCTCGAGCTCGGCTGAATCTCCTGGCGCACGTCGGCCGTGTCCGGGTCATCGAGCAGATTGGGCGCGGGTGGTGCGCCACTCGCTCCCTGAGCATTCGGGGCTTCGTCGAGATCGCGGATGACGTGATCGACGAGCTCCGCGGTCCGGAGCAACGAGCAGTCGAGACCGATCAGCTCATCAGCGCGACGGTGCGAGTTGACTTCACCACGAAGTGTGTCGCCGGTGATCGTCAGCGTGAGAATCACGGTCTGCCGCGAACACCCCGTTCTCGCAGCACGCGCGCAGCGGTCGGGTCAACGCCGGGCTGAGGAGAGCCAGCTTGAGTGATCGATCGAAGTCGTCGCGTACGAGCTCGAAGTTGAACGCGACGATCCCGACCACCCTGACACCGACCCGTGCGACCGGTGTCTGCTGCGCAGTGCCGTGCGTCCGCAGGGTGTCTGCGCGTTCGTGAAGCCGATCGGCCCGACATCGCTGACTCGCATGTGCAGCACCTGCGCGGCGTCGCTGCTCGTCGCCACCTCGTCCGCGGCGGTTCGCGTCCAACATTCGGCCTTGGGTCACGCGGAGGCGATCCTGATCGAAGAGAAGGCCATCGTCGTGGTGCACGAAGAGGTCCGAGGGATTGGTGCTGCGGAGGAACTTCGGAAACGAGGACTGCGTGCGCCGGGCACCGGCGAGCGCGCCGAGCGCCAGACCGCCGACCAGTCCGAGGAGCAGGACGATCGCGAGATACCGCTCCACCGGCGGCGGAGCGTCGTTCGCAGCCGGTACCGGCACACGCGGCCGACCACCGACCGGCTCATCGTGGCATCACACCGCGCATTCGCGACCCGCACCTTCCCCGCAGCCGAAAAACCCGCCGGTCTCCATCCCGAGTCTTGCGCGATCACAGGCCCGACCAAGGAGGTCAGCCCGTATTCACACGTCGTGCTGGCGCCACCCCGCGGCCGCGAGGGCCGACGCTCGCTCAGCGAACCGCCGTCAACTCCCGGGGCGGACGGCCCACATTCGAGAAGTGGTCGTGGCGCACGGGTTGCAGGCCGGAGAGGTCGCGCTTCACGACGACGTTGCGGTCGGAGACACTGCTGCCCAGCGCAAACTGGGGCCAGAAGCCGCCGATCTCCTGCCGGCTCCGCTCGCTCCACCGTCGGGCCAGATCGCTGCGCGTCTTGTAGAAGTTCAGCGCGTAGCCACCCGCGTGCAGGCGTAGCAGCGAGAACCCACCCGGGTACTCCTTGCCCGCGGCGATCTCCTGGTGCAACACCTTCGGCGCGAGCGGGCTGACCGTACGCTTGTTGCGGTGCGTGTGCCCGGCGTGGTGCAGGAACATCCCGGGCATGCCCGCGTAGTCGCCGAGGATCGTCGCCGCCTGCGTCTGGTCGAGCGAGTTACCTGCGGTGATCGGGAACGCCGAGTTCTGCACGATGAGCGGGTGGTGCCCGAACACGATCGTCGGCTGGTCCTTGTCCTGCGCGAGTTGCTCGCGGAACCACGCGAACTGGTCGGGTGACATCCCACCCGCGTCGCCACCGTTCCCGGGCTTGTCGTAAGTGTCGATACCGACCACACGCAGACCCTGCAGCTCACGCGTGAAGAACGTCGGCCGGCCGTTGGGGAAGAAGTGGTCGTGGAAACAGTCGTTCCCCTGCCACTCCCCCGCGGTGCACGTCGCGTACGCGGCACCGATGTGGGCGCGGTCGTGATTGCCGCGAGCGACGAAGTAATCCCGCCTGTACTTCCCGAAGTCGGTGAGCAACTGCCCCGCCTTGCTCAGATCGACGGGCACGGCCTCGGCCGAGATGTCGCCCGCCGCGAGCAGAAACGACGCGTCGAGCGCGCTCGCGTCGTGCACGAGCGCTTCCAACATCACTTCCGGGTAGGGCGGCAGCCCCGGCTCCTGTTGGATCCCGACGAACGGCAACCCGCCGACGAGGCCCGCGTTCGTCTCCCCCATGTGCAGGTCGTTGCACAGCACCATCGAAAAGAGGAACCGTCCCGGCGGCGGCTTCGGCGCGGTGAAGCTGTACGGCCCGCCGGTCGTCAACCCGTAGTCGGAAGTCCCGACCGAGTTCCCGGCGATCAGCGTGAACGGCGTCGGTGGGACGATCTTCCCGTTCGAGCGCGCTTGGTAGTAGTACGTCTGCCCCGGCTCGAGCCCGTTCAACTCGACGTAGTGGTACGGCGTCCGCGGTCCGCGATCACCCGCGATGCGATGCAGTCGCGCGGGATTCGTGCCCCAGTACACCTCGCCGTCGGCGGGCGCGGGCTGCATGCGCCCGAGGCCGTCGTCGGTCCCGGTGAGCCCCGTGTACCACGTGATGATGGCGCGATCCTCGGTGAGCGTCACCAACTCGAGGTTCACCGGCGTCACGTCGTCGCGGTGGATCGGGTCGAGGCTGACGCCGCTGAGGATCCCGCTCTTCGCGAAGAGTGGAGACGCAGCGGCGACGCCGGACCAGCGCAGGAAATCCCGTCGGGTGAAATCGCATCCAGGCACGGCGAAACCCTAGATCGAAAAGGCGAAGTCGCGCCTCTGCGCCGTGGAACGAGCGGTGTACGGAGCCCGAAATCCGGACTCGACGACTCTCACCCAGTTCTTGCCCGGCTCCAAGTCGGCCCGGAGCCCGAGCCTGCATCCTCGACTGCATGGTCCTCCCCGTCGAGCCCCCCGCCCGACCCCACTCCCGATCCCACCCCGCCCCCCAACCCGGCCGCAGGTCCGGGCGCCGGTCCGCTCCGGGCGTCCGGACCGGACGGTCCGCTCGGTCACCGGCCCCCGCACCGGCACCGGCACCGGCACCGAGTCGTGGCGGGACTGATGGTCGTAGCGATGGCGCTGGGCGGGATCGCAGGCTACGCGGTCACGAGATCGACGCAGTCCGATTCCGGGTCGGTCGGCACGACATCAGCTGCGACTTCGACTTCGTCGACCGGGACCAGCACGAGCACGTCGACCACGAAGCTGACGCTCGCCGAGATCGAGGCGGCCGTCGATCCCGCGCTCGTCGACGTCACGTCGACCCTCGGCAGCACCGGGACCGCGGAAGGAACCGGAATTGTGATCAGCTCCACCGGCGAGATCCTGACGAACAACCACGTCATCTCGGGCGCGACGAGCATCACCGTGAAGATCGGCGGGACGGGCAAGTCGTACTCGGCGACGGTGATTGGCTACGACGTCAGCCACGACGTCGCCGCCCTCCAGATCGCGAACGTCTCCGGCCTCAAGACGATCACGACCGCCGACGCGTCGACCGTTGCCGCGAACGACACCGTCGTCGCGATCGGTAACGCGCTCGGGAAGGGCGGGACGCCCGTTGCAGCCGAAGGTGTGGTGACCGCGATCGACCAGACGATCACCGCTTCGGACGAGACCGGCTCGTCGTCGGAAACTCTCAACGGCTTGATCCAGATCTCCGCCGCCGTGCAACCGGGCGATTCCGGTGGCGCGACCGTCAACCAGTCGGGTCAGGTCATCGGTATGACGACGGCGGCCGCGAGCAGCGGGTACCGCCCCATGTCGACCTCCGCCGACGCGTCGTCGACCACCGCGTACGCGATCCCGATCGCCTCCGGGCTCAGCATCGCCCGTCAGATCGAAACCGGCACCGAGACCTCGACTGTGCACATCGGTGAGCACGGTCTGCTCGGCGTCGAGGTCCAGACTTCCGCCGACCTCGGCGGCACGACCTCGGTCGCGGTGGGTGCCGTGCAGCCGGGCTCCGCGGCCGCGAACGCGGGATTGACCGCCGGCGACGCGATCGTCTCGATCAGCGGGCGATCGATCAGCTCGATCTCAGATCTGAACGACGCGATGGACACAACGCACGTCGGCGACAAGACACCGTCGGGGGGCAAGACAGTTCCGGGCGGTCGCACGAGGCCACAGTGACGCTCACCACCGGAGTGGCCTGAATCCGCAGGAGAATCAGATGCTTGCCGAACACCCGACGCCACGACCGGAACCGCTCGGAGCGTCGATCGATGCACCCCTGGACGTCGTGGTATTGGTCGTCCCCGATCACGGGGGCTTGTCCCCTGAGTTCGTCGACGCCATCGCCGAGATGCGCCGACGCGGTGACGCCGCGGTCCTCGTCGTCTTCCCCCGCGTCGGCGACGCCGAGGTCATCCGACGGGCGGAGGCGGCGGGCGCCAGACATTGCGTCGTCGCGCCGACTTCGGACGACCTGTTCGAGCACATCGAGCGGGCGCGGGCGTTGCGCCGGCACGCTGTCGCTGCGGACGATCCTCTGGATGCGCTGTGGCGGGCGCGCGCGTCACGACTGACTCGGGACGACTGACTCGGGACGACTGACTCGGGACGACTGACACGGGACGACTGACTCGGGACGACTGACTCGGGACGACTGACTCGGGACGACTGACTCGGGACGACTGACCGGGCGTTGACACCCGGCACCTGCTCGGTATCTTCGGGTCATGGCCGAGCAGTTCCACTTCGATCCCGACACCTATCTCGCGATGGTCAGGGACGAGGTCCCCGACTACGAACAGTTGCAGGACCTGATCGCCGACGCCGCGGGCGAAGTCCGAGCCGCCACGATGCTCGAGCTCGGGACGGGAACCGGCGAGACGTTGCGGCGAGTCGTCGCTCGCCATCCGGACGCGACGGTGATCGGAATCGACGAGAGCGACGGGATGCTCGATGTCGCCCGCGGTCTTGTTCCCGGCGCCGACCTCCGGGTCGCGATGTTGCAGGATCCGCTGCCCGAGGGACCGTTCGACCTCGTCTTCTCGGTGCTGGCCGTGCATCACCTCGACGCCGCAGAGAAGACGGCGCTGTTCCGCGCGGTCGCGGCGCGTCTCACGCCTGGTGGTCGATTCGTCCTCGGGGACGTGGTAGTGCCCGATGACGCCGCCGACGTCGTCGTGCCCCTCGACGAGGGCTACGACAAGCCGAGCCCGGCCGCCGACCAGCTGCGGTGGCTCGACGACGCGGGATTCGACGCGACCCTCACGTGGTCGCGGCGCGACCTCGCCTTGATGGTCGCCGACCGTAGATGACCAGGCCGCAGACCTGGCGACCCAGTATGGGCGGGGTGGCGCAGGGGAGCGGTCCCGGGCCTTCCCCCACTGATCGAGCCCGGACGCGACGAAACACGGACGGCGTCGTTGCCGTCCGTGTCGTCGTGAAACGGCTCAGCCGATACTCACGCGCAAAGCACGATCCGGCACACACCAGAACATGAGCCAACGCATCCCTGCCCCCCAACGCCGTCCCGAGCACGCAGCGTGGCAAATCTGAGCCGGGTCGTCAAGACGAACCCCGCTCCGGGGGCGGAAGTCACAAAGGCCGTCTCGGCCGGGCTCACTGGGGGGAGGCAGGGCCCGGCCGAGATGTACGGCCTTTGTGCAAGATCAGTCTCGGCCCCGGGCATGAGCGCACGCTGTGCGGACGGTCAGGAATGCCTGAACTTCCGCTCGCCCGCCAATGGAGTCGTCGGGAGGCGTTGCCGGCCTTACGGGAGCGCCGTCACCCCCCGCGGTATCGCCCGTCGGTCGACGCGGCGATGCCCCCGGCGGGGGCGGGAGGCATCACCATTGGGTCAACCGGGCCGGGCGGCCGAGCGGGTGTCCCGAGGCAGCCAAGATTCGCGGAGCCCCGTCACCGAGCTGTGACGCGTGGTTGATCCGGCGACATCACCCGGGCCACGATCATTGCGTGACCAAGCGCGTGGGAGTCGGCCTCATCGGCGCCGGAATGATCGGACGGGGCCACGCGTAGGCGTTGCGACTGCTGACCGACGACGGCGAGGTCCGCCCGGTCGCCATCACCGACTTCTCGGCCGAGGCAGTCGAATCCGCCCGTGCGATCTGTCCGTTCGAGCGCATCGCTCCCGATGCCCAGGCGGTCATCGATGATCCCGACGTCGAAGCGATCGTCATCGTCACCCCGACAACCACACACCACGATCTCGTCCAGGCCGTCGTCGCCGCGGGGAAGCCGCTGCTGTGTGAGAAGCCGCTCGCGACCCGGTTCGACATCGTCTCCGAGATGTGCGCGCTCGTGGCCGCGTCCGGGCTCACAGCCCAGGTCGGGTTCCACTCGCGCTTTCACCCCCTCGTCAACGAGCTGGTCCGGCTCGTGACCTCGAACGAGCTGGGCGCGCCGATGGGCTACACCTTGCGCGACGACCAGTACTGGCCCACCGGCGATGTCGTCCCCGGACACAGTTCGTGGCGCTCCGAACGTGCCCAGGCGGGCGGCGGCGCCCTGCTCGAGCATTCGATCCACAGCGCCGACATCCTCACCTGGCTCTTCGGCCCCGCGAGCAGCGTCTACGCCCGCACCCGCAACGTGTTCGGTTACGACGTCGAAGACACCGCCGTCTGCACCATCGAGCACGACTCCGGCGTGATCGG
>JBBSFB010000052.1:0-29609 GCA_038239145.1 Acidimicrobiia bacterium
AACACGCGTACACGCCGGTGGTAGATGATCTCTGCTGGGGTCACGGTGATGGGCTCCTCTGGATCTGTGGAAGGAACCACAGGGTCCATCACCGCCCCCACCAAGTGGGGGACCTGCAACCTCAACACCCGGACAGAAAGCTCTAGCCGAACCCGCGCCGCCCGCGCGGAACCGCAGTCGGGCAGCTCCTGCGATGTAGCTCTAGTACTGGCGGAAGTAGGCGTTCTCCGGTCTGCGGACTTTCTCGACCAGGATGAAGACGTTGTTCCAGGGGTCGGCGAACCAGGTCGTGCGGACACCGGCGACGTCGGCGATCCCGTCGACGATGAACGCGACGCCTCTGGACTCGAGGTCGGCCCGGGTCGCGGCGATGTCGTCGCAAAGCAAGCCGATGTGCGTGTAGCCGAGGCGCGTCACGTCGGCGGGCGCGGGATCGCCGGGCGCGACCGACGGATACTCGATGATTTCGACGACGCGGTCGGAGCCATCGTCGACCCCCACGATCGCCGCCTTCACCACGACGGGTGCAGGCACAAGCTCGCCCATGTCGCGCGTGATCGCGTCGCCTTCCATTCGGTACGGCGGCGAGAGCACGCCGAGTCCCAGGACGTCCCGGTACCACGCGACCGCGGCGTCGACGTCGGGGACGTGCAGCGCGGTGTGCGCGAGCCCGGTGATCACGAGAACGACTTCAGCATCCCGCGCACCCATTGGGCGTTGTTCGTATCGTTCCAGCCCTCGAGCATGCCTTCGCTCAGATCGTCGCAGCCGTAACGGATCGGGCCGCCATCGGCACAGATCGCGTCGACGATCCGGCGCGCCGCTTCCGCGGCAGGTGTGTACGACTCGCGAATGCCCTGGCGACCCTCCCACAGTCGGTTCGCGAGCTCGCGGTACTCCTCGTGCTCGGCTGCGACGGGTGGCCGGTCGGATCCGGCGAGCATGTCGGTTTCGATCGGTCCGGGCATGATCTCGATCACTCGGATCCCGAACTGCGCGACCTCGGCGGCGAGCGATTCGCCCAGCGCGGTCACTGCCGCCTTCGACGCCCGGTAGGTGCCGAGGAACGGGACCGGCGCGAGCGTCGACGACGACGTGACGTTGCAGATCACTCCGCCGCCCGCCGCGCGCATGATCGGTACCGCACGCTTCGATACCTCAACGAGACCGAACACATTGGTTGCAAACAGGCGCTGCCACGACTCGAGGGGCATGTGCTCGAGTGGGAGATTGTCGCTCTCGACTCCCGCGTTGTTCACCAGGACCCGCAGGCCGTCGGGCAGGGAGATCGACGCCGGATCGGTCACGTCGAGGCGGGCGACCTCGATGCCTTCGAGATCCTTGCCGTCGGCGGGATCCCTCATCGTGGCGATCGTGTCGAAGCCGCGTGCCGCGAGCTCGATCGCGACCGCGCGCCCGATACCCCGGCTCGCGCCGGTGACTACAGCAGTGCCTTTGGGTTCCATGAGCGATAGCGTGCCACGACTCCCGATGGACCTGCGCTTCACCGCTGAACAGGAACGCTTCCGCGCCGAGGCGCGAGCGTGGCTCACCGATCGTCTCGACGGTCGGTTCGCGGTCGTGCGCGGGCGCGGCGGGCCCGGCGACGAGCACGAGCTCTTCGACGAACGGCTCGAGTGGGAGCAGGAGCTCGGCCGCGATCGCTGGATCGGTCTCGGTTGGCCGGCCGAGTACGGAGGTCGGGGTGCGACGCTGCTCGAGCAGGTCATCTTCTACGAGGAGTACGCGCGGTGCGGGGGCCCGGGACGCGTCGGAATCATCGGTGAAGGTCTGCTCGGCCCGACCATCGTGCATTTCGGCACCGACGCGCAGAAGCACCGGTTCCTGCCCGGCATCCTGAACGGGACGGACGTGTGGTGCCAGGGCTACTCGGAACCCAACGCGGGCTCCGACCTCGCCAACGTGCAGACCCGCGCCGACCTCGACGGCGACGAATGGGTCATCGACGGCCAGAAGGTGTGGACGTCGCTCGCGCATTGGGCACAGTGGATCTTCGTCATCGCCCGCACCGATCGGTCCGCACCGAAACACAAAGGGCTCTCGTATCTGCTCGTACCCATGAACCAGCCCGGGCGCATCGAGATCCGCCCGATCGTGCAGCTCACCGGGCACAGCGAGTTCAGCGAGACCTTCCTCGACGGGGCCCGCACCGCGGCCGAGAACGTCGTCGGCGAGGTCAACGGCGGCTGGCGGGTCGCGATGGGAACCCTCGCGTTCGAGCGCGGCGCGTCGACCCTCGGCCAACAACTCTCCTTCGAGAGCGAGCTCGTCACGATCACCGAGCTCGCCCGCGCCAACGGGCTCGCGGCCGACCCGGTGTTCCGCCAGCGTCTGGCCGACGCGTGGATCACGCTGCGGGTGATGCGGTTCCACGCACTGCGCACGCTGCCGATGCTCGAACTCGGAACGGTCGATCCCGCCACCTCGATCCACAAGCTGCTGTGGGCGTCGTTCCACCGCGGTCTGGGTGAGCTCGCGGTCGATGCGCTCGGCGCAGGCGCGATCGGGTTCGACGAGGGCGACGATCGGCTGAACCGCCTGTTCCTCTACTCACGCGCCGACACGATCTATGGCGGCGCGAACCAGATCCAACGCAACGTGATCGGCGAGCAGGCTCTGGGCTTGCCGAAGGAGCCCCGATGACCAACGTCCCCGCGCCGCGCACGCCGACGCCGCCCGTGTACCCCGCGGGCCGGAACCTGCTCGCGGGCAAGACCGTGCTGATCACTGCGGCCGCGGGTACCGGCATCGGGTTCGCGGCGGCGAAGCGCTGCGTCGAAGAAGGCGCGCGCGTCGTCATCAGCGACATCCATCAACGGCGGCTGCAAGAATCACTCGAGCAGCTCGGAGTGAACGCGCACGCGGTGCTCGGAAACGTGACCATCGAGGACGACGTGCAACGTCTGGTCGACGAGGCGGCCGAGTTCGGCGGTGGGCAGCTCGACGTGCTGGTGAACAACGCCGGGCTCGGGGGCACTGCCGCGCTCACCGAGATGACCGACGACCAATGGTTCTCGGTCCTCGACGTGACCCTGACGGGAACGATGCGCATGACTCGCGCCGCGTTGCGGCACATGGCCGGCCGACAGCGAGGCGCGATCGTGAACAACGCGTCGGTCGTCGGCTGGCGGGCCCAGGAAGGTCAGAGCCACTACGCGGCGGCGAAGGCGGGGGTGATGGCGTTGACCCGGTGCGCGGCAGTCGAAGCGGCCGTGCACAACGTGCGGGTGAACGCGGTCGCGCCGTCGCTCGCCATGCACCCGTTCCTCGCCAAGGTCACGACCGAGGAGTTGCTCGCGGAGCTCGAGACGCGCGAAGCCTTCGGACGCGCCGCCGAACCGTGGGAGGTCGCCAACGTGATCGTGTTCCTCGCCAGTGACCTCGCTTCGTACATGACCGGCGAAGTCGTCTCGGTCAGCTCGCAACACCCCTGAGCAGATTCGCGGCCCGTAACGACCCGGGCGCCAACCTGCGCACCGCGGCATCTCGAGCGGCCGCCTGCAACGTGACGTTGACCGGGCTCTCGACGCCGTGACGTCGGGCCAGCAACGCGATTTCGCCATTCAGGTAGTCAGTCTCGAGCGAGCCGGTCCCCCGCTGCAGGCTCTGCCAGGTCGACCCCCCGCCGCGGGCGAGGCGGGGCGTGAGCCGGTCACCGCGCCGGTTGCGGTCCTCCTCGACCGAGGCGACGTCGATGCCGGCCGCCTCCAACACCGCCGCGCCTTCGCGCCGCGCCTGGCGACTCAACTCGTTCGCGTCGTCACCGGGTTCGCACAACGCGTCGACCGCGTTGGCAAGGTTCATCAACAGCTTGCGGTACTTCCACCGCATGACGTCGGGACGCGGCGCCGACTCGAATGTCGACGCGCCCAGCGCGGCCGCTACCGATTCGGTCACGTCGTCGACGCCGGCGGGATAGCGCCCAATGTCGAGCAGCCCGCTGACCGGCGCCGACGATGCCGCCACCACACCGGGTTCGAGGTGTTCGGCCGGCAGCATCACGCAGATCGCGTGGACGTGCGCGAACCGGCGTAGCGCTATCCGTTCGTTCTCGACGCCATTCTGCACACAGACGACGGGAACGCCGGTTCCGGCCGCGGCGGCCAGAGCGTCGAACGCGCCGGTCGAATCCTGGGTCTTCGTCGTCACGAGCACGATGTCGCCGGCGCGCCAACTGATACGAGCCGGATCGTCGACGACAGGGAGTTTCAGTGTCGCCGTGCGATCGGGATCGACGAGGCGAAGACCGTCATCGCGCAGGGCCGAGAAATGGTCACCGCGCGCGATCGCGACGACATCGTGGCCGTGCTCGAACAGCCGGCCCGCGATGACACCGCCGACTGCACCGGCGCCGAACACGACGAATCGCATGTTTACGGGTCGACTGCGGTGTTCGGCGCGCCGGTGTTCTGGGCCGCGTTCATGTACGCAGGCTTCTCGCCGCCGCCGTGCACGAGTATCTCGGCCCCGCTGACGTACCGGGCGAGTGGCGACGCGAGGAAGAGACACACGTCGGCGACATCGGTCGGGTCGGCCATACGCCCCAGGGGCACGGTCGCACCGACCGCGGCGATACCGGTCTCGTCGCCGTAGAAGAGGTGCGCCTGCTCGGTGACGACGAGCCCGACGACGACCGCGTTCACGCGCACCTTGGGCGCGAACTCGACACCCATCGTCTGGGTAGCGTTCAACAGCCCGGCCTTGGCCGCGCCGTACGCCAGCGTCGCAGGTGACGGCCGGACACCACTCACGCTCGCGATGTTCACGATTGTGCCGCCGTGCTCCTGCTCCTGCATCAGCAGGTTGGCACGCTGGGCGAACACGAGCGCGGCGGTCAGGTTCAACGCGATAATGCCGGCGGTGAACCGGGGCGACGCCGTCGCCGAATCCGACGGCGGCGCTCCACCGGCGTTGTTGATCACGACATCGACGCGTCCGAACCGGCGTACAGCGTCGGCCAGCACCGCGTCGATCTGGTCGGGCTCGCGCACGTCGGCGGCGACGAAAGCCACACCGTCGGGCAGCGACTCCGGCTCGTGGCGGCAGCACACGAGCACGCCGGCGCCGGCCTCGGCGAAGCGCTGCGCGATGCCGCGCCCGATGCCCCGGCAGCCGCCCGTCACGATCACGGCTTGCCCGTCGAAGCGAAGATCGTCCATCGGCCGGGCATTCTGGCACGTCGTCGTGAGCGGTCGCGTGCCCGGGGCGGGTCGTTGGACCCGACTCAGATCCTCGCGCCTACGATCTGGCACTCCTTCAGAATCGAGCTGCAAGTGGTTCCCGACAAACGCGTCACCATCGACGAGATCGCCGGCGAGGTGCACGACGGCATGACCATCGGTATCGGGGGCTGGGGTTCGCGGCGCAAGCCGATGGCCCTGGTCCGGGCGCTGTGCCGGTCCTCGGTCAAGGACCTGCGCGTCGTGTCGTACGGCGGTCCCGACGTCGGGCTGCTGTGCCGGGCGGGAAAGGTCCGCGAGGTCGTCTACGCGTTCGTGTCGCTCGACTCGATTGCGCTCGAACCGCATTTCCGCAACGCCCGCCAAACGGGTTCGGTGACGACGATGGAGCTCGACGAGGGGATGTTCCTCCTCGGGCTGCAGGCCGCAGCCTGGCGGGTTCCGTTCCTCCCGACGCGGGTCGGGCTCGGCTCCGACGTCATGCGCTTCAATCCCTCACTCAAGACCGTGCGCTCGCCGTACGCCGATGGCGACGAGCTCGTTGCGATGCCGGCCCTGCACCTCGACCTTGCGCTGATCCACATGCACCGCGGCGATCAGGGCGGCACCGGTCAGTACCTCAACATCGACCCGTACTTCGACGACCTCATGTGCATGGCTGCCGACCGCCGGTTCATGAGCGTCGAACGGATCGTCGACACCGACGAGTTCCTCGCCGAGGGGCCGGCCCAGTCGATTCGCATCAACCGGCTGATGACCGACGGCGTCGTCGAGACGCCGCACGGCGCGCACTTCACCGAATGCATCCCCGACTATCCGCGCGACGAAGTGTTCCAGCGCTCGTACGCCGCCTCGGCGAAGTCGGACGAGGCCTGGGACGAGTTCCGGGCGCGGTACATCGACGTCGACGAGGCGGACTACCAGCAGGCGGTGTCGGCATCATGAGAGACGGCATGACCGACGGACCCCCCACCCGCGCCGAGGTGTGCGCGGCCGCCATCGCCGACTGCTTCGCACCCGACGGCGAGATCCTCGCCAACCCGATCGGCACGCTGCCGGTCATCGGCGGCCGGCTCGCGAAAGCGACGGTAGCGCCCGAGCTGGTGATGACCGATGGCGAGGCGTTGCTCGTCGAGAACATCATCCCGGTGGGCGTGGACAATCCGGAGAAGGTGGTGGCCGGTTGGAACCCGTACCGGTCGATGTTCGACGTCGTGTGGTCGGGCCGGCGGCACGTCATGATGAGCGGGAGTCAACTCGACAAGTTCGGTAACCAGAACTTCGCTTTCATCGGCCCGTACGACAAGCCGCGTACACAGCTGCTCGGCATGCGGGGCGCGCCCGGCAACACAATCAACGACAAGACGTCGTACTGGATCCCGTCGCACTCAGCGCGCGTGTTCGTTCCGTCCGTCGACGCAGTCAGTGGGGTCGGCTACGACCGGGCGGCCGAGTTGGAATCGAACGGCGGCCGATTCCACAACATCGCGCAGGTGGTGACGAACCTCTGCGTCCTCGACTTCGCAACGCCGAACCATCGGATGCGCCTGCGATCGGTGCATCCCGGCGTGTCGGTCGACGACGTCGTTGCAGCAACCGGGTTCGAGCTCGCGATCGACGCCGACGTCCCGACCTCGCGGCTGCCGACCGACGACGAGCTCGAATGGATCCGCCTGCGCATCGATCCGACCGGTCTCGGCGAACAAGAGGTACCGAACCCGTGACGGAAGTCGGTTCGGGGGCGGGCGGCGGCGGGAGCGCGCTGCGTACGCCGATCTGCGATCTGTTCCGTATCGACGTCCCGATCGTGCAGACCGGAATGGGGTGGGTCGCCGGACCCCGTCTCGTGAGCGCCACCGCGGAAGCGGGCGCGCTCGGGATCCTCGCTTCGGCCACGATGACCTACGACCAGCTCGCCAGCGCGATCCGCGAGGTGAAGTCGCGCACCGACCGGCCCTTCGGTGTGAACCTGCGCGCCGACGCCGAGGACGCGACCCAACGCGTCGACCTGTTGGTACGGGAGCACGTGCAGGTCGCATCGTTCGCGCTCGCGCCGAATGAACGGCAGATCAAGACGCTCAAGAACGCAGGCGTCCGGGTGGTCCCGTCCATCGGCGCGCGCCGGCATGCGGAGAAGGTCGCGGCCTGGGGAGTCGACGCCGTGATCGTGCAGGGCGGCGAAGGCGGCGGTCACACCGGCTCGGTCGCGACGACATTGCTCCTTCCCCAAGTCGTCGACGCCGTCGACCTGCCCGTCATCGCCGCCGGCGGTTTCTTCGACGGTCGCGGTCTCGTCGCCGCGCTTGCCTACGGTGCCGCGGGGATCGCGATGGGCACTCGATTCCTCCTCAGTCGCGACAGCACGGTTCCGGAGTCGGTGAAGCGCTATTACCTCGAGCGGACCGTTGCCGACACGGTGGTCACCGCACGTATCGACGGCGTACCGCATCGCGTGCTGCGTACCGATTTCGTCGACGAGCTCGAGCAGGCCAACTCGGTGTCGTCCGCGGCCCGCGCAATCCGCAACGCCTTCGCCTTCAAGAAGATGTCGGGCGTGTCGTGGCCGGGAATGATGCGCGAGGGCCTCGCGATGAAACGCGAAGGCAACCTCAAATGGACGCAAGTGATCCTCGCCGCGAACACGCCGATGCTGTTGCGCGCCGGGCTCGTCGAGGGGCGACTCGACGCGGGCGTATTGTCGAGTGGTCAGGTCGCCGGCGTGATCGACGACCTGCCGAGCGTGGCGGAGCTGGTCGAACGCATCATGAGCGAGGCGGAACAGACGTTGAAGCAACTGGGAGCGTCGTCGTGAGCAAGACCAGGGTCCCGGCCGTCGAGAACTGGTTCACCACCGATGAATCCGCGCCCGCGCTCCTCGGCGCGCGCGGAGCCGAATCGGGGTCGTACTACTGGCCGACTGCCGTCGCGGTGTCGGGCAACCCGAGCGCACCGGGCGAGACGCGAGAGTCGGTCGAGCTGTCGCGCAGCGGGGCACTTTGGTCGTGGACGACAAATCACTACGCGCCGCCCGAGCCGTACGTCGCACCCGATCCGTTCGTGCCGTACACCGTGTGCGCGGTCGAGCTGGGACGAGAGCAGATGGTCGTGCTCGGACAGCTGGCAACGGGCGCCGACCCGGCGGCCCTCGAGGTCGGCATGGAGATGGAGCTGGTGCTCGGCCCGCTCTACGAGGACGACGATCACGAATACGTCGTGTGGCAGTGGGCGCCGTTGAGGAGCAAGCCGTGAGCGAACACGACATCGCAATTCTCGGAGCAGGCATGCACCCGTGGGGTAAGTGGGGCCGCAACTTCGTCGAGTACGGAGTAGTTGCAGCTCAGGCCGCGCTCGCCGACGCGGGCGTCGCGTGGCCCGACATCCAGTTCGTCTCCGGCGCCGACACGATGCGCAACGGCTACCCGGGGTACGTGGCGGGTGCGACGTTCGCGCAGGCACTCGGTTGGAACGGCGCGCAGGTGGCGTCGTCGTACGCGGCGTGCGCGTCCGGAGTGACCGCGCTGGCGGCGGCCCGGGCCCAGATCCTCGCCGGGTTCTGTGAGGTCGCCCTGGTGATCGGGGCCGACACCACGCCGAAAGGATTTCTCGCCCCGAACAAAGGGGAACGGGGGGACGATCCGGACTGGCTGCGATTCCGGCTGTTGGGCGCGACGAACCCGACGTTCTTCGGCCTGTACGCACGCCGGCGTATGGAGCTCTTCGGCGCGACCCGCGAGGACTTCGCAAGAGTGAAGGTCAAGAACGCGAAGCACGGGTTGCACAACAAGTACGCGCGCTACCGGAAAGAAGTGTCGGTGGACGACGTCCTGAACGCGCCGCTCGTCTCCGAACCGCTCGGCCTCCTCGACATCTGTGCGACGAGCGACGGCGCCGCAGCCCTCGTCGTGTCGTCGGTCGAATATGCGAAGCAGCACGGCGTCGGCGATCCGGTCCGGGTGCGCGGCATCTCGACCGTGACCCCGAGCTACCCGCAGACGACGATCGAGCTCCCGAACTTCGCAACCGACAGCGCGGCAGGAACCGGCGCGTTGCCCGAGCACGGCTTCAAGGAATCGATCGCGGTGCGGGCGTACGAAGAGGCGGGGCTCGGACCCGACGACCTCGACTGTGCCGAGGTCTACGACCTGTCGACCGCGATGGAGCTCGACTGGTACGAACAGATCGGGCTCTGCTCGACCGGAGAGGCCGAGAAAATTTTGCGCGACGGCAGCACGAGCCTCGGTGGGCGCATCCCGGTCAACGCGAGCGGCGGCCTCGCCTGTTTCGGCGAAGCCGTTCCCGCTCAGGCCATCGCGCAGGTGTGCGAGCTCACGTGGCAGGTGCAGGGACGCGCCGAAGGCCACCAGGTCGAGGGCGCACGGGTCGGCCTCTCGATCAATCAAGGGCTCTTCGGCCACGGCTCCGCGGTGATCGTCAGCAACTGAGGCTTTCCGTTCGGCTGCCATCTCGGCGGTCGGAGATCTGGTCAACTGTCCCGATGCTCCGTGGTGAGGTCGTCGGGCTCAGGGCCCGACACGATGCCGACATCGCGATACTGCACGCTGAGTTCTACGACGACATTGCGACGCGGTCGCGGGCAGATGCACGCCCGTGGCGTCCGCTCCCACCCGACTCCCCGGCCTCACCGTTCGCCGTCACCGATCCGACCGACAGCGAAGCATGCTTCTCGGTCGTGGAGCTCGCTACCGAGGACCTCGGCGGCGACGGGTTGCTATAGCGCCAACCGGACCGCACACCTCGGGTGTCGCTACGGCCGACGTTCCGAGCGGCGCTACGGCAGCGATGTAGTACAGGTGCTGTGCCGCTACGGGTTCACGATTCGAAGAGTGCACCGCCTTCAGATCGACACGCTCGAAGACGACGTCGACGTAGTCCGCTCGGCGACCCGGGCAGGATTCCTCCACGAAGGAACCCTGCGCGCCGCGGCATGGGTGGCGAGCAGCACCTGAACGATGCCGTGCTCGGACTGCTCGCGCGCAGATGGAAAGCAGGATGATGACGCGTCCGCGGACGCGTCATCTTTGCCAAGTTTGTCCCGGCGGGACCATGGTCGTGGCTTCGGCGAACCGTCCACGCACCCGACCCGAGGAACACCCATGGCCAAGCTGATCGTTTCCGAGTTCGTGACCCTGGACGGGGTGATCGAGGCTCCCGGCGGCGAACCGACGCACCCGCATGCAGGCTGGGTCATGGACCACATCGGTCCCGAACAGAACGACTACAAGCTGGCCGAGGTGCGCGGGGCCGGTTCGTTGCTGCTCGGCCGCACTACCGACGAAGGTTTCTCCGGGGCGTGGCCGGATCGCGACGGCGAGTTCGCCGACAAGATGAACTCGATGCCGAAGTATGTGGTTTCGTCGTCGTCGTCGACGCCGCTGCCGTGGGAAAATTCGCAGGTCGTGACCGGTGACATCACGCGCGGCGTCGCGGCGTTGAAGGAGTCGGAGACGGATCCGATCCTCGTCGCCGGGAGCGGCACCCTCGTGAAATTCCTGCTGGCAAACGACCTCGTCGACGAGCTGCGGATGATGGTGTTTCCGGTGCTGGCGGGAGACGGACTGCGCTGTTTCCCAGAGTCGCTGGTGACGAAGAAGACATTGCAACTCGCCGGCGTCATCCGTTCCCGACCGGCGTGGTGGTGCAGACGTACACGCGGAGCGTTTGAGTTAGCGGCCCTCGATCACGCCGTTGTCCGGAGGTCCGACGAGCAACGCGAGGATCTTGGCGAAGTGACCGGTGGCGACGATGTTCCGAGCCATGTTCGCGTGATGATCCTCGATCGTCCGCCAACGTTCCGAGAACATGAACTTGTTCGGGTCGTCACCGCGCTGGAAGAGCTCGAACGCCTCGCACCCGTCGGCGGCGATGCTGCGGCCGCGGCCCTCCTGGAGGAGGGCAAGCAACGGTTGGGCATTCCCGTCGGTGGCGTGAAAGTTCACGACGACCTGCACACTCATCGGCGTCTCCTCCGTTGTCTCCCCGCCCGTCGATTCCAGGCGGAATCAGGAAGCGGCTGACAGTTGCGTCTCGTACGCGTCGGCCAGGTCGTAGAGCGCCTTCGCGCAGTCGCCGTTGTACGACGACCCGTGCATGAGGGCCAGCACCTTCGGCTCGAGGTCGCCCAGGCGGCGCAGCACCGCGGCTGTGTCCGGCGCGAGCGCGGTGCTACGGAACATCGCCTCCGCTGCGATCGCGGGCTCGATGATGTCTCCGGCGATCAGCGCCGGGCCGTTGCCCAGGTGCGTGAAGAGATCGCCGCACAACAATGTGCCCGTCGCCTCTTCGTACAGCACGCGCGCCTCCCATCCGTGCGGCACGTGGGGCGTGTCGATGTGGCGCACCCGCTTGCCCCCCAGGTCGAGGACCTCTCCATCGGCGAGCGCGCGCGGCGGACGGTCGGCGAGATCGTTGAGCGACACCATGCACCCGATGACGCCGTGCGCGACCTCCGCTGCGGGCGCGGCTGCCAGCCACTCGTTCATGGATCCACATTCGTCGGCTTCCACGTGCCCGAAGGTGATCCACCGCAGCGTGTCGACGGGAAGGATGCGCCCCACCGCTTCCGACACGAGCGGGAACATTGCGCGCGGGCCGGTGTGGAACAACAGCGGCTGTTCCGCCCGGACGAGGAACTGGTTGAACGTGAAGCCTGCCGGCGGCGCGATATCGGGAACCCACGTCGACAGACGAAAGACGCCGTCGGCGATCTCATCCACGGTTGTTGACATCAGTACGGGACCTCCTGATCGAGAAGACCGGCACGCGGCGCGCGACCGGACAACATGCGGCAGAACTCGATTGCGTCGAGCTGGATCTCTTCACCGTGCTCGCCCCGGCTGAACGTTCCGCCGGCGGGACCGCCGAAGACGAGCCGGAAAGGCCGGCCGTGCGCGCGGGCCCACTCCACGACGTCGGCAACGACGACACCGTCGTGATCGGCGGTCAGCACGAGCTCGTTTCCTGTCGCGCGTGCGAGATCGACGCGATGCATCCAGAAGTCGCGATTCATAATGGTGTCGACGAGGAACCCTAACGTGCAGCGCCCCTCCACCGGCGGTCCGGGTGAACGGCAGTGCGCGTATCGGAGGCGGGATCCGGCGCCGCCCTCGTACCGAAGGGGGCGCGGCGCGGTGGAGCCGGGCCGTCATCTCCGCGCTCGAACAGGTCGCGGGATCGCGCAGCTGGCGGGCGGTCATCTCGTCGATCATCGGTCGACCGCTCGCCTTGCTGGCGCGCCGGTATTGACCGGCGAAGTCGCGCGGGCGAGCGGTTCCCTCCAGCGCGCCGAGGACGTGCCCCAGGAGAGCTCTGACGTCCCATCCGTCGCAGTCGGTCGACCACTCACAGTCAGAAGTAACTTACGGCGTGAGACGGTCGTCAAGCGGTTTCCCGCGGATTGCTCGACCCGTTCCCGGCGGCATCGCGAACCGGACGAGGTCCGGACCGGGATCAACCACGATCCGCTCCCCAGTCGCCGCGTCCGACGCCACGAACAGGTGCTGCACCGACGTCGCGACGACCGCGAGCTCGGTCTCGCCGGGCGGTCCGCCCGATGCCGCGAACAGTTCCTCGTGTTCTCGAAGGAACGCGGCCGCGGCGTGGAGCGCATCTCGGTGCACCCGGTCCTCCAGCGCCGGGAAGCCGAACTCCCAACGCCGGGTCCGCGCCGCGATGGCCACCTTCGACTCGTCGTCGATCTTCACCCCCGTCGCCGGAAAGATCCGGCAGTCGTACGTGCGACACGTGCGGGGCCGGTGCTCGTAGATCGAACATCCGTTGTCGACGAGCATCGGGCAGTGTCCGCGCTCGTCGTATCCGAGCAACACGTGCCCGCGCGGCATCCGAGGCGCGGGGAACAACAACTCGGCCGGAATGTGCGCGAGCGTGTCGGTCTCGTCGGGACCGATATGCACGAACTGAGACGACGTGCAGCACGCGGTGCACCCTGCGCACGGCACGTCCGTCTCGCCCTCACCTCGTATCGCAGCCTGCATCTCGACGATCCACGCGGAGAAGTCGCCCGCTTCCAGCGCCGGCTCGTCCGCCACCTGCCCGTCACCCGGCTGGTCGTCGTCCATCAGCTGCCGTTCGGATATCCAGGAAGTCGAGCAACGAGGTGTCGAGATAGCCGACGACACCTTCGAGCGACGCGCGCAGCCCGGCGATCTCGTCGGCGCCGAAACGCGTCGACCAGCGGTCCTCGATCACATCCGCGCGCGGGAGCCCGACCTTCCGCGCCCGCGCGGCCGCCCCGACCGAGTCGTACTACTCCGCGCGGTGTGTCGGGATCGAGCTCGGTGTAGGCCCACCGCCGGAGTCCTTTGCGATTGACCAGGCGGGCGCGGTGCTCCAGATCGCGAAGCGGGCTCTCGTCGGGTCCGACGAACCGCACGGAGTTCGACCACATGGCCATCGAGGCGAGCCAAGGTCCGCGACCCGATCGCGCCGCCGGACCGGTCGTGGTCTGCTGGGGCACGCGCCGCTCGAACTCCTCGTCGAACTCGATCGTGCATGCGACGAGAGCCTGCCTCAACCGCGTCGGCAACGGCAGCACATTCGCCATGCCCCATGATCGCCCACGCCGGAGAGGTATTTCGACCCCACGGCGATCGGGGCTGTCTGCTCCCCGGCTCACCACGATCGGTCCGACCAGAGTCACGGGGCACAGGCACGGCCGGTCTCGCCGCCGCGCGATGTCGTGACCGCTACTTCGCGGGTTCGCGTTCGAGATAGCGCGCGGTCATGAGCTCGGCAATCGGCGCGGGCGCCTTCTCGAGCGAACCCGAGTCGAACGGCGGCTGCGGGTCGTACTCGATGCCCAGTTGGATGCACCGCGCGTAGTCGTCACCCGCGATGTGCGCGGCGAGCGTGAGCGCCATGTCGATCCCCGACGACACTCCCGCGGCGGTGATGATCTTGCCCTGCTCGACGACGCGGCGTGAGGTCGGGATCGCGCCGTAGCGGCGCAGCCGCTCGTACGACGCCCAGTGCGTCGTCGCTTCCTTGCCGTCGAGCAAACCCGCGGCTGCAAGCAGGATCGAACCGGTGCACACCGAGGTCGTCCACGTCGTGGTCAGGTCGATGGCCCGGATCCAATCGAGCAGTGTCGTGTCGGTCTCGAGGTCGCTGGTGGCGAAGCCTCCGGGTATCACCACCACGTCTGCGCTCGTGATCTCCGCGAGCGAATAGTCGGCGACAAGCGCGAGCGCCTGGTTGTCGGTCCGCACCTCGCCTGCCGACGCGGCGACGAACTCCATGTCGACGTTGGGGAGGCGTTGCAGCACCTCGTAGGGCCCGACGATATCGAGCGCAGTGAGGCCTTCGAAGAGAAGACAGACGATGTCCATGAGAAGCTCCTTTTGACTGCGAATGTGGATGTGCGTGCGAGACGGGTGGATCTAGGCGGGCGTGAACGAACGGAACCGGTCGCGGTATTCGGTGGGACTGGCGCCGACCCGACGAGCGAAGGCGCGGCGGAGCGTGTCCGGCGTCCCAAACCCGGCCGTCGCGGCGACCTCGTCGACCGGGAGCGCTGTGGTCTCCAGCAGACGACGCGCGACCTCGACCCGGACCTGCTCGACGTAGGCGGCCGGCGTGCAGCCCACCTCCGCGCGAAAGACACGCGCGAAGTTGCGGGGGCTCATCGAGACCCGCGCCGCCAGCTGTTCGACGGTGTTGTCTTCGGCCGGATGCTCGCCGATCCATCCCTGGAGATCGCGCAGCGGATCACGGGCCGCGCGTTGCGCGCTCAGTTGCGCGCTGAACTGCGCCTGACCACCCGGTCGCTGCACGTACATCACGAGTTGGCGGGCGACGACCCGGGCGACGTCTTGACCCATGTCGTCGGCGACGAGGGCGAGCGCGAGATCCATTCCCGCGGTGACGCCGGCTGACGTCCACACGTCGCCGTCGCGGACGAAGATGCTGTCGCTCTCGACCTCGATCTCGGGATGACGCTCAGTCATGCGTGCGCACGCCGACCAGTGCGTCGTCGCCCGCTTGCCGTCGAGCAGCCCGGCGGCCGCGAGCACGAACGCGCCCGTACACACCGACGTCACCCGGCGGCTGCGGCGCGCGAGGTTCGACACCGAGCGTACGAACTGCGGATCGCGCGCGGCCCGGAACGCACCTTCGCCGCCGACGACGACGAGCGTGTCGAGCGCGCCCCGCAGCGAGCGGAGCGAGCGATCGGCGACGATCCCGGGGCCTCGAGCCGTCACGACGGCACCCGCTTCGGGCCCGGCGACGACCACGTCGTATCCGCCCGAGTAGGCGAAGACCTCGTGCGGCCCGACCAGGTCGAGGGCCGTGATGCGGGGATAGACGACGAAGACGACGCGGCGGCTCACGCCCTCATTGTGGGTCGACCGGTCTTTGGCAGCAATGACATCATTCAGACGATTTCTGCCAGCGCCCGGCGGTCCGCCCGGCCGGGCCGGGCCATTGCGAGCAGACCGAGCGCCGCTCCCGCGACCCCGACCGCCGGGAGCTGCGCCAGGATCCCCGCCGCGGCGATCGCGACCGCGAGCTGCACGCCGATCACGGTGCGACGGACGGGCTCCGCCCACGCGTCGAAGCGACGATGGAAGGCGAAGAGGGCCGCCGGCGTCCGGAGCGGCCTGGCGAGCAGCACCGCGAGCCCCCGGGTCAGCCCGAAGACCACGCCGAGCGCGGCCCCGATCCACGGGCGCCCACTCACGACGCCGATCAGGATGAGCAACGGAACCGCAGCGGTCATCACGTAGGTGGTGACGCCCGCGCCGATCTGCCAACCGAAACCGCCGCCGTACACCCACGAGCGGTAGTTCGACAGCCAGTCCTCGTTCACCTGGCGGCGAAGGAACGGAGGCCCGAAGCCGAACAACCGGGCGTCGACGGCCGCGCTCGCGAGCGCACCGACGAGGATCACCCCGGTGACCGCGCCCGCGCTCACACCAAGACCCGCGACGGCGACCGCGCCCACGGCGATCACGGTGCCGAGGGTGAGGCCGCCGAGCGCGGCGCCCGCAACGAACCAGGCCGCCGTGTGGGCGAACTTCTGCCCGCGACCGGACTCGGCGACGGGCGTGATCTGCGACAACATTGACAGACCACACGGCGACCACGTCGACCGCACCGCCGCCGCGAGCGCGACGGCGATTCCGAGCGTGATCACGATCACGAGTACCTCCATCTGGGCCCGCGGCTCCCGGCCCTTCGACTCAGCGTAGGCCGCAGTGGTACAAGGATTCGGTGACCGAACGCGCCTACCGCCTCATCTCCGGTGACAGCCATGTCAACGAGCCCGGCCGTCTCTTCATCGATCGCGTCCCCGCCGCCTTCCGGGACCGGGCGCCGCGCATCGATCGCTTCGAACAAGGCGACGCGTGGGTCATCGAAGGAGTGCGCGACCCCATCAACTTCGGTATGAACGCGTGCGCAGGTCTCGAGCCCGCGGACATGCACGCGTGGTCGCGATTCGAGGACATGCGCGCGGGTGGGTACGACCCCGCGGCGCGGATTTCGGAGATGGATCGCGACGGCGTCGACGCCGAGGTGCTGTACCCCACTCCTCGGCTCGCGCAAGGTGTCGTGGCAACCAAGGATGTCGATTTCCACCTTGCCCTCGTGCGTGCGTACAACGACTGGCTCTCGGAATACACGTCCGAGGCTCCGGATCGGTTCGCCGGCCTCATGTTGTTGCCGAACCGCGGCGCCGAGAGCGCGATCGCCGAGATCGACCGTGTGCTCAGCCGTCCCGGTATCCGGGGCGTCATGATGGGCTGCTACCCGAACGGCACGCTCGACGTGACCGACGAGGACGACGCGGTCTGGGCCCGGGTCGTCGAAGCTGGAGTGCCCGTCGACATCCACGTGAGCCTGAGCCAGCACATGCCCGCGTCACACCGGACGGCGCTTCCGGGTTACGGCCGTTTTTTTGACGCGCCGAACCGCATCGTGCAACTCATCTTCGCGGGCGTGTTCGATCGCTTCCCTGAGCTGAACGTCGTCGTCGCCGAAGTCGATTGCGGCTGGGTCCCGTACTTCAAGGAACAGATCGACAACAACTACCGGCGCCTCGACGCGATCAGCGATTTCCACATCATCGACCTGCCGAGCGAATACGTCGCACGCCACCTCCACTTCACGTACCTCACCGACCCGTTCGGCATCACCAACCGGCACTCGGTCGGCGTCGAGCGGATCCTCTGGTCGAGCGACTACCCCCACATCTCGAGCGACTGGCCCCATTCGTGGGACGCCATCGACGCGACGTTCGCGCACGTCGATCCCGACGAGCGGGAAGCGATCCTGCACGGCAACGCCGAACGCCTCTACGGCTTCGGCCGCTGACCGCCGCCGGCACCTGGGTCAACACTCAGGTCTGGGCGTGCGCGAGATCCATCGTCAGCCAATAGAAACGGGCGCTTTGGTCGGTGAGCACCGTGACGTCGGGCGGGACATGGCCGACGCCCTGTTCGGTCGCCGCGTTGGCACGCAGCCAACGCACCGCCGCCTGCCCGTCGTTGATTCCGGCCTGCGCGCCAACCGTGCATTGCGGCGTGAGATTTGCACCGGTGCAACCCGTCGTCAGCAACCGGTAGTTGATCGAGGCGACGACGAATCCTCGCTCCACGAGCGGCACGAACAGATTCGCCTCGCCGGCCTTGTCACCGCCGCTGAAGCCCCCGGAATGCGCGTACACCACCGCCGGGCGGGCCGCGGCCGTATCGCCGGTGGGCTGGTACAGATCGAGGTTGAGCGCGACCGGCTGGTGAGTGTTCAGGTCGGGCGCGCTGCCGTACTGGATGTCGGGGTGATCGTGACGTCCGGGAACACGACATCGCGGTAGCGCAGCGGCGCCATTCCCACGACCGCATTCAGCGCTGTCGTGAAACCTCCCGACAGCAACGACGACATCAGCAACACACCGCCGACCGCGACCGCGATCCGGGCAAGCCGCGCCGTGGATCGAATCCTCACGCGTCGACTGTAAACCGGTACCCGACCCCGCGGACCGTCTCGATACGCCAGGTGTCATCGGGCCGTTCACCGAGCTTGGTGCGGACGCGGCGAATGTGCTCGGTGACGGTCGCAACCTCCTGCCACTCCGCGGTCGAACCCCAGACGTGTTCCAACAACACCGAACGGCTGAAGACGCGTCCCGGCGCCGACGCGAGGAAACCGAGCAACGTGAGCTCCTTGGGTCGGAGCAGAACCAGTTCTCCGCGCAACGTCACCTCTGCGCGCCCGACGTCGACGATCAACCCGTCGAACTCGAACCGCTCGACCGGCGGCTTCGGCGACCCCCGCCGGAGCAGTGCGCCGAGGCGGGCGCCCAGCTCGGGCAGCGAGAACGGTTTCACCACGTAGTCGTCGGCGCCGGCGTCGAAACCGTCGAGCTTCGACGGCTCTTCGTCGCGACCCGTCAACACCATCACCGGCACCCCGCTGTCGCGACGAATCCGTCGGAGCACGCTCAACCCGTCGAGACCCGGGAGGCCGAGATCCATGATGATCGCGTCGGGGCTCGACGCGCCGACCTCCCGGAGGGCAGCGGGCCCGTCGGCCGCTTCGGCGACGCAATAGCCCTCGGACTCGAGGAAGCGCCGGACGAGCAGACGATTACCGTCGTCGTCCTCGACGACGAGGATCCGAAAGCCCTGCGTATCGGCCATGTTCCCCCCGAGACCCTCCGATCTCGCGAACTATACGGAATCCGTCTCGAGCGCGCTTTCCAGCGCAGTGAACAATGCGGCCACATCGACCGGTTTGGTCAGGTACGCGGCAGCTCCCGCCTCGATCGCAGCCGCCATCCGGGTCGGGAGCGCATCAGCGCTCACGACGATCACCGGGGCGTGGCTCAGCGACAGGTCGGCGCGAACCTCGCGGAGCACGTCCTCGCCCCGCATGTCGGGGAGATGCATGTCGAGGAGGATCGCGTCGGGCCGCTCGGAGCGCGCGAGCGCGATGCCTTCGCTCCCCCCCGACGCGGTCAGGAGCTCGACGCCGGCGAAGTGACCGAGGAACTCGCGCATCAGAAGCCGGCTCGCGTCGTTGTCTTCGATGTAGAGCACGCGGCGGCGCGCAGGGTCGGTGCCCGCCAGTACCTCCGCCGCGCGATCTCGATCGACCGGTGGGAGGACCTGATCGACCGGGATCCTCGTCGGCGCGGCCCGCAGGACCACCCAGAACGTGCTGCCTTCGCCCACCGTCGACTCGACGCCGATGACCCCGCCCATCGCCTCGGTCAGCCGTCTCGACAGCGCGAGCCCCACCCCGGTGCCCTCGATACCGCGCGCCTCGGCCTGCAGCCGTTCGAACGGAGTGAAGATGCGCTCGAGGTCCTCGGGCGTGAGGCCGTACCCGGTGTCGCGCACACGCACGACGATCGAGTCGTCGCGCTCACGGCACGTCACGGTCACGCGCCCCGCGGGCCGGTTGTACTTGATCGCGTTCGTGAAAAGGTTGAGCAGGACCTGGCGGAACCGGCGACGATCAGCCACGACATTGGCCCGGCCGGCCCGACCGAGTTGAAGCTCGACCGCGATGCCCTTCGCCGCCGCGAGTGGCTGCACGAGCTCGAACGCCTCCTGCAGCGCGCCGGCCACGCGCACCGGCTCGACGTCGACCTCGAGCCGATCCCCCTCGATGCGGTCGAGATCGAGCACCTCGTCGACGAGCTCGAGCAGGTGGCGGCCTGCGGCCAGGATCTGGCTCACCGACTCACGTTGGCGTTCGTCGAGCGCGCTCATCTGCAGGAGTTGCGCGAAGCCGAGCACGGAGTTGAGCGGCGTGCGCAACTCGTGGCTCATGCGGGAGAGGAACTCCGTCTTCGCCCGGTCGGCCTCCACCGACGCGCGCCACGCGGCCTCGACCCGGCGGTGCTCGGAGACGTCCTTGTAGCTCGCGACCACGAAGCGTTCGTGGTGCGATCGTTCGAGCGGGTGCGCGGCGATCTCGAGCCAGCGCAGCTCGCCGTCGGGATCGACCACGGCGCCGCTCCCCTCGGCCGACTTGCCCGTCGTGCGGGCGACGACCTCGGCGCGCTGCTCGAGGGGTATCGCGACACCGTCGTCGTCGAGCAGCACCACATCGACGTCACGCGTGCCGTCGCCCCAGGTACCCCCGACGGTGTGGCCGAGCAGGCGGACGGCGGCCGGATTCGCGCTGACGAGACCGCCGGTCGGATCGAAGACGACGACACCGTCGTCGAGACCACCGACCACCAGCCCGAGCCGATCCTCGGCGCGTACGAGATCGGAGAGATCGGCGACGTGCACCACCGCGCCCGCGTCGCCGTCGATCTGCACCCGAGTGATCGCCACACCACCCCACACGACCGAATCGTCCGGGCGCACGAACCGGACGCGGCCCAGGTCGTGCATCGTGTGCACGGCCCGGTTCTCGAGCCGCAGCTCGGCCCGTTCCCGGTCGTCCGGGTGGACAAGGTCGACGAACCGCATCCCCTCGAGATCAACGGCGCTCTGGCGCACCATGCGTGCGAAACGACCATTGACCCGGACGAGGCGCTCGTCGACGTCAACGACCGCCAGGCCGGTCGGCGCCGACTCGAAGGCGCTCGCTTCCATCTCGTCGTATTCGCGCCGGTCGCGGCGGTGATCGGGGCTGGTGTCGTCGAAGCTCACGCGTTCACCATTTTCCCCAGGTTTGCCCGCACAGTCCCGGGATTCCAACTACGGAAACACAACTTTGACCTCCGGGCCCGCCGTTGTCGATGTGTTGGTTTCATCTGGACGACGGTTTGGGCACAGTCGGGCATCTGGAGCCGCGTGGCTCCGGCCGGAGGGGGAGTCAGCATGCGAGGTCGGGTTGTAAGCGCGGGCATGGCGTTGTTGCTCGCGGTGATTGGTCTGAGTGCGGTTTTCGCCGCGCCGGCCGGCGCCGACAGTCAAACCACCAGCAACGCGCCGTATACGTGCACCACCAACCCGAACGTAGGCACCCAGGCCGCGACCTACGGCGTGACCGCGAGCGACACTGTCGATCCCGCGGCGCCCGGCCAGGCCGAGACCTACCGCTTCGTCGTGCCGTTCTCGCAGGCCAAGCCCCCGGTCACCGCCACCTACCAGGGCGGCACAACCACCTACGCGATCCCGGCCGGCCTCACCGTGACCAGCGTGAGCACCCAGGCTCCCGCCGGTGGCAGCCCGATCTCGTCGACGGCCGCCGTCCAGGGCAACACCGTCGTCGTCACCTCCACCGCCAACGTGCCGCTCGACGGCACGAGCTACCCGACGCCCGACCTCCTCGTGAACGGGACCATCCAAGCCTCGGCCGCTGGACCCGGAGTGAAATGGGCGGTTCCGACCAAGTTGGTCGCCGTGGTCGCGATCCAGGGCTACGGCAACATCACGGCGACGTGCACGCCCGACACACCCACGATCATCATCGCGTCGACCACAGTTCCCGCGGGTCCGAAAGCGCCCGTCGCCACGAACCAGAACGTGGCCCTCCCGGCCGGGACCACCAAGGCCATCACGCTCACCGCCACCGACGCCGACACGCCCCAGGACCAGCTCGTGTTCGCGATCGCGACGCCGCCGGCCCACGGCACCCTGACGGGGGCCGCGCCGACGGTCACATACGCACCGACGACGGGCTACGTGGGTCCCGACACCTTCACCTTCACCGCGACCGACCCGCAGGGCGGGGTAGGAACGGGCACGGTGACGATCAACGTGTTCCCCAGCACGGTTATCGACAACACGCCCCCGACCATCACGATCACGTCACCGAACAACGGTGCGGTGTACACGCCGGCGCAAGTCGTGAACGCAGCCTTCACCTGCGCGGACGCGACAACTGGAATCAAGTCGTGCGTGGGCACTGTGGCAACCGGTGCCGCGGTCAGCACCACGGTCGGCGTGCACACGTTCGTCGTCAACGCATCCGACAACGCCAACAACCTCGCCCAGTCGACCGTCTCGTACCGGATCGTCGACACGGCACTGGTCACGAGCGCGGTCACCGCACTCCCGATCGACTGCGGATCGTTGCAACCGCTCGCACCGAAGTCGATCCCGGTCGCGGTGTCGGCACCGGCCCAGGTCGGTACCGGCCTCAACCTGAGGTTCCACGTCGCCCTCGGCTCGCAGAGTGTCGCGGCACTGACCACGGCGACGAACCTGAGGTACGTGTTCAACCCGCCCACGAACGGCACGGTGAAGTCGGCTGCGATCGTCGCCGGTAGCGGCACCGCCAACGCCCGGACCGGAACCACGGTGACGGTCTCCGCCGGGACCGTCACGCTGACGGTCCCCGGGCCGATCGCGTCGACGACGTCGGCGACGCCGTTCACTCCCCCGGCCTTCGACGTGACCATCACCGCTTCGACCACCGTCGGCGCCGCGGTCGTCACCACCTTCCAGCGATTCCAGGAGCACACCGTCGTCGGCGTCGCCGCGCAGGATCTCAACTGCCCGGGAGGGAACGCAGGTCAGAGCCAGCCCAACCCGAACTTGACCTCCACCACGATCATCGACACCACGCCGCCCACCGCGCTCATCAGCAAGCCGGGTAACGGCGATGTGGTCACCGCCGGCACCACGCTGACGGCCGGATTCCTCTGCGCCGACGACCACGCCCTGTCGACGTGCACGGGAACCGTCGCGAACGGCGCCGCGATCAGCACTGCGACCACCGGGATCAAGACGTTCACGGTGCATGCGACCGACGCGGCCGGCAACATCGCGCAGAAGGTCGTGTCGTACACGGTCGTCCCGGCAACCATCAGTTTCACCGCGCGGTTCGCTTCCACCGACGCCGCCAACCTCGATGCGGTCGCCGCGTACTTCGGTGTGGCGACAGCCGACCTCCCTCGGTACGGCGTGTCGATCCTGGGTTACATCGACTCCGTGAACCCGAGCGCGGCCCAGCCGGTCGTACCGCCGCCGGCCAACACGGGTCCGCTCACCATCGTCTCGACGTACCCGTACGCGACTGCAAACGCGATCACCACCCTCGCCGGGAAGTACGGGATGGACGGCGACCAGCTCCACCAGTTCGCGGTCGACATCCTCGCCTACGTGTACGCGGTGCGGACCGCTCACTGACTCCGATCTTCGGGCCCTGAATCTCGCGGGCCCGCGTTCGCTGGGGGAGCCAGTACGCGGAGCTCGTTTTCGAGCTCCGCGTACTGCGCGTCGGTCAACGGCAGGTAGGGCGCCCGCAGCGCGCCCCCATCGCGACCGAGCATCGTCAACGCCGCCTTCAGCGACCTCGGATTGCCACCCCGGGCGAGCGCGGAGTTGAGCCGTAGGAGTGCCTCCATCCCGCTCGTGTCCCCCACCCCGAGCCGCGCCCACGCGCCCGTCACGATCTCGGGCAGCACATTCGGTTCGAAGCACAGAACGCCGCGAGCGCCCAGCTCGTACATTGCGGTCATCTCCCGCACGACGCCGACCCGGACCTCGACGCGCGCGCTCTTCCCGGCGACGAGGCGGCCGACGTAGACGCGCAGGTCGTTGACGCGGGGATCAGAGACATTGATCGCGCGCACGTGGGGATAGTCGCCGGCGAGGCGCTCGATGATCTCGACGGGGATCGCGTAGCCGGCGAGCGCGGTGTTGTTCGAGAGGTGTACGTCGCAGTCGATCGCCTCGATCACGGCCCGGAAGTACGCCTCGATCTCGTCGGCGCGCAACCGGAGCGGTCCGGGCCGGGGCGCGATGATCTGCACGGCGTCGACGCCCGCATCCCGCGCCGCGACTGCGAGGGCACGCGTCGACGCGGTCGATGCGGCCAGGCCGATCCCCGCGGCCACGACCGGGACGCGTCCGCCGGCCGCGACCGACGCGGCCGCGTACAGGCTCACCTTCTCGTCGACGGTTAGCAGATCACCCTCACCGCTCCCCTGGCTCGCGACGTAGACGCCGACGCCCGCGCCGGCGAGGAAGCGCACGTGGGCGCGAAACAGGCCGTCGTCGATCGCACCGGATTCGTCGAACGGCGTGATGCTCATCGCGTGCACACCGACGTGCGATGCGGGCGGGGTCGCGGCCGGAATCGTCGCCATGGATCCACGTTGGCAGGAAGACCCGGGCCGGTGCCAGCTACGATCGCCCGCCGCCCATGGATCTCTCCTTCAGCCCCAAAGAAGAAGCCTTCCGCGCCGAGTGCCGCGCCTGGCTCGACGCCCACGTGCCGAGGGATCCGTTGCCTTCGGGCGACACCCGCACCGGGTTCACCGCGCACCTCGAGTGGGAGCGCGCGCTGTTCGACGCGAAGTTCGCGGTCGTCTCGTGGCCGGAGGCCTTCGGCGGCCGCGACGCAAGCCTCTGGGAATGGCTCATCTTCGAAGAGGAGTACTACCGGGCCGGCGCCCCGCAGCGGGTGACGCAGAACGGCATCTTCTTGCTCGCGCCGACCATCTTCGAGTTCGGCACCGTCGAGCAACAGGACCGGATCCTCCCCCGCATGGCGTCGGGAGAGCAGACGTGGTGCCAGGGTTGGTCGGAACCCAACGCCGGGAGCGATCTCGCCGGTATCCAGAGCAAGGCCGTGCGCGATGACGCCGGCAGCGGGTGGCGGCTGTCCGGGCAGAAGACGTGGACGACCCGTGGTGCTTTCTGCTCGCACCTCTTCGGGCTGTTCCGGAGCGATCCCGACGCCGAGCGCCACCACGGGCTGACATACTTCCTCGTCGATCTCGCGACCGCAGGAGTGACGGTGCGCGGCGTCGAACGCCTCGATGGCGACGAAGGGTTCGCCGAGGTGTTCCTCGACGACGTGTTCGTCCCCGATGCCGACGTGCTGGGTGCGCCCAACCAGGGTTGGGCCGTGGCGATGGCCACCACCGGCTCGGAACGCGGCCTCACGTTGCGTTCTCCCGGCCGGTTCCTGGCGACCGCGCAGCGGCTCATCGACCTCTACCACGATCAAGGCGCCGACCCCGCGCTGCGCGAGCGCGTCGTCGCCGCGTACATCGACGCGGAGGCGTACCGCTGGCAGACGTTCTGGACCGTTACCCGCGCGGTCGAGGGAGTGCGCGCGGGGGCGGAATCGTCGATGACGAAGGTGTTCTGGTCGGAGCTCGACGTCACCCTGCACGAGCTCGCGCTCGAGCTCCTCGCCGACCATGCAGAGCTGCTCGACGGTGACACCGGCGCGTGGATGAAAGGCTACGAGTTCGCGCTCGCGGGCCCGATCTACGCGGGCACGAACGAGATCCAACGCAATGTCATCGCCGAGCGTGTTCTCGGCCTGCCGAGGCGTTGACGATGTTGGCGAGGAAGTGACGATGCGCTTTTCCTTCACCGAAGACCAGATCGCCTTCCGCGACGCCGTGCGCGAGCTCCTCGACAAGGAATGCACGCCTGCGCACGTCCGTGCAGCCTGGACGAACGACACGGGTCGGATCCCCGGCCTCTTCGACAAGCTCACCGAGATGGGCGTCGTGGGCATGCTCGTGCCCGAGTCGAGCGGCGGGCTCGGCCTCACGCTGGTCGACCTCGTGCTCATCCTCGAGGAGACGGGCCGGTGCGCACTGCCGGAACCGATCGTCGAGACCGCCGCCTTCGGTCAGCCCTACCTCGATCGGGCCGATGTCGCCGTCGGCCTCGCGCACTCCCTCGTGCCCTGGGCCGACTCCGTCGACATCATCATCACCCACGCGGGCAAGTTCGATCGCGCCGACGTCAATCTCGTCGCCCATCCGTCAGTCGACGGTGCCCGGCGCCTCTTCGAAGTGCACGGCACGCCGACACACATCGACGGCAAAGATCTGTGGGCCTCGTTCACGCGCGCGGTCATCGGCAACGCCGCGCAACAGTGCGGGCTCGCGCAACGCATGCTCGATCTGACCGCCGAGTACACGAAGGAACGCAAGCAGTTCGGCGTTCCCATCGGCTCGTTCCAGGCCGTGAAGCATCACCTCGCGAACGCGCGCATCGCGCTCGAGTTTGCTCGGCCGCTCGTGTACCGCGCTGCCGCCACGGTCGACCCCGTGCACGCGAGCATGGCCAAGTACAAAGCCGACCAGGCTGCGCTCACGACCGCCAAGGCCGCGCTGCAGTGTCACGGCGCGATCGGATACACGACCGAGTACGACCTGCACCTCTACCTGAAGCGGGCCTGGGCCCTCGCTCGATCGACGGGTGACTCGCACTTCCACCTGAACCGGGTCGGAACCGCGATCCTTTAGTCTGACGGCCATGCCCGAGGCCTATATCGTCGACGCCGTCCGCACGCCGGTCGGCAAGCGCAACGGCGGTCTCGCCCGCGTGCATCCCGCCGACCTGGGGGCGCACTCGATCCGCGCCCTGTTCGATCGCGTCGACGTCGACCCCGCCGCGGTCGACGACGTCGTCTTCGGCTGCGTCGACACGATCGGACCCCAAGCGGGCGACATCGCCCGCACGTGCTGGCTGGTCGCGGGCATGCCCGACGAGGTACCCGGCACGACGGTCGACCGTCAATGCGGATCGTCGCAACAAGCCGTCCACTTCGCCGCCCAGGCTGTGATGTCGGGCACCGCCGACCTCGTCGTCGCCGGCGGCGTGCAGAACATGAGCGCGATCCCGATCAGCGCGGCAATGCTCGCGGGCCAGGAGTACGGCTTCGAGACGCCGTTCAGTGGATCGCCCGGCTGGGAAGCGCGCTACGGCACCCAGGAGGTGTCGCAGTTCCGCAGCGCGGAGATGATCGCGGAGAAGTGGAGCATCTCCCGCTCCGAGATGGAGGCGTTCGCAGTCGAGTCCCACCAGCGCGCGATCCGTGCCCGCGCCGAAGGCCGCTTCGACAAGGAGATCGTTCCACTCGGCGATGCAACGCACGACGAGGGGCCGCGGGAGCCGAACCTCGACAAGATCCGTTCGCTGCCCACGCTCGTCGAAGGCGGCCGCCTGACCGCGGCCATGGCGTCGCAGCTTTCCGACGCCTCAGCCGCACTGCTCATCGCAAGTGCCGACGGAGTACGCACGCACGGCTTGAAGCCGCGGGCCCGGATCCACCACCTCTCGGTGCGTGGTGCCGATCCGGTATGGATGCTCACCGCCCCGATCCCCGCGACCGCACACGCCCTCGCCAAGACGGGCATGAGCCTCGACGACATCGACCTCATCGAGATCAACGAGGCGTTCGCGTCGGTCGTGCTGGCGTGGCAGAAGGAGACCAACGCCGACCTCGCCAAGGTCAACGTGAACGGCGGCGCGATCGCGCTCGGCCATCCCCTCGGCGCCACCGGCGCGCGCCTCATGACCACCCTGCTCAACGAGTTGGAGCGGACGAACGGGCGCTACGGGTTGCAGACAATGTGCGAGGGTGGCGGCCAGGCCAACGTGACGATCATCGAGCGCCTGTAGCTAACCCGCGGTTCGCAGCCGGCGCGCGCCGAGCACGACGAACACCGGGCCACCGATCAGAAATTTCAACGAGACGATCGCGAGCGTGATGTCGCGGCCTACGTTGCTCTGGTCGACGATCACGTGCGTAGGGTTCTTCGGGTCGTACCGGACCTTCACCCGCGGCCCGACGTCGGTGCCCTCGCCGTGTTGCACAGGCTCACGCGTCCGCACGGTCCGGCCGTCGGCGGTGATGAACGCGATGTCGTCAGCGCCGACGCGCGCGGCGTTGACGGCGACGTATTCGGCCCGGCGGCGGCCGTCGCTCTCGTGCAGCTGCCAGGTGAGCCACAACGCGCCGACCCCGAGCACGGCGACGACGGTGCCGGCGACGAGCGCGGTCCAGGCCCGGCGTCGGGTCCAACGACTCCCCAACGGCGCGTGGGGCGTGGGTGCCGTTCCCGCCCCGGCCGCCGAGGACCGGATCGCGGCCGGGACGCGCGCAGCTGCGGACCGACGCGAGTCGTACTCGCGCCGGGTGCGGTGGTTCGACAACACACCGTAGGCGGCGACGAGCTCGCTGAACTTCGCAGCCGCGTCCGTATCGGGGTTCGTGTCGGGGTGGAGTTGTTTGGCCCGGACGCGAAACGCCCGGGCGATGTCGTCGCCGCCTGCCGCCGCGTCGACACCCAGCACCCCATAGAGATCGGGTACCGCAGAAAGGTCGGGCCGGGTCGTGGTCGGCACCTGATCACGCTACCGCCGCAGGTCAGTCGTCCTTCAGCGCAACCGCGTTGGGCGTGACGTTCATCTTGGGCACGTACGTGTCGCCTTCGACCGCCCGCCCCTCACCCTGGAACTTGGCCCGTAGCTCCTGGGTGCACGGGGGGCACGGGCCCGCGAACACCATCATCGTCTCCGCCCCGCACCGCAGGCACGGCAGGAGCACGGGCGGGAACGCGGCGGGATCGAAGTGCACGAGTCCGAGCGGCATCCGGGCATCCTCGCGCGCGGCCGCGCCCGATTGGGTGATCTGCGGTTCGCCGGACGGGCGATCAGACCGACACCAGGCCGAACGCGGTCGCGTACCTGGTTCCGCAGGTGCGGCCGGTCTCCTCGGCGATCGCGGTGAGGAACTCGCGGGCGTTCGTCCCGACGTGTGCGAGGTACCGGGCGTGCGCTTCGAGCGATGCGATGCCGAGCTCCAACTCACTCGAGACGTCGACGAAATGCGACGCGTCGTTCGCGCCCGCGACGAGCGCGAACCGAACCCCCGACCATTGGCCGTCGGCGGAACCCGGGCTCGCGTCGTCTTTGTCGTTGCGGAAGACCCAGGGATTCGCGGCGTCCCGGATCGCATCGAGGGTGGCGAGCCCGACGTGACGGTGGTCGCCCATGTTGAAGCTCGCGCCGCCCCACGTCTCGGCGTGGTTCAGCGTGACCACGACCTCGGGTCGATGCCGGCGGATCGCCCGCGCCAGATCGCGTCGCAACGGGAGGCCGTACTCGACCAGGCCGTCGGGGTGGTCGAGGAACTCGACCGCGTCGACGCCGACGATCTGCGCGCTGGCGCGCTCCTCAGCTTCGCGGATGCGCGCGCACTCTCGCGGTTCGAGCGCATCGATTCCGGTCTCACCCCGGGTCACGAGGAGGTACGTCACCTGTTTGCCGTTCGCGGTCCAGTGCGCGACCGCCGCGGCGGCTCCGTACTCCATGTCGTCCGGGTGGGCGACGATCGCGAGGGCGCGCTCCCAGTCGTCGGGCACGGGTTCCATCGGTGTCGCCTACCGAGCTCGCGGCGGTTCGGCCGAGATGAACGCGACCGGCACGGTCAGGCCACAGGATTCGTGACGCAGGCTCGCGATGCGGCGGCCGGGCTGGCTCGCGTCCTTGATCGATCCCAATCGGTCGCCGAGCAGTCGCGCGCACGCATCGATGTCGGCCACCGTCGGCGACAGGCCGAAGAAACGCTCGCCCGCGTCGCCTTCGGGAGCGATCGGGCCTTCGGGAGCGATCGGGCCTTCGGGAGCGATCGGGCCTTCGGGAGCGATCGGGCCTTCGGGAGCGATCGGGCCTTCGGGAGCGATCGGGCCTTCGGGAGCGATCG
>JBBSFB010000053.1:0-29126 GCA_038239145.1 Acidimicrobiia bacterium
GAGAAAGGCCGCCCGGCCGCGCCCGTGGCGGGGCGCCAGGTTGCCCGGCTCCGTCCCCATCTCCATACCGATGTAGCGAGCGGGCTTCTCAACCCGGGCCAGCAGCGGTTCTATCCGCGGCCACAGGTCTGACATCTCCGAGCAGTGTAGCTCGGGCGCGTCGCGGGTTCGTGTCGCCACGCTCCGTGTTATTGCGCGGTCAGGTGAACCGGGCATATGCCTAAGCGAAGCGCCGCATATGAATGCTCAGGACGAGGCCGATCGCGATGAACGAGGCGATCACAGCCGAGCCTCCGTACGACATGAACGGCAATGGGATACCCGTGATGGGCATGAGCCCCATCGTCATGCCGACGTTCTCGAAGATCTGGATCGCGAACATCGCGAGAACGCCGATGGCCACGAGGGTCCCGAAGAAGTCGGAGGACAGCAGCGCGATCCGCCAGAGCCGCCAGGCGAGGAGGGCGTAGAGCAAGAGGAGGGCGGCGCCGCCCACGAACCCGAGATCCTCCCCCACGGCGGTGAAGATGAAGTCGGTGTGCTGCTCGGGGACGAAACCGTTCTTGGTTTGCAGGCCCTGACCGAACCCGGCGCCCTCGAGCCCGCCGGAGGCGATCGCCGCTTTGGAGGCCCCGAGGTTGAACTGGGTCGGCGATTGCTGCTGAGCCGAGAGGTGCGAGGTCGACTGATCGGTGAAGCTGGTCAACCGGTCGAGTTGGTACGCCTGCACCTTGCCGGTGACGACCGCGGCGCCGACGAGGGATGCGGCCAGAAGCAACAACACGACGATGTGCACGGGCTTGAGCCCGGCGATCACGAGCACCGCGGCCGCGCACACCATGATCACGAGCATCGTGCCGAGGTCGTGCTGGGCGTAGACGATCGCCATCACGACACCCGCAAGCCCGATGGCCACAGCAACCCGCCATGCGTCGAGATCACCGCGATGTTGATGGCAATAGCCGGCGATCGCGATCACGAGCGCGACCTTGGCGACCTCCGACGGCTGGAACTGCAACGGCCCGATCTGGAACCACGCTTGCGCGCCGTTGTGATTGCGCCCGATCAGGACGACTCCGGCGAGGAGCGGCAGCACCGCGAGATACACGAGCGGCCACGCGTCGCGGATGCGGCGATAGTCGATCACCATCATTACGCCCATCGCGACGAGCCCGAGCACGATCGCGATGCCCTGGCGCTCGACGTAGTAGAGGCGAGGCAGGCCACCGACGGCGGTTTCGTGGCCCGACGCGTCGTAGATCATCAACAGACCGAGGATGCTGATTGCGATCGGGAGCGTCAGCAGGGCGAGGTCGATGTGCGCGAACAGGCTCGTGTCCGTCGCGGCCGACGTTCGGCGCCGGCCCGTCGCGGCGGTGATGCTCGCCATCAGTCGCGCCCCGTTGAGTGGGTCGGGATCGGTGTCAGCGGGAGTTGATCGATCGACTCGATGACCTGGCGCACGATCGGCGCCGCGATCTGGGCGCCGTGCCCGCCTTGTTCCACCAGCGCGACGACAGCGTACCGCGGGTTGTCGGCCGGGAAGTACGACGCGAACAACGAGGTGGAGCCGAAGTTCGTATTTCCCTGGCTCGCGATCTCGGCCGTGCCGGTCTTCCCGGCCACCGGAACGAGCAGGCCTGCAAACGCGGCGTTCGCCGTGCCTTGAGGATCCGCCACGACGCCCCGCAGCCCCGCCGCGATCGAATCGTACGCAGGCCCGAAATCGATGGTGCCGCGCGCCTTGGGCGCGTACTGCTCGACCGTCTTCTTCGTGGTCGGGTCGGTGACAACGGCTTGCACGTGTGGCGTCCAGAGCGTTCCAATGTGGGTCCCGTTCGCGTTGGCGAACGTTGCGTAGGCGTTCGCGAGTTGCAACGGGGTGACGAAGTCATCGCCCTGGCCGACTGCGGCGAAGATGTTGTCGGCCGGGTACCAGGTCGAGTGATCGTTCCAGTCCGGCGAACCCTTCTTGTAGTTCGCGTTCGCGACGGCGAGCTTCCAGGCCGGAGTCGGGATCCGCCCGGAGACGTCGCCGAGCTCAATACCAGTCGAACGACCGAAACCGAGGTCGCCGGCGACGGCCTGGATACCGAGTCCCTGATTCGGGTCGATCTTCCAGATCTTCCAGAAGTCGTTTCCGGCGTTGTAGAAGTACACGTCGCTCGAGACGGTCAGCGCTTTCTGCAGGTCGACCGGGCCGTTGACCGTGCCGTTGTCGTTCTTGAACACCGACCCTTCGAGCTTGACCGATCCGTTGTCGTCGACGAACTGCGAAGCGGGCAGGACGTTGTACTTGCTCAGCGCGACCGAGGGAACGAGCTTGAACGCCGAGCCGGGCGCGTATTGACCGTCGGTCACCCGGTTCAGCAGCGGGTTGTGCGCGCCGGGCGCCGAGAGCAGCGCGAAGTTGTTGGCGGAGATGCCGCCCACCCACTCCGAGAGGTTGTACGTGGGGTTGCTCGCCATCGCGAGCACCGACCCGTCGTGCACGTCGAGCACGACGACCGCGCCGCCGGTCGGCTTCAAAGTCAAGAAGCCTTTGTCACGGTGCGCTTCGTCCTGCAACCCGCGCGCCGCGGTGATGCCTTCCTTCAACGAGTTCTCGGCCACCTTCTGCACGTTGATGTCGATGGTCAGCTTGACGTTGTCGCCGACGGTTCCGGGATCGACGCTGATCGGCGGCCCGACCTGTCTGCCGGTGGGATCGACCTGCACCGTCTCTCGCCGCGGCTTACCCCGGAGCACCGACTCGTACGCCGACTCCACACCGTCGCGCCCGATGAGATCGCCGGGTTGGTATCCCTTCGCCTCGAGCTGTTTGAGCTGCGGCTTGCTCACGGAGTCGACTTCACCGAGGTACCCGAGCAGTTGCGACGCGAACCCGTCGTTGGGATACGAACGGATCGTCAGCTCCGCGACGTTCACGCCGGGATAGTCCTCACTGTGCTCGCGGATCGCGAGCTGCGCGTCGAGAGGAACGTTCAGGTCGACCACCGCAGGCGGGAGGGGCGACTGGCGCACGCTCTGATAATTCGCGAGCAGCGTCCTCTCGGGAACCTTCAGCACTTCGGCGAGTTGACCGAGCACGCGGTCGCGTGTCGCCTTCTTGAGGTTGCGATCCACGGTGACGGCCCACGCGGCGACGTCCTGCGCGAGCACCTTGCCGTTCCGATCGAGGATCTCGCCCCGGGGCGACTCGGTCTGGATCACGCGCGTCGCGAGCGTGCTCACCGCCTTGCCCAGCTTCTGCTCGGGGCCCATCTGCAAGAACCACAAGCGCGCAAACAGAGAAGCAAAGAGGGCGACGATGACGACGCCGACGATGCTCACTCGGACGCGGCTGTTATCGCTCATGCAGTCAGGTGGTTCATCGAGACGCTCCGCACGCTACCGGGAACCTCTTAGCGCGTTCCGGTCGGCTTCCGGAGGGGCTGGTCGACCTTCTGGAGGGCGCCTCTACCAGACGTCACGGACCCGGGTCTCGTTCCCCAGAACGCGCCGGACCAAGAAGAAGACGAATGGAGCGAGGATCCCGTCGTACAGGGCCGCGTACGAGATGATCACGACCGCGTGCTGGCCCTTCACAGAGTCGACGCCGACCAGCACCCCGATCCCGATGAAGAGCAGACCACCGACGAGTCCACCCGCGGCGCCGAGGAACGACGGCAGCCACGCCGGCGACCGGAAGAGCCCCGATTCGAAGACCCCGATCCCGTATCCGACGATTGCGTACGTCAGCGCGTTGAGCCCTACGGGGGTCGCGAGGAAGAGGTCGAACCCGAACCCGGCGGCGAAGCCGACGATCGCGCCCGCCTCCGGTCCCTCGTGGTATCCGACCGCCAACGCGACCAGGAGCCCGAGGTCGGGCACGACCCCGAACACCCGGAGGTGAGGGAAGACCGACACCTGGGTCACCACGATGACGGCGACCAACACTCCCAACCGGACCGACCGCGTCATCCGCCCGGCTTCGTCGTGCTCGAGGTCGAGACCGTCGTGGTCGTCGTGGCGCCGAAGACCGTCGTTCCGGAGTTCGGCACGGTCGTGGTCGAGGTCGTCGTGGTCGTGGTCGTGGTAGTGGTCGGCACCGAGAGAACGGGGCCCGGCGTGCCCGGCGCCCACAACAACACGGTGAGGTGTTGGAGCGCGGGGATGTCGACGTAGGGCTTGATCAGCGCGACGACACCCGTGTCGCCCGGTTGGTTCATCACCTTCGTGACGGTGCCGACCGAGAGACCCGCGGGAAAGAGCGTGGACTGCGCGGAGGTGACGATCGGGTCGCCGACGCGCACCTTCGTACCGGCCGCCAGTGTCACCGACAGCTCCGACGACCCCGGCGGCGCCGACGCGGCGCCGACCGTGGGGGGAGAACCCGGATGTGCGGGCGTCGTGACCCCGACCGCGAAGTCGGGATCGGTCACGACCTGGATGGTGGCGCTGGTCTTGTAGACCTGGATCACCTTGCCGACGATGCCCACCGGCGCGAGCACCGGCATGTCAACCGCGATGCCCGAGTCCGATCCGCGGTCGATGGTGAGTGTCGGATCGAAGTTCCCGATGCCCGTGGCGATGATGATCGCGTTGACGTGCTTCACGAGCAGCGCGTCGCTCAGTTGCAACAGCGCCTTCAGGTCGGTGTTCTCATTGATCGCCTGCGCGGCTGCAGACTGTTGTCCCTTCAGCTTCGCGATCTGTTCCTCGAGATCGCGATTGCGCTTCTTCAGGTTGCCGGAATCGGAGACGCCCGCCCACCAGTCGCTGATCGGCGAGGCGACATCGTCGACCGCGCTCTGGACCGGCGAGACGATCCGGTGCGCGATCCCTCCCAACGTGCCGATCGGACCCGAACGGCCGTTGCGGCTGTCGAGGGTGATGAGCGTCAGGCACGTGAGCACGATCACGACGATGACCGAGCGTCGTCGGCTCGCGCGTCGAGCACCGGGCATGGTCGCGAGCCGGGCCGACTATTGCTGGGCGGACGAGATCAGGACGTGCTTGAGGACGTCGAAGTTCTCGAGGCACTGGCCGGAGCCGTGCACCACCGACAGCAGCGGATTGTCGGCGATCTTGATCGGCATGCCCGTCTCCGCGGCCAGCCTCTCGCGCAGGCCGTGGAGCAACGCGCCGCCGCCCGTCACGACGATGCCGTTCGACATGATGTCGGCCGCGAGCTCGGGCGGCGTCTTGTCGAGCGTGACCTTGACCGCGTCGACGATCGCGGCCACGGGCTCTTCTATCGCGTCGCGGATCTCTTCGGTCGACACGACGATCGTCTTCGGGAGCCCGGTGACGAGATCGCGGCCCCGGACCTCCGCGTAGAGTTCGGTCTCGAGCGGGAACGCGGACCCGAGCGCGATCTTGATCTCCTCGGAAGTGCGCTCGCCCAGCGCGAGCGAGTACTCCTTCTTAACGAAGTTGATGATCGACTCGTCGAGCTCGTCGCCCGCGATGCGGATCGACTCGCTCGCGACGATGCCTCCCAACGAGATGACCGCGACCTCGGTGGTGCCACCGCCGATGTCGACGATCATGTTGCCTGCGGGCTCGTGCACCGGGAGGCCGGCGCCGATCGCCGCTGCCATCGGCTCTTCGATGATGTAGGCCTCTTTGCGCGCGCCGGCCTGCTGCGCGGCTTCCTGTACGGCCCGCTGCTCGACGCCGGTGATGCCCGACGGAACGCAGATGACCATCCGCGGCTTCGCCCACTTGCGCGGGTGGACCTGCTGGATGAAGTACCGCAACATCTTCTCGCAGATGTCGAAGTCGGCGATGACACCGTCCTTCAGCGGTCGGATCGCGACGATGTGATCCGGCGTGCGCCCGATCATCTTCTTCGCTTCGATCCCGACGGCGAGTGGGCGACCGTCGCGCGCGTTGACGGCAACCACCGACGGCTCGTCGAGCACGACTCCGCGGCCGCGCACATAGACGAGCGTGTTGGCAGTTCCGAGGTCGACCGCCATGTCGCGGCCGAGCAATCCTGCGTAAAAGGGTTCGCTCACCGAAGTCATCTTCCGACGGCGGGATCCGCCCAGGCTAGGAGTACCCCGTTGCGATTGCCACCCGGCGCGGCTCGCCGACCAGGCCCCTCGATCGGCGCCGCGGTTCGCCGCGAGGCTTGGCTGCCAACCGCGCCGATCCGTCATTCCGAAAGGCCGGGAAAGAACAGCGCGATCTCGCGCGCAGCCGACTCCGGACCGTCACTTCCGTGCACGAGATTCTCGGTCAGTTCGATTGCGAGGTCTCCCCTGATCGTTCCGGGTGCGGCCTCTCGCGGGTTCGTGGTGCCCATGAGGGTACGGACGACCTTGAAGGCGTCAGGGCCCTCGGCCACCATCGCCACGAGGGGCGAGCGGGTGATGAAGGCGACGAGATCGGCGAAGAAGGGCTTCCCGTCGTGCTCGGCGTAGTGCGTCCGGGCCGTGGCCTCGTCGAGGAGGCGGAGCTCCAGCGCGACGAGCTTCAGCTGTTTGCGTTCGAGGCGGCCGACGACCTCGCCGACGAGCCCGCGCTCGACGCAGTCCGGCTTGCAGAGTACGAGCGTGCGGTCGGTCATAAGTGTCCGAGCCTAGGACGAGGCGGACCCGCTTCGACAAACGACCTCTTGAGACGGGTCCCGCGAGTCAGGGGACGAGCACCGCCCGGGCCGCGCCCACGGCGTACAACGAACCGGTGACGACGATCTGCCCGTCGTTGGGTGTCGCGAGCAGTGCCGTGCTGACGGCATCCTCGACCCGATCGACGACCTCGATGCGTTCTTCGGGCATGCCGAGATCGATGGCCGCTTTGACGATGAACGACGTCTCGAGTGCGCGAGGCGTCGGCGGGCGGCAACAGATCAGCAACCCTTCGAGCTCCTCGACCCCGAGCGCAGCGAGCATCTCGTGCGGTTCCTTCTCGCGGAGCATGCCGACCACGAGCGTGCGCGGCCCCTCGCTGAACTCTTCGTCGAGGGCCCGGCGCAACGCCTCCGCGCCGGCGACGTTGTGCGCGCCGTCGAGCAACACCAACGGCTGGCGCCGCACGACTTCGAGTCGTCCCGGCGAGGTCACCCGGGAGAACGCGTCCGCCACGACCTCGAACGGCAGCGGCCCGCGTACGAAGCTCTCGGCCGCCGCGAGCGCGATGGCCGCGTTGTCGGCCTGGTGCGCGCCGTGAAGCGGCAGGAACACGTCGGGATACTCGGCACCGGGGCTCCGGAGGTCGACCAGCCGACCGCCGATCGCGAGCACGTTGCGGGAGACTCCGAAGTCGACGTCGCGCCGGAACACGCGGGCCGCAGCGCGCGCCTCGAAGATCTCCTGGATGGCCGGGTCGGTCTCACCGAGGACGAGCGTCGCCTCGGGCTTGATGATGCCCGCCTTCTCCTGTGCGATCTGTTCGCGCGTCGGTCCGAGGTATTCGACATGATCGATCGTCACGTTGGTGACGACCGCGACCACGCCGTCGACCACGTTCGTCGCGTCCCAGGTACCGCCCATCCCAACTTCGACCACGGCAACGTCGACCGCTTCGTCGGCGAACCAACGGAACGCAGCGGACGTCACGATGTCGAAGTACGACGCGTCGACTCCGACCGCTTCCTCCACGAGAGAGACCGCGTAGAGCATCTCGTCGAAGGTGTCGTCGTCGATGGGCTCGCCGTCGATCGACATCCGCTCGTTGACGCGCTCGAGGTGCGGGCTCGTGTAGGCACCGACTTTGAGCCCGAGCGTGCCCAGCAGCTCGGTGAGCACGCGCACGGTCGTGGTCTTGCCGTTCGTACCCGTGATGTGGATGGCCGGGAACTCGAGCTCAGGCGAGCCGAGGTACTGCATGATCGTCGTGATCCGGTCGAGCGTGGGCGGCCCCCGGCGGCTGCCGGCCGGGACGTTCAGGCTCTCCAGGTTGACGTGCGAGCTCAACCAGCTCGGGCCGTCGAAGCGCGCGGGCGTACTCACGACTCGTTCACTGCCAGCTCGACCTGCACGGACGCAACGGTCCCGACTTCGACCTCGAGCTTGGCGACCTTGCCCGCGTCGCACACGTCGGCGCGCGCGGCTTCGAGCGCGGCGAGTCGCGCGGGCGTGTCGACGACGAGTACGCGGGCCACCGGCGATGCGAGCGAGACTTTGCTCGTCGACTTGACCTTGCGCACCTCGGCGAGCACTTCCGCCGCGACCTGGTACACGAGCGGATCGCCGCCCCGCACCCGGAGTGCCTCGGCGGCCGGCCATTCGGCCCGATGGATCGATCCGTCGCGCCACCACGACCAGACCTCTTCGCTCACGTACGGCATGACCGGCGCGAACATCCGCAACAAGGTCGAGAGCGCGATCCTCAAGGACACCGCGGCCGAGCGCACGCTCGCGTCGCCGGCGACACCGTAGGCCCGGCTCTTCACGAGCTCGACGTAGTCGTCGCAGAACGACCAGAAGAAGCGTTCGGTCCGTTCGAGCGACCGGGCGTAGTCGAAGGAATCGAACGACCTCGTCGCTTCGTCGACCACGTCGGCGAGCGCGACGAGCATCGAACGATCGAGGTCGGTTGCGACCTCATCGACGGCTTCGGCCGCGTCTCCGGAGACACCGAGCACGAACTTCGACGCGTTCAGCACCTTGATCGCGAGCTTGCGCCCGACCTTCATGATCCCGAAATCAACCGCGGTGTCGACGCCGGGGCGTCCGTTGCATGCCCAGTAGCGCAGCGCGTCGGAGCCGTACTCCTCGACGAGCGGCATCGGGGTCACGACGTTTCCGCGCGACTTCGACATCTTTTTGCGATCGGGATCGAGGACCCAGCCGTTGATCGCGGTGTCGGTCCACGGGAGGCCACCGTGCTCGAGCCGGGCCCGCACGATCGTGTCGAACAACCATGTGCGGATGATCTCCGGACCCTGGGGCCGCAGGTCCATCGGGAAGGTGCGGGCGAACAGATCGGGATCGTCGACCCAGCCGGTGACGATCTGGGGTGTGAGCGACGACGTGGCCCACGTGTCCATGACGTCGGGGTCGGCGGTGAACCCGCCCGGTTGATCGCGTTGCGCCGGTTCGAAGCCGGCCGGGCAGTCGGTGGAGGGATCGACCGGGAGATCGGTCTCCTGTGGCACGAGCAGCTCGTCGTAGATCGAGTTGCCGTCGGCGTCGATCCGGTACCAGACGGGGAACGGCACGCCGAAGTAGCGCTGGCGGCTCACCAGCCAGTCGGCGTTGAGCCCTTCGAGCCAGCTGTCGTACCGAACGCGCATGTTGGACGGGCTCCAGTGGAGCTCGCGACCGAGCGCGAGGAGCTCGGCCCGCAGCTCGGCGTCACGCCCGCCGTTGCGCAAGTACCACTGGCGGGAGGTGACGATCTCGAGCGGGCGCTCGCCCTTCTCGAAGAACTTCACCGGGTGCGTGATCGGGCGGGGCTCGCCCTCGAGCTCGCCCGACGCGGTCAGCTGTTCGACCACGATCTTCTGGGCCTGCTTGGCGGTGCGGCCCGCGATCTCGGCGTACGCCGTCTCGCCGTCGGGAGTGATCCCCTCCGGCGCGTCCGACTTGAAGCGACCGTCGGTACCCAGCACCGCACGCATTGGAAGTTGCAGCTCGCGCCACCACACGACGTCGGTGGTGTCACCGAACGTGCAGATCATCGCGATGCCGGTCCCCTTCTCGGGATCGGCGAGATGGTGGGCGACGATCGGGACGCGCGCGCCGTAGAGCGGCGTGATCACCTCGGAGCCGAAGAGCGGTTGAAAGCGCGCGTCGTCCGGGTGGGCCACCACCGCGACGCACGCCGCGAGCAGCTCGGGCCGCGTCGTGTCGATCAGCACGTCGCCCGACGCATCGGCCTTGTGGAACTTCAGCGCGTGGTACGCGCCCGGCATCTCGCGGTCTTCGAGCTCGGCTTGCGCGACCGCGGTGCGGAAGTCGACATCCCAGAGCGTGGGCGCGTCGGCCTGGTAGGCCTCGCCCCGGGCCAGGTTGCGCAGGAACGCGCGCTGGCTCGTACGCCGGGCCGAGTGCCCGATCGTCGTGTACGTGAGGGTCCAGTCGACGGAGAGGCCCAGCCGGCGCCACAGCTCCTCGAACGCGGCTTCGTCCTCGGCGACGAGCCGCTCGCAGAGCTCGAGGAAGTTCGGGCGCGAGATCGACACGGTTTCCTTGCCCGGCTTCTCCGGCGCCACGAAGCCCGGGTCGTACGGCAGGTGCGGTTCACAGCGGACACCGAAGTAGTTCTGCACGCGGCGCTCGGTGGGCAGGCCGTTGTCGTCCCACCCCATCGGATAGAAGACGTGCCGGCCGCGCATGCGTTGGTACCGGGCGATCGAGTCGGTCTGTACGTAGCCGAATGCGGATCCCATGTGCAACGATCCGCTCACCGTCGGCGGCGGGGTGTCGATCGAGAAGATTTCCGAGCGCTCGTGGCCCCGATCGAATCGATAGGTGCCGTGGTCTTCCCAGAAACCCGACCAGCGCGCTTCGAGCCCGTCGAGCGACGGCTTGTCGGGGATTCCGGCCATACACCGATTGTAGGAGGCGCCCTCGCGGCCGCTCCTCTCGTCAGGGGCCAGTTACAGTCCACTCCTCGTGAGCAGTGACGCCGGCGTCGTACCGAGCACGGGCGTCGTACCGAGCACGGGCGTCGTACCGAGCACGGGCGTCGTACCGACGGCGACCACGTGCTGGATCGTCGTCGCCGTCGCGATCGTCGCGTACCTGCTGCCGCTGCGGTCGCTCCTGCACTCCCCCGGCGCAGCGATGGAAGAGGGCTTCATGCTCGTCTTCCCGGATCGGGTCCTGCACGGCGCCGTTCCCAACAAGGATTTTCTGTACCTGTACGGACCCGGGAGCTTGTGGGCGCTCGCAGGCGTGTACAAGGTGTTCGGCACGCACCTGCTCGTCGAACGGCTCGCCGGATTGGTGCAACTCGTCGGCATGGCGATCGCGGCCGGGCTCCTGGTGCGCTGGTGGGGACGCGCAGTTGCGGTTGCCGCGGTGTTGCTCAACGTCGTGTTCGTAATGCCGGCGTTGCAGCTCATCGCCATCCCGTGGACCGGTGGCGCCGCGCTCGCGCTCTTCGCTCTCGTCGCCCTCTTACAAGCGCGCGTGCCCAAGACGACGGCCGGGCGATGGGCGCTCGCCGGCGGCGTGCTCGCGGGCTTCGCCATGCTGTTCCGAATCGATCTCGGGCTCGCGCTCGCACTCGGTGGGGTCGCCGCGATCTGGGGGCTGTCGCGGCCGGTCGTCAAGCAGGCGCTGCTCGGAACCGTGATCGGTCTCGCTCCCTACCCCGTGCAGCTCGTGACGGCAGGCCCGGGCACCACCGTGCGGGGCATGGTCATCGACCCGATCTTCCACCTCCGAGCCGCACGCCATCTGCCGGTGCCGCCCGATCCCGATCACCTCGTTGGCGTCGCCCGCGTCATTGCGGCCGTCGATCGGTCGTGGCCGCTTCCGCGGTTCACCCCCGCGCAGCAGTTGTTCGTCTGGTTCGTCGTGCTCGGCGTCGTCACGGTCGGACTCGTCGTGTTCGGGGCGTGGCGCGTTCGGCGCGATCCCTCCAGCATCCGGGCGCGGGTGTTGCTGGCGGGAGCGTTGTTCGGTGTGGGCATCTTCCCGCAGGCGCTCCAGCGCGCGGACTCCGCCCACCTGGCGTGGGTGAGCGGCACCGTCGTGGTCCTTGTCCCGGCCGCGCTCACCGAACTGTTCGCGTCGGTCCGGCCCGCTTGGAAGCAGATGTGGGTGGGGTGCGTGAGCGGCGCCACGGTCATCGTCGCGATCTCCATCCTGTTCCCGACGTACACCGCCCGGCGTTACTTCACCGCGCTGCAGGATTCGATCCACGTACCGAGATCGCTCGCGATCACGAACGACGGCCGCACGTGGTACGTCGGCGACGACCCCGGCCTGGCGACGAGCATCAACGGGCTGCTGCAAGCGGTCGCGCGCGACGTGAAGCCCGGCAGCCGGGTCATCGTCGGCAACACCGATATGCGGCGCGTCCCGTACAACGACACGTTCCTTTATTATTTGCTCCCCCGCTACACGCCCGGGACGGCGTCGATGGAGTTCGAACCCGGCCTCACGAATCGCAAGGGCACGACGCTGACCGGCGAGATGGAGCGGGCAGGCGCGTTCATCGCGTCGGACCGCTGGCTCACGTGGAACGAGCCGAACGACTCGATGAAGCCCGGCGATCCCGGCCCCGCGAACGTGTTCCACCGCGACTTCTGCCTGAAGAACGACTTCGGCAACGGTTTCGCGCTCTACCTCCGCTGCGGCGGGACCGGCGAGTAGCGGGACCGGCGAGTCAGTGCGCCGCGGGCGCGGCGAGATCGATCACCTCAAACCGCGCGTCGCCGCCGAGCGACCGGTGTTCCTGTAACTGGGAAACGGCCTGATCGACCCGGCCGCAGCCGGCGCCCAGCTTCGAACGATCGACGACGACGAAGCGCACGCCGAAGTCGCGGCCGAGCACGTCGATGTCGTTCGCGCCGAACGGATCGGTAACGACCGCGGTCGTAGACAGGCGGCCGTAAATGGTGCGGTCGCAGCGCAGCTTGGTGAAGGCATCCGACGCGCTGAAGACCGTGAGCTTCGACCACGGGTTCGCCGCGAAAGATCCCGCGCACCCGACTACAGGCGCGCGGTGGAACACCTGCAGGCTCACGAACGACGGATCACAGTCGGCGGGCACGCTCAACACGGTGTCGCCCGGCCGCGCCAGGTGCGCGATCTCGCGGAGCGCCGCGGTGCTCGCGGGCGTCGTCCCGAAGGTAGTGGTGGGCACGGGGATCAGGAGGTTGGTCGCCAGCAGCACGCCGGCGCCCGTCGTGATCGCCCCGGCGCGGGCGGCGCTCCGGGTGACGATCCGGGTCAGTGCAACCGTCGTAGCCGCAACGAGCAACGCGACGAGCACGTACTCGACCCGCACCGGCGCCCGTAGCGCACCCAGACCCGGGATTGCGAGCAGGAGTCGGTACGGCAGCCACGACACCGGGTTGTTCCCGTGCTTCCACACGAAATTGCCTGCGACCTTCAACGACGGCCCGAGCCCGAAGACGAACAACACCGACGCGCTCAGCGCGAGTGGAAGCCGCCGGCGATCGCGTGTGAAGAAGAAGAGGACGAACCCGACCAGGAGCAAGAAACCCGGGAAGATCGTCGCCTCGATCGCGAAGCGCACGTCAGGCAGCCGCACGATGCTCTTCTCGACGAGCGTCGGGCGCGGGAGCAGGAATGTCGAACGCGTGGGCTGAGCGACGATCGACACCGCGTCGGCCGAGAAGAAGTTGCTGTCGGAAAGCAGCTCGGTGTCGACGCCGTGCGCGGCCTCCTGCCGGTCGAACCGGATGCGGGGAACGATGAACGGCATCAGCACGATGACCGCGACGAGCACCGCGGCCGCGACCGAGCGCAGCATGCGCCAGTGCCGCGCGCGCACGGCCGCAACCCCGACGATCAACCCGTAGGCGAGGCCGCCGAACACGACGAAATACACGCTGCACAGGTACGCGACCACCAGCAGCGCCGCGAGCCGGATCGGCCGGATCCGGGTCCGGCCCGTCACCACGTCGAGCGCGTCGGCCACGAGCAACGGCGCGGTGAAGGCCCAGAACAGCGGCAACAGGCCGAGCTGCACGTTCAGCGCGATGGGTGGCGCGGTCAGGAACGCGACCGCGACGATGGTCCTCACCGCGCGCACCGACGTGAGCCGGCGGGCCAGCGCTCGCGCTGCGGCGATGTTCAATACCGCGCCCAACACGAAAGTGAGATTGAGCGCGAGCACGGGTCTGGCGACGAGGTTGAACAGCCCCGACACGTACGACGGGAGGTACCCATCCAGCAAGCGGAGATCGAGACCGAACGGATGGATCACGTCGCCGAAGTGGAACGGGACGATGTGACCGTGCGCGATCGCGCGGCCCATATGCCACCCGAGCCAGGTGTAGTACCGCGCGTCGTCACCGGCGCCGAGAATCTGCGTGCGCGCGTGCAGCACGCCGGGCCACACGACGAGGAGGACCGCAATCACGTACACCGCGACCTCGGCAGCGCCGGCGCGGGAGACGGCGCCGCGCGTCGTCTTCGTCGAGGTGACCGCAGGAGTCGTCAACGGAAGGTTCTACGCGTCGTGCAGCGCGTGACCGTCACGCGTGCGCGGATCGTTGTTGCGTCTCGTTCCGGGAGCTACCCGGTGCGCGAGCCGCAGGATCGGGCGCTCCACCCCGAACCAGCTGACGCTCGCGGCGAAGATCACGATGGGCAACGTGAGGACCAGGACGACGAACCAGTTGCCGTGATAGAGGGGCCAGTTCAACCAGTCGGCGACGACGCGCAACAAGAACCAATGCCACAGGTAGATCCCGTAGCTGACAAGACCGAGATACACCGCGACCTTCGACTGCAGGGCCCGCCGAATCGTGCCGTGGTCCTGAGGGCCGAGCACGACCGGAGCCACCACGCAGATCCCGACGATCATCTCGCACACGTTGAGGCCGGTAGCCTGGACCGCGTTCATCGCCCCGAGCGGGTTGTGCCGAAGCACGAGCGGGATGGCTGCGAGGGCGATCGCGGCGGCGGACCACCAGGCCCACGTGGGCCGGCCCACGCGTTCGAGCCGGGCCGTCACCCGGTCGCTCCATCGTCGTGAGCTGATCACCGCCAGCAGCATGCCGAGGGCGAAGGCGCCGATGTACTGCGGGAGGACGGCGACCCAGGGCGCATCGAGCCCGTTGGCCAGCGCGACGATCGCCGAGACGCCGCCCGAGAACAACACGGCCAGGCCGGTGAGCTCGACCGTCGGCGGATGCCACCGCCGTGCCAGCGCGCCGATCACCGCCGCGTAGAACGGCAGGAAGCAGTAGAACGACACCTCGACGACCAGGCTCCACGCCGGCGGCAGACCGACGACGAACGGGTTCTTGATGTGCACGTACGTCAGCGTGAGCGAGACGTGCTGCACGAAGCCGGCGAAGCCGTAGATGTTGGCCCGCGGCACGACGAACGTGAAGAACGCGAGCACCAGCCAGTACGCCGGGTACACACGCGCGACCCGACGGACTGCGTAGCCCTTGGGGTCGACGGGCGGTCGCTCACTCAGATGCGATGCCGCGAACGGGAGGTAGAGGAGACAGCCCGAGGTCACGAAGAAGATGAAGACCCCGGCGTTGAGCGTGCCCAGGAAGGCGCCGCCCCGGGCGAGGAAGAAGCTGTTGAAGAACACCGAGTGGTACACGACCACCATGAGGGCGGCGAGCGCGCGCACACCGTCGAAGCACGGGAACCGATCGTGCGAACGTGCCGGCCGGGCGACCGTGCCATCGAGGGCCATCGATCGACCTTGACACGAAGCAGCCCTCGCAGCAAGGAACGGGGCTCCCTCTAGGCTCGGTTGAGTGACCGAATCGCCCGTCCTGCAGTGCGTCGACATCAGCCTCGTGATCGATGACACCACGATCCTCTCCGGAATCGACTGGACGGTCCGGGCGCCGGAACGCTGGGTGGTGCTCGGGGCGAACGGGGCGGGCAAGACCTCGCTGCTGCGGATCGTTTCGCTCTATCAGCACCCCTCGTCGGGCACTGTCGACGTGCTCGGGCGGCGGCTCGGGCGAACCGACGTGCGCACCCTCCGCGAGCGCATTGCGTTCTCGTCGCCCGCGCTCGCGGCGAAGCTCGAGCCGACGATGACGGCCGTCGAGGTCGTCATGACCGCCCGCTACGCCGCGCTGGCGCCATGGTGGCACCAGTACACCGATGCCGATCGGGCCCGCGCCCACACGTTGCTCGCCGAGTGGCGCTGCGACGCCCTGGCTCAGCACCGCTTCCCCACCCTCTCGGCCGGCGAACGACAGCGGGTGCTACTCGCCCGCGTGCTCATGAACGAGCCCGGTGTTGTCCTCCTCGACGAGCCGACGGCCGGCCTCGACATCGGAGGGCGGGAGGAGCTGGTCGCCGACCTGGCCAAGTGGGCCCGGGACCCGACCCGGCCGGCGATGGTGCTCGTGACCCATCACCTCGAGGAGATTCCGCCCGCGTTCACCCACGCCCTGGTGTTGAAGGGCGGCCGCACCCTCGCCAACGGCCCCCTCGCCGAGGTCGTCAACCGCGAGACCCTGAGTGAGGCCTACGACCTCGACCTGATCGTCGAGGAACGCGACGGCCGATACACCGCCCGCCTGCAGTAGTTCCCGGGGGTTATGCGCTGCGGCGGGATTCGTCTTCGGTGACGAGCGTCGGCGTGACCTTGCGGAGCACGACCTCTTTGTCGACGACGCAACGGACGACATCGGTACGCGACGGCAGGTCGTACATCACCTCGAGGAGGACCTCTTCGAGGATGGCACGCAGACCGCGGGCGCCGGTGTTGCGCTTGAGCGCTTCGTCGGCGATGGCGTCGAGTGCGTCGTCGCCGAACACGAGGTCGACGTCGTCGAAGTGGAAGAACTTCTGGTACTGCTTGACCAGCGCGTTCTTCGGCTCGATGAGGATGCGCATCAGCGCGTCCTTGTCGAGGCTGTGCACGACACCGACGACAGGCAGACGCCCGACGAACTCGGGGATGAGCCCGAACCGCAACAGGTCTTCCGGAAGCACATCGGCGAGAAAGCGACCGGTTTCTTCGAGGTCGTTCTTCCGGCGCACGTCGGCGCCGAAGCCGATACCACGGTTGCCGACCCGGGCTTCGACGATCCGGTCGAGTCCGGCGAACGCACCACCGCAGATGAACAGGATGTTCGTGGTGTCGATCTGGATGAACTCTTGGTGGGGGTGCTTGCGACCACCCTGGGGCGGGACCGACGCGGTCGTGCCCTCGAGGATCTTCAACAGCGCCTGCTGCACGCCTTCACCCGACACGTCGCGCGTGATCGAGGGGTTCTCGGCTTTGCGGGCGATCTTGTCGATCTCGTCGATGTAGATGATCCCGGTCTCGGCCTTCTTGACGTCGTAGTCGGCCGCTTGGATCAGCTTCAACAAGATGTTCTCGACGTCCTCGCCGACGTAGCCGGCCTCCGTCAGCGCGGTCGCATCGGCGATCGCGAACGGCACCTTCAACATGCGCGCCAACGTCTGCGCCAGCAGCGTCTTGCCGCAACCGGTCGGACCGATCAGCAAGATGTTCGACTTCTGCAACTCGACGTCGGGGTCGCCGTACGCGCCAACCTGCACGCGCTTGTAGTGGTTGTAGACCGCGACGGAGAGGATCTTCTTCGCCTGCTCCTGGCCGATGATGTAGTCGTTCAGGTACTCGTAGATCTCCCGAGGCTTCGGGAGCTCGTCGAAGTGGACCTCGGTGCTCTGGGAGAGCTCTTCCTCGATGATCTCGTTGCAGAGATCGATGCACTCGTCGCAAATGTAGACACCTGGTCCCGCGATGAGCTTCTTCACCTGCTTCTGGCTCTTCCCACAGAAAGAACACTTGAGCAGGTCGCCGCCGTCTCCGAACTTTGCCACCGGAAGAGCCCCCTTCCCCCTTGGGTCCAGTACCTAGCTCGTGCCTTCAGCCGACGGTACCGCGGCGAGCTCACGATTCGTGAGGATCTCGTCGACGATGCCGTACTCCTTGGCTTCGATCCCGCTCATGATGAAGTCGCGGTCGGTGTCCTTCGACACGCGATCGAGCGCCTGGCCCGTGTGGAACGCGAGGATCTCGTCGAGGAGCTCGCGCATGCGCACGATCTCCTTCGCCTGGATCTCGATGTCGACCGCCTGTCCCGATGCGCCACCGTGCGGTTGGTGGATCAGCACGCGGGAGTGCGGGAGGATGAAACGCTTGCCGGGCGCGCCGGATGCGAGCAGTACTGCCGCCGCGGACGCGGCCTGACCGACGCAGCAGGTCTGCACGTCGGGCTTGATGTACTGCATCGTGTCGTAGATCGCGAACAGACCCGTGATCTCGCCGCCGGGCGAGTTGATGTACATGATGATGTCTTTTTCGGGGTCTTCCGACTCCAAGATGAGCAACTGCGCGATCAACAGGTTCGCGACGCTGTCGTCGACCGGGGTGCCCAGGAAGATGATGCGATCGTTCGCCAGCCGCGAGTACGGGTCCCATTCCATCCGGCCGCGGGGCGTGTCCTGGATGAATCGCGGGACCGGGACGTATTCGTTACGGATACTCACGCCTCGGACTCCTCTGCCTCTGTGTGTTCGTGATCGTGCGGGTGTTCGTGATCGTGTGCGATCTCGGCGGACTGAAGGTCGTCGACGGTCAGGTCGATCTCGTTCCCGTTCTCGTCGACCACGGTCGCGTGATCTACAAGGAACTCGAGCGCCTTTCCGCGTGCAACATCAGAGCGTACCGCCTCCAGCGCACCGCTCCGTTCGAGCTCCCGGCGCACCTTCGTGAGTTTCTGCTCGGTCCGGTCCGCCAGTTGCTGAACCTCGGCGTCGACTTCTTCGTCGGTCGCCGTGACACCCTCCTGGGCCACCACCGCACGGAGCGCGAGATCGGCGAGCACGGCCCGGGCCGCACCGACCCGGATCTCGTCGATGAACGCCTGGGGCTCTTGACCCGTCATCTCGAGGTACTGCTCGAGACTCGCGCCCTGGTGTGACAGGCGGTGCGCGAGATCCTCGACGCGACGACGCGTCTCGGAATCGACCAGGGTCGGGGGCGCTTCGATCGGAACCAGGTCGGCGGCCGCGTCGAGGACCTTGTCCCGGAGCGCCCGCTGCGCCTGCAGCCGCTGCATCGTGTCGACGCGGGCGCGGATGTCGGCGCGCAGCTCTTCGAGGGTGTCGAACTCACTCGCCTCGGACGCCCACGCGTCGGTGAGTTCGGGGAGCACCTTCTGCTTCGCCTCTTTGACGATCACGCGGAAGTTCGCTTCGCTCTCGGCCAGCTCACCGAAGCGTTCGGGGAGCACCGCCTTGAAGTCGAGGATCGCTCCGGGCTTGGTGCCGCGCAATTGGTCGTCGAGCTCGTCGACGACCATGCCGGAACCGACGCGGTACAAGAAGTCGCTCGCGGTGAGCCCTTCGACGGCTTCACCGTCGATGGTCCCTGCGACGTCGATGGTCGCGTACGCGTCGTCGACCAACGGGAACTCGGAGTCGGCAAGATCGGCGAAACGCTCGCGCAGCGCGTCGACTTGCTTGTCGACGTCGTCGTCGGAGACCGATGCGAACGGCAGCTCGACGCGCAGCTCGTCGTAACCGAGGAGCTTGACCTGCGGACGGATCTCCACGACCGCGTCGAACTCGACATCGCCGTCCGCTTGACCCGACGTGATCTCGATCTCGGGCGGCGCGATCACGTCGACGTCGTGCTCGTTGACGGCCTCGACGTAGTACTCGGGAAGCGCGTCCTGCAACGCCTGCTCGCGTGCCATCTCGCTACCTAGGCGCGCCTCGAGCAGGCGCCGGGGCGCTTTGCCCGGACGAAAGCCGGGGATGCGAACGTCGCGCGCGAGCTTGCGGAACGCGTCGTCGATCGCCTTTTCGAACTCGGGCGCGGGGACGACGATGTGCAACTTGACCCGGCTGGCGACACCGGCGGGACTGTCGTCCGGCGCGGCGTTTTCTTCGTCAATACCAACAGGGGTCTCGACGGGTTCGACGGTGCTCTGCATAAGGAGGGAGAAGTGTACCGGGGGCGCGTCCCGACTCCGGCCTACGATCGCCTGCGGTCGTCCACAACACGGGCCGGCGGAGGGATGCAGCGGTGGTCGATCTTCGGGAACGAGTCGCGATCGTCACGGGCGCGGGCCGCGGAATCGGGCGCGCGTACGCGACGCGTCTCGCCGCGTACGGCGCCCGGGTGGTGGTCAATGATGCTGGAGTGGCGACCGACGGGGCCGCCACCGAAGAGGATCCCGCGACCGAGGTCGCGGCCGAGATCGAGGCCGCGGGCGGCGCCGCCGTGGCCCATCGCGGCGACATCGCCGACTCCGCGGTCGGCAACGCGTTGGTCGAACGGGCGCTCGACACGTGGGGCCGTCTCGACATCGTCATCAACAACGCCGGGTTCGGCCGCCCGCGCATGGTCTTCAACCTGAGCGACGAGGAATGGGACGACGTGATCCGCGTGCACCTGCGGGGCACGTTCGTAGTATCCCGCCCCGCGTGCAGGCACTGGCGCGCGCAGGGAAAGGAACACGGGAGCACCTACGGCCGCTTGATCAACACTGCGACCGGTCTGCTCCTCTACGGCGGCGCAGGCCAGTCGAACTACGTCGCGGCCAAGGCCGGCATCCAGGCCTTCACCGAAGCCGTAGCCACGGAGATGGCGCCCTACGGCGTGACGGCCAACACGATCATGCCCGGCGCCGACACCAGGCTCGCCCAGATCGGCTGGCGCATGAACCGCAAGACCGGCAGCACGACCGGTGCCACCGGGAGTTCCACCGACGACGAGAGTGAATTCGACCCGCGCGATCCGGCGCACGTCGGCGAGTTCGGTGCGTACCTGGCATCGCCGGACGCGGGCTGGATCTCGGGGCAAACCTTCCAAGTCCGGGGCGGGATCGTCGAGCACGTCGACACGTGGTCGGTACGGGATTCCGCCCGGGTCGAAGACCGAGGGTTCACTGCAGACGACTACATGAGCGAAATCCCACGCCTGTTCGGCGCGGCCGCGAAACGCGCCGATCCGCCGCCACCGGAATGGAAGGCGAAAACGCGGTAGTCCTTCGGTCGGGCTGAACGTGCGGCGAACCGCGCGCAGTCAGTCGGACTTGGACTTCTCGGATTTCTTGGAGTCGTCGTCGTCCGACGCCCCGTCTTCGAGACCCTTCTTGAACTCTTTTTGTGCCGAGCCGAGGCCCCGAGCCAGCTTCGGCAGCTGCGAACCGCCGAAGAGCACGAGGATGACGACCAACACGATCAAGATGTCGGGCCCGATGATCTCGGAAAGCATGCTCGCAGTGTACTTGCGGTTCGGGGCGGGCGTGCCGCGGCCCGAGCCTCCGGGTCTGCGCCATGTTCATGCGGCTGCGACCGCCGGCCCTCTACCTCCACGCACACCCCCGCCCAACCGACCCGGGCCTCCGGATCTGCGCCTGGATCTACCGGGGGCGGCCGGTGAGGCGTTTCCAGGAGGCGAGGTCACGATCGTCGGCCGGTCGGCCCGTCCGGGTGACGGTGTCGACGTCGCCCGCCTCGGCCCGTAACGCCCCCGCGGTGCAGTCGTCGGGCGGCCGGATCGCGAAGGGAGCGAATTGATAGTGCCGCATCGCGTTGCGATGCGTGATGCCGGCAACGACCTCGGGTGCGAGCCCGGAGAACAGCTCCGCGCACCGTTCGGGGGCATTCGGCCACGAACTGTCGGAGTGCGGGTAGTCACTCTCCCAACAGACGTTGTCGATGTTGAACTCGTCGAGGAGCTTCACGCCGATCCGATCGGTGATGAAGCAACACAGGATTCGTTCGCGGAACAGTTCCGTCGGCGACAGGCCCTGTGGCATCTCGTGGCCCATCCAGCCGTTGTGACGGTCGAGCGTGTGCTCGGCGCGCCACAGGAAATAAGGGATCCACCCGATGTCGCCTTCGGTCAGCGCGAAGCGGAGCTTCGGGAACCGGTGCCAGAAGGTGGCCCAGAGCAGATCGCCGAGCGTATAGATCGCCATCACCGACGACAGGTTCATCGGTACCGGCGCGGGGGCGTCGGCCGACGTCGACGCGCTCTTCGACGACGAGCCGACGTGGCAGCACAGCACGGTGCCGGTCTCGCTGCACGCAGCGAAGAGCGGATCCCACTCGTCGGTGTGGATGCTCGGCATCCCGAGGCCGGCCGGATTCTCGGAGAAGGTCACCGCGTGGCAGCCCTTGGCCGCGAGCCGGTGGACCTCGAGCGCGGCTTCGTGCACGTCGAATAGCGGCAACATGCCGCAGGGAATGAAGCGGTCGGGGTACGCGCCGCACCATTCGTCAACGTGCCAGTCGTTGTACGCCTTGATCATGACGAGATTGACATCGTGGTCGGGACCCTGGTTCAGCACCTGTCCGGAGAACCCGGTCCAGTTGGGGAAGTTGAGGCCCGCGAGCTGACCACCGGCCGACATGTCGCGCACGCGTTCGTGCACGTCGTAACAACCGGGGCGCATGTGCTCGTAGCGGAGCGGATCGACGTTGAAGAACTCGGGCGACTTGCCTGCGACCGCGTTCAGGCCGAGGTTCCGGCCCCGGATGTCGCCGTAGAACCACTGTTGCGAGCCGTCGTCCTCGTCGACGACATGCGGCGCGCGGTCGCGGTACCGATCGGGGACGTGCGCGTCGAACATGTCCGCCGGCTCGCAGATGTGATCGTCGACCGAGACGAGGATCAGATCCTCGCCAACCTCGTTCCCGGCCACCTCGGCATCCGTCAACGGACGACGTCTCCGTCGATCTGCGGCGTCGGGACCACCACGACCGGCATCTCATCGGGCGCGCCGAACGCGACCGATGCCTTGGAGAACGCGATTGCGGTCGCGATAGTCGCGGTCAACTCGACGATCGCCGCGTCGGTGAACTCGTCCAACAGCGCCGCCCGTAGCGGCTCGTCGACGAGCGCGTCGGCGATCAACGCATCGGCGAGGCGGGCGGCCAGCTTCCAGCGGGGCGGGAGTGCGCTGTCGGCGTGGGCGTCGTCGATGAGATCGACGTGTTCCTCTTCGAGCCCTTGTTCGCGCGCGCTCGCGAACCGGAGGTTCTTGCAGATCCCACACCCGGTGACGCGGGCGTTGCGCAGCCGTCCGACCTCCTTGGTCGGATCGTCGACCACACCGTCCGACCACAGCGTGCCGTAGTAGCGGTTGAACGCTTCCCACAGCGCGGGAACGTGGTCGAAGGGTGTCATCGCACCCTTGGGCGTCCGGACGCGGACCATCAGACCTCCAGGGCGACGGAGAAGCGCGCGAGCGCGTCGTACATTGCGACCGCGAGCGTCAACGTTGCGAGCTGCGCGTCGGTGTAGTGCTCGTGCAACGATTCGAAGTCGACGTCGCGCAGGCCGTGCGGATCGAGGGCGTATTGCTCCGCGTACCCGACCGCGGCGCGTTGCGCCGCCGACAGATCCAGCGCAATCGTGGGATCGGATTCGTAGCGCAGCAGCGCGTCGATGCGGTCCCGGCACGCGGCGAGCGTCTCCTCGTCGACACCGCCGGCGGGGAGCGCGTCGAGGAGCTCCGTGAAGCGTGCGTAGGCGTTGGGGCGCAAGCCGAAGACCCGGTCGAGCGGCGTCGGGCCGGCCGCCTCTTCGCGCAGCCAGGTCATGCCGCGCCGGCAGGCTCGGCGAGTGGTGCGAGCAACGCGACGAGCTCGTTCAGCTCGTCCGCGTCGAGAACGGCGAGGTTGCGCCCGAACATGCGGTCGGTGCGCGCCTCGGCCAGGCCCCAGCGGTCGTGGAGCGGCTTCGGTTCGGGATACGGCTCCGACCAACCGAAGACCGGCAACATCGTGGGCGTGCGTACGACGATCGCCTCGACGGGGGTGAGGCCGACGGTAAGCACCGCGGCACCGTGCAACCCGCCCCGCAGCTCGCGCAACGCGTTGAGCCGGTGCAGCGCCAGTGCCTTCGGCACTTCGGGCTCTCCGAGCGCGCGCCAACCCGCGAACAGCGGGGCGCCGGCAACGGGCGCGGAGTGCACGACGCGGCCGAGCAACGCGGCGACGGTCGGCCAGTCGATCTCGTCCGGAAGGTGGGCGATCGCCCAGGTGTGCCCGACCGTCGCCCATTCCCGAGCGGCTTCGTGGCGGAGCATCACCGACTCCGAGCGCGCCCACGCCTCGTGCACGAGCTCGGGCGCGAAGAACACGAGGGACGCGACGACAACGTCGGCGGGAACGGCGCCGAGCACACCGGCCCGACCCGCGACGTAGAAGTCGAGGCCCTCGAAGCCGAGCTCGGCGCCGCGGGCGTAGGTGGTCGCGGCGGTCATGAATCCACCGGGGATCCGCACGACGGCTTCGCGGAGCTCGTGGGCAGCTTGTTCCGGGGTCATGCGCGCGGTTCCGGGGTCATGCGCGAAAGTATGGGTTCCGCGGCTCCCGCACGTCGAGCACGGTGCGGAGCGAGGGCAGGTCGTCGCGGCCCGCGGTGAGCGCCGCGAGCGTCGCCTGCGCGTTGTTCGCGTAGACCGCGTCCTCGTCGGCGGCACCCGGGTTCACCCACACGGCGGCGATCAGCACGAGCTCGTCGGCCTCGTCGGCCAGCAGCACCCCCTTGCGATGGGCCTCCAGGACCCCGGCCGCGACGCCCGCCTGCGCGGCGCCCCACGTCAGGCGGCCGTGACGCTCGTTGACCGCGTCGACGGTCGACTTGTTCACGAACAGCGTCATCGGCTTGACCGGGATGTTCGGCGCCGCGACCACCACGAACGCGGCATGACCCGCGGTCGGGGTCGCGAGCGCGTTCGCCCACGCCCCGCCGACCGGACCGGTCTTGGCCCCGAGCATGGTGTTGACGTGCGCGGCATCGGCGCCCTCGCCCGCAAAGCCCTCGCCGATCGCGAACGCGCTCACGCCGATCCCACGGTGGAGCTGATCGGCGCCACTCGGCCGTACCGGACTTCCTTGAGAAGGTCGCTGCTCATCGTCCCCAGTTTCGTGTCGTAGCCGAACAGGCCGACGAGACGGGGCGTCGACCCGCGGATCGGAGAGACACGATGCATCGAGGTTCGCCCTGCGAACACGAGCAGCGTCCCGGGCGTCATCGGCAACACGGTGAGCGGTTCGCGATCGCCCGCGAGCACGCGTGCGACGTCGTCGTACCGTTCGTCGTCAGTGAAGCGGATGAACGGCGCGGCCTCGAAATCGCCCCCCTCGTCGGCGCTCTGCAACGCGAGTGAGACCACGAAGTCGATCTGGTCGAAATGCCATTGGAGCTCGTCTCCCTCCCCCATCACCGCCAGGTTGAGCGCGCCGAGCGCGTCGCCGCAGGGGTGGATCGTCTCGAGCCCGAGGATGGCGGCCACGAAGGCGCTCAACTCCGGCCACTCGAACAACTGCCGGATCGGCGAGTCGTGCGGGAACAGGTCGTACGCGACTGCGCCGAGCCGGTAGTTCCCGAGCCACTGTTGGGGATGGTCGAGGGCGAACGACTCGTACGGGAAACCGAGAGACACGGTCCCGAGACCGCCGCTCCGATGCGCCTGCGAGGCCACCTGCCGGGCGTCGGCGACGAACGCCGGGAGCGCCTCGGGCCGCACGAAGTTCGGTATCTCACAGGCCCCGGTCAGCCGCATCCGCTCCCGGCCCCGCTCGACCGACGACCAGTCGAGATCGACGAGCTCAGACAGGTCGGAGCCGGGCACGGGCCGAGTGTAGGTGCGGGAACCGTCGGTAAGCTGAGCTGCGTGAGCGACCACTCCTATGCCGCGTTCGACGCCGACAATCACTATTACGAAGCGCTCGACGCGTTCACGCGCTACGTCGATCCCAAGATGCAGCCGCGCTGTGTCCAGTGGTGCGAGGTCGATGGCCGCAGGTACCACGTCGTCGGCGGCATCGTCAGCCACGCCGTGGTCAATCCCACGTTCGATCCCGTCGCCAAGGCGGGCGCGATGCACGACTACTTCCGCGGCAACCCGAACAAGCTGCAGCCGTACGAGTTCTTGCGCGAGCGCGAACCGATCCCGGCCGAGTACCGGGACCGCGACGCCCGTCTCGCCAAGCTCGACGAGTTCGGCCTCGAAGGAGTCTGGCTGTTCCCGACGCTGGGCATCCTCTACGAGGAACTGATCAAGCACGACATCGAAGCGGTCACGACGCTCTTCACCGCGTTCAACCGTTGGCTCGACGACGACTGGGGTCTCGACTACCAGGGTCGCATCTTCGCGTCGCCGTACATCACGCTCGCCGACCTCGACTGGGCGGTCACGGAGCTCGAGTGGGCGATCGACAACGGTGCCCGCCACGTAGTGATGCGCCCGGCCGCGCCGCACACCGCTTCGGGACAGATCGCAGTGAGTGATCCCCGCAACGATCCGTTCTGGGCTCGTGTCAACGAAGCCGGCATCACGGTGGTCGTGCACGCGGGCGACAGCGGCTACTCGAGCAACGGGTACGCGATCGATGGCTTCGCGGCCGGGTTCAGCGGCAACGGCCGGTGGGCGCCGAACGTCAAGACGTTCCACATCGAGCGCGCCGCGTACGACTTCCTCATCACCCTGGTGTTCGACAAGCTGTTCGAGCGGTTCCCGAACGTGCGGGTCGCGTCGGTCGAGAACGGCGCCGAGTTCCTCGGCGACCTCTTCAACAAGCTGCGGTCCACCGACCACAAGATGCCCGGCTACTTCCCCGGCGATCCCGGCGAATCGTTCCGGCAGAACGTCTGGATCAACCCCTTCTGGGAGGACGACGTCAATACCGTCGTCGACCTCATGGGCGCTGACCGTGTGATCTTCGGATCCGACTGGCCGCACATCGAAGGCATGCCCCGACCGCTCGACTACGCGGTCGAAGTCAAGCAGTTCAGCGACGCCGACCAGCAGCGCATCATGCGCGACAACGCCCGCGAACTCACCGCCCGCCGCCCCGCCTGACACTTGCGAAGCGGCGTGGCCGGGGCCGCGATTCGGGCCCAGATCACGCCGGTTCGAGAGCTATTCGGTGCGGAGGGCGTCGACGATGGGGAGCCGCCCGGCGCGCCGGGCCGGCAGCCACGCAATCACGTTGGCGAGCACCACGGTAGCGGCGAGCGCGATCGCGATCGTGACCCACGGCCACGCCGTGTCGGTGCGGATCCCGTAGGAGTCGGCCACGCGCTTCCGCACGAAGCGGCCGATCAGGATGCCGAGCGGTGTTCCGATGACGGTCCCCACTACGGCGAGCATCGTCGCCTGCCAGGCCACGATGCGGTCGACTTGACGGGGCGTGCACCCGAGCGCCCGCAATACCGCGAAGTCGTGGGCGCGGCGCCGCACGGAGAGCACGATCAGATGACCGACCGCGAGCAAGGCTATGGCGACCAGGAAAACAGCGAGCACCCACGGTAGGCGGTCGAGCTCGATGAGTTGCTGGACCTCGGCGTGGCGGATCGGCGGCGCCGGTAGCTCGCCGACGTTGAACTCGCGCAATCGCTCGAAGGCCGCGGTCCGGTCGGCGCCGGGACGAAGCGTCACCGCGAGCTGCGGTGGGCCCTCACCGCCGGTGGGGACGAGGCCGAGCGCTTGCGCGCCGGCGTGCGTGAACAGCGCGCCGTCGGCCAGCGCGAACGTCTCTCCGTTCGTCTCCGGGAACAGTGTGGTACCCACCACTCGAACCGGCTTGCCCGCGATCCGTACGACGTCGCCGATCGCCGCACCGGTATGGCTCATCGTCTTCGCTCCGAGCGCAACCTCACCGACGGCCCCGGGCGAGCGGCCGCTCACGACGACGAATCCACGGCTGCCCTGCAGATACCGCTCGGCGAACCCCGGGACCTCATGGCCATCGACGAGCGGGAGATAGTCGACCCACACGGCCGTCACGTCGGCGACAGCTGGATCGGACGTCAGGCGCCGGACGGCGGCGTCGGCGCCCGGCCTGGCTGAGCTCGTCGTGCTCACCGAAACCCTTGATCAACGCGTCCCATCCGTAGCCCTCGCGCGCCGGTTCGGTGGTGAGACGCGTCAGCGATCCCGAGAAGAGCGCGACACCGATCACACCGGCCATCGCCAGCGCGATTCCGGCTACCGCGGAACGCAACGGGATCGCGCGTCGGCCTCTTCCGGGGCGGGTGACCATGCTCGCCGCGGTTGCAATCGTGACTCCGCTGAAGACGATCCGCCGCGCCGCCGTCGAGCGCGGGGCCCTCGATCGGGCCGACACCGAATCGGTGGGTGTCCTCCCCGCCCAGAGCGCCGCGGCAGGACCGGCGACGACGACGACGAGCACCGCAAGGACGACCGCGCCGCCGATGAGCACCGTCGCGTCGAAGTCGAAGCCGCGCACGGTCTCGGCGCGGCGAGCCGTCCCGATCGGCATCCAGCGTGATGCGATCCACGCACCGAGCACGGCGGAGCAGCCCCGGCCAGCGCGACCGGGACGATGGGTAGGCACGCGTCGACGATCCGGGCCCGGCGGGACGCGCCGAAGACACGCAGCAAGCGGCGTTCGTCCTCGCCGCGGTCTTCGTAACGGGCCAGGACCTGCGAGAGGAGCACGAGTGCGACGAGCGCGAAGACGAGCAGACCGTTCGCGAGGACACCTGCCGAGGAGCGGAGCGCGTCGACGGTGGAGGTGAACGTGCCCGAGTCCGAGATCGCGGTACGCGGCAATACCCGGGCGACGGCTGCGTCGAACTGGGCGTCGGTGACGCCCGACCGGTAGCGGACCATCGCCATTGGCTCGAACTGCAGCGCCGACCCGTACTTGCGGAAGAAGGCCGGCGTCAGGATGTCGAAGAACTTGGTGCTCGACGACGCCCCGACCGTGAACAGGTCGCGGGTGATGCCGACGACACGGAGGTGTAGCTGCGGACCTTGCAGATTCGAGAGAGATCGATCCGGTCGCGGTCGACAGCCAACGCGGTTGCTTTGCAGAGCGGCGTGTTGACCGGCGGACCCTGACCGAGACAGCCCCATTGCGCGGGCGACGGCGACGCGAGGTCGAAGGTTCCGCCGACGTCGAGACCGAACGCGGACGCGGTCGTCTCCGACACCGCAACCTCGTCGGGGTCGTCGGGATTCGCGGCTCGGCCCCGGAGCACGCGATTCCGGAGCAGGTCGGTACCGAAGCCGGGATCGACCGGCGACGCGACGACCGCGAAGCCGTGAGTACTGAACACCTGCATCAGGGCGAGGCGTTTGCCCACGGCGACCTCGGGCAGCTTCGCGATCGCGCCCGCTTGTTCGAGCGTCTTGCCGTCCTGAAGGGTCGCGTAGGCGTCGACGTTCCTGGTGTCCCGGGCGGCCCGATCGATACTGCTACGGGTGCGACGCGCGCCGGCGCCGGCGGACAGCACTACCGCGCCGCTCAGCGCGACGAGCAGCGTCAGCGCGAGCAGGGTTCGCCATCGCCGCCGCCACTCGGATCGCGCCCGCAACCAGATCACGGCGATATCAGGCCACGCCCGAACCCGCCGGGCAAGGGTGCAGTCCGTCGCCGCCGAGGGCGCTAGTGACCTGAGTCGGTATTTCTTCGGTAGTTAGGAATTTTGGGTTTCGGGGTGCGCGTTGTTCTCGTCGTCAGCGACGATGGGAGGCAGCGATGGCACATCCGGGGACTCGGGCAGCGGTGGTGGTGTTGAGCGACGAC
>JBBSFB010000054.1:0-28983 GCA_038239145.1 Acidimicrobiia bacterium
CGGCGGCGCGGCGCCGGCGCCGGGGCGCCCCCGCGGTGCGGCAAACACCCCCCGCGGCGGCGGGGTGGCCCCACCCCCCCCCCCCACGACAAGTCCTCGGTGGAAGCATCGTCGACGACCAGCAGTTCCCAGTTTCGATACGTCTGGTGAACGACCGATGACACTGCGTCCCGCAAGAACGCGCCGGGGTTATAGGCCGGGGTGATCGTCGAGATCAAAGGCCGCGTCATGAGGCCGGGGGCGTTTCGGCGTCAGACAGATCGTACTTGGATACAAATTCGGCCACAGCGGTGTCGCAAAGCTCACCGACACGCTCTTCGATCACGGAGATGGGCCAGTCCCACCATTGAATCCGCAATAGCCCCTGAACGATCTCGTCCGAGAAGCGGTAGCGAGCAAGTCGCCCCGGGTTGCCCACCACGATCGCGTACGGCGGAACATCCCTGGTCACGACCGCACGCGCCGCGATGACCGCGCCGTCGCCGACAGTAACGCCTGAGAGAATCGACGCACCCCGGCCGATCCAGACGTCGTTCCCGATCGTGATGTCGCCTCTTGTCGCGGGGTGCCCATCTTGATACGCGCCGTCGAGCTCCAAGACGGCGCGTAGTGGCGACGTCGTAACCCAGTCGCGCCGGTGATCCGCGTCCAGGAAGAACTCGACGTGGTCACTGATCGAACAGAACGAGCCGACGGTCAGCTTCGCGGAGTAAGGCGGCCATGTCAGGATGTTCAGGTTTGGCGGGTACGAGAGGCGACCCACGCTTACCAATCGCTCGACGCGCGGATCGGCGACGACAGGGTCGGCGATGAGTCGCCTCGACGAGTCGACGACCTTGCGCAACCACCGGCGAATCGCGCCGCTCATTCACTGACCTGCCCAGGCGACACCCGCGGGCGGGCCGTAACGCCGTACTGCAGCACAAAGAATGCGTCGGTCGATCCGCGCGTCAACCAGCCGAGCGTCCGAATCCACCATCGCGGATTGGGATCGGTGCTCCGGAAGCAACGGTTGAGGGGGTCGAGTCGCACGACATCCCAGCCGTTCTCGTCGAAGAGCCGGCGGATCGACTTCGCGGTGTAGAACCGAAGATGCGTCGTGTCGAGGATGCCGATCTCGGTGTAACGCCACTCACCCCGTACCACCAGTGGCCCGACGGCACTGACGTGACGCACGTTCGGAATCGAAGCAACAAGGAGACCGGACAGCGAGAGCACTTCGCGTGCCGCGCACAGCGCTACCTCCGGATTTGCCATGTGCTCGAGCACATCATTGAACACGACGACATCGAAGCCGCCGGGTCGCTTCACCGATTGCGCGACGGCCGGAAAGGTTCCGCGCGCGACTCGGTCGAACACGCTCTCGGCCTGGCGCGCTGCCTCGGGATCCGGTTCGACTCCCACAAGTTCCAGCGCTCGATTCCGTCGTCTGAGCAACGCGCCGAAGCGTCCCGTGTCGCAGCCGACCTCGAGCACCGTTCGGGAGGACTCCGGAACGAACTGCAGCATCTCCGGCCGATCGAAGTCATACCGAGTCACGGCGAGAACCTTCCAGCGCCCCGAGACAAACAGCGAGTTCAGTCACCAGCGAGACGGACTGAGGCGAGAGAACGGTCGGGACCATCACAGAGGTAAGGGGTCAGGACGGCCATTCGAATGATCCGATCCGTCGACCTGATGGACGTCGAGCCAATCGCGGAGTGCAATGTTGCGGGACATGGAACGCGAATTGGAAATAGGCCTGTCATCCGAACGCAGGCCACCCACAAGGCCCGCGATGAGGCCGACTATTCGCGCTCCCAATCTGAGGAACGCAGCGAGCAAGCTCCGGAGGCTTTCGGAGGTTGCGCGCTCGAGCAATCGGGCTGCGAAACCGCGCACCATCGGCTCCCGAATGCCGAAATGTCGAACGAGGAGTTGGGCATGGTTTCGCGCCGCAAAGTAGTCGTAACGAAGGTCGAATCGGTTACCCCGGACGTAGGGACCACCGACGTGCACCACGAGAGCCTCGGGCTCATACCGTAAGCGGTATCCCTCTTGAATCACCCGAAAGCACAGATCAGTTTCCTCGCGTACCTCCGTACCCGGATAGTCCTCACGAAAGCCTCCGACCCTTTGGAGTAGGCGCCGCCGGAAGGACATGTTGCAGCCGATCAAATGACAGACGTCGACGGGACCCGGCGCGAGAGTGTCGAAGTTGCCAATGAGTTCGCCATTCGGAGTGATCGAACCGACGTGCCGGGTAACGCGAGGAACATCGAACTCCGATCGAACTGCGCGCCCGCCGACCCCGCCGATTGTCTCGTCTTCGTACGCAGAGACGAGACACTGAAGCCAATCGGCAGCCGCGAACGCATCGTCGTCGATGAACGCAACGATCTCACCATCGCTCACGCGCCATCCGGCGTTTCGAGAGTTGGTCATGCTTCCGCGCCCGGCCGGATTCGAGACATACGTGACGTCATGCCAATGCTCCGCCACCTTCCGGCTCTCGTCGGAAACGGACGCATCCACGACGATCACCTCATGCGGCGGAAGCGTCTGCCCATCGAGCTGACGCAGGCAGCGATCGAGGTGGTCCGGCCGTTCGTAGGTAATAATCACCACCGACACGGAAGACCGCCGTGGTCTCGAAAACTCGCGCACAGCCGTCATCGGCTCGTCTCCGCCGCTCTGTGGGCCAGAGCGCGGAGGCGGAGAATCCGTCGGTACGCACGGGAGCGTTCGTGCCCCCGCGCGACACGGTCGAACGGGCCCTGTGCATGCCTTCGTCGTCTCATCCGTCGGTGCGGCCGCGCCGCGGCGCACCGTCGTCTACGTCGGGCCGGAAGTCGATCACGAGATTGCCGTACCGGCCGTTGGTCAGCACCTCGTCGAGAGCAAGCGGCTCGAGAGCGCCGGCATAGGAGACGGCATACAGGCTGGCTCCGCGATCATCCACGAAATCGACGATCGTCTGCTCGAATTCGGTCCAGTCGTGCAGGTGATGGTCGTGGTTGACCTCGATCATCAAGAGCCCGACTGCCCTCCGATCGAACAACCCGGCCATCCCATTCAGCACCGCGACCTCGTGGCCCTCGACATCGATCTTGACGAAGTCGAGATATCCCATCTCATCGACTCGGTCGTCGATCCGCTCGATCGGAACTTCGACTTCGACGACATCGTCGAGCGGAGGAAACTCTCGCTCGTTCAATGAGCCGAGGCCGGGGGCCGAGGCCGGGAATCTCAACGTCGCGGTCCCCGCAGTCATTCCTGCCGCGCTTTGAGCGATATCGCAGAATTCACCGACGGCGTTCAACACGAGATTCCTCTTCAGCAGTACGCACAGCTCCGGAGAGCATTCATACGCGAACACTCGACCGGCGGGACCAACGGCATGAGCGAGCGCGACCGTGAAGAGGCCGATGTTCGCGCCGACATCGAGGGCGCGATCCCCTGGCTTGACGACATCCTGCAGAAACCGGATCGCATTCCCCTCGTACTCGCCCTCGAGAACGAGATGAGGGGTGATGTTCAAGTCGTCGGCACGCGTGAGAAGCGGATACCCGTGCGTGGTACGAAGCAGCAACAGCCGATCTGGCAACGAAACGACGGGCACCGGATCGCGCGGCAGCAGACCGGTTGACCGAAGCGTTCGAGCCGCCTCGAGCGCGGCCCGCTTCAAGCGGCTCCGTAGCCGTGCCGGTACGGCTCGGGCTGCGTCTTCCGCGCGCAACAGTGCCGCACTCCCCGCCAGGAGAGGCCTTCGAGCCAACGATCCTCCGCGGATGGATGCCCCCAGGCCCGGAGCACGATGCCACGACATACCAAAATGTGGGACGGCGTAGGCCAGATCGAACGACTCCGACGTACGGTGAAGCTCGAACGAGCTGTATGGAAAGAAGAACTGCGGCGGGAAGATGCGTAGCGCCCCCGGGTGTGCGGCGCCGTACTTATGCACGACCTCCGAAAAGGGGAGCGGCCCCGTCTGGTCGGCAACTGTTCGACGCGCGCGCGCGAGTGCGCTCGCCGGAAGCCGGTCGATCATTCGACGCAGCACCGGATGCTGCGGCTCCGCGCCGAAGATTCCGTTAGCCACGACATCGCCGCCCTGGTAGCCCGCGAAGAACTCGAGGTCTCCGAGAAGCGGCTCGAGCGGTCGACGGGCCTCGAATCCACAGTCGACGTACACTCCGCCGAACCGGTAGATGATCTCGTACCGGGCGATGTCGGCTCGTTGGGCGAGCGAATCACAGGCATCGAAAAGCCACTGGTTTTCGAGTTTCGGCAGGTCCTTCTGGGTCCAGGTCCGTAGCTCCCAACCCTCGTTGACCTTGAGCCAAGTGTCTCCGTAGTCCGCGTACTCGGCTGGCATGTCGCCGCCGAGCCAAATCCGATGGATGACTCGCGGAATCATGCGGTAACCCCGTCGTGCCTATGCCGGCGGCGTTTTACCGTGAAGCTCGGAAGTACGTGTGCATGGCGGTGCACATCGTCCGTTTCGGGATTTGGATACGGCGACACGTCGGAAACGTCGAATCTCAGTGCGCCCTCGACGAGGTCCAAGAGACCGTACGAGAGCAGCATGATGTCGACCGAATACTGACCAACGGTGAGCCATGGGTGCGTGACGACCAGTTCGATCCCGAGCGCGTCGGCAGGGTCGTACCAGCCGGGATCCGTCAACCGCGAGTCGCAGAAGCTCACGGCCGTCCCATCCCTACTGCGAAGGACGACCACGAAGTAGAACCTCGCGGCCCCGAGGGCCTGCCGCTCGATGCGGAAGGTCACCCGCTTCTCTTGATCCGGCCGGTAGGTCGGCGCGTCGAGCTGCGCGTGACGCACTCGTAGGTCTCCCGTTCCGGGACGCCCGGCGGAAGCGAACGACCGCTCGGTAATTGACTCCGTCCCATCGGCGGACAGGTATTCATCGACAACGTCACGCGCATCGCCGACACGACGAATCATCCCCTTATCGAGTTCAACGGCGGTTTCGCATATCTGGCGGATTGACGCCAGCTGATGGCTCACGAACAAGACCGTTCGGCCGGTTGACGCGACTGCCTCCATCTTGCCGAGGCACTTCCGCTGGAAGTCGGCGTCGCCCACCGCGAGCACCTCGTCGACGAGCAAGATCTCCGTATCGAGGTGGGCTGCAACGGCAAACGCGAGCCGCACGTACATCCCGCTCGAGAATCGCTTCACCGGCGTGTCGAGGAACTTCTCGACCCCGGCGAACGCAACGATCTCGTCGAAACGTCGGTCGATCTCCTTGGTTCGCATCCCGAGGATGGCGCCGTTGAGATAGACGTTCTCGCGGCCGGTGAGCTCGGGATGGAAACCCGTACCGACCTCGAGCAGACTCCCGACGCGGCCATAGAGACGCACCTCGCCTTTGGTGGGGGGCGTGATGCGCGACAACACCTTAAGCAGAGTGCTCTTGCCCGCGCCGTTGCGCCCGATCAACCCCAGCACCTCGCCCTGGCGAACCTCGAGGTCTACATCGCTGAGCGCCCAGAACGTCTCCCGTTCCTGGCTCGAGAAGGGATGGCGCGCGCGGTGCAGTAGCTGCTCGGCAAGGGTGACGTGGTGCTCTTCTTGGTGTCGGATCGTGTACGACTTCGACAGGCCCCGCACCGAGATCGCAAGATCGCTAGATGACATCAGCGAATCTCCGCTCCATGTGCGCAAAGGCGAAGCAGCCGGCGACGAAGAAGACGAGGGAGCAACCGAAGGCCCACATGGTGGTGAACGCGTCGAGCCGTCCGATATCGAGTAGCGCCCACCGGAACCCTTCCAGCAGACCGGTGAGGGGGTTGAGCTCATACAGAAACCGCGCCGAATGCGGGACCCGCGCCAGCGCATACGCCACCGGGCTGATGAAGAGCAGCAGTTGCGTCGCTACCGGCAGCACGTACTGCACGTCGCGGTACGGCACCATCAGCGCCGCGGCAAGGAGGCCGATGCCCGACGACAGCAACAACACTGCGGCCAGCCAGAGCGGCAAGGTGAGGAGACTCCACCCCGGCGCCACCCCCGCCAGCGGCCAGATGACTGCCATCATCGCCATCGACACCAGGAAGTCGACGAGTACCGAGCCGACGCTCGAGAGCGGCAGCACGAGTCGAGGGAAGAAGATCTTCGACACGAGTTGTGCGTTTCCGACGAGGGAACCGCTCATGCGGGTGAGGACTCCACTGAACACGTTCCAACCGAGCATCCCCGCGAACGCGAACGCGAAGTACGGCACCCCGCTGCTCGACAGGCCGGCGACGCTGCCGAAGACGAACGCGAGCGCGCCCGCGGCGAGCAACGGTTGGAGTATCACCCAGACCACACCAAGCGCGGTCTGCCGATAGCGCAGAGTGAGATCGCGACGAGCGAAGCGCGAGAGCAGATCCCGAAACTGCCACAGCTCGCGCAGGTTGAACGGCGCCCACCGCCGCGGCGGCCGGATGACGAGGAACGGTCGGGGCTCCCCCGGCGTTGCCGAAACGGCCATCGCTACGCCGGCTCCGCCGGCTCGGTCGCATCCGGTTTCGCGCCCGACTTTCCGTTCGTCACTGGTTCGGCCGCAGAAAACCTGCGGGGCGTCGTCGGCCACACGCCATCGCGGGGGTTGTTCCTCCGGGAGCGCCACGCGCTCGCCGAGGTACTGCTGAGCGTGTCCTCGGGCGCGGGACGGGTCCCGTTGAGTACGACGCCCAGCGGCGTGATCGGGGAACCGATCCACGACCGCATCGTTCGCTGCAGGGCGGCGCGTCTCGTACTGCCCGGACGCACCACCAACACGACGCCGTCCACCAATGCATTGAGACTGGCCGACTCCGCCAGCAGCGCGGGCGGCGTGTCGATCACCATGACATCGCACAGACCGGCCAGCGCGCCGAGCAACCGACGCGCCCGAGCCGACGTCAGCCGTTCCGCCGCCTGGGTCGCGATCATCGACGACGAGGAGGTCGCGACCGTCGCCGGCAACCAACGCAGATTCTCGATGCGCGTCTCCACGAGTGCGCTTTCGAGCGCCGCCGCGTCGGAGGTTCCGGCCTTTTCGTTCAGCAGAATCTCGGCCAGGCCGAGGGCAGGTGTGTTCACCCGCGCTTGGCGGCGCAAGAAGAACTCCCGATGAAAGGTCGGAGCCCGGAAGTCGGCCGACACGAACACCGTCCGCAATCCGGACAGCGCGAACGCGGCGGCGAGGTTCGTGGCGACCGTCGTCTTGCCGTCGCCCGACTGAGGGCTCGTGACACTGATACTGATCGGCGCCCGGCCATCGACGGCCCACGTGAGCGAGCCCCGCAGCGCGCGCATCGATTCGGCATACAACGATCCGGGCGCGTCGACGATACGGAGCCGCCGCTTCCGAAGGCTGCGGTCCTTCGGCAGCTCGCCCATCGTGTGCAGACCTGTCGTCTCTTCGACCCACTCCCGATCTCGCACCTTGGCGTCGAGCGCCTCGCGCAGCGCTGCGAGTCCGATGCCGATGATGAGGCCGATCAGCGCACCTTCGAGCGCGCGTGTCCGCGGGGTTGCCGACTGAATCCGGGCCGCGCTCTGCGCCGGGAGGAGGAACGGTACGCCGCCGTCGCGGCCCTGAAGTGACGTTTGCAGATTCTGCTGATTGCTCAAGCCCGTCTGGTACTGCGTGAGCAACACCGTCTTCGTCGTCTCGAACGACGACGTGTCGGCGTTTCGCGCCTTGGCCGCGTCCTCTTGGTTGCTGATCCGGCTGATCTGGCCCTGGATCGCGGCCAGTTGCCCAGACGTCGCCGTGATCTGAGCACGAAGCGCGGCCGCGCGCTGCGTCCAACGGACGTCGACGTACGACTGCGCCAGAGCATTGGCGATGCGCGTTGCCTCGTCCGGCGTCACGGCCTCGGCGGTGATCGTCACGGTGCGGGCGGTCGGGTTCACCGCAGTGGCGACACTGCTCGTAATCGATACGTTCGCCGTGCCGAGTGTCTTCGCGGCGCCGGACACGACTTCGGGACTCGAAGCTTGGCGGGCAAGGGCCACGGCGAGGGGCCCGGCGAGCGGGGCTCCCGCGCCGACAGGGACACTGGGGTCGATGACGAGCGGCAGCGTGCCGTCGGGCCCGACGGCGGGCTCCACGTACAGCTGCGCGTTCGCCTGGTAGCTCGAGGACTGATTGTGCTGGGCGAGCACTCCCGCCACGACGGCCACCACGACGATCGCCTGCAGCACCACCCACCATTCGCGCCTCGCGACAGCGAGATACTGGCGAATCACCGATTCGTTCACGCCGGCTCCCGCTTCGGGCGAGCGCCGAGCACTCCCAATTCGAGCGCTCGCGCGACGGCCTGCGAGCGAGTGCGCGCCCCGAGCTTGCGGAACAGCAAACGTTGCGTGTTCTCGACCGTACGCGGCGAGATCTGCAATCGACGCGCCGTGTCCTTGACGGTCAACCCGGCCTCGATCGCGTCCAAGATCTCGCGTTCGCGCGGCGTGACCGACGCCGGAGGCTCCGACCCGGTTCGTTTCCGGGCGTGAAGTGCTTCGACCAGGCGCCGCACTTGTACCGATGTCAGGCCGCTGTGGCCGTCCGCGAGGCGCGAGACGACGTCGACGAGCTCGATGGAGTTGCAGCCGCGCGCCATCACCGCGGCGGCGCCGGCCTCGATGAGTTCGAGCAAATCGTCGTCGGCGGGCTCCTCCGCGACGAGGGCGACAGTGGGCCGGCCCGACGCGCGCACACTCCCCCAGTCGTCGGCGCGGGGCTCGACGAGCACGAGCACGTCGGCGTAGACCGCAGCATCGCCGCGCAACACGCGGATCGAGGCGTGCTCGAGCACACGAGCGACCGCTTCGCTTCGGAGCGACGGAATGGACGCAATGGACGCAATGCCGACGGTCGTCATATCGGCGGTCATCGGGCGCTCCCCGAAACCGTCGGTACCGGTTGCAGCATCCCGGCCCGCACAGCTATCGCGACGGCGTGCGCCTGGTTCTGCACACCGAGCTGTTCGAAGATGACTTGCTTGTTCTTCTCCACGGTGCGAACGCTGACCCCAAGCTCGGCGGCGACCTCCGAGGCAGTACGCCCCGACGCGACAAGCGCGAGCAGAGCGCACTGCCGTTCCGTGAGCGGCATCGGGCCAATTGCGGGTCGGCTCCACCGCAACCGCGTTCCCGCGCGGGTGCCCACGACCGCGTCGAGCAATACGGATGGCGCGGCACTGGTATCGACCATCGTGCTCACCCCACTGGAGAGCGCCACGTCAACTTCCATGGGAGACAGCGCATCGTGCACCGCAACGATCCGCGTCCCGGGCCCGCACGCTCCAGCAAGCTCGCGCGCGTCGAACCCGCTCTCGACCTGAGCGACGAGCACGTCGAACGGCTCGGCACCCGCGTCGAGCTCTTCGATGGTCGGGACACATGCCACTACCTCGGCTGCGGCGTCGGCGACGATGTGCTTCAGCCCATCACGTAGGAGCGGCTCGTGCGAAGCAATCGCGACGCGACACGTGCTCGTCCGGCTCATCCCGGACGCACCGACCGATGAGCAATGACAAACTCCGAGGCAGACAACTGCCCAACGTTCCGATTCATGCATCCTCTGGATTGCCGGCACGCGCGACGAGGGCCGGAAACTCGTATATTCCCGCAACGACGCCGCGAAGCGCGCCCTCGATGGTAGACGCTGCCACTCGACCCGGTCCTGTCGGCTCGCACGGAGCGGCTGCGCGTTTCCTTTCCATTGTGTAAGGGATCACTGCGCACGTCCTCGTCGACGCACACGTTCGCGCTCGCGTAGTCGCCGGTCAACTGCGGGATGTGAACATTGCATTGCGGTCGCGACACGGCTCCGCGCGATCGCATCCGGAGCGCTCGGTTCTGCGGAGCGTGGTGGTGTACGCACGTTGCGTCGAGAGATCCCATCGTTCGGCGCTCGCGGCCCCCTTCCGGCAACTCGCATACGCGCGGGTCGCGGAGAACGACAGCAGTTTGAAAGCTGACGACTAAAACGCGGACGAAAAAGCTGTGCGAACGCTCGAACGAACATTTGCGTTCGCGCGAACACCGAATCCTGTTTCGTGTTCAATGATTGACCCTTTGCCACTCGCTCGATACCGTCACATGTGAATGGTCCCGATCCGAACGGATTGGCGGGGCAGCTCGGCCAGGTACACGTACCGGCTCACCCTCGAAGAAGGGGCCACGGTTTGAGGGTTGCTCAGACCGATCGCGTCAATGTCGCGATCGCGCACGATTACCTCACAACAGTTGGAGGTGCGGAGCGCGTCGTGTTTTCGATGACGCAGGCGTTTCCCGACGCCCCTGTGTACACGTCGCTATATGAGCCGTTGGCGGTGCTACCCGAACTGGCCAGCGGCCTCGATGTGCGCGCGAGCCCGCTCAACCGCGTGACGTTGTTACGGCGGAACCACCGCATGGCGATGCCACTTCTTGCCGCCACCTTCAATCGCATTCATATCGATGCCGATGTCGTGCTGTGCAGCACCAGCGGCTGGGCGCACGGTGTCACCACCCCGGGCCGCAAGATCGCCTACTGCCACAATCCGGCCCGCTGGCTCTACCAGCGGCGGGAGTACACGGCGAACGGTAAGCCGCTCTGGTCGGCCATGGCCATTGCCATCCGTCCGTACCTCGTGCGTTGGGACCGGATGGCCGCCGCCAGCTGCGACCGCTACATCGCCAACTCGTCGACGGTCGCCGAGCGTGTGCGCCGCGCGTACGGCCGGGACGCCGAGGTACTGCCGCCACCCGCGACCCTCGATCCCGAAGGCGAGCGTCGGGCCGTCCTCGATCTCGACCCGGGTTACTTCCTGAGCGTGGGCCGTCTCATGTCCCACAAGAACACCGGCGACCTCATTCGCGCGTTCGCCGGTCTTCCTCGTTGTCAGCTCGTGATCGTGGGCGACGGACCGGACTACCAGCGCCTCGCAGCATCGCTTCCGAGGAACGTGAGAATGCTAGGCCCCGTCGGCGATGACAGGCTGCGATGGCTCTACGCGAACTGCGCAGCGCTCGTCTCGGCCTCACGTGAAGACTACGGCCTGACGCCGCTCGAAGCGGCAGGGTTCGGCAAACCATCGGTGCTCCTTCGGTACGGCGGGTTCCTCGACACCATGGTCGACGGCGAAACAGCTTTTTTCTTCGATAGTTCGGATCCGACGGCAATCGCCGGGGCGGTGCGGCGCGCTGCGAAGGAATGCTGGAGCGACCGCGCGATCCGCGAGAACGCACAACGCTTTTCGCTGCCTCGATTCGAGGATCGTCTCCGAGACATAGTGAACGAGGAGACCGGCGTCTCCGTGCACGCGTAGGCGTCAAACTTCGGGCGGTCCGTCCCTACCGAACGCGGCTGGGTCTTGTCGCAGGATCTGACAGCGAGTGAAGGTCCACGAACACGGTGTCCGGAGCACACGCCAACCCGACGACGATCCAGGCCAAGGTGAACGTCCCGGCCACCCAGAAGATGTCGACCGAACTTGCGACGACCTTGGCGACAAGGATGAGGGCCGCGAAGGTCGCCAGCGACGAGCGGCCGCGTCGCAAGACCGAAATCGTCGCGACCACCAACACGCCGAGCGCCGCAACGCCGATGACGCCGGTCTCGCCCAACGCGGAGACAACCAGGTCGTGAGGTTCCCCGAACGCCAGCTCTCCGGCAAAGTCAGGGTTGCGCCAGTACTTCAGCCCGACCCCGACCAACGGATCACGACGCCAAAGATCGAGACTCGCGTTGTACGTGCTGATGCGCGAGTTCACGCTGTTGAACTGGGAGGTCTGTTGATCAGATCGGAACGCGGCGGTCACGCCGGCGTACGTGATGACGACGAGAAGAAGGCCGCCGATGAGGGTGGGGACCGACAAGCGGACTCTGTCTTCCTGGATCGCCCACAGCACCGTCACGACCACCAGCGTCAGCGCCGCGCCGCGCGCTTGACATGCGGTGACACCGAGGAGCAGCAGACCCATCGAGGCTCTTCGGATCATCGGCCGGTTGAAGACCACCATCCTCGGCAGGATGATGAGCGTCAGCAGCGCGGCGACGAGCAGAAAGCCGGCCGCATTCTTCTGGATCCCGAACGGGTACGCGGGCGCGAATCCGTCGCCGCGCGCGAGATGCCCCGCGACGTCGCCGATCGCGGCGACGGCCACAACGGACGACGCGGCCAAGAACGTTCGCACCGCTGCGACCGTGCGGCCGGTGGCCGCGATGGCGGAACCGACGAGGATGCCGCCGGCGACCAGAAATGCCCGGTGCCCCCACTCGATCACCGCGCGGTGGCTGAACACCGCGGCAACGGGGATCGCCAGGATCAACAGGTAGACCCAGAGAACGCGCAGCATCGATCGCATCGTCGATGCTCTCCAAGGCACGAGTGGCAGCGCTGCAAGCAGCGCGATTGCGAGTGCCACATCGGCAAGACTGATGTCAGTCGATGCCGGACCGACTCGGAAGTACAGGTACGTCGCAGGCAACGCCGTCACAAGAACGGCGCCCGGCTTCGTCAGCATCACGACGATCGAAACGAGCGCAACCGCGAGTAACCCCGCCCGCGCCGGGTGGTCGCTCAACAGCTTGCCCAGGAACACCTGCGCCGCGAGAACGGGAATCGCGACCATCAGCGCGAGCGACACGATCCTCCTGCCCCTATTCAGCATCGCCCGCATCTCCCGAGCCGCTCGACTGCCGAGAGGCTATCGGCCGACCCGCAAAGGTCGACTCATGAGCGATCAAAGCACGCCGGTACACTCACCGAAACTGAAGTGCCGCACTACGGGGCCGGACCTCTGAACGATCATCCACGGCTGAAAGTCGTCCACGCGGTCCGGTCCGATCGGTTCGCCGGAGTCGAACGCTACGTGGCGAACGTTTCCGCCGCGCTCGTGCAGCGCGGTCACTCGGCGGCCGTCGTTGGTGGTGATCCGTCGCGCATGGCCGACGCTCTCGCCGGGTCGCACGTCGAGTACCGGCCCGCGGCCCGCACGCTTGATGTGACACGAGAGCTAGTCCGCGTGGCGAGAGACGCCGACGTCGTTCACGTCCACATGACCGCCGCGGAGTTCGGAGCCGTACTCGCGAGCGCGGTGGTGCGCGCTCCGATTGTCGCGACTCGCCATTTCGCGGCGGGAAGAGGATCGAGTGTTCCGGCGAGGCTCGTCGGGCGCGTGACGCGCCGACGGCTGCGGATGCAGATCTCAATCAGCAAGTTCGTGGCTTCGGAGGTCGGCGAACCCACTGTCGCAATCCTGAATGGGGTCCCCGATGCCGCCGCGGTGGATCCGATCGTCCGGGTCGTATTGGTCGCCCAACGTCTCGAAGCCGAGAAAGACACTCTGGACGCGCTCGAGGTGTGGGCGGCATCCGGCCTCGCGGCCGACGGCTGGATTTTGCGCATCGCGGGCGACGGCTCGGAACGGGTGGCGCTGGAACGATACGTCATCGATCGCGCCTTGCACGGGGTCGAGTTCGTCGGTCATCGCGACGACCTTCCCGACGTTCGGCGAAGGGCTGGGCTTCTCCTCGCCACCGCACCTCGGGAACCGTTCGGTTTGAGTGTCGCCGAAGCGATGGCGGATGGATTGCCGGTCATCGCGACGGGATCGGGCGGTCACCTCGAGACTGTGGGCGTCGCGCGGCCCGATCTTCTGTATCCGCCGGGGGATGTCGTTGAGGCGGCACGCGTCCTGCGATCGCTGGCAGACGATCTCGAAGGACGGCGACAAGCGGGACGCGACCTACGCGCATTCCAACGACGGGAGTTGAGCCTCGACCGCCATGTCGAGACGCTCCTCGGGTGCTATCGCAGTGTGCTTTCATCGCGCCCGAACCGACGTCAAGCCGGGGACGCGAACCTCGAATGAAGCCCGTCAGCGCGGCCCTCGAGCTTCTCGCCGGACTTGTGCTCCTCGGAGCGATCGTCGTCGCGCCCTGGATGATCTCGCCGCTCGGGGACACCGACACCACACGCCTCGAGCTGGCACTTGCAACCGGAGTCGGCATCTGGATCGTGAGCGTCGTAGTCGCCCTCCGCCGCCCACGCGTTCCTGTGACGCTCGTCGCTCTCGTCGTTTTGGTCCTCGCCTGGGGGACCTTGATGACGCTGAACGGCCGGGCGCGTTACGACGTGGCCACCCACGCGGTGGTCGCGGTGATCCGCCCGATCACCTGGCTTCCCGGGAGCGTGGACAGAACGGCGTCGGCGCACACGCTGATCCAGATCGGCGTCGTGCTCATCGCCACGCTGGTGTTGATCGATCTCGCTCGCTGGCAGGAAATGCGACCGGTCGCCCTCTGGATGATCGCGATCAACGGCGCAGCGGTCGGCGCCGTCGGGGCTATCGGCCGCGTGACGCACCACACCTGGTTCCAGCATGCGAGTCGACAAGGGGGCACTCCTTTCGCCGCGTTCGGGAATCACGGGAACGCGGCCGCGTACATTGATCTCGTACTCCCGGCCGCGCTCGTCCTCGTTGCGGCCGGCCGGCGAACACGCGGCGCCCGGCTCATCGCACTCGGGCTGTGCGCTCTGATCCTGGCCGGCGCCGCGACCCAGGCTTCCAAGGCCGGCTTGGCGGCAGCCGTTGCGATCGTGCTCGTGTTCGCGCTCGTCACGACTCGTCGGGCAACGGGTGTCTCGGCCCGAGAACGCAGCGCGCTTCGATTCGCGGCGCTCGGACTCATCGTTGTGATCGCCGGAGCGGGCGCGATCCTGTCGCGAAATCGATGGAGTGAACTCCCAAGCGAGTTGACGATCCACGGAGGCAGGGCCGACGTCTGGCACGTCGCCTACGACGTATGGGACGAGCACCGACTCACGGGTTCGGGCCCGGGATCATTCAAGATTCTGCTCCCGGGCGTCACCGCGACTCGAGAACCGCAGCTGTTTCGCAATTGGATCGTGAGCGACTACGTCCCCGGGCAACCCGTCACCATCTGGATGGTTGCCGACAACGACCCTTTGCAGACGCTGGCCGAGTGGGGCGTCATCGGCGCGCTCTTCTTCGGCTCGATCCTGCTGTTCCCCGTCGTTCGGAGTCTGCGCCTCCGGACCGACCACCAATTCGACGGCGCCCTTCGATTCGGCGGAGTGCTGGCTTTGAGCGTGTTGTACGTGCACTCCCTCATCGACTTCCCGCTGCAGGTCTTGGCAATCCAGATGATCGCCGGGCTCTGGGCCGCGATGCTGATCGGCGGATCCAAGTCGACGTCTGACCGAGAGCCGCGCGCCGAGCCCCGAAATCGTCGCCACGCCCGGGCGATGCGCCGTTACCGACGCGAGATGCTCTCCCGAGACGCGCCCTGGTCGCGCTAGGCCGTCCGCTTGGATCGGATCACGACCAATGGCCGAGCGCGCCGCCGATCACCGCTCCCATCGTCCACCAGAGCGCGGCCGGGACCCGTTTTGCGGTCGCAGTCACTCCCACCACGACCATGACCCCGACGATCGCGAGCGCGACCCGGGCACTCAGGTCCTCGAAGGCGAGCACCGCGCCGCCCGACGCGACCACGGCCAACAACAGGCCGAAGATGGTGACCAACACTGCGCTCTGGCTCAGCCGCCATCCGGGGTCGCCCCGATGGCCCGGAGGTAGGAACTCGGTCGGAGTCGGGCGGGTCGACGTCCAGGCTCCGACCGGCGGCGCCGTTGAGACGAGCGGGGCGGCCGGGGCCGGCGGGGGTCCGGGACGAACGGATCCCGGAGCGGTAGATCGCGGAACCGGCCCCGGGGCGCGCGACTCGCCCGGGAGCGGGATACCTCGGTCCCGATAGATCGAGTCGCGGTGCCGGGCCAGCCGGGCCAGGACTTGTTCGGGCGACTCCTCCACGTTTCCCTTATCGTCCGGCGGCCCGCCCGCGGGAGCCAGGTTAACTCTGGGCCCGGGTCCCGGGCAGCTCCGGGGCGGTGTGCGCGATCGCCACATTGTTCTCGGATGCCAAAAATCGTCCCGGCGGGGTATCACGTAGAGTGGTCAGCGCGGCGGGACCGGACTGCCGGTCCGTAAGTCGAGCGCACCGAGCCCAGCGCAACGGAGCGTGTCCGGATGACCGCGGCCCCAAAAGCGGTAGTCGCGGAACCGCGCGCGTGTGGAAAACCCGCCAGGGAGGCGGTCCCGGGCCGATGAAACTCTTCGAAAACTCCGTGTTACATCCGCCACTCCGCCTTGCCGATAGGGTAGTGGTCGGGCTACGTTGGGAGCGGAAGTTCTCAGGTTGGGTGGAGCCGACGATCTGGGCCGGATCCGACAGAAATTCCGTCTGTCGGTGGTCGTCGAAAGGGGCGTGCACGCATGGATGCTGTTGGTTCGGCGTGGATGGACCCCGATCCAAACGCGGCCGAGCGTGAAGAAGAGGTCGAACGGTCCACGCCTCGTAAGCCGCAAACCGTGCAAAGTCCGCGCCAGCAACGCGCGGCTGCGCGCGGTTCGCGCGGAGCAAAGATTGCCGTCATCGGCACCGACGCCGCCGCGATCGTCGCGTCGATGAGCGTCGCCGCCTGGTTGCGTCAGACCGCGGTCGGCGGCCTGCCCGAGGCAATCGGACCGGTGGCGCTCACGGGCGCGCTTGCGGTCCCGATCTGGCTGTGTGTCTTCGCTCGCTACAAGCTGTACACGGCCGCCGCGGTCACGAGTGTGACCGCCGAGATCCGCCGTCTCCTCCACGCGGTCGCAGCCGCGGTCGCGTGCACCGCGATCCTCAGCCTCTTCCTCGGCACCGAAACCTCGAGGGTCTGGCTCCTGCTGACGTTCGGCACGGCGCTGCCCACGCTCGTCATCGAGCGCTCGATCGTGCGCCGGGCGTTCCGCCGGGCCCGCACCCGCGGCCAGCTGCAACGCAAGGTCATCATCATCGGCACCAACGCCGAGGCGCTCGGCATCGTGCAGATGCTCAGCTCCAACACCGGCCTCGGGTACCAGGTGCTCGGCCTCCTCGAGTGTGGCGAGCCGACGCCCGGGATCTCCCCCGTCCGCGTCCTCGGCAGCTGGCGCGACGCCCCCGACATCGTGCAGTCGCTGGGTGCAACCGGCGTGATCATCGCCACCAGCGCCATCGATACGCCCGTCGCGAACCGCCTGGCTCGCGAGCTGATCGAGATCGGCTGCCACGTCGAGCTGACCTCGGGCCTCGTCGACATCTCGGCCGATCGGCTGTTGGCCCGCCCGCTCGGCCGGCGCGCCGTCATGTACATCGAGCCGGTGCGTCGCCTCGGCTGGCGTGCCGTGGCGAAGCGAGCGTTCGACATCTTCATCACCGCCGGCCTGCTCGTGTTCGGCGCGCCGATCCTGTTGCTCGCCGCGCTGCTCATCAAGCTCGACTCGAAGGGCCCGATCTTCTTCTCCCAGGTCCGCGTGGGCAAGGACGGCAAGCTGTTCCGCGTGCGCAAGCTGCGCACGATGGTTGCCGACGCCGAGCAGCAGTTCGAGCTCCTGCGTGGTCGCAGCGAGATCGACGGCCCGCTGTTCAAGATGCGCGACGACCCTCGCATCACCCGCGTCGGCAAGATCCTGCGCAAGGCCTCGATCGACGAGCTGCCCCAACTCTGGAACGTGCTCGTGGGCGAGATGAGCATCGTCGGCCCCCGGCCCGCGCTGCCGAGCGAAGCACTCGAATGGACCGACGATCTGCGCAGCCGCCTGCGGGTAAAGCCGGGGATCACCGGCATGTGGCAGGTCAACGGGCGCAGCACGGCTTCGTTCGACGACTACGTGCGCCACGACCTCTACTACGTCGACAACTGGTCGTTGCTGACCGACCTCGCAATCCTCGCCAAGACGGTCCCGGTCGTACTCTTCCGCAAGGGCGCCTTCTAAGCGCAACCGGCGTCCGCGCCGATCACGAACGATCTTTGATCGCGTCCCGGAGCTGCGTGCCCCGCGCCGCCCAATCGAAGGCCGGCTCACAGCGCGCGTACGCGTCGTTCTGCAGGCGGTTCAACGTCTCGAAGTTGTCGAGCAGGTCGAGCGCGCCCCCGACGAGTGCCTCCGTCGACGCGTACTCGAGCATCCCGGCTCTGTCGGCGAGCGGTAGACCGGTCACCGATCCGGTCTCCACGAACATCGGGACCCGCTGGAACACGTAGTCGAGCGTCTTCAGCTTGAACCCGCCGCCGTGCGGTTCCGACACCAGCGCGAGCCGAGCGTCGGCGAACGCGTCGGCCAACGAGTCGAGACGGCCGAGCATCGTCGTCGCGCGCGTGTTCGCACGCACCTCCGACTCGAACTCCGCCGGCGCCTCGCCGGCAACGACGATCTCCGCGCCCGCAGCCGCGAAACGCGCGTCGGCCACCCGCAACAACGCGAGCAGGTCGAACTGCTTCACCCGCCAGAGCATGCTCCCGGCGATGGTGGCGCACCGCGGAACCGCGGCCGTGATCTCGCGCGAGACGAGTCGAGGGCCGCCGTAACCGGGTGACAGCACGATCGGTCGACGCGCGCTCCCCCGCGCCTGGAACGCGGTGGCATCGTCGTCGGTGATCGTGGTGACGATGTCGGCGGTCCGCAGGATGCGGTCTTCCAAGGCGGCGACCTTCCGCGCGTCGAGCTCGAGGACGACGCGCGCGGCCGGGTTCGCCGACGTTCCCGACGCAACCCGGCTGCGCACCGTGCGCTCGTCGTTGTGACTCACGTGCACGACGGTCAGCGCGCGGTCGGAGGCGAGCACGTCCATCGCCCAGCCCGACTGCACGTGGTCGACCACGACCGCGTCCCACTGGTGCTCGAGCTCACCGCGTAGCACGCGGCGGAACTCCGGCGAACCGGCTGTGTACGCCATGGCGGGAAGTCGCGACCCGACGCTGCCGAGTCGGTTGCGGTTCGCGGTGCCGGCGGGCCGCCACTTGATCGGATGTTCCGCGACCTCGTCCGGGGCTCGTGTCCCGAGGTGTACGACGGTCACGTCGACGCCGGCCGCGGCCACCGCGTTGATGAGGGCCAGGCTGTACGTGATCTGGCCGTCGGGAGGACGGCTGGGATCGACGCTCAGGACCCACAGGACGCGCATCGACCGCTCCTCGTCAACCGGCTCGTCGGATCGGCGACCCGCCGGGCTCGCTTCGGTACTAGCTGCCTTCGGGCGCGAAGAGCAGCACGCCTTCGCTGAGTTTCGTGCCGCCGTCGTAGGGCGCGGCTTCCTCGTCGGTGAACCGTTCCGCGGTCGCCAAGCTGGAGAAGTCGCGCAGCGACGTGCCCGTCGACGACGAATCGATGTTGCGCGCGCCTCGGCCGGCAAGCACGTCGGCACGACCGACCGTGCGGAAGTCGATGCTGAACCGGGCGAGCCCCGACGTGTTCGGGACGGTCGCGTGCAGCTGCGCACCCGAGAACGCGAGCATTCCGGCCCGCTCGGGCAGGTAACGCGACTCGTCGTCGAGGTCGAGCGGCTCTTCCGGCTTGGGCTGGCGGCGGGTATCCGACGAGATGTGCTTGGCCGCGTCCTTACGCCCGACCGCGTTCCACTCGTAGTAGTCGAAGTCGGCGGAGCCGTTGCGGACGGGGCGGTCGAAGTACTGATGGAAGAATGACATGCTCGCTTCGCTCACGAGGTCGTGCAGCGGCAACCACCAGTTGATCTGGGAGTGCGGCGCCGCGTACCACGTGTCGCGGTGCGGGTGATGCGCGTACCCGACGCCCGACGTCAGGTACCCGTCGCTCGTCACGCCCCGCAGGCGCGGCACGTCGAGGTAGGTGTTCTCCGGCTTGCAGCCGAGCTCGGCGCAAACGCCTTCCATGATTCCGCGGGTACGGGCGTGATGGATGAACAGCGGCTTCACCGGCGCGAAGCGCTTGACCCACTCCTCGACTTCCATGTGGAACTGCGCTTCACGGGGCGTGTAGGGCGCGAACGCGTCGGTGATGAGCTCCATGGCGAAGTCGGCGAGGGCGGTGCTCGACGGCGTGGCGCGGTACACGAAGATGTCGCCGCCGTAGAGGCGGTCGAGACGATCCTGGTCGCTCATCCGGTTCTCGAAATAGACCGCGGTCATGTGCGCACCTCTTCGCTTCTGTCAACGCTTCGGGTATCCCGGTTCGTCATACGACCACGACTTCGGCGTCGACGCCGTCTGCGACCAACATCGCCGCAATCTCGTCGCGGTACATCGGGTTGAGGACGAACACGAACTCGGGCCGGCGCGTCGCGAGCGAGACCGGAGCATCGATGACGACTCCCGACCCCGGCATGAACGAACCGAGCTTGCGGGGATTGATGTCGACGACCGCATCGACCCGACGATCGAGCAACGCCATGAAGGTTACGGCCTTGGCGCCCGCGCCCCAGAGCGCGGTCTGCCGGCCGCGAACACCTGCGGCATCGATCCGGGCCCGGGCCTCGTCGAGCACGCGTTCGAGCCTGGCCGCGGCGCCGCGCGCTTCGTGCGCGAACGCGGCGATGTCGGCGGCCGGTACGGGCGGGGCCGGCGTGGAGGCGGCGCGCGCCTCGACCGAGAGGTACTGGCCACCGAAACGGTGATCGACGCGGTCGACGACGTATCCGGCCCGCCCGAGCAAACCAACGAGCGCAGGCGCCGAGAAGTACGAGACGTGCGGGTACACGAGGTCGAAGCCGGCGTCGCCACCGAAGACGGCCTCGCCCGCGGGGACCTCGACGTAAAGGGTCGCGTCACCCTCGGCGACTGCCGGCCGGAGGTTGCGCAGGAAGTCGAGCGGCTCGGGAATGTGCTCGAGCACATGCCGAGCGCAGTAAAGGTCGGCACGCCGCGTCGCCGTCGCCGGATCGAAGAGCTCGGTGAAGATCTGCACGGAGTCGGGCATATCGAGATCGGCGCGGAAACTCGGGTCGAAGCCGAAGCCCCGATTCCGGTTCCCGGCACAGAGTGCTTCGAGGAAACTCCCCTGCCCGCAACCGACCTCGATGATCGTGCGGCCGTGCAGGTCGTGACGCGCGGTGAGATCGACGGCCAGCGCGCCGAGGTACTCGCGAAAGCTCGGCGAGAAGTCCAGGGCGTTCTCGTACGCGGCGTCGTAGGTGAGCACGTCGGGATCGAACGCCTGGTTGCAGACGTACCCACACGTCGGGCACAGCACCAAGCACAGCGGCGCGGTCGCCGCCCCGATCGCGTCGGTGGAGCTGTGGTGCAGCTCCGAGCAGTTGACCGGGACGTGCGCGAACTCGAGGAGCACTTCACCGGTGTGCGCGCCGCACACCCGGCACGCGGCGATGGGCGCGGGGGTCGACGCGAGATCGCGGGTCGACGACACCGAGCTCACGTCACACCCCGACGAGGTTCGCCTCGACACCGATCCGGTCGAGCTCGGCCCGGATCTCGGCGAGGTAGATCGGGTTCATCGCGACCACGAGGTCGGGGTCGTACTTGGCGAGGAAGTCGGGACCGACGACCTCTTGACCGGTGCCGGCCATGAACATGCCCTGCTTGAACGGGTTGATGTCGACCGCGTAGCCGATCTCGTCCTGCAGCCCGAGCGTCGTCAGGTACGAGACGCCCTTCGAGCCCGCACCCCAGATCACCGCGCGCTTGCCGTCGGCGGCCGACGAGCGCAACTCGCCCCGCAGCTTCTCGATCGCGACCGGGTACTGCGTTTCGAAGTGGTCGACGGCGGCCTCGAGGCGCGCCATGTCGTCCTCACCCGGGAGCACCGGGTTGGTGCCGGTCCCGGGGATGCAGTCGAGCAACAGGTACTGGTCGTCGAACTCGGTCGCGAGGTCGGTGATGTCGAACCCGTTCCGACGAAACAGGCGCGCCATCGAGCCGAGGCTGAAGTAGCTGCAGTGCTCGTAGTAGATGTCCCAGAACGCGACCTCTTCGAGCACGCGCGCGACGTCGGGCAGCTCGAACAGCACGACCGTCGCCGGATCCTGGATCGTGCGCTTGATCATGCCCACGAAGTCGTCGACGGGCGAGATGTGCTCGAGCGTGTGGCGGCAGACGACCGCGTCGGCGTGCAGGTCGGAGTACGACTCGCCGTAGAAGTCGGCGATCCAACGGATGCGGTCGCCCATGGGGTCGTCCATCCGGTCGGCGCGGAAGCTCGGGTCGATACCGATACCCGATCCCGCGCCCGCCCTCACCATCTCGACTAGGAACTCGCCCTTGCCGCAACCGATCTCCAGCACCGACTTGCCCTGCAGGTGGTGGCGCTCGACCCACTGGGTCGCGAGCTCCTGCGCGAAGTCACGGAAGCGCTGGGAGAAGCCCTGGGTCTCCTCGTAGCGGGCCGAGTACTCCGACTGCCCGATGTCGAAGGCGGTGTTGAAGATGAATCCGCACGACCGGCAGAACGCGAGCACGAGGTCGCCGCGCGGGAACGCGCGGGCGTCTTCGGCGTCGTCGAGCAGCAGGCAACTGTTGACCGGGATGCTGAGCTTCTCGTGAAAGACCCGCAGATCCGCGCTCGTGCACGCGGGGCACTTCTTCAGCTGCGTCGAGCTGATGTTGAACGTCATCGCGTTGGTCCTGTCACGATCATGGGTTCCGGTACCGGCACGATGAACTGACCGCCGAGCGCGATGTACTCCTGCTGTTGGGCCATGATCTCGTCCTTGAAGTTCCAGGCGAGCAGCAACACGTAGTCGGGCCGGCGTTCGACGAGCGCCGACACGTCGAGGATCGGCTGGTGCGTGCCCGGCATCAGCAGGCCCTGCTTGTGCACATTGCGGTCGACGACGAAGTCGACGAGGTCGGTGTCGAGACCGACCGTGTTGACCAGCGTCGAGCCCTTGGCGGCCGCGCCGTACGCGGCGATGGTCTTGCCGTCGCGACGGAGTCCTTCGAGGAGGTCGTGCAGCGCGGTGCGCACGTGTTGCACGCGCTTGGCGAAGCCCTGGTAGTACGCGAGCGACGTGAGCCCCGATGCCTCTTCCGACTCTAGGAACGCGGTTGCGGCCGCGCTGCGTTCGGTGCGCCGGCTGAGGTGCCAGCGCAACGTGCCGCCGTGCAATCGGGGGAAGTTCTCGACATGATTGAGCGTGAGACCGTGGCGCTGCGCGAGCCGGTCGATCGCAGTGCACGAGTGATAGCAGAGGTGCTCGTGGTAGATCGTGTCGAACTCAACGTGATCGATGAGGTCGCGCACGTAGGGGTTCTCGATCACGACGACCCCGTCGTCGGCGAGCAGCGTGGCGACGCCGGCCATCACGTCATTGAGTCCGGGAACGTGCGCCATCACGTTGTTGGCGACGATGACGTCGGCGCGCTTGCCCTCCGCGACGAGCTCGTCAGCCAGCTCGGTGCCGAAGAACCGAGCGAGGGTCGGTACGCCGGCCGCGTTCGCCGCGGCCGCCTGGTCGGGCGCAGGGTCGATGCCGAGCACCGGCACGCCGAACTCGGCGAAGTTCTTGAGCAGGTACCCGTCGTTGCTGGCGACTTCGACGACGAGGCTGTCCGGACCGAGCCGCCGTTCGGCGATGAGCCGCAGCACGTTCTCACGACTGTGCCGGAGCAGCTCATCCGAGAACGACGAGAAGTAGAGATAATTGTCAACGAACATCTTGTCGGCCGGCACTTCCTCGAGCAGTTGCACGAGGGAACAGTTGGCGCAGAACGCGACGTCGAGGGGGAAGCGCTCTTCGAGCTTGAAGTCGAAGCCCGGCTTCACCAACGCGTCGGCCAAGGGTGTCTTGCCCAGCGACAGGAACGGGTGCAGCTCGGCGGAGCCGCAGGAACGGCACTCGGCGACGTCACTCATTGCGCGCCCTTCTCTGCCGGGACGAACCGGAGGTCAGAAGTAACGCGACCCGACTCGAGCAGCTCGCGCACGTGCGCGATCCGCATGATCGCAGCGCTCGTGAGCGTCGCTTCATCGAGCCCGATCCGGATGTATTCGTCGTACAGCTGTTGTACTCCGAGCGGGACGGTCCACTGGGGCTTGAACTCGGGGAACGACTCGGCCAGCAACTCGCAGTTCACGCGGTAGTTGCGGGCGTCGGGCCCGGCGTCGTCGGCAAAGGTGACCTCGCAGTTCGGGACGATCGAACCGACGATCTCGGCGACCTCCCGCACGCGATAGTTCTCGGCGGTGGATCCCACGTTGAACGCCTTGTCGTGCACGCGGTCGGTGTCGGCACCGAGCATCACGAGGAAGGCCTGGGCGATGTCGTCGATATGCACGAGGGGACGCCAGGGCATCCCGTCGCTCTTCATGCGCACTTCGCCGATGGCAACCGCGAACGCAGTGAGGTTGTTGACGACGAGGTCGCCGCGCAGCCGGATCGAATAGCCGTAGGCCGTCGCGTTGCGCAGGAACGTGGGGCTGAAACCGTCGCCGGCGAGCGCGGAGATGTCGCGCTCGGCCAACACCTTGGCGCTGCCGTACGGGGTCACCGGGAGGAACTCGGCGGTCTCGTCGATGAAGTCGTCGCCGTGCGCGCCGTAGAGGCTGCACGTGGACGACTGCACGAACCGCCGCACTCCGGCTTCCTTGGCGGCCGTTGCGCAGCGCACCGAACCGATGTGGTTGATGTCGAACGTGGTGCTGGGATCGAGGTCGCCGAGCGGATCGTTCGACAGCGCCGCGAGGTGCAGCACCGCGTCGAACCCGTCGAAGTCGGCGGCGCTGACGTCGCGCACGTCTTTGCGGATCCACGGGACCTCGACGAGCGTGCCGCCGAAGTCGCAGCCCTCGAACAAACCGCTGTCGAGGCCGGTGACGTCGTGACCTGCGTCGACGAGCATAGGTACGAGCGTCGCACCGATGTAGCCGCGGTGGCCGGTTACCAATACCCGCATCTCAGCTCCACACCTTCCAGGGCGCCTCGCCCGAGTCCCAGAGCGCCTGGAGGTGTTGCTTGTCGCGCAACGTGTCCATGCACTGCCAGAACGACTCGTGGCGGTACGCCATCAGTTGTCCGTCCTTGGCGAGACGCTCGAGCGGCTCGCGCTCCCACGCCGTCGTGTCGCCATCGATGTAGTCGAAGATCTCGGGCTCGCACACGAAGAAGGCGCCGTTGATCCAGCCTTCGCCGGTCTGCGGCTTCTCGGAGAACTCGACGATCGCGTCGCCGTCCATCTCCATGTGCCCGAACCGGGCCGGCGGACGGACCGCGGTCATCGTGCAGAGCTTGCCGTGCTTCTTGTGGAACGCGACGAGCGCATCGATGTCGATGTCGGAGACACCGTCACCCCATGTCAACATGAACGTGCCGCCGCCGGAGTAGGGCTGCAGCCGCTTGATGCGCCCGCCCGTTTGCGTGTCGGCGCCCGTCTCGATGAGCTCGACCTTCCAGTCCGGGCGGCGACCACCCCGCGACTCGACGTTGCCGGCGCCGAGGTCGATCGCGAGATCACCGATCAGCGAGCAACGGTCGGCGAAGTAGCGCTTGACCTCTTCGCCCTTGTACCCGAGCGCGACCACGAACTCATCGTGACCGAACGATGCGTAGTGGCTCATGATGTGCCACAGGATCGGCAGCCCACCGATCTCGACCATCGGCTTGGGCCGGATCGTCGTCTCTTCGGCGAGACGCGAACCAACCCCGCCCGCGAGGATCATGACCTTCATTTCGTCTCCTCCCCGACGTGGCTCAGTGCCGCCGCGCCGCCGACGCTGTCGATCCCCCGCGTTCGTACGCGAGCATACTCGTCACTATCCGTGACAGCTGACCCGGCGAAAGGTGACACTTGTCCCTTAACAACGGGAGATTTCACGCATTTGTAAAGACTGCGGGGAGTGCTCTTGACCACTGTCCGTCGCCTTTCGGGGCCGCGGTGGGTGCTACGCGGATTCATCGGACGATTCCGGGCGCAATCGACGACTTCCGCCGCGACATCAGGCCCGACCTCGTCAGGCCCGACCTCAGGATCGCGCACGCGCCAAAACTCCGGGTCGCGCCAGGCATGCACGCTCTCTCATCGGTAGATCCCCGGGGACAGCTGAGCGCGGCTGGTAATCGGGTCCGATCGTCACTACCGTTGAAGCTCGCACGGAGTGCGTGGGGGCCATGACGGAGGGGCATTCGGTGAGGGCGGTTCGCTCGGGACTGTCGCGGCGCGCGGGCATCGGCATCGCCGTGGTCGCAGCCCTGGTGCTCGCGGCGACGGCAGTGATCGCAGCGAGCCCGGGTTCCGGATCGCCCTCGAGCTCGGCGTCGAACCCGCTCGGCGCCTCGACGGGCTCCGGGCTCGGCTTCTACCCCGGGTACGCCAACCTGGCCCGACTGAGGTCGTTGGAGTCGTTCGTCGGGCGGGACGCCTCCTACGTGGTGCAGTTCGCCGACCAGGACCGCACCAAGTTCGACGACAGTGTCTGGGGCCAGGTGGCGAACGCCGGCGCCGTCCAGACGCTGGCCGGGCGGGTCACGCTGGTCGAGTCGATCCCGCTCGCGTTCGGGCCCAACCTCGACGCCACCACGGCCGCGGGGCGAGCGGCTGCGGCCACGAACCTGCAGGCGACCGCCGGCGGCACCTACGACAACGAGTACCGCCGGGCCGCCTCCTATCTGAAGACCGGTGGCTTCGCGAACGCAGTCATCCGGCTCGGCTGGGAATTCGACGGCACCTGGTATCCATGGTCGGCCCGCGGCAACGAGGCGCTCTGGATCAGCGCGTACCGCCACGTCGTCGGCATCTTTCGCTCGGTCGCCCCGACGTTCCGGTTCGACTGGGACGGCGACGCCGGACTGCTGCAGCAGGCGACCACCGCGTATCCGGGCGACGAGTTCGTCGACATCGTCGGACTCGACGTCTACGACAAGGGCCTCCCCGTCGCTTGGGACCCCTCCACCGGCTCCTGGTCCGACCCCGCCGCCGCCTGGCGGTGGGACCTCGCCAACCTCCAATTCCAACGCGACTTCGCGGTGGCACACCACAAGCAGGTCAGTTACCCGGAGTGGGGCCTGAGCGGCGTCAACGCGACCGCGACGAGCAAGGTCGGGGGCGACGACCCCGCCTTCGTGCACGGGATGGCCGAATGGATAAAGAGCTTGGCCCGGACTGGACCCGGAAGCTTGGCCTACCAGTCGTACTTCGACGAGGACGCCGACGACGGCCTCCACCGGATCGACGCGGGCTACTTCCCCGGCGCGGAGCGGGCATTCCGCTCCGACTTCGGCACCCCCGCCTCGGGCGCGTCGAGCGCCTCCGGGTGACCCGCCCGACCGCACCCTCCTGCGCGAGTTCTTCCCCGTCGCGTCCGCGCCGCGCGCGTCCCGAGCGGGATCATCCACCACGGCGCCGACGCCTCGACGCGGGTCGCCGACGCGCAGCGCATCCTGGCGGAGGTCGCGACCGGCTGGTGACGGGCCCGCGCGCGATTGGGCGTCAGGCGTTAGGCGATAGGCCTCAGGGGGCCGCCGCGATGGTGACCGTCCCGAAGCTGACGTCGGCCCGGTGGGCGGCGAGCACGATGGAGCCTCGGCTGAGATCGCCGTTGGCTTGTAGCAACCACGCCGTCGGCTCGCTCGTTCCGGTCTTCCAGATCTTGAGCTTGTAGAGGCTTCCGCCGATTGCATTGTCGGTAACGCTGAACCTGAACGTGTAGGCGACGTTGAGGGTGAGCTTGAGGCCGCTCGCGTCTCGCAGCAGCGTCTGCTCCTGATGCGCGTCGGTGTTCTCGTAGATCTGCGCGCCCGCGGGGGCGCCCTGGTCGTTGCCATACAGGAACGCGCCCGGGAACGGATGACCGATCCGCGGCTGGTCCGGTTCTTGGATGCCGTGCAGATCGGAGGTCGCACCCTTGAAGCCGGCGATGATGCCGACCGCCGCGCCGTCGGGGTCGAGCGAGTGGATCGTGACCTGTGCAGTCCCCTGGTACTGCTTCCAGGTGCCGGCCTGCCCGATCGTGACCAGCCGGTCGTAGCCGAAATCGATGTTGCGAATGGTGCCGTCGGGCTGGACGACCCAGTGCCCGTCGGCGATCTGCGCGATGGAGTTCGGGTTGCCGCCCGCCCCGGCCCAGTTCGCGGTGTACGGCAACACCCACGGTCCCCCGTTGACCTTGGTGACCGTGACGGTCGACGTCGCGGTGTTGCCGAACGTGTCGATCGCCTTCAACACCACGGTATTCGCGCCGACCCGCAGCGAGGCGTAGTCGATCTCGACGTTGAACTCGCCCGGCGCCACGAGCCGCACGACGTTCTCGCCCGACGACAACGAGTTCGCGGCGCCGCCGTTGAGCGTGTACGTGAGGCTCGCGAGACCCTTCGGGTCGGAGACGTCACCGAGCACGTTCACCCATTGCTGCGGCTGACCGCGAGCTCCGAAGGTCTCGTTCGACCCGTACCAGAGGTTGATGACCGGCGCCGCCGGAGCTGCCGGCCAGGCGACACCGTCGTCGGTGGCGGGCGGGGCCGTCGAGTTGACGAAGTAGTCGGCCCGCGCCGAGAACGCCGGCGACGATCCCCCACCGAAGTTCCCGCCGAACACGCCCGTGCGGGCGACGATGAGTGTGAGGTTCAGCGACGCGGCCGCCGTCCAGTGCATCCCGTCGTACGAATATCCGAACGCCCAACTGTTACCGGTGCGGGCGACGCGCAGCACGATCGATGCCCGGTTGTAGATCTCGACGTCGGTGTTCGTCGTCACGGTTGCCCCGGCGACGGACTTCACCACGAACTCGGTCTTGAACGAGTTCTGCACGATGGCGGCGTAGACGTAGTGAGTCGAGTCCTGTTCGACGATCACGCCCTGTTCCTGGAACTGCAGGGTCACCTGCGAGTCGAACTTCGCGTCGACACTCAGGTTGGAGTTCGCGACGGTCTGCATGATCCGCGGCGCGCCGTCGCCACTCGAGGCGGGATCGTGACTCGAACCCGCGGGGACGTTGACCACCGCGTGCTGGCCGTCCATCGTCTCGGATGCACCGCCGCCGGGGTTGGTGAAGGTCCACGTGTTCGTGTTCAGCGCGCCGGCGCTGAAATCGTCGTTCGTGAGCGTGGTGGTGACCCCCGAGCCGCCGTCTTCGGGGACGATGGGGCTCGCGGTGTTGAAGAAGTAGTCGACGGTCGCCGTCCACGCGGGCGGCGGCGCACCCGAGTTCCCCGCGTACGGACCGACCTTCGCCACCGTCATCGCAAACGAGAACGACCCACCCGTC
>JBBSFB010000055.1:0-28593 GCA_038239145.1 Acidimicrobiia bacterium
ACGGGAACCATCGGGGCATGATGACCGGATTCCGGGCCACTCGATCGCGAGGTATACGCATGGACGTGCGTTCCGCACAGCACACTGCACCCGTCGTTGAGCACAACGGCACCGTTCCCGTGTGGTGGCTCGTGTCGCCACACGAGCTCTACGACCTCACGCGCGGCGGATTCCTCGAGCTCGTCAGCGAGTGGGAAGTCGCCGGCGGCGGGAAGGTCGGGTGTACTCCCGCTCACTTGCCTCGCGCTGAGCCGAGCGTTCGCGTCGACTCCCTCGCCCCTTGCGAACGGGTCTCGGCAGGACGACTCGGTCAATCGCCCGGAGGCGGCGGCTGAGGTACCACCGCTTCGAGACCAGCACATATGGCCCTGACCAGGCCTACGAGTCGGGCTGCCGCGATTCGAACCCGGGACCTCTTGACCCCCGGTTACCGCCCAAGCATCCCGCTACGTCTCAACACGTCTCACACTCCCCCGCCGACCAGGCATTTCGCGCGGGCCATCCGAGCCGTTGTCTCACCACGTCTCGCTACGCTTCTCAGGTAAAACCTAGGTAACGCGCTCGTTGGAGCGGCAACGCGGATCGGAACACTTGCGCGCGGGATCTCGCGTCGCACCCGCGAATGTTCGCGTTCGCGAGCGTCCCCTACCGGCACATCGGCGCGATGCCGCACGTCGATTGTCCGCAGCTTTCGGGGACGGTCCAGGGTCAATCGCCTGGTGCGAGAACCGTCGATCTGCGCTGGCGGCTCAACGAATTCCCCGACGAGGTGGATATCGTCGGGTTCGTGTTCGAACAGCATGGGGTGCACGAGATCGGCCAATCGGCATCGGCGGGAGAGGTAGAAACCGACGGCCGACGCTGCGGGCGTCGCGGAAACGTACAGCTTCCGGGCGTCTCTCTCTCGCGCGAGGTGGCCCGCCGCATCCCACAACGCAGAGGCAACACCGTGGCGTCGATCGACACGGTTGACATCCAAGTACGCGAACCACGCCAGCGGCAGCTCAAAGGATGGCGCCACGACGGAGGCACAGAACTGCGCCTTCGCGGCGGCGCTGTGGAACCCGTCACCAACAGGATCGAGCGGTGGGATATCGCTCATGGCGACCGGCCGCTCGACGAAGCGTCCCTCGACGACCGTGTACTCGCCATACACGTGCTCCGAGCGGTCGATGGCGCCAACGACCTCTCGTAGGTCTTCGAGCCCGACCCGCCGGATGGTGATCACGCACACAGGCTGCCAGCGCCCGGACCAGCCTGCTTCGCACCACACGTCGAGTTCACAATCGGCGATCCGCCCATGGCCGAGTACGTCGGGGTGTCTCCGAACGCGCGCCGCAACTGAGGGCCGTGCGCGTCACCTAACCCGGAGTGCGATGTTCGCGACTATCGCGATGTGGCACATCAACGGCGACGGCATCACAGCGCGATCGTCGCCGTTGATTCCGACGAAGGCGCCGTCGGTGGCGTCCCGGGCCGTGTTCTGGATCCGAACGACAGAGCTGACCGGTGGACTCGGTTGTTCACGGCTCGCTCGCAGGAGGTCCTATTGCGTTGCTTGGTCGCGCAGGACGCGCCTCAGGATCTTCCCCGAGGCCGACTTCGGGATCGCTTCGACGAATGTGAGCTTGCGAACCTGCTTGTAGTTCGCGACCTGCTTCGCGACGAAGCCTTGGATTTCGGCGGCCGTAGCGTCGTGCCCTTGCTTGAGCACGACATACGCCGCGGGAATCTCTCCCGCCTCGTCGTCCGGTAGCCCAATCACCGCGACATCTGCAATCTGGGGGTGCGTCAGCAAGAGCGCCTCGAGCTCGGCGGGCGCCACCTGGAAGCCCTTGTACTTGATGAGCTCCTTCAACCGGTCGACGACGAAGAGGTGCCCGTCGCCGTCGATGTGGCCGATGTCGCCGGTGTGCAACCAACCGTCGTCATCGATCGTGTTCTTCGTCGCGGACTCGTTGTTCAAATAGCCCTTCATCACCTGCGGGCCACGGACCCACACCTCGCCGTCCTCGTCGACACCGAGCAGCGACTGCGTCACAGGATCGACGATATTCACCTCCGTGTTCGGGACGGTCACACCGACCGAGCCGGGCTTGAACATGCCCGACGGAGTGGCGTGGCTCACCGGTGACAGTTCAGTCATCCCGTAACCCTGCACGACCTCGCATCCGAGCCGCCCGCCGCACTCGATCGCGAGCTCGGCCGACAACGGCGCCGCTCCGGAGAGAATCCACTGAAGCGAGGAAAGGTCGTAGTTGTCCACGACCGGATGCTTCGCGAGCGCGACGACCATCGGCGGCGCGACGAACGCGCGCGTGAGGCGATGTTCCTGATGCAGCGACAGGAACTGCTCGAGATCGAAGCGCGCCATCGTGACGATCGTGGCTCCGGCCCGCAAGCCCGTGTTCATGAGCACCTGCATGCCGTAGATGTGGAAGAACGGCAACACCGCGACGAACGCGTCGTCGTCTTGCATCTGGACCGTGGCGAGGGTCTGTTCGATGTTCGCGACGAGATTGCGGTGCGTGAGCATGACCCCCTTCGCCAGGCCGGTCGTACCCGAGGAATACGGCAGTGCGACGACGTCGTCGAGATCGACCGGCACCTGATGCGCGAGCGGTGCCGCGCTGCTCAGCGAGGCAATCGACGCGCAATCATCGGCCTCGCCGATGACGAAGACCGCTTTGACTGCCGAGTCCGCGATCGCCGCAGTTGCCGTCTCGAGGAACGCGGGGATCGTCACGAGACGCGTCGCGCCCGAGTCGACGAGCTGGTGGTGGACTTCGCCCCATGTATAGGTAGGGTTGACGGTGGTGATCACACCACCCGCCAGTGCAACGGCGTGGAAGGTAACACCGTACTCGGGACAGTTGGGTGCCATCACGGCAACGACTTCGCCCTTCGCCAGCCCACTCTCCAACCACCCGCCCGCCTGACGGCGTACTGCGTCCTCAAACTCGCCGTACGTCATCGTCCGACCGGTCGCCCCATCGATGAAGGCGGCCTTCCCCGCCAACTGGCCGGCACGTTCCAGCGTGTACGGCGTCAACGGCAAGTCCGGCAGACTCACAGGCGGCAACGGACTAGTGAACGTCATCGGCTCGCTCCTTCGTAGGAATCTCGAAAACCGAACCCTGCCAGTTGCATCCCGGCTCGCAAGTCGACCGGTCCCGAACAGCACGATTGCAGCAACCCGCATCACTCGCGCGTCACCACGTCGTGCCCGAGGCCTATCCCAGAACACCCGCCCCAATATTCCGGACCTCAGCTGTCCCCGATCGCCGGGTCCCGGACGCGTCCTACGGGTGACCGATTCTCGAGTGCCACTCACCTCGAGCGATCTCGTAATGACTCGCGACGACCTCACCTCGCCGCGCATCGGCCGGGACACGGACCTCTCGGACGAGTCTCATGCCGAGCCGTTCGGCAACGCGTCCGGATCGCGGATTGTCGGACTGCGGGAGCGAGCACACCGAATCCAGACCCAACGTGGCGAACGCCTCGTCCAGGGCCGCGGTCGCGCCTTCGGTCGCGTATCCGTTGCCCCACGCAGTCGACGCGAAACGCCAGCCGACCTCGACCGCTGGGAGGATCTCGGGCAAGAACGTTGGGATCGAAAGGCCGACATAGCCGATCAGCGTCGCGTCTTCACGCATCCTCGCTACCCAGCATCCGAATCCGAAGTCGTCCCAGTGCTGTATTTGCGCTTCGAGAAAGACCACCGTTTCTGCGCGAGTCATCCCTCTCCCGTATGGGAACTCCCAGACCTCGCGACGCTCGAAGACGTGCGCGAGTTCGTCGAGGACATCACGATCGAAGCGGCAGAGAAGCAGCCGTTCAGTTGTAACGTCGCCCAACGGTGCCGCGATTGGCTGATGCAGCTCGCTCATCCGTACATCCTGCCCGCGCCTGCCGGAGAACACTCGCCCCGTCATCTTGCGATCCGCGCCGCCGTACGCGTCTCCCGAACGCAAGGATCGAGGAAGGTTTCAACGTCCGTGATGCTCCTATTTATCAAGGGCGGATCTTTGGTCGCAGAGAGTGGCGGGGCGTGCTCATATGCGTGAGGCGAACTTTGGGCGCGGGAGGCACGGTCGCCGACAATGCCTTGATCGATCGTCGGATGTCCCCTCCCTCACCTTTTGTAGAGGTTGAGCCTGCCAGTAGCGACGATCTCGCTCCCGGCTCTTGGATCGACCGTGTGCGCAAGGATGAACGCGCCGATGATCGCGTCGACGTCAGGCCGATCGGGATCGGTCGTAAACGTGCCGAGATGGGTTCCGCCGTTGACGGTGAGGAGCCACGCCGGTGGAGGCACGTGCAGCCACAGCTTCTCGGTATGCGAGACGGGATTGATCTCATCGGCGGTCCCGGTCGCTGCGAGCAGCACCGGCGCCGATCCGTGAAAGGCCTTGTTCACCGGGATGTCATCGGGAGAGAGTGCAACGACGACGACAGGGACCAACCCGTTGCAACCGTTCCTCGAGTATCCGGCGGACGCGGCCGCGGTCGCGCCGTCGGAGTGGCCGACGAACGCGAGCGGCGCGACCGCTAGAGCTCCAGTGAGGGCGGCCGGCGGCTGACGCTCGAGCGCCGCGGCAACGAAGTTCAGGTCGCACGGCTCATTGACCAGGTCTGCTTCGTCGGGCGGCCCGCTCAACGCTGCGCTTTCCCCGGGGAACTCCGGAGCAGCAACGATCATGCCTGCCGCGGCCAAGTCGTCGAGAAGCGCAGAGTACGTATTGGTGCTGACCGCGTATCCGTGCGCGAACACGACGAGGGGATGGCTGCCGGGCGAGAGTACGCCGCCGCGTGTGACGGGCCAACGGATGACGGTCCGTAGCACGCGACCGGCGTGCGCGGCCTCGGAGCCACGTGCCGGCGTGGACCGCGACGGATCGGTGTAGATGAGCGTCGTTTGCGCGACGCTCCACGGTGGCCCGTTCAGCGCAACCGTGGTCGTACTTCGTACCCGTACAGGCGATGACCGGCCGGCGGCACTCGTCGGTGAGCCAATTGGTGCCCCTCGGCGAGCCGTCGAAGTCTCGGACGACGGGTTCGTCGCTCCGGCGGAACGCGTCGAGGAGGCGCGCGCGTGAATGACACCGGCGGCCACCAGGAGCGCGACGGCGGCAAGACTCAGGGTCACCCGTTGCCTGCGGCTCGTTCTTTGGTTTCTCCTGCGAACGGTCACTGGCGCCCTCTCGCCCCGCCCTCGCGGACCGAACTCTCTCACGTGATCCGGACATCGATCGCATCGCCCGGTAGCCGTTCACACGGCGGCGGCTCCGGTGTCAGGAGTGGTCCGCGAAGCGTTTCATGGATCGTTGATACGTGCGCGGTAGCACGGTCTTCGCGATTACGGCGATCTTCGGGAGCCACGAGGCGTTGATGTCGATGTTGGTCTTCCCCATGTGCTCGAGTAGCAGGGCGGATACCTGTCGTTCGGTTCTGCGGACGAGCCTGGGAGGAGGCAGCGCGTTGCCGGCGGTTCCCATCGCGGTAGGGACCCAGGCCGGGTAGAGCACGTGCACGTGTACTCCGCGCCCGACGATTTCGAGGGCGACGCTCTCCGTGAAGGCGGAGACGGCTGCTTTGCTCGCGGCATAGCCGCCGTCTCTCGGTTCAGGGGCTCGCGCCGAATCCGACGACACGTTGACGACGATGCCGTTGTTGCGTTGCAGCATGCCGGGAAGCACAGCGAGTGTGCCCGCAACGACGGCGTAGTAATTAGTCGCCATGGTGGCAACGAACACTTCCAGGAGTGTCGCGGGTTCGACGATGGGGGTGGGAACGTCGACGGCCGCGTTGTTCACGAGTATGTCGATGTGTCCGTAGCTCGTTTCGATGTCGGAGAGTCTCGCCTGCAGTGCCGAGATGTCGGACACGTCGCAGCCGAAGACCTCGCTTTCGGGCGAAGCTCGCCGCAGGTGTGGTCGGAGGGTCGCGAGCAGCGGCTCGCGTCGTGCAAGCCCGACAACGGTGGCCCCGCGCGCGGCGAGATCGAGCGCCACCCGGCGGCCGATTCCTGACGAAGCGCCCGTCACCACCGCTACCCGGTCGTCGTATCGGCGCATCTGCACTCCTGTCCTCGTACCTCTGGTGCTTACACCGGATTGGTCGAGGATGCTCGAAGCCGGTGGCGCCGTCGCCCGTCGTGTGGGTTGCGCCTCTCCGGGTGCGGCGCGAGTATTCGGCGGACACGGGGGGTCAGTGTGCTGTCACGTCTGCGCGCGATTGTTTCAGTGGCCATGGTCGTCGGGGTGGTCGCCGGTCCTGCTGTACCGGCGGGTGCCCGATCGGTCTCCGCTGTGGGCAGGTCTGCGGCGGCTGTGCGGGCAGATGCTTTGAAGCGTTCGCCGTACACCGTCTACTGGGACCAGAACGAAGAAGAGGACTTCTTGCGCGTTCCGTCGGGGCAGACGGGACAGTTGATCCCGCCGTGGGACCCGAACGGGCAGATGTGCATCCTCCCAGGGGACTCCGGCCGGTTCGTGGTCGGTTACAACCCGACGCTGGCCTCGCAACATAACCCGGGAAGTTTGAAGCCGGTCAAGGAGCCTCCGGTCGGCGAAGCGATGTACGACCGCCGTGGTCATTTCATCAAGACGATCTCCGTTCCCGGTCCGTTCGCGTTCCCGGGCCGGAGGGTCGGCGGCGATATCCCGCCGAACGCCGCCGACGGCGGTGTGTTCAACGACAACGGATCGATGACCGGTTGCGCGTTCGACCGCCGCGACAATTTGTTCGCCGCCGACATCGGCACCGCGCAGGGCGCGTTCCCGCCGCCCGATAACGGACGGATCATTGAGTGGTTCGCGCCGAACTACCGCAACTTCTGCATCGTCGACGGCCCGACGGCAGGTGGGGTCGGCCCGCACCACGTGGACGGGACCGGCGGCCTGCGGCAGCCGGGCGATCTCGCGATCGACCCCAACAACGGCGACTTGTTGGTCCCGGAGGCAGGTTCGCCCACCGGCGGCATCGGCGGCAGCATCTTGCGTTTCGCGCACACGTCGCTTCCCCAGTCGGCCGCCGACTGCGGCACCGCTGGGCTCTATCCGCGTCAACGGCTACAGGTATCGACGTTCGTGCAGGGAAACGGCTCGTATCTGCCGTTCCCGATCGCAATCGCGCGCGACCCGACATGCAATTGTTGGGCGATCAGCACGACCATCGGCAGTCCGTCGGTCGTGTGGGTGCACGATGACGGCACGCCGGTTGTCGGCCGCTCGATCCCGGGCGTCGATATCGCGCATGTAGGGCAGGACCCGAACGCGTCGAATCCGTTCGGCATCGCGTTCGCTCCCGACGGCACCCTCTATATCGTTGACATCCATATCGTGTGCTCGGCTCCGCTCGTGAACTGTGGACCGGCAACCAAGGGCGGACGCGAGTTACGCGTCACCTTCCACAACGGTCAACCGAACCCGACGCAAATCATCGCGTCGGGACTCGACTTCCCGACGAGCGTCACGGTCTGCGTCCGCCGCGATCGGGACACATGTCCGGGTGCGCCGGAACGCGGAGACTCCGGTTGACGGCCTCCGCGTGAAACTCTGGTTGGTCGCGCTGGTCGCCGGCCTCTGCGCCTCAGGCCTGGTCACACAACCGGCGACAGCTCAGTCACGCAACAACACGGCGATCAGCGCATGGGACTGGCCGACCTATGGCCACGACGCTCAACACACCTTCCACGGCCGTACGACACTGACCCCTCGCACCGCGCCGAAACTCGCAACCGCCTGGTTCTTCCCGACGAGACTTGCCGTCACGGCCACGCCGACCGAAGTTGGCGGAACCGTCTACGTCGGTTCGTGGGACGGATACTTCTACGCCGTCGCGCTGCAGACCGGACGGTTGCGCTGGAAGTACCAGCTCGCGGCCCAGCCGGCCGTGAGCCCACAACCGGGAGGCCCACCTGATCCGTTTACCGACGGTGGGATCGTCACATCGTCCGCATGGTTCGAACCCGGAACGCAGTCCCACCCTGATCTCGTCATTTTCGGTGGCGGTTACACGCTGTACGCGATCGACGCGAACACCGGAACACTGTTCTGGAAACATGACTACACCGGACGGCCGGATCGGGCGGCCGATCCCGCACACGACGACTCGCGCATCTTCTCGTCGCCGATAGTTGCGAACAACAAGGTCATCATCGGCGTCTCGGTCGACGGCGGCCGGGGTCGGCGCGGTTATGTCGTTGCGGCCGACCTGCAGAACGGCAATCCCGTATGGACCCGCGAGACGGACATCGATCCCTCCGGCGCCGTGCTCAACGACGGCTGCGGCAACGTGTGGTCGTCGGGAACAGTCCTCCCTGCACTCGGCACGGTCGTCTTCGATGTGGCTGACTGCCAGGGAGCGAGCTCGGGGTTGCTGACCGAAGGCGTGGTCGCGCTCCACATCACCGACGGCACGATCGCGTGGGTGTTCCGGCCTGCACACCGCGCCGACAGCTGCGATATGGATTTCGGAGCAACCGCGAACGCCGGCATCGGTATGCGTGGTGTCGCACCGTTCCTCGGCGTCGGCGGCAAGGACGGCACCTACTACTCGCTCGAACCGGCGACGGGACGACTCAAATGGTCCACGAACGTCGTCTTCGGCGGGTCCGCGGGCGGATTCATCGCGACGACAGCGTTCGATGGCGCACGCGTCTACGGATCGACGGCGCTCGGCGATATCGACGGGCCGTGCTCGCCGAGCAACCCTCGCGACACCGCCATTCAGGATCCGACCGTGCATGGATTGGACGCGCAGACCGGCAAGATGACGTTCGGCGAGTCCGGCTATCCGTCATTCGCGCCGACGACGGTTGCACATCACCTGACGTTCAACTGCCCTGCGCTCCAGGCGCTACTCAACATCCGCCTCGCGACCACCGGCACCAAGGTCGCGCAAGTCGCTCTCCCGGTGCCGTGTTGGTCAGGCGTCGCAACCGTCGGCGACGCCCTCATCCTGGGAACCGGCACCTCCTACACAAGCACGGGCAACGGAATACTCGTCCTCACACCGCGCGGCGCGCCCCCATCCACCCCAGTCGAACCGCACGCCGACACCTGACGCCAGAGCATCGGCACGCCGCCGCTCATTCCACCCGTTCGCCACCCGGTTCGCAGGTCAGGCCGGTCCGTGGACGCTCGTCGAAAACGACAGCACCTGTGATGGGTTTTGATCATCGAAACGGCTGCACCTGGGTTCTCTCCGGGGCTTCCTCGGCGAGGTCCGGCCGCCCGTCGATTCCCGATTCCCGATTCCCGATTCCCGATTCCCGATTCCCGATCGAGCATCGGCGTTCTTGCGTCGGCGTTGCCTTCAATGGCGGACGCGGTGGCCGATGGGATCGGCGATCGGAAGGTTGTCGCGGGTTTGGTCGGTAGCCGGGTTCTCGTTTGGGCAGTCGGGCGCCTTAGTTTGCTCGGCGCGTCCGCAGTCTCCCTGACGGCCTCTCAGGCGGAGGGGCGTGCCGTGTCGCGGCCCGATGGCGTGGTGGCGGCGACGAACCTCGTGTTCGACCCGCGCCGGCTGCATGTTCCTCCGGCTCGTGCCCGGTTGCCGCTTCGAGCGCGCCTGTCGAACCCGAATCGGCGCGCCGCGGATCCACCGATCGTCGTGCCGATCGATTCACATACCGAAGTGGATGCAGTGAATCGCACGGACCGCTTCGACGGCCCGCGGACGTCCACTCGGGCGGCCACCTGCCGGCCGAACATATAGAGAAGCAGCTCCCCGTGTGCCGCTGAGGCGAGCGATGGGCGGCGCCCCGTCGGACCGCGAGGAGTTCGCCCCTTGCCTCCCACTCGATCTCGAGCCCGGCTGCGCTCAGGCGCCGACTCAAATATCGGCTACCTCGGCGAATGTTCTTCCATAAGGCCGATTCCAGTTCGTGCGTGAGAGCACGGGGACCAAGTCCGCTAGCTCTGCGCACGTCCTCGTGGAGCACGAAGAACTCGTTCAGGTTCGGGTGCGAACGCACCCAGCTGATGCAGAAGAAGCCGGGCGGCGGGCCTGGCCGGGATGAGATCGTGCTCCGCAGCACGATGTGGGTTGCGATGTCGTGAGCGGTCCAGCCTTCGAGCAGCGTCGGAGTGTCTGGTCCGAGTTCGTCGAAGAGGACGCACAGCTCGTTGCGCTCTCTGGGGTCGAACGAGGGCTCCGCCATGGCGTCTGACGGCACCTCTCCCTGCGGCTGTTGTCATGCAATGTTTGCTATACTACATATATGTCAGTCATCGATGGCGAAGGACTACGCGCATGAACGATCGAAACCCCGAGCACGTCTCTCGCTTCATCGCGGCTTTGACACCGTCGGAATATGGAGCGTTGGTCGACGTGGCGACCCGAGGTGCGCCGGGTGCCGGGTCCGGCACGGATGCTTACGTGGAACACCGGCTGGTGTTACTCGGTCTCGCGCTGCGCGTCGCTGACGTCGGCGACGGTGCTCACACGGTCTTGATCCTCTCGACCGCGGGCCGCGCGCTGGTCAGCGATGTACACGAACGAGAGTGCGGCTCGGCTGTACGAAAGTCCGACGACCGGGGAGCCTGCGACCACGACTTCGGCGCATGGCCTTCTCGGCGTCGACGCCTTCTGCACCGAACTCTCGGACCCGTGTCCGGCTCGGAAGCAGTCGGCGGTTGAGCTCACGACAGGTGGCGACGAGGACACCCGTGGACGGATCGGTCGGCGAGACGACACGCGCACTGCTCGCGGCATCGCGAGCGCTGGTTGGCGTCGCGGTCCGGTCGCTGGGCACCATCGAAGACACGGTCACGTTGCCGCAGTACCGGGCCCTGGTCGTGCTGGCGTCACACGGTGAACAGAACGTCGGCATCCTGGCCGAGGTTCTCGCGATACATCCCTCCACTGCGACAAGGCTTTGCGACCGACTCGCGGGGAAGGGTCTGATCGAGCGGAACACGTCGACCGAGAGCCGACGCGAAGTGACCGTCACGCTCACCCCCGCCGGCCGAGCCCTGCTGCGGTCCGTCACGCAGCGCCGCGTGCGCGAGATCAACAACATCGCAACGCGTCTCGATCCCAAGGTGCGACGCGCCGCGATCGATGCGCTCAACGCGTTCGCGGCGGCGGCCGGCGAGATCCCCGACGTTGCGTGGAAGCTCGGGTGGACGTCGTGACCGCCGGCGCTCGGATCCCAGGCCGGATCGCTTTCCGCGGTGTCGAGCTGCGTCGACTCGCGACCCGCTCGAGAGAGGTGCTCCTGCTCGCGGCGATCGTCGGTGCCGCAACCGGGTTAGGTGTCGCGCTCTTCGATACCGCTGTAAGCCGATCAGTGGACTGGGTCGATCGACTTCCGCTCTGGGCCGCCGCGATCCTGCCACTCGCCGGCTTGAGCGTCGCCGCGGCATCGCTGCGATGGATCGGATCGTCGGCCTCGCCCGCCACCGCTGACGAATACCTCCACGCCTTCCACGATCCCGATCACTCGTTGACCCTGCGCCCTCTCCTTGCCCGCATGATCGCCGGCATCGCGACCCTGGGCAGCGGAGCCCCGATGGGACTGGAAGGACCATCGCTGTACCTCGGCTCGAGCCTCGGCGACATGTTGCAACGCATGCTGCCCCGCGCGTTGACCCCACAACGCCGACGACTGCTGCTGGTCGCGGGCGCCGCCGCCGGTGTCGCCGCAATCTTCAAAGCACCCGCCACCGGCGCCGTGTTCGCGCTCGAAGTCCCCTATCAAGACGATCTCGCGCGCCGAATGCTCCTTCCTGCACTCGTCGCGTCCGCAAGCGGCTACCTGACCTTCGTTGCGATCCACGGAACGACGGCACTCCTCACCGTGACCGGGACCCCACCGTTCTCCCTCAAAGACCTCGCCGCCGCAGCCGCGCTCGGCGTCATCGCCGGCGCCGGCGCACGCGGCTTCGCCTGGATGCTCCGCCAGGCTAAGGACATCTCGGCCCATGTCAGCGTCTGGGTGCGGGTACCCGCAGCAGGCGCGAGCCTGGCCGCCATCTTCTGCCTCGCCCGCCTTGTCGGCGGACAGAACCTCACGACCGGACCCGGGTACGACACCATCCGCTGGGCCCTCGACCCGACCCGAGGACTGTGGATCATCGCCGCGATCCTCGTGCTCCGATGTATCGCGACCTCGGCCACCATCGCCGGCGGCGGCGTTGGAGGCCTGTTCATACCTCTCGTCGTCGCGGGCGCGCTCGCGGGACGCATCGTCGGGGGAACGGTGAACGCACTGGACACCACCCTCTTCACCGTCGTCGGCGCGGCCGCATTCCTCGGCGCCGGATACCGTGTCCCTCTCGCCGCCGTGATGTTCGTCGCCGAGGCCACCGGCCGCCCCGGCTTCATCGTTCCCGGTCTCATCGCCGCCGTCGTCGCCGAACTCCTCATGGGCCGGTCCTCGGTCACCGCCTACCAACAGGCCGCCACCGACGAAGACGAGCGGCCGCCCGACGCCCGACCATCCACCGAGTGATCCGGCAAGATGTCGCCAGCTCGCGACATACCATTCGTGCAGAAGTTGGAGGTTGACATGGACGCAATCGTCGTCGGAATCGACGGATCCAAGGGCGCACAGGTCGCCGCTCGATGGGCCGCGTCCCTGGCTCACGAACGCGGCGTGCGCGTCATCGCGGTGTACGCGATACCGCGCACCGAGCTCTGGTCGATGTCAGCTGTGCAGATCAACATCGACAAGGTGATCGCGGAATTCCGCGACCTCATCGACGGGCAATGGACCGCACCGCTACGCAAGGCCGGCGTCGAATACACGACACAAGTCGTACGCGGCGACCCCGCGACCGAACTCCTGCGGACCACCAAGCGCACCGGCGCGTCGATGCTCGTGCTCGGCTCCAAGAGTCACGGCGCGCTCGCCGACATGATCGTCGGTGGAACGGTCCACAAAGTCATCAATCGCAGCACACTTCCCGTGGTCGTCGTCCCGGCCGCCGCGCCCGCCACGAAGCGCGCAGCGCCGCGCAAAACCAGCGGTGACCGCCGATCGAAGTAGTTCCAACCCGATCTGAACTTTTGTGTATACGGCGTGATCTGAGCGTCCGCGGCTGGGTGCTACGGGCCGAAGAGGATCACGTTCATCGCTGCTCGAAGACGTTCTGACGACGGCTCTCTGGTGCCGGGCGGCGCAGAGCGTGCCGATCGTGTCGTGTCACACGCCGGCGATGCAGGATGGTCCGCAGGTCATAGCGCCCGCAGCGCCGCCAGGACGTCAGCCGGCTCGACCCGCACCCGCCAGTCCGCGTTCATCGAGGCGAATCGCACCACACCCTGCTGATCGATGACAAACGTCGAGGGAACGGGCAGCGAGCGGCGCCCGTCCGCGTTCTGCGCGGCCGGGTCATTCTGGAACACGTTGACTTGCAGATCTTCCAGCTCACCCGTCACATCGAACCGGACCTTGAAGCCGTCGGCGACCGACTCGTCGAGATCACTCAGCACGGGAAACGCCAGGGCGTGCCAAATACCGTCCGGTTCGAGATCGGCGTCGAAGACCCTCGTCTCTGCTCGGAGACAGGGTCCCGAAGTAGTTGTCGGAGGGCCGGTTCGTCGGATCTTCGGAAAGGCTGATCATGTTCTTCAAGAGGCTCGCAGCGGCCGCGTCGGCGCGCGGTCTGTTGGGTGCCGTCGCACTGAGCACGCCCGCGTCGGCGGTAACCAGCAGCAATGGCACCGTGTACGTCGTGCACGCGATCCCGGGCGTGCCCGTGGACGTGTTCGTCGACGGCGAGAAGACCCTCCCAGGTTTCACGCCGAAGGCGATCGCGGGCTCGCTATCGCTTCCAGCCGGCGATCTACGAGACAAGGTGTCGCCACGGGGCGAACCCGGCATCGGCGAAGCCGGTCATCATCGCGTCGGTGCAACTTCCGGCCGGAGCGAACCCCAGCCTCGTCGCGCGCCTTCACGCGTCGGGCGCGGCAATGCTGACGACGTTCGTGAACAACAGGTCGGCCGACCCTGCGGACAGGATCGCCTCATCGTTCGCCACACGGCGGCCGTAGAGCTACGGGCCGAGTCCCGACGAGAACGGATCGGCGGTCCTGGCCGGTCACATCGACGGTCAGGGTCGACCGGGTGTCTTTTGGCGCCTGCGCGACCTCGTCCCCGGTGATCGCCTCACTGTCGGCTACGCCGGGGGGACGCGACGAACCTTCCGAGTTATCGGTCGCCGGGAGACACCCAAGCAAGACCTCCCCACCGATCTCTTCAGCCGCGCCAGCCCACCTCGCCGGGCGCTCGTCACCTGCGGTGACAGATTCGGCCGCCATACCGGCGACTACCGCGACAACGTCTTCGTCGTCGCAACACCCGAATCGCCCAATGCGGTGAACGAACGGAGGCAACGATCGATGCGCATCGAACCGGAAGCGGGTCAGGAGTCGGTGTGGGACTACCCGCGGCCGCCGCGCCTGGAGCACGTAGCCGCGCGTTTGCGCGTGGTGCTCGGCGGGGTAACGGTCGCGGAAACGAGGTCGGGCGTGCGCGTGCTCGAGACGAGCCATCCACCGAACTACTACTTCCCGCTCGCGGACGTCATGGCGGACGCGCTCGTGCTCGAGGACGGCTCGAGTTGGTGCGAATGGAAGGGGCGCGCGCATTACTACGGCGCGCGTTGCGGTGACCGGGTCGTGCACCGTGCCGCGTGGGGGTACGCAGATCCTGCACCGTCTTACCGGATGCTCACCGGGACAGTTGCCTTCTATCCGGCGCTGATGGACGCCTGCTACGTCGACGACGAACTCGCACGCGCGCAAGCGGACGGTTTCTACGGCGGCTGGATCACGAATGCGATCGTCGGTCCGTTCAAGGGCGAACCCGGCACCCGCTGGTGGTGAACCGGACGGCGGAAGCCGGAATTTCCGACATCCGTTTCGGAGAGCGCTCCGGAGACCGTGCACTACACCGAAGCGTCCCGAGGGAGTTCCGTGCAAACCGTGCTATCCGCATCTCCGAAGACGCGGCTCGTCGCAGTGAAGCTGGCCTTGCTGGCCGCCGCGTTCGCGTCGTTCCTGCTGTCCGTCTACCTGTACTTCATCGCCGACGACAAGACGGCCGGGATCTTCGTCGGTATCTGGGTGCCTTCGATCCAGTCGTTGGGGGCGCTGCTCCTCGCCGGCGAAGGGGGCTCACGATGAGTCAAGCGGTGCTCTTCGAAATCGGCGCCGTGATCTTCGTGGTCGTCAGCACGGCAGTCTTCTGGTACGGGCTCACGTGGTTTCGCGACTGGCAGGACAGCGACGAAGCTCAAGCCGACCTGATCGTGGCGCCCGAACTCGCGAACGTTCGCGCCGAACCATTCAGCGATCAGGGTCGTGGTGCCGGAACCAGCGCGAGTGCCAACGCGGCGTGATCGCGTGAACGAGATCGGCGCAGGCGCGACGGGTTTGGTGATCGTCGACCACGGGTCGCGACGCCAGGACGCGAACGATCGACACGAACACTTCGTCGCCGACTGGCCCGATCACGACCGGTACTGTGCCGTCGAGCCGGCGCACATGGAGCTGGCCGAGCCGTCAATTCACACCGCGTTCGCGGCGTGCGTCGCCGCGGGTGCGACGACCGTCGTGATCGCTCCGTTCTTCCTCTGGCCGGGCAACCACTGGGATCGCGATATCCCCGCGTTGGCGGCCGAGGCGGCGGCACGCCATCGCGAAGTGCGGTATCTCGTCACCGCGCCCCTCGGCCCGCATCCGCTCCTCGTGAATATTGTCGAAGGTCGTGTGCAACACTGCCTCGCGCGTGCAGCCGGCGACGCGCAGGAGTGCGACCTGTGCGTCGGATCGCAACGCTGCCAGTTTCGGGTAGCGGTCGGCGACGTGGACGACCACGGGGACATGGCCCGATGAATAATCCCACGGACAGCTTCGGCGAAGAGCGGCTCGCGATGTTGGCCGCTCTCGTCAACGGCGACGTTGCACTCGCGTACCGTCTCGCGACGGAGCTCCTGGCCCATGGAGTGCCCTTCGACGACATTGCGGTCGAGGTGCTCGCTCCGGTGCAGGCCGACCTCGGGCAGCGCTGGGCCGACGGCGACATCGGCATCGCGTACGAACATGCCGCGAGCGCGGCGATCGACGAGCTCATCGTCAGGCTCGGCTCGATCGCGGAGACGCCGGTCGGCCCAACAATCGTGGTCGCCACGGCCGAGCACGATCCGCACGTGCTCGGAGCTCGAGTCGTTGCCAGCGCGCTGGCGCTCGAGGGGTTCCGAGTGCTGTTCCTCGGCGCATCGGTACCGGCCGAAGATCTCCAGGACTATCTCGACCTGCACCAGCCGCTCGCGCTCGCGCTCAGTTGCTCGGTCCCGACCGCCCTCGTCGGAGCCGCGCGTTGCATCGCGTCGGCCCACGAAGTCGCCATACCCGTCGTCGGTGGCGGTCGGGCCCTGGGCGACGATCAGCGCGCGCAGCGGCTCGGGGTAGATGCACTCGCACGTGTTCCGAACGACGCGGTGGAGCGCCTGCGGGCCTGGGAGACCGCGCCGCCGCGACACCTCGCTCCCGTACCCGAGCCCGTTCCCGAACACCGGCTGCTCGCCGATCGCGGCCGATGGCTGATCACCACGGTGCTCGAGAAGGTCGCAACCCATGCGAGGCCGAAGGCCGGCCTCTACGAGGAGCTCGGGCGCGTCTTGCAGGTCATCGAGGGGGCGCTGCTCCTCGATGAGCCCGGGCTGATCGGCGAACACGTTCGATGGCTGCGTGCGACGGGCCCCGCGCACGGCCTGCTCCGCCCGACCCTCGACGAAGCGCTCGTCGCACTCGCGACCGCAATGGACAATGACCTCAACCGTGCCGGCCGCGCCCTGAGCGCGGCGCTCGACTGACGGATCAGGCGCCCCCGAGATCCTGGGCGGCCAGCGCGGTACGCAAGCGAGCCAAGCCATTGCGGATACGACTCTTCACCGTGCCCTCGGGTTCGTCGAGCATCGCCGCCACCGCTCGGTAGCTGTGGCCTCCGAAGTACGCAAGCTCAACCGCGCGGCGTTCTGCATCCGGAATCTGCGCCAACGCGTCGCGCACTGCGTCGGCAACCGACCGGGCCACAACCTGCGCTTCGGCTTCGTGACCGAGACCTGTCGACCTGACCAGATTGCGCTCCTCGCGTCGGCGTCGCGCGGAGTCGGAACGCACGACGTCGAGCGCACGACCATGTGTCAGCGCGAGCAGGAACGCGCGCAGGGCACCACGCCGCGGGTCAAAACGTTCCGACTGCTGCCATAGTCGCAGGAAGACCTCCTGCGCGACCTCCTCGGCGCGGGCGTGGTCGCCGACCAGCCGACGTGCGAACGCGAGGACGGGCTCGCGATGGCGTCGCAGGATCTCCGCCATCGCCGCATCGTCGCCACGGCCGATCGCCTCGATGAGTTCACCGTCGTCAACCTCATCGAGGCGATCCCTCGGCACGAACAGGTCAGGTTACTCAGCGCCCGCCACCATACGACCATCCGCGACTTCGGCTCGTCGTGCGATTCGCCACGCGGGCGGACCGAAAATGCACCGGCGGAACGGCGCTACGGGCACTGATGCAGTGACACAGCGTCGCAGTCGGCGGTGAGGGCGGTGAGGGCGGGAGGGCGGGAGGGCGGGAGGGCGGGAGGGCGGGAGGGATGATGTCTCCGCCGTCGTCACCCAGTACCCGCGGTCTCGAGTTCGGCGTTCAGAGGTTTCCGGTTCCCGCCGGCCGTGATCATTCTCGCGGTCCCCTGGTACCTGCGCTATGGCTTGTCGTATCGCGATGTCGAGGAACTGTTGGTCGAGCCGGGGATCGAGGTCGATCACGTGACCGTGTACCGGCGGGTGCAGCGGTTCACGCCGTGCTTGATCGACGCGGCGCGGGCGTGCCGCCATGCGGTCGGTGACCGTTGGTTCGTGGACGGGACCTACGTGAAGGTGGCGGGCTGCCGACGGTATGTGTACCGGGCGATCGATCAGTTCGGCCAGATCCTCGGCCGTCAGCATCGAGCGGATCATTCCGGTGCCGTACTCGCCGGAGACGTACAGCATGCCAAGCGCCCCGATCAGATACATGGCGAGGTAGTAGCCCTGGAGCGGGCCCGACGCGTCGGCGTCGTTGGACTGGATGTTCGCAGCCAGATGACGCGTGTTGAAGGCCACGAGGAAGCCGATGGCGATCATGCCCACCACGGCAGCACCGACCATCCAGAACGAGGAGCGAAGCGAACGGGACTTCACCCACTCGGAAGCGATGACCCGGGCCTGGGTGACCGGCTCAACCTCCTCGGATGGAAGCCCGGTCCACTCGACGGTGGTGGTCACGATTGCTCCGTTGGGGACGATGACATCTTGTACTCCTGGGCGCCTTGGGTGACGGCCGTGTACGCCTCCTCCAGCGAGGCCGCCTTGGTGGCGAGTTCGAACAGCGTGATGCCGTGGCCGACTGCCTACGGGCCGACCGCATCCGAGATCATGCCGTCGACCTCGAGTGTGCCGTCGGCGCTGATGTGGACGGTGCTGCCGTTGGCGCGCAAGATCTCCGCCAGCTGGTCTGCTTGCGGCGAGCGGACCTGGACGACTGCGGCCGACTCTTCGCCACGTTTCGAGGCGACCTCGGTGAGACCGACCATCTCGACCACCTTGTCGACGGCGTCCGACGCTGATGCCGGCGGTGGCTGCCATGGCCAAGAGGTGATTGCGGGCACTGCGTCCCGTGTGCGCGGCGCGGGCCTCGAGCAAAACGCCGACTTCGCGTAAGGGCGGTCGAACTCGGCGTAGGCGCGGCCGTTGATGAGCGCCTGCCCACTGGTTGGCGCGTCGAGTCCGACCATGAGCCGCATGGTCGTCGACTTGCCTGCCCCGTTGGGTCCGAGGAATCCGGTCACCTTCCCGGGCGCTACGACGAAGGAGACGTCGTCGACCGCGACCTTGTCTCCGTAGCTCTTGGAGAGTCTGTGAGCCTCGATAATGCTTGGCCTTTCCATTCGCCACACGCTCGCGCCGTCGTCGATCGCAAGGGCATCGGCGCGCACGTCTGCAAGCGGGAAGTGGTAACTCGGTGGGGGCTACTCCCAAACACGCGAAAGCCGGACGTTGTCTTGGGGAAGATGCCGACGACGTCGGTGCGGCGACGGATCTCCTTGTTCAACCGTTCTTGGGGATTGTTGGAGCGGATCTGCCGCCAGTGCTCCTTCGGGAACGCAGTGAACGCCAACACGTCACCGGCCGCGTCGACGAGCATCGCAGCGGCATCACCGAACTTCTCGTCGAGCTGCTCCACGACCCGAGCGTTTTGCGCCCACGTCGACGCCCATCGGGTTGTTCGAAGATCGACCGGACCAAGGTGCTGACCATCGGCCATGCCGCCTTCGGGACCTCGGTCGCCAGGTTCCGCATGAAATGGGTCCGGCACCGTTGCCAGCTCGCGCCGACCAACACTGCCGCATCGCACCTTTGAGCCCCTCGTGCGCGTCGGAGATCACCAGTTGCACGCCGGACAGGCCCCGGACGACAAGGCCCGGCAAGAACGCGGTCCTGCCGGCGCCGTCTTCGGTGGTAAACACCTCCACACCGAGGATTTCGCGATATCCATCCGCGTTCACGCCGGTCGCGACGACCGCGACCACGTCACGCTCCGGCCACCCTGACGGACCTTCTGGGTCAGCGCATCAACCCACACATACGTGTGAGGCCCCGCATCGAGCGGCCGGTTCCGGAACGCGTTCACCTTCTCGTCGAGGCTCTTCGCGAGTTCCGACACCTGCGATTTGGAGATCCCATCGATCCCCATCGACCGGACAATGTCGTCCACCCGACGCGTCGACACACCCTCGACATAACACTGCGCGATCGCCGCGACGAGCGCCTGCTCCGCCCGCCGACGCGGCTCGAGCAACCAGGCCGGGAAATAGCTGTCGTGCCGGAGCTACGGGATCGCCAGCTCGATCGTGCCGACCCGCGTATCCCAATCGCGCGATCGATAGCCGTTGCGGCTGTTCGCCCGCGCCGGGGTCCGTTCCCCATAGCCCGCGTTACACACCCCGGACGCGTCCGCCGCCATCAACTGCTCGGCGAACGTCGCCAACATGGACCGGACCAAATCCGGATCCGCCTCCGCGAGATGCTGGCTCAGCCACTCCCGCGGGTCCATCATGTTCGGGACTGCCACCGTGTTCCTCCTCATGTCGACTCTGCAAGGTCTCCATGAGGTTGACGCGGTGGCCGTCGCGTCAGGGGGATCTCACCCCATCAGATCTACGCCCATCAACGCTTCGTCGAGTACTCGAGACGGTGTCTTCCATCCGAGGGGTATTCACGCCCTCCGTTGAACTCGGCGCCGAAGTGGTCGAAGTGCGCTTCGCTGCAACACCCAGTCTCGTTACGCGCGGAACACAACACGCACCGCGCCCCGATCGCGACCACCATCGTCAGATCCAACAGGATCGCGAAGCACCGCCAAGCTCGAACGTGAACGATTCGACCGCACAACCGCGTTGGCGTCGATGTCGGCAAGACCGCGGCGATGGCGTTGGTCGCGGACATCAGCGGCGAGCTGATCGTTCGGCTGTTCCTTCGCGCTCAACACAAACGGACTCGCGGAGTTCGCGGCGTCGGTCACGTTCGCTCGAGCGCAGCGAGACGCTCTGGGCTGCCGTATCGGTGTCGGGGCTGGCGGCCACTACCACCGCACGTTCATCTCCCGCCTGGTCGCGGCGGGGATCGAGGTCGTCGAGTTGAACTCGACCCCACGCGGGAATCCCCGCCGACTCTCCCTGTGCCACCGAATGGGCCATGGCGTTCGACGAGCCCTTCGTGCACGTCGAGGCACAACAGATCCGGTAGTCGTCCCAGAGGCGCCCACGCGGCGAATATCGACAGCATTCGGGCTCGGCTGCGTCGATGTGGCAATGATCGGAGTCGGAGTCAGATGGCGCGATAGCAGCTGACGTGGTCGGTTGTGGCTTCGTCGTAGGGCTCGTGTTTCCAGCCACCGAACCGGTCCTGGAGTGTGAGGCCGGCGACGCGTGCCATCGCGTCGAGTTCGGCCGGTGAGGCATACCGCAACACGACACAATGACGGTGCATGCCGTTCTGATCGACGAGTATGTGCTCGTTGTGGATCCGCTGCAGCAAAGGTTCGTGACGCGAGAACACTATGTGCGCTTCATCGTCGTCGAGACGACGCACCTGGGACCGTTGATTGTGGTCAAACCGGGTGGGGTCCGGCACGAACGCCTCGACTACCAGCAGTCCGTCGGGACGCAAGTGTTCGCGAGCGCAGCGCAGGCAACGAATCTGGTGTTCCTGGTCAGGCAGCATGAAGAGCGTGCTCACCGCGCTCACGATCACCTCGTACCGATCGGCGAGAGCGAACGCCGCCATATCGGCCTCGAAAAGCGTGACGTTGTCGCCGCCCGGACGTGACCGAAGTTCGGTGAGCATCGCCCGGCTCGCATCCAGACCGTGCACCGCGACACCCGCGCCGGCGAGCGGGATCGCGAGACGGCCGGTCCCCACGCCCAGGTCGAGCAACAGTCCCGGGCCGGCGGCGGCCGCGAGGAACTCCACCGCGTCGGCAGTGCGGAACGCGGCCGCGTAAATCTGGTCATAAACCATGGCATGGCCCTCGCCGTACGCGGCCGGGTCATACGCATCCGAGTCCCATCGTGACTGCACCCCCCGACCGTACCCACCCAACGCGACCGAACGCCGGGCGCGTCGCGCGATCGCCAGGGGACGACGTACACCAGTCGTTTGCAGTCACATCAGCCGACAGCGTCTGCGTCGTCGGCGGCGGGGTTCCGTCGCGCTCATTCGCCGGGAGTGGGATAGCGAGGCAGGCGCACAACTCGTTGCCTTCGGGTGAATCGCCCTGGGTTGGGTGGATACTCTTCGGTTTGGTCTCCTAGCCTCTGATCGCGGCTGTTTGCGTGAACGTTTGTCCGGTTGGACGGCTGTTGTCGAGTCCGGTGACGCTGCTCACGTCCGTTCTGAGCGACTTCGTCTTCGCGACCGCGCCGAAGGTCGCCGCGATCGCCTGCAACGCTCGCTGACGATCAGCGTGCCATGCGGTTTCGAACTCGACCGGGCTGATGTCACCGAGGTAGCCGTGGAGACGTTCGGCGTTGTGCCAGTGCACCCAGCCGAGCGTCGCGAGCTCAACATCTTCAACGGTGCGCCACGGCCCTTGGCCCGGGCCGCGGATCAGTTCGGTCTTGTAGAGCCCGTTCACGGTCTCCGCGAGCGCGTTGTCGTAGCTGTCACCGACTGTGCCGATCGACGGGACCGCGCCGAGCTCGGCGCGGCGCTCGCCGTAGCGGATGGACGTGAACTGACTCCCCGCATCGGAATGACACCGCAATCCTTCGAGCTGGGTCACGCGACCAGCGGGCCATCTCGAGCGCGTCAAGGACCATCGTGGTGCGCATGTTCGACGCGACCCGCCAACCGACGATCATCCGAGAGAACGCGTCCACGATGAAACACACATACGCGACCCCAGCCCACGTCGGCACGTAGGTGATATCCATAACCCACAACTGGTTCGGTCGCTCGGCGGTGAAGTCCCGTTTCACGAGATCGGGCGGCCGGGGAGCGGTCGGATCCGACTTGGTGGTCCGAACCCGCCGAGACCGATGCACACCCTCGACGCCGGCGCAGCGCATCAACCGTGCGACCTGATCGCGGCCGATGTCATGGCCGGCCTTCCGGGCCGCCTTCCAAAGCTTGTGCGCGCCGTAAACGCGGTAGTTCGCCATCCACAACGCGACCAAGACCGGGACCATCACCACATCCCGGACCGAACGCGCCGACACCGGCCGAGACTTCGCCGCGTAATACGTGCTCGGAGCCACCTGCAACGTCGCGCAGATGGGCTCGACCCCGAACTCGTCACGATGCTCATCGATGTAACGCACCATCACTTGGCTGGGCGGTCGAGCTCCACCACGAAGAAAGCCAACGCCGACTTCAAAATCGCGTTCGCGCGACGTAACTCACGAACTTCCTGCTCGAGTTCCTTCACCCGAGCCGCGTCCGCCGTCGTCGTCCCCGCCGTCACACCCTCATCGATGTCGGCCCGCTTGACCCAACTCCCGACCGACTCGATCCCGTAGCCGAGCTGCCGAGCGACTCGATACACGGTCCCGTGATCGGTTCCCAACTCGGCCCGAAGCTGACGAACCAACCTGATCGCCTGCTGCTCTCCTGATCGGAATACCGACGCGTGGTCGGCTTCCCCGGTGACTTCTCCACTGCCATAACTCCATCCTCGTTTCCAAGGTCTGGAGCCTCCAACTTTCCCAGGGCGATTCAGAGTTGCACCCGTGGGATCCTGGATAGTCGGCTAGTGCGATAGGTCGATGTCGGTCCCTAATCGGATCGTGACGTTCTGCGGAGGCTGCTGCGCAACGTCGAGGAGGGTGTAGTCGCCTTCTTGGAGTCCGCGAACACGCCGGCGTAGACGGTGCCGTCGGGAAGGTCGCGTGCTCGGACGTCGGTGTGTACGAACGGTTTGCGTTCGCCCACGCGGGAGAGTTCTATTTCGCGGCCGCCAAGTGAGTTCTCCGAAAGGCGCAAGAGCTTCGTCCACGGGAGCAGGTCTTACGCGACGACGAGGCGCACCCATGCGGAGTTGATCACGTGGTTCGCAGGAGGAAGGCTCGCAGGGCGGGCGTCCTTCGTGTCGCAGATGCGGTTCTCGGCGCGGTCGCGACCGCGATACAACACTTCGAGATGTGCGATATCGGGATCGTCGAGATCGATGACGAACACGTGATAGCGGCGACCGCCGCAGTCAGTGAAAATGAGTGCGCGCCCGGAAATCGGTCTTCGCGCCGGACGACCGCCGCGAGAGCCTTCGGGCGAACCGAAAAGCTCGATCAGGTTCGTGCGCTCGGCGGCTTCGAGGTAGTGAAGCGGTTTTAGTTCGGTGCGTGTCGTTCGAACGGAGCCAATCACTCCGGCGTGCGAGCGACAGTAGGCCGTTACGAGCGCTCAATCACCTTGGCTCGCCAATTCGTCGGCGCTGTCGTGCCGTAAGCAAATGGTCGGGCGGGGCGGATGCCGATGACGGGCCTCAAGACTCCCCACGCTTCTGTCCCGCCCGACATGCGAATTCGGAAGGACTCGATGTCAGGCGATCTTGTCGGTGAGACCGCGCGCGCCTTCCACCGTCGCGAAGTCGCGTGGGACCGGATACCGGCCCAAAACGAAGTTGAGAATCGCGGCGTGCTGTAACTCGACCGGATGGATCGAAGCGGCCGTCTTGATCCCCCCGGAATCCTTCAACAGCCCGATGCTGTCGAGATATGTCGCCGCAGCGACGTCCTCGAGCACGAGCGAGAGCTTGGCCAGCCCCGCGACGTCGGTCACCTTCGCGAACGCAGGATCGACAACCGCAGCTTTCACGGTCGAGTCGACCCCGGTGACCGGAGGTCTTCCGGCGGATTGGAGGATTGCGTTCCATGCTTCGGCGTGGTCGCGGTGCTGAGTGTGCGCAGTTTTGGCGAACGTGACGAACGCGGGCGGCACCGCGCCGAGCCGGCCGGACGCGGCCGCAGTGATCCCGGACTGATACGTCGCGATCGCGAGGTTCTCGAGCGAGATCGCGAGCGCAGCGATTTTCAGGTCGTTGGTGGCGATGGGTGTGGCCTTCACGCCGGGCGAACCTGAGCTCGACCCGCACGCCGCGAGTAGCGCGCCGCCTAGGGCGAGGCCCGATCCCGCGAGAAAGCCCCGTCGGCCGAGTTTCGGAGTTTCGTGGCCTGCCGCTTCTTGCCGTAGCTCGGCCCACTCTGCGACCGCCTCGTACATTCGAGGCAGGGTCTCATGGTGCATCGCGTCGAGTTCGGCGGTCATTCCGAGGACTTCGCGTTCGGTGACCGGTATCCCGTCGGAGTGGGGCCTCATCTGACGGCGCCTTCCGTGGCCGGGCGGGCGCGATCAGTGTTGACGAAGGAGTCCGGGAAGCCCACACTTCCGGCCGCGGCGGGAAGCTTCGAAGCGTCGGGAGGTAACGCGATCAGGTCGGGAGCGTGTCCGGCGAGCAATGCCTCTACCGCCAGCAGGATCGCCGCGTGTTGTGCCTCGATACCCATGATGCTTGCGAAGACCTTGCGCGCGTTCGCGTCTGCGACAGCGCCGGTACCGGCCACGTAGGTCTGAGCGGCGTCGGTTTCGAGCGTGATCGCGAGCCTGACAACCGCGACTGGGGTCACGAGTCGCGGCTTGGCTTCGGATACCACCGCGAGCAGCACGGGATCCGGTTGTAGTTGTCGTGTACCGCCGAGCTTCACGAGCACCGCGTTGAACGCGGCGGCGTGGGCTTGGTGCTGAGCGCGGGTCTTCGTCGCGAACGAACGGAGCACGGGATTCGCGGACGGGCCGCCGATGAACGGGAAGCCAAGGACAGCCCCGTACGTGGCGACAGCAAGATTCTCGATCGATGCTGCGGTTTGCAGCATCTGCACGTCGGCGGCCTGGTCGGCGAAGGCCGGCGACGCGCTCAAGGCGAGCAACGCGAGCCCGAGCCCGGCAGTTGCGAGTACCCCGGGCGCGGCGAGCGTGCGCAGGAACGACGAGCGAGCGATCACGGACGCGTCTTGACGACTGAGGCGCGATTCGCGCCTCAGTTCGTCGAGCTCAACCAGCGCCGCCCGGCTCCCCTGCATTGCATCGCGGTGTTCGTCTCCCGACTGCTCGATGAGGAGTTCAAAGGACCGTTCGTCGATCGACACGCGAGCTCCGCTCAGAAGATGACGCTGAAACCCTTGGTCAGGAAACACGTAACCCAACCCGCGACGGCGAGGGTGCCGAGATACGGCAACAAACTGGGGAACCGATCAGCACGCAGAATCACAATCTTGGTCACGACGGTCGCGGCCAGGCAATACCCGACGAAACGGTGAAACGTGAATCCGCTCCCGAACGGGCCCGTCATGCACATGTACATGACTCCCCCGCCGACGATGAGCGTGATGCGTCCTGACCACCGGTGCAGGGCGCCGAGCGTCCGGGCAGTCCCGGGCGGGATCCGCTTCGTCCAGTCATAGACCCGACTGATGGTCGCCAACTGCACGATCGAGCCTGCCACCGCGACGAGCGCGAGCCACGACTTCACCTTGAACTGATTCGCGTTCGTCGCCGGGACCGCATGCGCCAGTGCGATCCAACCCGCGAACGCGATCAGCGAGCCCGCAACCCAGATGAGGTTGCCCCGGGCCCGGCGGATGGAGTCGAGCGACTTTTCGTTCGGCGACCCTGCCGCCACTGCTGCCGTCACGCTTGCCCTACGGTGCCGGCCGCCCTGTCGGATGATCAAATTCGACATATTTTCGTCCGCGCTGAATCCGAACCCCGGCCGACGTCCGAATACCCGTCGTGCAAAAGATTTCAAACGTGGTGTCATCCCTGTTCGTACTCGTCGTGATCGTCGCCCTCGGACTCCACGCCTTCGCGTCGTTCACGGGTGGTAACGGAACCGCAACGGCCGCCCCCGCCTCGGGTCCGGTCGAAAAGGGCAAGATCAGCATCCAGATCAAGGGATTCGCGTTCCCCGACGGGCACCGCATCGTGGCGGTCGGCACGACCGTGACCTGGACGAACCTCGACGGCGCGGTCCACACCGTCGCCGCCGCTGACAAAAGCTTTGTCTCCGGAAACCTGTCCCAGGGAAAGGCGTACTCTCACACCTTCACCCACGTCGGCAACTACGCCTACATCTGCGGTATTCACCAGTTCATGCAGGGATCGATCACCGTCGTCCAGCCGTACGGAAGCGGCTGAACCCACCGATCACGGAACCCCACCGAACTCGAACGCCGACGCGGCCTCCTCACGCATTCAGAACGCCCGCTCGATGCTGAGGGGTCAGGGCGCCCGCCAGAGTTGCTTCGGCTGTCGCTTTACCGACCCACGCGTTGTTGTCCTCCGCCTCTCGTGTAGTCCCAGGCTTCGGGACCGTGAATGGCGGATTGAACGGCGCCGACAGCGCACAGCGCAGGGAGTCGCAGGACTCGCACGTGAAACGTCCATGCCGGTTCGGCGATGGGGTCCCGCGTCGGTGTTCCCGGACAGTCGGTTCGGTTGCCACTTCGTGAGCACCGCGACGACCTGCCCAACCTTGCGGGCATCTCGTCGGCGACATCTCGGCGTTGGGCTCGCCGGTGCCGGGCGGAACGTTGCGCCCGGGCTCGGAAGCGGGAACGCGTCGCCGGCCACCGCAAGAGGACTCGTCGTCACGGTTCCGCGCGCAGCTGGACTCGTAGTTGCTGCAGCCCGGCGCGTATCTGACTTTTGATCGTGCCTTCGGGTGTATTCAGTGCGGCTGCGACTTCCCGGTACGAGAGGTGAGCGAAATAGGCGAGCTCGATCGCGACCCGTTGCTGTGGGCAGAGGCGGCTCACGGCACGCCGAACCCGCGCAGCTTCATCGCTCCGTCCGACCTCGCTCTCGACGCCCTCAGTCGTGCACGCGCGAACGTGGGCGAGGCCGATCCGATATTCACGCGTCTTGCATGCCGTCTCCGCGCGATTCCGGTCGATGCTGCGGCTGCGGACCCGGGTGAGAAGGAACGGGCGAATCGACCCACGCTGACCGTCATACCGATGAGCGGAGCGGCGCCAGAAGTCAACGAAGACGATCTGCACCACCTCTTCCGCAGCTTCTGCGCTTCCCGTCACTCTGCGGGCGAGCGCGAGGCAGGCGCCAACGTGATCGTCGTAGATCGTTTGGAACGCAGCGCGGTCTCCCGCGACCACCCGTCTACATAACTCGGCAGACTCGGAACCTTCAGCGGCCGCGGCACACGTTGGACTCTGCCGGTGCTCGGCTCGACCTCCGTTGACGACGATCACGCCGGTCACGACAGAACCTTCACTGCGCCTCGAGTGCCGGCCGCGCCTGCCGACTCCCTGAATTCCTTGCTAACCGTCCGAAATCGCTTGCCGAGCATGCGTAGGCCCTCATCTGGGCTCGATAGTTGCGATAGTTGCGTTGCTGACTAATCGGCGAGCCACCGACACGCCTCCAGGTGTTCGCGGCTCTTCGTCCATTTCGCCGGGCCCAACGTACGACTAGTGACCTGAGTCAGAGGTTCGTTAAGTATTTCTTGAGTCCGTCGAGGATCTGATCGGCGGTCTTGTGCCAGACGAATGGTCGCGGGTTGTCGTTCCACGCTGCGATCCATGCGTTGAGATCGACGGTGAGCGCGGCGACGTTCTTGTGCGCGAAGCGGCGCAGCATCCGGTTGGTGAGCTCCGCGAACCAGCGTTCCACGAGGTTCAGCCACGACGAGCTCGTTGGAGTGAAGTGGAACTGGAACCGCGGATGGCGTAACAGCCAGGTGTGGATCGCGGGCGTCTTGTGCGTGCTCGAGTTGTCGAGCACGACGTGCACGTCAAGACCGTCGGGCACGGAAGCGTCGATCGCGTCGAGGAACTTGCGGAACTCGATCGCCCGGTGTTGGGGGCGGGTCTGGTGCAGGACCTGTCCCGTCGCGAGGTTCAACGCCGCGAACAGATCGGTGACGCCGTTGCGTTTGTAGTCATGCGTGCGACGCTCGATCTGGCCGGGACGCATCGGCAGGATCGGCTGGGTTCGATCCAACGCCTGAATGCTGGTCTTCTC
>JBBSFB010000056.1:0-28079 GCA_038239145.1 Acidimicrobiia bacterium
ACGCCGCCGATCAGCATCTCGGCCAACATCGCCGTATCTACCTCGTCAGCGTATTCGCGCAACGGTCCGACGAGCGTCGGACCGACCTGCTCCGGGCTGCAGGTCCGGTCGAGGACGAAGGCGCGCGCTTCGGGGATCTCGAGCGTCTGCGCGAGCAGTTCGTCGAAGTGGTGGACCGTGACGCCGCGGTCGCGTAACACCTGCGCGAACGCATCGTGCTCCTCGCGGGCCTTGGACGCCCACAACACATCATCGAACAACAACGCGTCGCAGTTGCCCGGCGTCAGCCGACTCAGCTCAAGGCCCGGGCGATGCACGATCGCCTCGCGGAGTCGTCCGACCTCGGAGTGCACTCCAAATGTAGGGGTCATGGGTCTTCCTCCAGGACAGAGACAGCGGCGTTTGGCGCGCAGAGTGCTTCTCCGTGACGGTACGGAGCGGGGGTGGCACATGCGAGAGCCACAGGCCCCACACCGATCGGGACCAAAGGCCTTCGCGCACCGGATGGTGCACAACCAGCGGTCCGAACAGCAGATCCAGTTTCCACCGAAAGGCAGCGCGGCGCCCGATCCCATCTCGTAAGGCCCAAAGCCCCGACGCGCACACGGCGATCACAGGGTGACAAACGCCTCTGGTCCCGCAATCTTCGCGAGGCCACGCTGATGAAATGGACGACACTGGCGAGCAGCCAAAGCGTTGGCTATGCCACGCCGCCGACAATCGCGTCTTACGCGCGCGGGCACGAGTTCTACCGCTTCAGCAACCACGCCCTCTGGGCTTACCGGGCGAACGACGGGTCGCTGTGCTCCGTACGATCGGGCGATCGCATCGTCTACCGAATCGGCGACGCGTACTGCGATCCGGCAACCCATCTGCCGGTTTACTATTTGCGCGCCTAGCTGTCGCGGTCAGCCGCGAATTGGCACCCGCCACTCGAGTCGTGTCCCCTTCGGGTTTCGCGCCGTGATCGTTGCGGCTCCTCCCAGCGCCTCAGCACGAGCACTCACGTTCTTCACGCCGTGTCCGCCCTCGCGCACGAAGCTACCGGCGCCGACGCCGTCGTCGTCGACTATCAGCACGATGCCATTGTCAGCGACGACAGTCACGCTCGCGGTTGCGGCCTGCGCGTGACGAGCGACGTTGGCGAGCGCTTCGCGGAGCACCGCGGCGAGATTCTCGGTGATCTCGTCGTCGGCTAGCGCGTCGACGGGTCCGTCAAACCGGACCGACGGGTCGAATCCGAGAGTGGACACAGCGTCGGCGACCACTTCGAGTACGCGGCTGCGAAGGCCGTGCCCGTCATCGGAGTGCACTTCGAGACTGAAGATGGACGACCGGATCGACCGGATCGTGTCGTCGATCCCGTCCACCGCCTGCTGCAGTCGTTCCTGCATCTCCGCAGCCGGTCGGTGGCCGGTCGCCTCGAGCATCAGACCAACTCCATAGAGCCGCTGAATGACATTGTCATGCAGGTCGCGAGCGATTCGCTCGCGATCAGAGAGCAGGTGGAGCCGCTCGAGTTCGCGTCGAGCCTGCGCATGCGCGAACGACACGGCGGCTTGGAGAGCGAACCCCTGCAGCAGATCGATCTCGTACGGCTGCAACGGTTCGCGTCCGCGTTCCAGCATGACTCCGAGAACACCAAACGTGTCGCCGGCCGAATGCAACGGAACGAACACGCCTGATCCCATACCCGCGTCGACCAAGGCGCCCGGCACCCGCAGATCGGTCTGAAGATTACGAACCGATTCGATGCGGTTGGAACGCGCGGCAGCCGTCACGATGGAATCCTCGGCCGCGCGCGTTGTGAGGAGCGCCGCGCGGCCATCGCCTTCGGCGTAGGTGATGATCAGCTCGTCACCGAGATCGCTCGGCGCCCAAGCCGCGACCAGGCTCGCGTTCACCATCGCCCTCGCCCGCGAAGCGACCAGCGCGAGAAGGTCCTCGTCAGGACGCCGTTCCAAAACAGCCCGATTGAGCTCCCCGACCGACTCCAGCCGCGCCCGCGCCTGATGGCTCTCGGTGCGATCGCGCGTCACTTTCGCGAACCCCCGCAAGGTGCCTTGATCATCACGCACCGCCGACAACGTGGTCTCGGCCCAGAAGCGCTGTCCGCCGGCTCGAACGCGCCAGCCGTCGCTCTGCGCACGACCCTCCGCGGCGGCGCGCTCCAAGTCACGCTCGGGTTGACCCGACGCAACGTCCTCGGGAAGATAGAACACCGAGAAATGGCGGCCGATGATCTCTGCTGCGCTCCAAGACTTGATGCGCTCCGCACCCGGGTTCCAGGTAACGACCAGACCCGACGGATCGAGCATGAAGATCGCGTGGTCGGCAACACCTTCCACGAGCAGCCGAAACGCCTGCTCGGACGCCCGGAGGTCCTCCTCCATTCGCCGTCGTGTCGAGGCGTCCCGCACGAAGGCGAGCACGCGCAACTCGCCGGCCGCGTTGCGTTGATAGTTGAGTCCGATGTCGACCGGGAACTCGTCGCCGCTCTTGCCCCGGCCGAACAGCTCCAGCGCCAAGCCCATCGGACGGCGACACGGCTGCGCCGTGTACGCCTTGCGGTGCGCGACGTGGGCCTCCCGAAACCGCTCGGGCAACAAGATCTCGATGGTCTGACCGAGCAGCTCCGCCGGCGAGAAGCCAAACAGGTCGCCGGCCTGCGCGTTCACGTTCGTGATGACGCCCGAGTCGTCCACGATGACGATGGCATCCGGCGCGGCCGCGAACACGTCAACGTCAGATGAGCCCGAACCGCTCACAGCCGCGACGCCCGGACGTGGATGACGGCACCGCTGCCTTTGCACGTGTTGGGTTGCAGAGCCATGCTTCCCTCGTCCCGATGCGGGATTCGTCATCCGGGCGGCCGGCTGATTGAACCGCCCTATCAGACTACGTGCACGAGATTCCGACGACCAGCCGTTCGATCCTCGGTGATCGGCGCTCATCGCAATTCCCGCTCGATTCCGCGCCGTCATGTCGATACCAGTCGACCGTGGACGAGGAGCTGTCTATCGTCCAGTGCGCTTCACGTGAGCGCGTCCGACGGCGAAGACTCGCGGGAGGTCATGAACCCGCTACTCCGCGCCCGCGAGTGCGGTGGCGCGCTGCTCGTCGGTGAGCTCCATCGGCTCCGGCACCTGACCGAGACGCTCCCTGCGTGCCTTCAGGAAGGCATACAACGGGATCCCGATGAGGAACAGCACCATCGCCTGGTAGACGGCCTGGTATCCCGAGGCGAAGGTGACCCACAGCGAGAACAGCAGGCTCGTCACCGAGATCGACAGGTCCCGAGCGAGCACCCATCCCTGAACCCTGCGGCGCCGTGACACCAGATATGCGAGCTGCGCGCACGCCGAAAGGAAGTAGGGAATCGCCACTGTCACGACGGAGAGATAGACGAGGTAGGTGAACACCTTGAGGCCGGTCTTGCCGCTGTAGCTCCAACCCATGAGGCCGGAAGCGACGATCGTCGAGACGATGACGCCGAACCAGGGGACGTCGTTCTTGTTCACCTTGGCGAACGAATCGAGGAACAGGCCGTCCTTGGCCGCCGCGTACGGCATCTCGGCCGTAACCAGCGTCCAGCCGTTCAACGCGCCGATGCCGGAGATGACTGCGGTGAGCGCGACGAGCTTGCCGATCCAGCCCGCGCTGCCGAACATCGTGTGGAAAGCGGCGACGAACGGAGCACCGTCGGTAATGAGCTTGTCGTGGGGAACGAGTCCCATGACTGCGGCGGTCACTGCGACGTAGAGGAGTCCGGCGGCAGCGGTGCCGTACACCGAGGCGCGGCCGACATTGTGGCGCGGATTCTTCACCCGGCCGGCGGCGATCGACGCGCATTCGACGCCGATGAACGAGAACAGAGCGACTCCCGATGCGATGCCGATGCCGTCATAGAGGCTTCCGCCCGACGCGTTGAAGGGGCCGAAGTTCGCAGAAGTGATGAAGAACCAGCCCAATGCCCCGACGATCAGGAGCGGCAGGAACTTGAGGATCACCGTGATGTTCTGAAACCACGCCATCTGGCGGACTCCGGCCAGGTTGATCGCGGCCGGGATCCAGAGGCCCGTCAGCGCGATGCCCCAGTTCGTCCACGCCGACGGATTGCTGATACCGAACAACGACTCGACGTACAACACCCAGGACGCGACGATCGCGGCGTTGCCGGCCCAGCACGTGATCCAGTAGCACCACGCGGTGAGGTAGCCGGCGAAGTCACCGAACTCGTGACGTGTGTACGCGTACAGACCACCCTCGACATTCGGAACCCGCTTCGTGAGCTGACCGAACAGCACGCCGAGCAACACTGCGCCCAGCGCGATCACGCCCAGTGTGATGATCGAGCTCGTTCCCGCGCCTGCCATCACGGCCGGCATCGTGAACACACCCGTGCCGATAATGCTGCCGATCACCAGCGCGGTCGCCGAGGGCAACCCCAATGCCTTCGCCCGCCGATCCGCTTGGGAAGCGTTGCTCTGCGAAGCCTTCGGCGGTTCCACCGGGGTCTCGAGTATTGCTGTCATCGCGTGTCCTCCGTCTCGCCGGGAGCGCCGCACGTCTCAGGCGATCGTGACGTTCGTCGACGGGAACAGGCAGGGCCGAAAGTCCCGGCGGCCGCTGCTCAAGGGCCTGACTGCGGGCTGGGTGCCAACGGCTACGGGGCGGAACTTGCAGACATGCGCGAGTCCGCTCACGCCGAGTGAAGGTGCGCGCCGGGCTGAAAACCTGGCCCGGTGACCTTGGACTCTTTCGCATGTCCGGGGTCGAAGACATCCTGAGGATGTCCGCAACGCGGGCGTGGAAGCCCTTGAATGATGGAGGAACCGATGCCGGCCGCCTTTCCGATTTCGTTCGACGTCGAGGTCGACGCCGATGCGCGCAATCGCGTGACGTGTGCGTTCCGGCTGATCCTGGCTTTGCCGATACTCGCGGTCGCCGCGGCGGTCGGTGGGGGCACGTATGCGGCCGCGGGTCGTGAGTCGGCGTCGTTCAGCGCGGCCGGCGGTCTCCTCGTGGCCGGACCCGCGCTTCTGATCCTGTTCCGCCAGAAGTACCCACGCTGGTGGTTCGACTGGAACTGTGCCTTACTGCAGTTTCAGAATCGCGTCGGCGCGTATCTCCTGCTCCTGCGAGACGAGTACCCGTCGACCGACGAAGAGCAGGCCGTGCATCTCGACATCGCGTACCCAGACGTCCCCGCGGACCTGAACCGCTGGCTCCCCCTGGTGAAGTGGTTCCTCGCGATACCCCACTACGTCGTGTTGGCCTTCATCGACATCGGCGTGTTCTTCGCGCTCATCGCAGCGTGGTTCTCAATCCTGTTCACCGGGCGCTACCCGCGCGGCATCTACGACTTCGTCGTCGGCGTGATGCGCTGGCACAATCGCGTCATCGGCTACGCATTCATCTTGGTGACGGACGACTACCCCCCATTCCGCCTCGCACCGTGAATCATGCTCGCCAACATCAGGGCAAAGTCGGCCCGGCCAAGTACTTGCCAACTCGGAACGAGCCCGCGGGCGCGAGGACGGCCATGACGTCGCGTCACGTTGATCCTCCGACCAGACTTCGCCAAGGAGCCGACGGCCGTGACCGTAACCACCATCATGCTGATCATGTTCGCCGGGTTCGTCGTCATCGGGCTCGTAACGGGAGTCGTCATGGGGCGCCGCGGGCGCGGTGCGTGGATGTGGGGCGTCCTCGGCACCGTGTTCGGACCGCTCGTGGTCCCGTTGCTCGTCTTCACTCGTCTTCACTCGTCGTCACGCGCCGGCACGACGGGCGCGCGACCGAGATCCTGCTCGGGCCGGGCATCACAGCCGCGGGCCCGGTCGTGGTGCTCGTCGGTATGACGGCTCGCCGGAAGCCCTGAACGCGACCCGCGCGGTGGTCGGGCTCCTCGGCGATCGGCTCGGGTCGCTCACACTTGCAACAGTTCTCGACCTCGACCGCGGTCGACGAGGTCCGCGTCCGAGATGCGGGGTGCACGGCGCCCAGATGCACGACGTCGATTTGATCGCCGTCGGCGCGCGCGGCCGCGGGTTCTCCGAAGCTGTACTCGGCAGCGTTGCCGAGGAACTCGTCCGCGAGCCGACGGTGCTCGCACTCGTAGCCGGACGTCACGCACCGATGTCGTGAACTCGCTCCAACCGGGCGGCGCCGAGAGCGTCCGGACTACGCGACGACCGTCACACACCGGCGTCTGCCAGGCGGTTTGCACCAATCGCGCTCCGCGAGATCGCGCTACGCATGGCTTTCTTCGAGAGTCGGTCCGGTCAGCCAGATGAACGGCACACCCAGACCCACATAGGTCGGCAACGGTACGACGTGCGCCACGACGACCTCGGCTTCGAGAGCCGATGCATGGGTCGCGCAACACGCCACCACTCGACTCGAATCAGAAAATGTGCAGACCAGACACCGCGGCGGCCCACGACCAGGCGCCCGCCGGCAGCCGAGTGCGACAATGCACCGGTGAGCGAAGCGCAGCCGACAGTCGTAGGCGTGTGCGTCCTCGGCGGCGTTCACGCGGTCGCGACCGACGGCTCGTTGATTGACCTCCCGAGCGTGAGCCAGCGCCGACTCGTGGCGATCCTCGCGCTCTGCTCGCCCCGCCGCCTGCGTGCGGAGTGGCTCGCCGACGCGATGGGCATCTCGCCCGGCGCGTTGCGTACGTCCGTGTCGCGCGCTCGCGCAACGATCGGTGCCGATATGCTCGAAACCACCAGCTCGGGCTACGCGCTCGTCGGCGCCGTCGATGCATCACGCTTCTGCCAAGCGGTCGCCGATGCGGCTGGGGCCGACAACCGGATTCACGCGTTGCAGAAATCGCTCGCGCTCTGGGGGGGCCCGGCCCTGGAGGAGTTCGTCGGCGAGGAGTGGGCCGACGGAGAGATCGCGCGGTTGACGGAGATCCACGCCGGGACCGTCGACGATCTCGCCCAAGAACTCATCGACTCCCGCCGATCAGTGGACGCGGTCGCGTCGCTCGAGAGCCAGGTCGCGATGCATCCCTACCGCGATCGCTCCCGTGGTCTGCTGATCCGCGCGCTCGCGAGCGAGGGTCGACAGGCGGAGGCGCTCCGAGCATTCCAGCGGTATCGATCGCTTCTGACCGACGAGCTCGGTACCGATCCATCTCCTGAGGTCGTCCGCATCGAGCGCCGGGTTGCGACGGGCTGGGACGGTGTCGACGCAGGCGTCCCGGCGCGATCGACAAGACCGAGCCACTCCGCGCCTGATGTCGCCATCCCGCTTCCGAGCATGCTGGCGCGTCCGATCCCGTTCGTCGGGCGAGCCGAACACTTGGCCGTGCTCGCGAACGAGCTTGCCCTCGCCCGCGAGCCGAGCCTGCGCTGCGTGGTCGTAAACGGGGAGGCCGGTATCGGGAAGACCGCGCTGCTCGCCGCGTTCGCCCGAGCGAGCGTGTCGTCGGGGGCGGCGAACGTCGTTTACGGACGGTGCGACGAGACGGGCGTGCCCCTGCAGCCATTCCGAGCCGTCGTGGCCGTATGCGTCGAACACACTCCGGTCACCATCCTGGCCGAGCACGTCGCGCGGCACGGTGGCGAGCTGCTCCGCATCTGTCCGTCGCTCGCCACGCACATTGCGACGACACCAGCACCGACCGAGTCCGACGACGCGACCGAGCGGTTCCTGACGTTCGAGGCCGTCTCGGACCTGTTGCACCGGATCGCGACAGCTCGACCGTTGATCGTGCTGCTCGACGATCTCCAGTGGGCTGAGCCGACGGCTCTCTTGCTGCTGCGGCACCTGGCGCGCGGACTCGCCGATGCGCCGGTGTTGCTCGTGCTGAGTGCTCGTGACGCGAGCGAACAGGAATCCGACGATGGGCGGGTCGCCCTGGCCGATCTCGACCGGGCCGGCGCCCACCGACTCCGTCTGTGCGGCCTCGACGCCGAAGAGTTGCACGATCTCGTGTCGGCGACGTCGAGCCTCCCGGGCGGGTCCGAGGCTCAGGAACTGGTCGACGTGCTGCGCGCGCAGACCGCGGGCAACCCGTTGTACGCGTCGCAGCTGATCCGGGATTGGACCGAGAACGGCTACGAACGCGCCTCCGCGGTCCCTGGAGCCGTACCGCCCAGTCTGCGCAACGTGGTCTGGCGCCGGGTCAACGCCTTGGGCGAGACCGCGACCGAGGTGCTCACCGCGGCATCGGTGCTCGGCGTCGAGTTCTACGAGGACGTCCTGGTCGACATGATGTCGGAGTCCGCAATGTCGGAGTCCGCCGCGGCACTCGTGCGCGACGCGCTCGACGACGCCGCGCGCAACGGGTTGCTGATCGAGGGCGGCTCGGCCCTCCCGTCGCGGCAGTTCGTGCACGTGCTCGTCGCGAACGCACTATACAGTGACATCGGCACTTCTCGCCGCGCGCACCTGCACGGGCTCGCGGCACGCGCGCTGGAGCGGAACGTCGACGAGCTTCCAGCCGGAGTCGTGGTACAGCTCGCTCGGCACTGCGCGCTTGCGGGGCGGCCGGCCGAAGCTCGACGGTGGTCGGTACGCGCCGGCGACGGCGCGCTCGAGCACTTCTCTCCCGCCGAAGCCGCGCGCCACTATCGCGTCGCGCTCGACATCGCGGTCGAGCTGGATCGACCCGAGGCCGAACGCAGCGACCTGCTCGTCCGCTTGGGCGACGCGCAGCACCGGTCGGGCGATCCACTCGCCTTCGAGACGCTTCAGGACGGCGCTCGCCTGGCGCGACGCAGCGGCGCGCACGACGTTGTCGTCCGAGCGGCCTTCGCCGGGGACCGCGGCTTCATGCTTCTCGACAACCGCGCGCACGAGTACGTCGCGATGATTGAGGCCGCGCTCGCGGTGACGGATCCCACCGACACTGCGACATACGTCCGGCTCCGCGCGCTGCTCGCGCAGAGTCTCATCTACACGCCCGATAACGCGCGGCGACTGGCCGCGGCGCACGAGGCACTGGAGCTCGCGACCGAACACGGCGACCCGACCCTGCTCGCACAGATCGCGCCGGCTGTGCTCCACGGCCTCTGGGCACCCGGGCGCCGCGAACTGCGAACTCGCGTCGCCGCCGAGGCCATGCGGGCCGCGGAGAGTAGCGGCGACCCCAGGCTCGCGTTCGCCGCCTATCAATCGGCGTACCTCGTCGCCGTGGAGTCCGGTGACCACGTGGTCGCGGCGCGCAGCCTGGCCCGGCTCCGATCCTCGGTCCTCGTCCTCTCCGAGCCCCGGTTGCAGTGGACCGTCGGCATCTACGACACGTTCGAGGCGATGATGTCCGGCCGGCTCGACGAAGCCGAGACCGTCGCCACTACGAATCTCGAGCTCGGGATGCAGATTGGCGAGACCGATGCCTTCACGTTCTTCGCGAGCCAGCTGTTCGTCATCGGCACATTCGCGGGCCGGCACGCCGAGCTCCTTCCGCTCGTGGAACAGGCCGCGCGCGACAGCCCGGGCGTCGTGCCGTTCACGCTGTCATACGCCATCGCCTGCGCGGCCGTCGGACAGAACGAGGTCCCACACGAGGTGCTGAACGAGGGGCTGACGACTCGCTTCCGCGAGATCTCGGTGGACAACCTCTGGATGACGTCGGTGCTTGGGTACGCCGTGCTCGCGATCGAGCTCGGCGACGCCGACGCCGCGGCCCTACTGCTACCGCTCATCGAGCCGTTCGTCACCGACGTCGCGTTCAACGGCGTTACAAGTCAGGGCCCGGTCGCGGCCTACGCGGGGAAGCTCGCGTCGCTGCTCGAGCAGTACGACGTCGCCGAAGATCACCTCCTGGCTGCACTCGACGTCGCAACGGCCTTCCGGTGGACCTACCACCGCGCGACCACGTTGTTCGCGCTCGCACAGAACCAGTTCCGCGGAACGACTGCGCTCGGGGCCGACGGCGAGGCCTGGCTGGGCGAAGCGTCGACCTTGTGCGGCGACTACGGGTTCCGGAGTTGGGCGACGAAGATCGACGCGCTCGCGCGCCTCAACGCTCCGTGAGGACCACGCACGTGTCCGGGCGGACCCCGTCGGCCGCCATCGCAACGGCTGCGCCGGGCGCGCGCATCGCCTCTTGGAAGGCCGCGAGGCTGGGGGTCTCGACGATCAGGCCGACTCGACCCGACTGCGCGTCGTCGACGAAGAGGCGCGATGTCATCCCGAGCGGACCGAAGACCTCGTGCCGCCGAGGTGACGCGAGCCAGCGCTCGACGTCGTCGACCTCCTGCAGGATGACGATCGTTCTCACGCGAACGCCTTGGGGATGAGTCCGTTCTCGCGGGCTCCGCGCTCGAGGTCGTCGCGGAAGTCCGGGTGCGCAATCGAGATCATCGCCTTGGCCCGTTCGGAGATCGACCGGCCCTTGAGGTTGACAAGTCCATACTCGGTCACGACGTACATCATGTCGCTGCGCGGGTCCGTCGCGACGTTGCCCGGCGTCAGGCTGAGCACGATGCGACTCTGGCGGACGCCCATGCGTTCGTACGTCGACGACATGCATACGAACGACTTGCCACCCTTCGACGCGTAGGCGCCGCGCACGAATTGCAACTGGCCACCCGTGCCGCTGATGTGCCGGTGCCCGCTCGACTCGCTGGCCGCCTGGCCTTGCAGGTCCATCTGGGTCGTGTTGTTGATCGCGGTCAGCCGGTCGTTCTGCATGATCAGGTGCGGCAGGTTCGTCAGATCGACCGGCTGGCACGAGATGTCGGGGTTGTCATCGATCGCGGCGTAGAGATGCCGCGAACCCAGACCGAAGCTGCACACGATCTTCCCCGGGTGCAGGGTCTTCGCGGAACCGGTCACGACCCCGGCTTGGTAGAGGTCGATGATGCCATCGGTGAGCATCTCGGTGTGGACACCGAGGTTGCGGACACCGGTCTCGGCGAGCAACGAGCACACCGCGTTCGGCATCGCCCCGATGCCGATCTGCAGGCATGCACCGTCCTCGATCTCACTCGCGATCAATCGCGCGATGGCCCGATCCGCGTCACTCGGCGCCACGTTCGGCAACTCGGCCGGGGGCTGTTCGTCGCCGTCGATGACGAAGTCGACCTCGCTGACGTGGAGCCCGTTTTCGATACCGTGGACGCGAGGCCACGCGCGGTTGACCTCGACGATGATGATCTTGGCCCGAGACGCGATCGCGCGATGCCACAGGTTCGCGGCGCCGAAGTTGAAGTAGCCGTCCGCGTCCATCGGACAGGTCTTGATCACCATGACGCCCGGTAGGTCGATGAACCGGCGGTAGTAGTCGCTGATCTCGCCCAGGTTGCACGGGATGTAGTTCTGCAGCCCGACGTCGCCGTGCCGGCGGTCGTAGGCACCGAAATGCCAGTTGAAGTAGTTGAAGTGCTCGCCACCGGGGTCGGCCTCGAGCACCGCGCGGGGCCGGACGCTCAGGCAGCCCCGGATGCTGACGTCGCGGAGCTCGCATGCCCGCTCCGCCAACGCATGGTCGAACACGTCGGGCTGCGCGAGCACAGCGCCGTAGTCGACCCAGTCCCCCGAATGCACCAATGCGGCGGCCTCGCGTGCCGAGATCGTCTTCGCCGTCGTGCCTCGCACCATTGTCATCCGCCTCACGTTCGGGACCGCTCGTGGTTCGAGTGTGCGAGGGCACGGTTACAGATGCGCGTCACCGGCGCGCGGCCCCATGGGTGTGTTCAACGGGGTCTTCCCGATCCGAGCCGGCAAGGAGGAGGACGCTCGAGCGTTCGCGGCGGAGACGGCGGGGCTCGGCGCCCGGACTTCGCCACGCACCTCGCTCGCGCCGGCGTCACTCGGGAGACGTGGGCGGTACAGGAGACTCCCATGGGCAGCCTCATGCTCGCATCGTTCGAAGGTGATGTGGAGAAGGCGTTCACCGACCTCGCCACCGACAGCTCCGAGTACATGACGTGGTTCCGTGCTCGGGTCCGCGACGTCACCGGGGTCGACCTGGGGACACCGTCGGACGACCCGCTCCTGCGGTCCTCATCGACTATCGCGCCTGACCGGCGACGCCGCGCTCATCGCCGACCACGACTCGCCACAACTGCCCGCTCGGTGGCTCAGCCTCAGGAAATGGGCCGGCCGGAGATACTGCGGGCGGCCAACAACCGTTGGATCTCACTCGTGCCGTCGTTGTATTCGCCTCGCTGGTCCGTCGAATCCGACGTGTGCCGTGAGTTGTAGGGATGAAAGTAGGGATGCTCAGGTAGTCGCGACCGCACGTTAAGCGATCGCGACGATCTCGGTCGCGCGGCTAGGACGGCCTTCGTCGCGATAGATTTCGGCACGTCGTCAGGTTCGTATTCCGCCCGCGTCTTGAGCGGCAAGAGTCGACCAAGGCGGCGAGCCGCTGCGTCACCCTCCGGGCCGGCCTCGCCGAGGAGCACGACCGCACGCGCCTGGTCCGGATCGGCAGAGCGGCGACCCGTTCGAGCGCCACAGATCGCGTCGCCGTCGCTGATACCGGCATGCACGGCGAGGCTCGTCGCGGCGATGTAGCGGCCGTCGGCGAGACTCGCTGCGGCAGCCTCGAGGTACTCCTGTGCCTTCCCGACGTAGCCGCGAACCCGGGAGCGAGAGACCGGTCGCGTGCGCGGTTGGCTAGGCACCGCGCAAAGCCAGATCGTCAAACGAGCTCCCGAAAATGGCGATGCCCTCGTGGCGAACGGCTTGCCAAAGCCCGGCCCGCGAGCGCGCGAGTCGAGGGACTTCGTCGACACTCACGTCGATCCGGTTGACCGGGTTCCCGCTCACTCGTGCGATCCGCTCCTGGTAGGTCGCGACGGTCTTTTCCCACGTCGAGTCGTCCTCCGCAACACCCGCGGCCCGGACGATCACCAGGTCAGGATCGCTCGCCGCGTCGCCATCACCGCGTGCGAGCGAGCCGAACAACGTGATGTTGGCAGGTGCCGGCCGGATCCGTTTGGCGCTCCGGCGCATCTCGTCGATCAGGCCGTCACGCAATCGGGCGAGGGCGAGCAGAGGACGCACTGCCAGGTGCTCGGGAACGATCCGCACGAGCACCGATGGCGGAGCCTCACGCCGGTCCACCATGCCGAGCTCAACGAGGCGCGGCACCACGCGCGCCGCGTGCGCAAGGCTGACGCCCGAGAGATCCGCCAGCGTCCGCAGATTCAGCTCCGCGCTCGTCCGACAGAGCACCGCGAGAATTCGGCCCTGGGCGTCGGGAACAACGGCTTCCACCGGCCGGCTGAAGTCCATGCTCCCCACGCCAGCATCTCATCGCTCATGAATGAGCTAATCGTCTCTTTTATGAGCGCGGACCAATGCCGACGATCTCCGAACCGCGTCCAACACGTCCTCGGCGTCCTGCGGGACACGCCTGCATCCCGTCGGCAGCCCCGGGTGACGATGTGGCTACAATACGAGAGTCAAAGTGGCGACTTCGAGGGAGCAGCGAATGGAGGTCGGGGTACGAGAGCTCAGAAACCACCTAAGCCGCTACCTGGATCGCGTGCGTGACGGCAACGAACTGGTCGTAACCGACCGCGGGCGCGCGATCGCTCGAGTCGTGCCGGTCGGTAGCGAACGCGTGCTGGATCGGCTCATCACTGAAGGCATCGTGACGCCATCGAGCCGAAGTAAGAGCCGTGTGCCGAAGCCGATCAAGACCAAGTCGACTGTCTCGGATCTCGTCGGCGAACAGCGCCGGTGATCGCGTACTTCGACACGTCTGCCATCGTCCCACTGCTGATCGCCGAACCCGGCTCGGAACGAGCGGCGTCACTGTGGGACAGCTCGGACCGAGTCATGAGTGTTCGGCTGTTTTATCCCGAGACACGCGCCGCGCTCGCGCAGGCCGAGCGACTCGGGCGCCTTACCGCTCGGAACCTACGGGCAGCAGTCGATCAGCTCGATGCCTTGCTCGCCGAGATGGACATCATCGAAGTCGACGAAGTACTGGCGCTTCGCGCCGGCGACCTTTCGGAGGCTCATCGTCTGCGCGGATATGACGCGGTACACCTTGCTGCAGCCGAGTGCGTCCGAGATCCAAGCGTCGTTCTTGTCGCCGGCGACACTGCACTCCTGGAAGCGGGGACAGCGGCCGGATTGGCGATCGCCCGGCTGCCCTGACCCACCACTCGAGTCCGCTCGGACCTGCGCTACGGCACTACTTGCGCGTCGAGTCCCAGCAATCCGCCCTGTTGCCGCGAGTTGTAGGGACAAAAGTAGGGATGGCGCTGGCCGGAGTAACAAGTCAGTGTTTACCGCGTGGTGGAGATGCGCATCAGGAGTGAGCGCGCATCGCGCAGCGAGCGCGTGTCGAAGCCTTCGGTATAGGAGGAATAGATCGGCTCGAGGCAGCCGAACGCGTCGGCGGGTCGCTGCTGGGCCATCAACAGCCGCGCCAGGTCCGTCGCGGCATGTAGCTGGAATGCCATTGATTCCTGCCTCTGCGCAATGTCGATTGCCTCGCGCAGCTCGGCCTCGGCTGACTTGTGTCGCTCGGCCTCGGATGTGTCCTCGTCGGCCAGTGCGACTTCTCCTTTCACGCGATGGAGAGGCGAGTCATAGAAGTGCTGGCCGGTGCCGACGGCCAGGTCGAGACCCGCGTCAAGCGTCGCGCGCGCCTCGTCGTACCGCCCCTGGACGGCGTACGCCTCCGCCAGCCAACAACATGCGGCGGGCGCCAGCAGCACAGCACCCGTCGCCGCCATTGCACTCACGGCCTCGATCATCAAGTCGAGATCTTCACGCGCCCGAGCCAAGAAGATGGTTACCGCGGCACCGAACGCGGGGAATCCCTGCTCATCGCAGAATCGCCGCACGAGGTCGGCCTGTTCTCCCATGGTTTCGTCGCGCAGCTGGTCGAGTTGCGCGAGCCGCCAGCTTTTGGCCTGCGCGATCGTGAACGGAGAATCCAAGGAGTTGGCGAGGCGAACCGCGTCGTCGCAACGCGCCAAGCCTTGTTCGGGGTAGCCCAGGTGCAACAAGGTCCAGCCCGAGGTCGAGAGCGACGACACGCCGGAGTCGTCGCCCGCGATACCAACCTGCGCCCGATGATGTAACGCTGGGTCGTAGAGAGAAACGGCCCGTTCGGCCGCTTCGAGCGCCGCACGGAATCGCCCGCGAAAGAAGAGTATCAACGAGTAAGTGCCGAGGGCCGCGACCATGTGCGGGATCGACCCGACGCGCTCGGCAACGGCCAGCCCTTCAAGCACCAGGGGCTCGGCGCGATCGAAGTCGCTCGAGGTGTAGGCGGCGAGCCCCAAGCCGGTCACTGCACCCGAGTAGCTGGGCATGTCATCACGAGCCTGCGCGAGGTCGCGCACGCGCTCCAACGCGGCCAATGCCTCCGTCACCGAGTAACCGCGCGACTGGAACAGCTCGACTGTGAGGGTCTGTTGCAGCGCAATCTCGCGTCGGTCGCGCTCCGGACTCTCGGGCTCGGTGACGAGCAGTTCGATCGCGCGACAGAGCAACGCCAACGCTTCCTCGTGTTCTGAGCGTGCTCGCGCGTGCTCCGAAGCTTCTTCGTACCACGCGATCGCTTCGTCGACGAGGCCGCCGGCCTCGGCATGGCGCGCCGCGAGCTCCGGCTGGGCGGCAATCCGCGCCGGGAACTCGTCGCGGAGCACACGCACGACGCTGCGGTGCAGTTCCCCGCGGGTCGTGCGCAACAGCGAATGGATGGCCGCGTCCTGCACGAGGGCGTGCTTGAACACATACGTGTCCCGCGAGCGGCGCAGGATCAACCTGTTCGCGGTCAATTGCTCGAGCGCGTCGTCGAGCTCACCGATCGCGACCGCGTGCGGCACTTCGGCGACGACGAGTCGCAGCATGTCTCGTGAGAACTCACGCCCGATCACGGCAGCCACTTGCGCGAAGAATTTGGCGGGGCCGAGGCGGTCGAGGCGGGCTAAGAGGGAGCTCTGCAGTGTGGACGGGATCGCGCTCGCGTCATCCGACTCGAGCACCATCTGGCTCAGCTCTTCGAGGAACAACGGGTTGCCCTCGGCGCGCTCGACGATGGTCCGCCGCACCGCCTCTCTGGCGTCCCAGCCGTCGAGGACGGCGTCAACCAGCTCCGTGGCGGCTCGCTTCGTCACCGGCTCGAGGTTCACCACGGCAACGTTGGGGGAGGCGGCCCATGCCGGCGTGAACTCCGGCCGGGAGGTCGTCACGAGCAAGATGCGTTCCGTCGCGACTCGATCGACAACCTGCGCGACCACTTCGAGACTCGACGGATCGCACCAGTGGAGGTCTTCGATCAACACCGCGATGGGGTCGCGCGCACTGAAGGCAACAAGCAAATCGACGAGTCCGTCGATTGTTCGCCGTCGGCGCGCTTCGGGACTCAGCTCGCCGAGGACGTCGGCGCTCGCATGCGGAACAGCAAGGAAGGAGCAGAGTAGGGCGAGCATCTCATCAGTGTCGAAATCGGTGGCACGCAGCGCATCCTGTACGAGCACGACACGTTGGCTTGGTTCGTCGTCGGGTGTAAAGCCGATCACCCGTTCGACGATTTGTTGGATCGGATGGAATGCGGTATTACGGACGTAACGTGTGCACGACGCGCCGAGCGTCGCGTGCGGACGCCCCCTGAGATGCTCTCGCAGCTCGATCGCAAGGCGCGATTTTCCGATGCCCGGCTCGCCGCAGATGTGTACCGCGTGACCCGAGCCGCGTGCCGCCCGGTCCCAGGCATCGAAGAGCAACTTGCGCTCTCGGTCGCGACCGACGAACGGAACCGAGCCGCGTTCGCGGTGCAACTCGAGTGGGCTACCAACCGCGCTCACACTGAGGACCCGATGCACCGCAATCGGTTGCGGAACACCCTTCATGTCGTGCGAGCCGGCACCCTCGACGACGAACCATCCGGCGACCAGTCGGTGCGTGGCCGCGGTCATCACGACGGCGCCGGCTTCTGCGATGGCTTGCACCCGGGCCGCGATATTCGGTGTCTCGCCCAATACGACCGTGTCGTGCCGACCACCCGCGCCGACGGCGCGGATCACGCACGGCCCGCTGTGCAATCCGACCCGCACCGAAAGATCGCTCGGCAACGCGTCGACGACACGAACGATCTCGAGCGCGGCGCGCACTGCTTGTTCGGCGGAGTCCTCGCTCGCTTCGGGATACCCGAACAACACGAGGAGTCCGTCGCCGAGCAGCTGGGCGACGAACCCGCCGAACCGAGCCACGACAGCGGTGACGGCGTCGTGATACACGCGGATCGCCGCGCCGTAGTCCTCCGAATCGAGGCGGGTCGACAGTTCCGTCGAGCCCACCAGGTCGCAGAAGAGCACGGTGAGATCACGCCGGTCGGTGTCAGTCGACGCCGTTACCGCGGTATTCGCGGCGACCAGCACGTCGCCGTCGGCGGTCGCAACACCTCGCACGTCGACGAGTTCGGCAACGACTTCGTTGAGCTGCGCGTCGTCGAGATTGAACTCGCGCTGCAATGCACGCTGCGAGACGCGGCCCTCGCGCTGGATCACGGCACCGGCTTGCTTCACGGTGTCGAGAAATCCCATTCCGTCTCCGGCCTATCGTCCACCGACATCGCCAGAGTGAACCGAACGACGCCTGAGCCGAACCGTACTCCAGCGACGAATGAGCGCCCGGGTGTCGGGATCGAACCGAAGACCTGCTGTTTGAACTGCTCGACGCGCTCGCTCCGCCGGTCGGCCCGAAAGTCACACGACCGATGAGTTGCTTCGCTCGCATTTCGGGGTTCGGCGTGGGCCCCGAGTAGGTATCGCCGGGCAGGCCGGACTCACGTTCTCCGACTGGCCCCACGTCGCCACACCTGCCGATGGGCACGTGCGGGCCTGTCAGGATTTCCCCGATCGCCTGCGGCAGAGCGGGGGCGTCCGGAGCAGACGGGCCGAAGGGGTCGGGCTCGTGATCGGTACTGCACCGGAGTGCGTGGCACTTGTCACGTATGTCGGTCAGCTTGCTCGCATATCCGCGAGACTCTTCGGCGCATATCCAGGCTGTCCCGGCACGTCCGTGCAACATGGACCGCTCTGGAACCGCGGTCGAGGGTGTTGTCAGCGACGGTTGAATACTGACCCCTTATCGACGGTCGAGAACTGACCCCTTTCCTTGAGGGTCCACCACTGAACGTGTGGATCATCGAACCCTGGCTGTCTCGCGGCTGGGGAGGGAAGGAAGTGCTCGACGTGGATGACTGGGCTGAGATCCGGCGGTTGCATCGTGCGGAGGGGCTGTCGATCAAGGAGATCGTCAGGCGGGTCGGTGTGGCGCGTAACACGGTGCGGGCGGCGTTGCGTTCTGATGAGCCGCCGGTGTTCGATCGTAAGCCTCGACCGTCGGCGGTTGATGTGTTCGAACCTGCGATCCGTCAGCTGTTGGGGGAGTTCCCGCGGATGCCGGCGACGGTGATCGCGGAACGGGTCGGGTGGGAGCGTTCGATGACGGTGTTGAAGGACCGGGTGCGGGAGCTGCGTCCGTTGTTCGTTCCGGCAGATCCGTGTCAGCGGACGGAGTATCGCCCGGGTGAGCTCGCGCAGTGGGATTTGTGGTTCCCGGCGACGAAGGTCCCGGTCGGCCATGCGCAGACGGCGACGTTGCCGGTCATCGTTGGCGTGGCGGGCTATTCGCGCACGATCGTGGCACGCATGATCCCGTCGCGTGAGGCGCATGACATCTTGGGCGGTCATCTGTGGTGTCTGTGCGAGCTGGGGGCGGTGCCGCGCCAAGGGGTCTATGACAACGAAGCCGCGTTGGTGAGCCGCCACGGCGGCAAACCGACGCTGACCGTGCCGTTCCAACGGTTCCGGGGCGCGCTGGGGATGGGGGTGATCGTCTGCAAGTCGGGCGATCCCGAAGCGAAAGGTGTCGTGGAACGGGCGAACCTGTATCTCGAGACGAGTTTCTTGCCCGGCCGGAAGTTCTCTTCGGCGCAGGACTTCAACGCGCAGCTCGCGGTGTGGTTGGTGCGGGCGAACAACGGGATGCATTCAACCTTGCGGTGCCGGCCGTCCGATCGGATCGTTGAGGACCGTGCCGCGATGATGTTGTTGCCGCCCGTGCTGCCCGATCCGGCGTGGCGGGAAACGAAACGCCTTGGCCGTGACCATTGGGTGCGGGTCGGCACGCGTGACTATTCGGTGCATCCCCAAACGATCGGCCGTCGGGTCGAGGTCCGCATGGACCTCGAGGAACTGATCGTGACGTGCGCGGGCCGCGAAGTCGCCCGCCATCAACGCTCCTGGGCGAAACACCGAACGATCACCGACCCTGAACATGAACTCGCCCGCAAGGTGATGCGCGTCTTCGCGGCTGCGCTCGCCGACACCCGCGACGACGTCGAGATCCGTGACCTGTCGGTCTATGACCGTGCGACCGGAGCGGCGTGATGGCGACCAAGACCAAGCCGAGCAGCGACATCGCGTACTTGTGTCGAGCGTTGAAACCACCGTCGCTTTTCGCGTCGGTCGAACGACTCGCCGAACGGGCCCGGACCGAGACATGGACCCATGAAGAGTTCCTCGCCGCGTGTCTCGAACGTGAAGTCGCAGCCCGTCAAGACCACGGCGGCGAGAACCGCGTCCGTGCCGCACGGTTCCCGGCCCGCAAAAGCCTCGAAGACTTCGACTTCGATCACCAACGCTCCTTGAAACGCGACACGATCGCCCACCTCGGCACCCTCGACTTCGTCGAAGCGAAAGACAACATCGTGTTCCTCGGCCCACCCCGCACCGGCAAAACCCACCTCGCCACCGGGCTCGGCATCCGCGCCTGCCAACCCGGCCACCGAGTCGCGTTCGCGACCGCAGCCGAATGGGTCGCCCGCCTCGGCGACGCCCACCGCCAAGGCCGCCTCCACGCCGAACTCACCCGACTCGGCCGCGTGCCACTCCTCATCGTCGACGAAGTCGGCTACATCCCCTTCGACGGTGAAGCCGACAACCTCTTCTTCCAACTCGTCTCCGCCCGCTACGAACGCGCTTCGGTCATCGTCACGTCGAACAAGCCGTCCGGCCGCTGGGGCGAAGTGTTCGGCGACCCAACCGTCACCGCCGCCATGATCGACCGGCTCGTCCACCACGCCGAAGTCGTCAACCTCAAAGGCGACAGCTACCGGCTCAAAGACCGAGACCTCGGGAGGACACCCACCAACAACAACCCAGAGTGACCAGACCCGACAGCAGGGGGGTCAAAAGTGGACCGTCGCCAAGGGGTCAAAAGTGCGCCGTCGTTGACAGGTGTTGTGGCACGTGCGGGCACACCGCCCTACTTGCAGGGATGGAGTAGGGATGCGCCACATGTTGCGGCATGCCTGCGCGGTTGCTCAGTATCAGGGAATGTGCAGACCAGACACGGCGCGAGCAACCACCAACCGCTGAATCTCCGAAGTCCCCTCAAATATCGTGTAGCTCACGGCGCTCCGTAAGGTGAGTAGTTGCACGTCCGCTGAGCAGGCGGTATTCGGTCGGCTGGTCCGTCGAATCCGGCGAGTAGCCGTGAGTTGTAGGGATGAGAGTAGGGACACGCAGACCGGTCGCCTCACCCAGACCGGTGACGAACGGTCCGACCCGGCGGTCTGTGACGTGACCGACCTCGTTGACCTGACGGCCTGGCCTCCCGGCACCCGGCTGATCGTGCGGCGCGAACCGTTCCATCCCGCTGCGCAAACATCGCTGTTCCCGTCACTCGAGTTCCGCTACTGGGGCCACTACACCGACCAGTCCGACGACCCGATCGTGCTCGACCAACACATGCGCACCACGCACGTCGAGGACCGCATCCGCCGCCCGAAAGGCTCCGCGCACGACAGCAAATCGTGCGGGTCATCGACGACTGGCCCACCGCCGACGCGATTGTCAACGCCTACCGCTACATCGCGCTCCTCACCTGACCGCAACCGCGCCCACGAACTCGGCCCCGGCTTGACCACGCACGCGCCAGAGACGACAAGGGCACGGTCGACGCGCTTTCGTACATGCAGGACACGACTCAGCAGTTCCCATGAACAATCGGGGTTAACTACTGTCGGCCGGCGGTCAGCTTTGCAGGAACGAGAGCACACGTTCGATGTCGTCAAGGTCACCGAAGCATTTGCGTACTGGCTTCGGACGCAGCCGAACGAGAGTTGGTGTTGCGAATATGTCTTCGCTTCGAGCGAGGTCTGGGTTCTGCAGGAGATCGACGATTTCGACGTCCTGGTGTCCTCCGAGCTGTTCGCATAGTGCTGCGAGATTGTCGGATGCACGCCGCGACTTTGGTGAGTGGCCGACGATGTAGAGGACAAGAACCCAGGTGTCACCGCCGTCGCCGAAGTCTTCGGTTGCCTTCCGGGTTTTCACGCCGGGCTACCGTCGGCCGGGAACGTCGGCTTCGTGGACGCGATGACGTCGCCCTGGGGAGCCCGGCCACCCTCGGCCGCCACGTGCCCAGCATTGACACCGTTGGTGACGAACCTGATTCCTACATTCGTAATTCTGTACTCGCGGATCTCGTCCGAGCTCGCTATACCGCGCGCCTTGAGCACACATATAGTGCGGAGAAACGCTCCGTTCTGTTGAACGATCGCCACGACGAGCCGAGCATCGGCGACGGTTGCGACCTGCTGTTCTGCAGAGGACATGTCTGAGATCGGTGAACACGTGAGCAGAACGGTGACGCCTCGGCGCTTCAGGTAGTCGATCTCTCGAAGCTGGGTAATGGCGACAAGTCCTGGCGTTCCGGCCTGGAACAGGTCCGAGATAGGGTCGATCACGACAATGTCCGGCTCGAAGTCTCGGACAACTTTTCGCAAGTCGAAGAGGTGTGCTTCAAGGCCGAGTACTCGCGGGCGAACGCATTCGAGACGCAGGAGCCCGGCATCCACCCAGTGCCTCAAGTCAAGGCCCACGGATGCCATGTTGCGGAAGAGTTCCGCTTCCGACTCCTCCCGGGCAAAGTAGATCGCCCGCTCTCCGCGCCGGCATGCTGCATCGCAGAACTGTGCCGCGAGGGTGGACTTTCCGGCTCCTGGGGGAGCGTTAACGAGAATAGTGCTCTTCCGGAAGAAGCCTTGTCCGTCGAGCAGGTCGTCGATGCCATCGACGCCGCTCGACACGCGTTCGCTCGACACGGTCGGTCGAGCGGCGCTCGACGTGACCGGGAGGATGGACACGCCGGACTCGGAGATAAGGAAGGGATATTCGTTGGTGCCGTGTGCGGAGCCGCGGTATTTGACGATGCGAAGTGTTCTGGTCGAGGACTCTTCGATCATCCGGTTGTCGAGGACGATGACACAGTCCGATACATACTCCTCGATGCCATACCGAGTGAGCGCGCCGTTGCCTCGCTCGGCGGTGACCACGGCAGTCACTTCGCGCTCCTTGAGCCAACCGAACAACCGATGGAGTTCGGAACGCAGGATCCCGGTGTCGGCGAACACGCCAAACAGGATCTCGATAGTGTCGATCACGATTCGCTTGGCTCCGACGGTGTCGATCGCGGCGCCGAGGCGCAAGAACAGTCCGTCGAGGTCCCAGTCCTTACCTTGTTCGATTTCGCCGCGAACCACGCTGACATGATCAATGACGAGTTGACCGTCGGCTTCCGCTTTAGCGAAATCAAATCCAAGGGACCCGACATTTGCCACAATGTCGCTGGCGGACTCCTCGAACGCGACGAACACACCGGGCTCGTGATACTGGACAATGCCGCGAAAGAGGAACTCCGCTCCGAAGAGCGTTTTGCCGCTACCGGCAGGGCCACAGATGAGTGTCGGTCTCCCTTGGGGCAACCCTCCGAGGGTCACCTCGTCGAGACCGACGATACCCGTCGGCGCCTTCGGAATTCCGTCTGGCGTGAGCTTCGGCGCGATCGATTCCGATCGAGACGGCTCCCTGTGTGCTGCTCGCTTCATGTTCAATCCTTTCGGACTGACCCGACGTCCACTCGCGGTGTCTCGCACCGGCACGCTTCAGTCAGCGCCAGCTGTCTTTGAAATCGCGGACGGTTGCCCGACGATTCTGTTTGAGCCACGCACTCGTTGTTTGCCTCGCGCGCTGAGAGGTCGCGGAGGACGCGGAACGCGTGCTTCGAATCGCACCCTCGCCACTCAGCCAGTGATGCGTGCCTTCGCCGCCTGGCCGCGCGTCCGAAACGTCCGGGACATCAGCTCCACCGAAGCCGTGACGTTCGTTCACGCCGACGGTGCGGTCGGTGATCGCGGGCTCGCCTGTGCCGAACACAAGTCTGAACGGGTCGACGCCGGTCACGCGAAGCGCGGCGACGCCCGCGCCAGCGAGAACGAACACCGCGATCATGGACCACGCGATGCCGATGAAGGCGCATGCGAGGGCGAGTCCGGCGACACCCGCGAGCGTCCCGAGATACAGGCCGGCACGTCGCCGCCATCGATAGTGCCATGATCGCGTCGGTGAGGGTACGTCGGGATCGTCCTTTTCCCACGAACCGCGCGTTCGCGTCACGGCATCGGTGAAGCCCTTGATGTAGACGACGTGAAGGAACAGATCGAAGATCGCCTCCGGCACCGCGAACGCGGCCAGCAAAATGGACCGCCAACCCCCCCGTTTCACCGACCACATTCGCTCGAAGATCACGAACGCCGTCACGTAGATCCAGAACCACGACCACGCGATCGATCCGGTGCTCAGCCACGCGTAGAGCGCAGTCGTACAGAAGAACGGAACGAATGCGACGCTCGCATAGGTCAGCACTTGACGCGCGACATAGGGCGCAGTCACCTTCGTCAATCCGAATTGAACGAGGTTCTGCAGTGCGCCCCGCTGCCAACGCAATCGCTGATCAAAGAGACGCCCGATCGTCGGCATCAGCTCGGTTCCCACCGTGCACGACTTCGGCGACACGCAGCGGTAGCCGAGGTGCTTGAGCCCGAGCGTGAGTTCGTTGTCCTCCGTCAGCGCGTCCACCCCGTATATGCCGGTGGACGGCGGCAAGCGTCCCCGCGATCGAGCGTCATCGACGGCCCGAAGCGCCCTCGCCGAGAACAGCGTCGCCGTACCCGTGAGCACGTCCGCACGCGCGCCTCTACGATTTATCTCTCGCGCATACCGCACGTACTCGTTGTTCTGAAGGTGTCCGAGAAGCCCGTGCACCGGATGGCCGAGAAATATTCCACCGACCGCCGCGATCGACGCGGGATGAGCCTTCGGCTCGCGTAGCGACCACGCCGCGTCGGAGATGAAGTTGGTCGACAGTGTCGTGTCTGCGTCCATCATCAGCACCGCATCGTTGTCAGAAAGGCGCGGAATGAGGTTCGCAAGCGCCTGATTGAGAGCACCCGCCTTGTAGTCGCTGTTCAAAATCGTCAGCCGGATCGACGCCCCATGCGCAGCCGCGATCCCCGACGTCAAATCGCTACAGCGGTCAACGACAACCATCACTTCGTCAGGCACTCGTGTCTGGGCGGCGGTTGATTCAAGTGCCTCGACGATGTGGTGAGCTTCATTGTGCGCCGGGATCACGACCACGATCCGGCCGGGGCCCAGGTCCCCGACAGCACCAGGATCACGCGGTCGCGTCATCACGTTCTCCTATGAGAGATCGCGGCCGCGCGACTTGCCGCAGTCGGACCAGGTCGCAACGGCACGCTGGGTTTCCAAGATCAGCACTCCTGACCACGCCGTGGTTGACGTTTGTTCGGCAGATCGTCCCAAGGTCGGCAACCCGTTAGGACCTTGGCGCCAAACCCAAGGACTTTGGTCCGTGGCTAGATCCTGGTTTTGATGGAGGCTGTTTGGTTTTCAAGCGCTCCGTCTGCAAGGAGTGGTGCGGCCGATCCTGAGCATCCAACCAGGAGAAACGGGCTCGAACAGCTCCCACGTCCGATGGGTTCAACGGATGCGACCTGATCGCACGCCACTCGAGGTGCCGCCTGCGTCTGCTGGCAAACCACCACCGTGCCCACCATCGCCATCCTCGCCGGCATCCCCATCGGGGGCTGCCCGCGCTCGTCGCGACCGGTGAAGAGCCGGACTTCCCAGGCCCCCGTCGCGTCTCGCGAATCGTCGCCAGGAGGAACATCTAGCGTGAGATAGCAGTGACGGAGTAGGGATGGGCGGCCCGGACAGGACCCGAGTCGGGCTGCGCGTAGGTGACCTGCGGCTGTCGTCGGCGATGAGAACGTGTTGCGGATGGCGGCTCCCTCGTTGGCACAAACACGGCGCGCCCGTGCGCTGGCCGAAGACGTGAAGGAGTCACGTGCGGCGCCCATCGCCGGTATCGAGGAGGAGCGGCGCCGGCTTCGTCGTGACCTCCACGACGGCCTCGGTCCGACCCTCTCGGGGATCGCATTTACCGCCGACGCGGCTCGAAACACGATGCGTTGCAATCCTGACCACGCCGACTGTCTCCTTCGCGGCCGACGCGCCGATGCCGCCGCCGCTATCGGGGAGATTCGCCAACTCGTCTACAAGCTGCGGCCGCCCGCCCTCGACGAGCTCGGACTGGTGGCGGCTCTTCGCCAACAAACGTCGGGCATCCATACCGCCGCTAGAATTCTGGTTGAACGTGCAGGTCGATGCCGGAGCCCGACCTGTATCCCTTGCCTGCCGCCGCGTACCGCAGTGCGGTGGAGGCCGTCACCAACTAGGCCCATTACAGCGGCACCGGCATGGCGCGCTCCATATCGAATTCGCCGCCGAAAGCCTGACGGTCACCGTCCGCAATACCGCTCACATGGCCGCCGCATGGGTCTCCAGAGTCGGGATCTCATCGATGCGCGGGCGGGCTGCCGAGGTCGGCGGGACCCTGCGTAGGTCGACCGATCAGCATGGGTCGCTGGTACGCGCAGTCCTCCCCATTCGCTGACATTTCGTAGATGGGCTCGACGGACTCGGATCAGGGAATGTGCAGGCCGGACACGGCGCGGGCCACCACCAGCCGCTGGATCTCCGAAGTCCCTCAAAAATCGTGTAGCTCACCTTGCCCCGTAAGGGCAGTGGTGGCACGTCCGCTGAGCAGGTCGTATTCGGGTCGCCGGTCCGTCGAATCCACCGTGTCGGCGTGAGTTGTAGGGATGAAAGTAGGGATGGTGGATGGCGCAGCGCGTCAACTACACGTCGACGAGGAGCGCGACCCGCGGACGGAAGCGCACCGCGCGCATTCCGCATCGCAGAAGGAGCGCGGCGCCTGTCGCACACGCAAGAACCACGACTGCAGCCGACTCCAAATCGCCAACGTCGAACCCCATCGCCCGGTACGCCGTGAAATGCCGCGCGAGGTCCATGAACCAACTCGACTGATCGAAGAGGCCGTACACATTGACGACGAACGCGGTGAAGATCACGAGCAGCCTTGGGATCAACCAGGCCTCGTCGGTGATCCCGCTGACAATGACCGCCGCGCCGAGCAACGCCAGCGGTGCGATGATCGTGGCGATGAGCAACAGCAGCTTGGTGCTCTGTGGCACCGGAGGCCCATCGAACTCGCCGAGTCCCAGGGCCATCCAGGACCCAAAGGCGAAACCCATAACTCCGAGGGCCTGGAGCACGAATAACGCCACGACGACGCCCCGACGGAGCCGTGGAAATCTGCCCTTCACCACTCGGCCAGTTTCCGGCGCTCCGGGCGCCGCTCTCCAGCCTTCACCGGCTTGAGCGGTACGATCAAGGTGTGGCGACCCGGCTCGCAGATCTACCGCAACCTCTGGCTTCGGCGGTCGCACGGGCGCGCTCCCGAGTTTCGGTCCGGCCGACGACCTTCGCACGACGAGAGATCGATCCGGTCATCGCGGCGTGGGTCAGCGAGGCGATTGCTTCCGGCGTTCTCGCCGAAGCGATCGTCGAGGTCGCCGATGCCGATCCGGACCTTGCCTGACACCGCGTGATCATCGTCGATGACCAGCTGCTGCTGAGCATCCTCGCTGGGCAGGAATCCGAATCCCTGCTCACCGCAAGGTCGAACGGCGTGGCGACGACCCTCTGCTGGTTCTACCGACTCAGCCGCGCGATCGCCGCCGGAAGCACCACCGGAGCCCTGAGCCGACAGGGCTCCGCGCTGAGCGCTCAGCACCAGGCGGAGGTAATCAGCCTGGTTGACGAGCTGCCTGTGGACATCATCACGCTCGATTCACGCACCGTCGTGCCTGTCATGTCGGCGCTGTCATCCGTCGCGTCGGCGAACGTCCTGACGACAGAGGCAGTCGCGACCGCGCTCGTACTCGACGCCGACATTGCGGTCTCGGTGAGATCCGATCTCCTGCAGAGAACGAGCGACTATCGGATAGCCGAGCGCTGAGTACCCTCGACCACTCGTCGATTTGTGGTCACGAGGCCGCGATCATCTGCCCGTCGCTGCCGAGCCCGCGCCGCATTCCTCTCCGAGCGAGGCGCGCGAGGCTGAATGAGACGGCCAGCGTTCCGCCGGCGATCGCGAATACCGCAGCCACCGTGAGCAACTGCATCGGCCAGCCCGCATGTACAGCGATGAACGGACGGTGAACGGACCGGGTGATCGGGTTCGAAACACCGGCTGCACTTCCTTCAACTCGCAGGTATCCGCGCACCGAGCTGATCCAGCTGCGCACCTCACCAAGAACGAGAAGCAGAAGTATTCCAACTGGAACCCCGAGGCTCCCGACGACCGGCGATCGAGTCAACAGGAGCGCGGCAGCGCCGACAACGAGTACCAGACCCAGCGCGAAGACCCACCAACCGTCCATCGCAAGTCCCCGAACCGTCTCTGTCCCGCCGCCGAGCGCGTGCGTCGTCACCCAGCGCGCCCACGCGCACGCAGCAATGGTGACGCCGAGCAGCGCGAACATCGATGACAAGACAATCGTTGACCACGACTGCTCATTCCCTCTGCGCACAGTCCAAGTTTGACAGGCTGAGCGCCGGATAGCCGGATAGCTCGGCGCCCAGCGTCGAGCATCCCTTTGGCCCCCACAGAGCGCGGAAACGAGTCCGGGTCTTGCCGGCCGGCATCGGGTCGACGGCCGCCGTCAGCCGCGCCTCGGTGCGTCTGCCGCTTCGCTTAGCCTCGATCCACCGGTGTATAGCCGCTGAGTGAGTCGCGTATCCGCGAAAGATGCCTCCCGAGCAGGGACGATGACGGTGCTGAAGCCACATCGTTCCTGCGAACCGGGAGGCACTTTCTGTGACAGCAGTATCGCGCTC
>JBBSFB010000057.1:0-25927 GCA_038239145.1 Acidimicrobiia bacterium
CGGGCTGGGCTTCCGGGACAGTTGTCATGGGAGAAGGGTCGCCCGAACCTGACACGTACGTCAACTACGACCCGGCACCGTTTCCGTGCGCGAGACTCGGGCGGGCCCGCCGACGTGGGCGTCAGTCTTTCGAGGAGCACCATGACCGCAGACGGCACGACGCCAGACATTGTCATCCGGGGCGGAACCGTCGTCGACGGGACGGGCGCCGCCGGCCGCATCGCCGACGTCGCGGTCACCGACGGCATCATCACCGAGATCGGCGCGGGCCTGACCGGCCGTCGTGAGCTCGACGCATCCGGCCAGATCGTGGCCCCGGGATTTGTCGACATCCACACCCACTACGACGCCCAGGTCTTCTGGGACCCGGCGCTGTCGCCGAGCTGCTGGCACGGCGTGACGTCGGTCGTCGCCGGCAACTGCGGCTTCTCGATCGCGCCGGTTCGCCGGGAGGATCGTGAGCTCCTCGTACGGACACTGCAGCACGTCGAGGACATGTCGCCCGACACGCTGTTCGCGGGAGTGCCGTGGGACGAGTTCGAGACGTTCCCGCAGTACCTCGACTCCATCGAGGCGCGGGGCACGCTGATCAACTTCGCCTGTTACGTCGGGCACACCGCGGTGCGCATCTTCGTCATGGGCGAAGCCGGGTACGAGCGCGCCGCCACCGACGACGAGATCAAGCAGATGCAGCAGGTGATCGCGGAGGCGATGGCCGCCGGAGCAGCCGGGTTCGCGACGTCGTCGTCACCCACGCACAGCGGCGATCGGGGCCGGCCCGTACCGTCGCGCGTCGCCGATCTCGCCGAGCTCTACTCACTGCTCGAGCCGCTGCGCGACTCACACAAGGGCGTCGCCGCACTTCTGCCGGGAGAAAAGGTCACGCACGCCGACGTGTACGAGTTGCAGCGCGCGACCGGCCGCCCGCTCACCTGGACCGCGCTGCTGACGGTCAAGGGCTACCCCTGGCACCTGAAGATCATGGAAGCGAACACGAAGGCGCGCGCCGAGGGCATCGAGGTCTGGCCCCAGGTGTCGTGCCGGCCGCTCACCTTCCAGATGAACCTGCGGGAGCCGTTCACGTTCAACATGCGGGCCTCGTTCCAGGAATTGATGGACCGGCCCGACGAGATCCGGCTCGCCGCCTATCGCGATCCGGCCTGGCGGGCCCGGGCGTGGGAAGAGATGCAGGGCGCGCGGGGCGCGCTGCCGGTCAACTTCGACGCCCTGGCCGTGGCCGAGTCGACTGGGCACCCGGAGCTCATCAATCGCAAGGTCACCGACATTGCGGCCGAGCGTGGCGTCACTCCGCTCGAGGCAATGCTCGATCTTTCCATCGAGGAAAACCTGGAAACCCGATTCACGAGCGTGCTCGCGAACAACGACCCCGAAGGGATCGCGTGGCTCCTCCCCCAGGACACGGTTCTGCTCGGGCTCGCCGACTCGGGCGCGCACGTCACGCAACTCTGCGACGCATGCTTTGCCACCGACCTCCTCGGGAACTGGGTGCGCGACAAAGAGGTCATGCCCCTCGAGCACGCGATCCACAAGCTCACGGGTGAGCCCGCGGCCGTCTTCGGGTTGCACGACCGCGGCACGATCGAAGTCGGCAAGGCCGCCGACGTGGTCGCGTTCGACTTCGACACCGTCGGCCCCGGACCGCTTCGGCGCATCCGCGACTTCCCCGCCGACGGCGAGCGCCTCGTCGCCGATCGACCCGCGGGGATCACTCACGTCCTGGTGAACGGAACGGTAATCCGCGAGGGCGGAACGCCCGTCGACGGCGCGCTCGAGACCCGGCCCGGCAAGCTCCTTCGTTCCTCCTGACCGATCCCGTCAACCCGCTGAAGGCGCTTCGGACCAGCCGTCGCGATCGCCGTCCACCGACGGAGCCGGTCCCGGCGGCCGCGGTGGATGCACGCGCAACTGCGCGGGGAAGCCGAGCCGGGCGGTCCCGTCACCCGCGTCGAGCACGACCTCACGCGATCGGAACTGCTCGTCGGCTGTCATCTCGGCCGGTTCGTACACGGGCGCAACCGGCGCGCCGGTGCGCGTCAACCGCTTCAGCGCTTCGGCTCGGCTGAGGTGCGCGCACGCGACCTCGATCGCACCCTGGCACTCGTCGAAGCGATCGAGCCGGGCGAGGTGGCCGAGCCCGCGGAGATCGGGCGCCAGATCGAGCCCGTCGCACACCGCCTGCCAGAAATGATCCTCGGAGATGACGGCGAGCGTGATCCAACCACCGTCGGCACACGCGAACACGCCGTATCCGGCCGAGCCCGGCGTCGGACCGGTACGGCCCTCCAACACGTTGTCGGAGCTCGTACCCGACCACGACGCGACGACATCCGCCATGGCGACGTCGATCCGCTCGCCCTCGCCGGTCTGCACGCGCTTGGCCCACGCGGCCGTGATGCAGAACGCGGCGATCGTTCCCGCGGCGAGGTCGGCGAGCGGGACGCGCGGGATCGCGGGCGGCTCGCCCGGGCGGGGCGCGAGCGCGCCCGCCAGGGCCTGGTAGTTGACGTCGTGACCGGGTCGTTCGACGTTGGGACCGGTCTGGCCGTACCCCGACACCGAGCAGTAGATGATCGACGGGTTGACGGCGCGCACGTCGTCGTACGCGACGCCGAGGCGGGCCGCGACCCCCGGGCGCCAGCCCTCGCAGAACACGTCGGCGCCGGCGGCCAGCTCGAGCGCGCGGCCCCGGCCTTCCGGCGTGCGCAGGTTGAGCTCGATGCTGCGCTTGTGCCCGGCGACGTCGCGAAAGAGCTGGGGGAACGTGCGCATCGGATCGCCGCCCGGCGGTTCGATCTTCAGCACTTCCGCGCCGAGGTCGGCGAGCATCTGGGTGGCGTGCGGCACCGGCCGCCAGATGCCCGCGTCGAGCACGCGCATCCCGTCGAGCAGCCCCGTCACGGGGAGGTGAACTCGGCGCGTAACCCTTGGCGCAGCACGAACTTCTGCACCTTGCCGCTCGCGGTGCGCGGAAACTCCTCGACCGAACGAAGATGCTCGGGCCACTTCTGGCGTGCGATCCCGGCGGCCTCGAGGTAGGCGCGCACCGCGGCGAGGTCGGGCCCATCGTGTCCGGGGTGCATACGGAAGTACGCGCACGCGACCTCGCCCAGGCGCGCGTCGGGTGCGGCGACCACCGCGACCTCGGCGACGTCCGGCATGCGCACGAGGATCTCCTCGACCTCCTGCGCGCTCACGTTCTCTCCGCCCCGGATGATGATGTCCTTCTTGCGATCGGTGATGGCGAGGTACCCCTCGTCGTCGAGCACGCCGATGTCGCCGGTCATGAACCAACCGTCGGGGCTGAACGCCGCCTGCGTCGCGGCCGCGTCGGTGTAGCCGGTGAACAGCTCCGGACCGCGGCTCCAGATCTCGCCCGCCATCCCGACCTCGACGTCCTTGCCGTCGTCGTCGACGAGCCTGATCTCCACACCGGGCAGCGGGAGTCCGTCGGTATTTACGCGTTTGTCGTGCGGCGCGTCGGGCTTGCAGCCGGTGATGGACGGGTGCTCGGTCGAGCCGAAGCTGCGGGCGATCTCGATGCCCATCGCTGCGCACCGCTCGCCCACGGCGGCCGGCACCGCGGAACCGCCGAGCCCGATGAAGGGCATCAGCGGGATGTGGCGCTCCGGGTCGAAGTCGGGGTGGTCGAGGAGGCTCGTGAGGAAGTAGGTGGAGCCCTGACCCGCCGACAAGCCGTCTTCGAGCATCCCCTGCAGCACCCGGGCCGGATCCCACACGTCGATGAGGTTGATCTCGCCCCGCTGGAACACGGGGATCAACAATGCCGCGAGCATGCCGATGCCGTGGCCGACCGGGGCGCCGGTGAGCATCGCCGGTCCACCGCGATCGCGTTGCATCGCCGAGAGCTGATGGATCTCGGCGTTGATCGTGCGGTGCGAGTGCACGACGCCTTTGGGATCCGACGTGGTCCCCGACGTGTACGCGACCAGCGCAGGCATACGGGGATCGACGGCCGGGATGTCGGCGAGCGGTGTGTCGGCGATCAGGTCGGAGAAGGCGAAGTCGCGCGGGTCGGCACCGTCGAGGTCACCGACGACCGCGACCCACTCGAGGTCGGTGAGCGTGTCGCGCATGCCCGCGAGGTTGGCGAGGAAATCCTGATGCCCGAAGCGATCGGCGGTGATGAGCGCCTTCACGCGCGTCTTGCGGAGGATGTAGCCGACCTCCTTCGGACCGTAAAAATGCACGATGGGCACAACGACAGCGCCGAGGTACGCGATCGCGTAGAAGGTCGCGGCCGCCTCGAGCCAGTTCGGGAGTTGGAACGAGACCGCGTCGCCGGGCTGGATGCCTCGTTCACGCAGGCCGGCCGCGACCCGTCGGGCGAGCGAGTCGACGTCGCCGAGGGTTCCCCGGTACGGCATCCGTTCGGAGCGAACGGTGAACGGATGGTCGGCGGCGTCGTGCAGTCCCGATGCCAACAGCGCGCCGAGGCTTTCCGTGCCCCAGAACCCTTCGGCCAGGTAACGACGAGCGTCTTCCTCGTCGGTCTCGCGCGGCGTGAAGTCCATCGCGGAAAGTTACTTAGCCCGGGGTAGTCCGAGCACGCGTTCCGCGATGATGTTGCGCTGGATCTCGCTGGTGCCGCCCGGGATGGTCGCCGCGAAGCTGCGCAGGTATTGGATCGCCCAGGATCCCTCTCGCCACATCGGCGGGCCGAGCCGGTCGGAATCGATCGCTTCGATGCCGATCGCCTCGGTGCCGAACAGCAGCGCGTTCTGCAACGCCTCGCTCCCGTACAGCTTCAACAGCGAATGCTCGGGCGCCGACTTGCCCTTCAGGAACTTCGAGAAGCCGCGGTAGCCCATCGTCAACAGCGCCTGCGCGTCGACGTAGAAGCCGGCGACCGCTTCGCGGTAGCGCGAATCCTGACCCAGCGGTGCGCCGTTCGGCCCTTCCATCTTTCCCAACTCCACCAACGCGCGCACCATGTGTTGAACGTCGTACGCGTAGGTGATCCAGAGCATCGCCCGTTCGTGCGCGAGCGAGCCCTGGGTGATGGGCCAGCCGCCGTTGAGCGGGCCCATCAGATTCTCCTTGGGGACGCGCACGTCGGTGAAGAACACCTCGTTGAAGTCGCAGAAGTCCTTCTCCGAGAGCTCGGGGAAGGGCCGGCGCTCGACGCCCGGCGTGGTGGTGTCGATGATCAGCGCGCTGATGCCTTTGTGCTTGGGCGCGGTCGGATCGGTACGCACGAAGCACAGGCACCAGTCGGCGTGGTGCGCGCCCGACGTCCAAACCTTCTGGCCGTTGACGACGAACTCGTCACCGACGAGCTCGGCGCGCGTCTTCAGGCTCGCGAGATCACTGCCGGCGCCGGGCTCACTCATGCCCAGGCACCACGAGATCTCGGCCCGCAGCGTGGGAAGCAGGAAGCGCTCCTTTTGGTCGGGAGTGCCGTAGTCGTTGATCGAGGGCGCGATGATCCCGAGGCCCTGCGGGTTCGCGCTGCGCAGCACCTCGCGGCTGCTCATCTCCTCGAAATAAATCATCTGCTGCGTGGGAGTCGCGTTGCAGCCGCCGAGCTCCGGAGGCCAGCCCGGTACGAGCCAACCGGCGTCGAACAACGACCGCTGCCAGTCGCGTGCCCATTGCGGCATGTCCGCGCTCGACTGCTTCGGCTCCGCGAGGCGTTCCTCCGACGGCTGGTGCTCGTCGAGCCAGGCGTCGAGCTCGGCGCGGAAGGCTTCGTCTTCGGGTGCGTACCGCAGGTGCATCGGTGCGCAGGGTAGTTTCCTGACGTCAGTGTCAGGAAATCCCGGGGGCATCGTGGACTTCGAATTCTCGTCCGAGCAGGAAATGTTGCGGGAGTCAGTGCGCGGGTTCCTCGCCGCCAAAGCACCGATGAGCACGGTGCGCGCCGGGTACGCCACTCCCGCGGGCGACCGTGAAGTCTGGGACGGGCTGGTCGAGCTCGGGGTCGTCGGGCTGCTCGTCGGCGAAGAGTCGGGCGGCGCCGGTATGGGGATGGTCGACGCCGCAGTGGTGCTCGAAGAGCTCGGCCGCGCCGTCTGCCCCGCCCCGTACGCATCCTCGGCCATCGGTGCGGTATCGCTTGCCGACGACGCGCTGCTCCCCCGCCTCGCCGACGGTTCTGCGATCGGCACGCTCGCAATCTTCGAGCCCGACGCGCGCTACGGCTGGCACGCGCCGACGACCCGCGCCGTGCGCGCGGGCGACACGTGGCGCCTCGACGGCGTGAAGGTCCACGTCGCCGACGCGGCGGCCGCCGACGTGCTCCTCGTCACCGCGCTCGACGGTGACGGTGCGCTCGGGCTCTTCGAGGTCGACGACTTCGAGGCGGAATCGACCCCGACCGTCGACGGTTCCCGCAAGCAGGCGAGGGTCGTCCTGTCCGGATCCGTGGGCCGACGCATCGAATCCCGCCCCGACACCGAAGCCGCCATCGCGCGCACGCTCGACCGCGTGGGCGTTGCCGCTACGGTCGACGGCGTTGGCGCCGCGCAGCGCGCGCTCGAGTTGTCGGTCGAGTACGCGAAGGAACGAGTGCAGTTCGACAAGCCGATCGGTGCATTCCAAGCGGTGCAGCATCTCTGTGCCGACATGCTGCGCACCGTCGAGCTGGGCCGGGCCGCGGGCTACTACGCGTGCTGGGCGATCGACGACGCGTCGCCCGAAGAAGCGCACCGCGCGTCGACCCTCGCCCGCGCGTTCGCGGCCGACGCGTTCCCGCAGGTCGGCGGCACTGCCATCCAGGTCTTCGGTGGCATCGGCTTCACGTGGGAGCACGACATCCACCTCTACTTCAAGCGCCTGCTGACGGTCGGCAGCGCGCTCGGAACCGCCGGCGACCACCTCGAAGAGCTCGCCAACCTCGCCATCGTCTGACCCGCTACTCGCGCACGAGCAAAAGGCAGCCGCACGTGTTGCCGCCGCCGGCCGCGATCATGCCGACCTCGGGCGGCGACGCGATCTGACGGTCACCGGCCTGGCCCCACATCTGGGTCGCGCCTTCGTGCAGGAAGCCGTAGCCGTGCAAGCGGCCGGCCGAGAGCTGCCCGCCGTGCGTGTTGAGCGGCAGCTGCCCGTCGCGCGCGATGCGCGTCCCACCTTCGATGAACGGCCCGCTCTCACCAATGGCACAGAGGCCGAGCGCTTCCAGCCACGACATCGTGAGCCACGAGAACCCGTCGTACAGCTGCGCCATCTGTACGTCGGCCGGCTTGTACTCGGTGCGTTCCCACACCTGCTTGCCCGCGCCCCGGTTGGCCATCGTCGACAGGTCGTCGAACTGGTCCCACGACGGACGGCCGTCGATGCGCGATCCCACCGCTTCCACGCGCAGCGGCGCGTTACGGAGATCCTTCGCCATGTCGCGTCGCGACACGATGACCGCAGTCGAGCCGTCGCACGGGACGTCGCAGTCGTAGAGACAGAACGGCGACGAGATCATGCGGGCCGCGAGGTAGTCGTCCATCGACATCGGGTCGCGGTAGATCGCATTCGGATTGAGCTCGGCATTGCGGCGCGCGTTCAACGGGATCCACGCAAGCTGCTCGCGCGTCGTCCCGTACTGCGCGAAGTGGCGCTGCGCGAACATCCCGATCCAGATCGCAGCCGACGGCGCCGAGAACGGCAGGTTCCACTGCATGAAGCCCGACGCCTTGAAGTCGCCGCCTCCACCGCCGCCGCCGCCGGGCATAACCGCGGCGCGACCCTTTTCGCCCTGCGCGGACCCTTCGTAGACCGATCGGAAGCAGAGCACGTGGTTCGCGAGGCCCGACGCGACGGCCATGCACGCGTTGATGACCGAGCCGAGCTGCCCCGACGTCTCCAGCCCGCTGCCGTACCACCCGCACTGGAGCCGGAGCGCGTCCATCACGTCGTACGCGCCCGCGCCGGAGAAGCCGGCGGGCGTACCCATCGGCCCCGGGTACGTCGACACACCGTCGATGTCGGCGGCGGTCAGGCCCGCGTGCTCGATTGCGGCGAGACAGCTGTCGAGCGTCAGCTCGAGCGGGTCGCGGAACAGGCGTCGGCCGATGTCGGACTGGCCGACGCCGGAGATGCACGTGCGCCGCTCGATGATCTCGTTCTCGTCCGTACGGTTCGCCATGACCTCAGGCCCTCGGCTCGAACAGCGGGATGTAGACGTCGCCGTCCGGATCGGGATGGTGCTCGAACGTCACGCGTACCGGCATGCCGATGTGTGCGTCTTCGGGCGCACAGTTCACGAGGTTCGTGGTGAGCCGTACCGACGGCTGTTCCACTATCTCCACGATCGCGACGATGTACGGCAGCTCCGGTCCGGGCATCCACGGCTGGTGGTTCACCGAGAACGTCGCGAGCGTCGCGTCACCGGAGACCGACTCCGTCTTCATGTTCTTCGAGTAGCAGGTGGGGCAGATGGGCTGAGGCGGGTGGATAAACGTGCTGCAGTCCTGGCAGCGCCAGAACCGGAGCTCGCCGCGCGCGCCGCCGGTCCAGAAGTCGCGGTTCCAGTCGGAGAGCTTGGGCAGGATGCGAAACGGCACTGCCGTGGCTTCCAGGTCGGGCACGGTTACTCCTGTTCTGCTTCGAGCGCTTCTTCGTACCCGCGCCGCGCGTGCGGGATGGCGGCGACCGCGGGCAACAGCCCATGGCCGGGAACCGTCAACATGATCGATCCGAGGATCTCCTCCCACGACGCGCCTACCTCACGGGCAAGACGCGCGTGCCTGCGGACACCCTCGGGATTGCGGATCCCGACGGTCACGACGAGCCGGATGAGCTCGTGGGTCTTGCGGTCGGGAGCCGAGAGCGAGTCGAGTTGCGACATCCACGCGTTCTGCGCGGCGTGCAGCTGCGGGAACACCTCGTGCAGCGGCTCCTCGAACGGAAAATTCCAATCCTGCTGATCTTCGTTCACGGGCAGTGACGATACCGGTCAGCTCGCGCGGCGGAACACCGGGATCGTGACGTCGCCCGAGATGGCCCTGAACTCGACCACGACCGGAACGTCGGCCGCGAGGTCCTCGAACGGCATGCCCTCGATGTTCGTCATCAGGCGCGGGCCCTCCTCGAGCTCGACGATCGCGGCCACATAGGGCACCCGCTCGTTGAACGGCGGGAGCTCGTTCACGTGCACGACCGAATACGTGTAGATCTTGCCCCGGCCCGACGCTTCCTTCCAGGAGACGTCGTCGCTCCAACACGAGGGGCAGAACGGCCTCGGGTAGTAGTGGTCCCGACCGCAGGCGTTGCAGTGGCGCAGGAGGAACTTGCCCGCCTTCAAACCGTCCCAGAAGGGCTGCGTCTCCGAGTCGGTCGAAGGAAGATCGAAGCGGGGACTCGTCACGGCAAGACCGCGACGGCAACGCCTTCGATCTTGGTTTCGCCGTTCTCGTTGACGACGGAGCAATCGAGCACGACCTCGTTGCCGGGCCGCTTCTCCCGCACCGTCACGCTCGTCGTGAGCACCTCGCCCGGCCAGGTCTGCTTCGTGAAGCGGACCCGGTACGACTTCAGGTTGCCGATCCCGACGTAGTTCGTGATCGCGGTCGCAAGGAGGCCCGCGGTGAACATGCCGTGGCCGAACACCGACGGCAAGCCCGCTTGCTGCGCAGCGACCTCGTCGTGGTGGACGGGATTGAAGTCGCCACTCGCGCCCGCGTACATGACGAGGTCGGTACGCGTCAGCGAGTGGCTGATCTCGGGTCCGGCACCACCGGCGGTCAGGTCTCCGTAGTCGATCACGCGCTCACCCATGGAGCGCTACGACTATCGGTTCCCTGACGCCGGCGTCAACTTCTGGTGAGAGAACCCGATGCGCGCAGCAGCTCAGTGAGCAGGTAGAGCTGCTCGGCGGGCAGGCCGGTCGGCGGCGTGGCAGTCGCGGCTCAGGAAAAGCGGCACGATCCTGGGAACCGCTCACGGATCCCGGGGCAGACCGAGCAGGCGTTCGGCGATGACGTTGCGTTGGATGTCGCTCGTGCCTCCGGCAATCGTGAGGCACCGGTTGAACAGGAACGATGCCGACCAGGCGGAGGCGTCTCCGTCGGCGGCCAGGGCGTCGATGCCGGCCGCGACCATGCCGACTTCCTGGACGTGCTGGTCGTGCTGTACGCCGAGCAGCTTGCGGACGGCGGCCTCCGAGCCCGAAGGGTCGGCGCCGGCCAACGCAACCAGCGTCATGCGAAAGCCCATCGCGGAGAGCGCATGGCCGGTGGCGACAAGTCCGCCCGCCTCGGCCAGGGCGAGGCGGTCGGTGCCCTGCCCCTTGGCCTCGATCGCCTTCAACACGCCGACGACACCGCCACCGATCGTGTTCCCGGATCCCATGTAGACCCGCTCGTTGGCGAGCGTGGTGCGGGCCGCCCGCCAGCCGTCGTGCTCGTGGCCGACGAGACAGTCGTCGGGGACGAAGCAGTCGTCGAAGAACACCTCGTTGAACATCGCCATGCCGGTCAGCTCGCGCAACGGGCGGATGTCGATGCCAGGGGTCTTCATGTCGACCATGAAGCACGAGATCCCGTCGTGCTTGGCGGCTTCGGGGTTCGTGCGGGCCAGGCAGATGCCCCAGTGGGCTTCCTTGGCCATCGACGTCCACACCTTCTGGCCGTTGAGCAGCCAGCCGCCTTCGACTCGCGTCGCGCGCGTCGACAGGGCCGCGAGATCGGAGCCGGCTCCGGGTTCGCTGAAGAGCTGGCACCAACCGATCTCACCGCGCAGGGTCGGCATAATCCAGCGTTCGCGCTGGGCCTCGGTGCCGTGCACGATGAGATTCGGCAGCGCCCACGCGCCCACACCGATGTTGGGCTTGATCACCTTGGCCGCGCGGAACTCCTCTTCGATGACGAGCAATTCGATCGCCTTGGCGTCACGACCCCACGGCGCCGGCCAACCGGGCGTGACGTATCCGGCTTCGGCGAGCCGTACCCGCTGCTCGTGACCGGCGAGCCCCGAGATCTCGCCGAGCAGTTTCCGGAGCTCGGCCCGGAACCCCTCGATGTTGCCCGCGCCCGAACCCTCGCCCGGCGTGGGCAGATCGACCGCCAATCGGCGCCGCGCCCCGGCCATCGCCGCCCGCGCGCCCCGCACGCGCCAGTCGTCGGGCGTGCCCGTGAGTTGGTGCAGCGTCATCGCCCGGCGCAGGTACATGTGCGCGTCGTGCTCCCACGTGAAGCCGATGCCCCCGAGCGTCTGCACACAGTCCTTGCCGTTCGCGAACACGGCGTCGAAGGCGAGGGACGCCGCCGCCGCGATCGCGAGCGTCGCACCCGGGTCGGTGAGATCGGCCGCAGCTGCGGCGGCGTCCCACGCGGCCGCGCGCGCCAGCTCGACGCGGGCCAGCATTTCCGCGCAGCGGTGCTTCACGCCCTGGAACTGACCGATCGGACGACCGAACTGCACGCGCACCTTGGCGTACTCGGCCGCGGTGTCGACGCACCACTGGGCCACGCCGACGGCTTCGGCCGCAAACAGGGTCGCGGCGAGGAGCACCACGTCGTCGGCGCCCAGGTTCGAGAGCTTGCGGTCGGGATTTGCCGTCGCGGCTCGCGCGGTTGCGTCGAGGTCGATGCGCGCGAGGCGGCGGGTGAGGTCGACGCTCTTGCTCTCGGTCGCGCCGAGGTCGGAGGCATCGAGGGCATACCAGGTGTCGTCGACGCGGGAGACGATGATGTCGGCGCCGGCGCCGCCCGCGACCAGCGCGGCGCCGTCGAACGCAACCGCGCCGGTGAGCTCACCGGACACGACGCGCGCCAGCAACTGCTCGGCCGCTGCGCCGCCATTCGCGCCGAGCACCGCGGCCACGATCGCGGTCGGCACGTACGCGCCCGGCGCGCACGCACGGCCGAGCTCCTCGACCACGACGGCCTGCTCGACGAGACCGGCGCCACTCCCTCCGTGATCCTCGCTCACGTGCAGGCCGATCCAGCCGGGTTCGCTCAGCGCGGCCCAGAAGGCGGGCCTCGACTCGGTCTCGGCTTCGAGCGCCTCCCGCAGGACGGGCGGGGCGATGCGGTCGTCGACGAAGCGCCGGACCGCCGTACGCAGTTGCTCGTGGTCCTCAGTGATCCCGATAGGCATGCGCCGATAGTCGCACGCGCCTGACGCTCACGTCAGCTTGAAGCCGGTTTTCCCCGATCCCGCCGACCGCGGGCTGTCCGGGGATTACGTGCGGGTCGCGCGGATGATGGCGGCGAGGTCGGCGGGACGGCTGATCATCACCATGTGCCCCGCGTCGAGCTCGACGACCCTGACGACGCTGCCGGGAACCGACCTGAGCTCCGCGATCGACGCGTCCTGCGCGCTCGGCCTGAGCGCATGGTCCTCGGACAGGCGGACATAGGTCTTCACCGTCTCCGGCGGGATACCGGCCCGGTCGACGGGCTCGACCATGACCTGCGCCGCTTCGGTCCCCATGTTCTCGAGCACGAAGCGCGTCTGTGCGTCGTCGAGGTCGCTGCAGAACATGTCGACCAGGGTCGTCGCGGTCAGCCCGTTCTCGATCGGATCCATGGTCTCGGGCTCCATCGCCGACAACGCCGTCGCGCCATCGGGTGGGACGAGCGCGGAGATGAAGACCAGATGGGCCACGCGCGCGGGAGCGCGCCGGGCGACGTCGGTGATCGTCAGCCCACCGAGCGAGTGCCCGACGAGCACGAAGCGATCGAACCCGGCGTCGTCGGCGGCCGCGAGCACCGCATCCGACCAGTCGGAGAGCTGCAGCTCCTCCGCGCCGTCGGGCAGGTCGTTGCGCCCGGCACCACCGCGAATCGACGTGGGTGGGAGGTCGACCGCGATCGCGTCGTCGCCGAGCGAGCCCATCATCGGGGCCCAACACCAAGCGCCGCATGCGCCGCCGTGCACGAGTACGACCGGGAGCTCGGGCATGGCTCAGACGATCTTCTCGCCGTCGCGCGTGACGGTGATGGCCTGGGTCGGGCAACCCTGCGCGGCGAGGATCACCTTGTCGTCGTCCTGCGCATTCGGGTCGACGATGATCGCGATGCCGTCGTCGTCGAGGTCGAACACGCCCGGCGCCCAGAACGAGCAGTTGCCCGAGCCCATGCAGGCGTCGCGGTTGATCTGGATATCGAGGGCCATGGTCCTGATGCTTCCCTATTCGCAGTCGGGTTGACCAACGCGGCTAGCCCGCAGCCTCGCAGAAGCGCCCGTAGCGATCCGCCACCGCGTTCGCCCAGGCCGGATCGGGTTCGACGATGTGCGACGTGCGGGCCCAACGCGCGGCGTCGGACATCTGGGTCTCGAGTCCGGCGGCCATGCGGGCCAGGAACGCGGCGCCCAGAGCACCGCCTTCGGGAACCGCACACACGTGCACCGGCAGCGCGGTGCAGTCGGCAAGGGCCTGGATCCAGGCTTCGACACGCGTGCCGCCACCCGTCGCGACGATCCGCGTCGCGAGAACCGGTGACGCGTCGATCATGCGCTTGGTGACGAACCCGGCCGATTCGAACGCGGCTCGCCGCACCGAAGCGGCGTCGTGGGTGAGATCGAGGTCGACGAGTTGGGCCCGACGCGAGTGGTCCTGGAACGGGACCCGCTCACCACGCGGGTACGGCGCCCAGATCGGTACCCGGCCCGGGTCCCCGACCGACGCGGGGGTGCCGTCGCCGGAGCCGGGTCCCTGGGTCGCGCACATGCGGTCGACCCAGTTGAGGAAGAGACCGCCCGCGTTGCTCGGGCCGCCGCAGAGGAATTTCCCGGGCGCGCTGTGCGGGATCGAATAGTGGCGATCGACGTCGATCCAATCCGGGATGACGGTCCAGACGATGAGCGTCGTGCCGCAGATGACGAGGACGTCGCCGATGTCGTCGGAACCGGCCACGAGCTGCTCGCCGAACGCGTCGATGGTGCCGCCCTCGAGCGCACAACCCGGCCGGCCCTGCACCTCCGCGAGCGCCTGGCCGCTCGGCTTGATGACCGGCAGCTGGTCGACGCGCGCGCCGCACGCCGCGAGCTTCTCCTCGTCCCAGTTCTTCCAGTCGAAGAGCGGCGCAGTGGTTGCCGCGACCGTCGCCGAGATGACGGCCTCCCCCGAGAGCGCGTGGTTCGCGACCGCTTGCGCCATCCAGTAGCCACGCGCGTCGGGATGCTCGTGCGACTGCCAGCGCATGAACTCGGCCAGCTCACCGATCTCGGCGGTCGCGCCGCCTCGGTCGGCGTGCCCGCGCTCGTCGCCGTAGAGGAGACCGGGTGCGCACGGGATGCCGTCGGCATCGACCGAGGTGAGCGACGGCACCATCGCCGCCACGGACACCGCGAGCGGATCCACGTCGCCGAGCGCGTCGAGGGCGAGCTTGGGCCCGTCGTGCCAGGCGCGGGTCGCGTCGTGCTCGAACCGCAGCGGCGAGGGGACGAAGAAGTCGTGCGGGATACGCGAGCGGCTGACGATCTCGCCGTCGGCGTCGACCGCGACCGCCTTCACCGACGACGTGCCGATATCGATCCCGACGGTGAGCTCCGACACGGCGGGCGACACTAGGCGAGCGACGCGATCACGGCGTCGTGCAGGAGAGCGTTCGTGCTGACGAAGCTGTCAGCGTCGGCGCCGGCGCTCCCCTGCACCGTCGACCAGTCGCCGCCCGCCTCCTTCAGGATTGGAATCAGCGCCGCGATGTCCCAGAGCGACACGATGGGATCGATTGCGACGTCGAACGCACCCTCGGCGACGAGCAGGTGCTGCCAGAAGTCGCCGATGCCGCGCGTCCGCCAGCATTGGTGCGAGAGGTCGACGAGCTTGGCGCCGATGCCGTTCGCGTGGAAGCGGTCGGCCGTGTCCCAGGCGAAGCTGAGTTGCGCGTCGTCGAGCGAGGCGACCGACGACACCTGCAGGCGTTGGCCGTCGCGGAACGCGCCCAGTCCCTTGCCCGCCCACCAACGCATGCCGAGCGCGGGCGCCGACGCGACGCCGACGATCTTCTCTCCCGCGCGCTCCAGCCCGATCAGGGTGGCCCAGATGGGGACGCCGCGCACGTAGTTCTTGGTGCCGTCGATGGGGTCGATGATCCAGCGGTACTTCGACCCGGTCGGGTTGTCGCCGGCGCCGTACTCCTCGCCGAGCACTACGTGGTCGGTCTCCGCCGTGATGCGCTCGCGGATCGCCCGCTCCACGGCCTGGTCGGCTTCGCTCACCGGCGTCAGGTCGGGCTTCGTCTTCACCTCGAGATCGTGGGCCCGAAAGCGCGCCATGGTGATGCGGTCGGCCTCATCGGCCAGTTCCAGGGCGAGTTGCAACGCCTCGACGGTGTTCACGCTCCGAGCATACGGGAGCCCCGGATCGTGCCGATCAGCTGCATCGTGCCGATAGAGACGACATGGACGGTATGGTCGAGTTCGTGGCCCGTCGCGACGACGTGATCGCGCAGATCTGCGAGCTCGTCCGCGCGTCCGACCCGGTCGGCGCCGACGCGTTCGTGCGCGCGTACTACGAACAACTCGGCGACGACGACCTCTCCACGTGGAGTACCGAAGAGCTCGCCGCGGCCGCGCTCCGGCATTGGCGCTTCGGCGCGCAGCGCACCGTCGGCGAGACGCTCGTGCGCGTGTACACGCCCGCGCACGGGCACACGTCGATCGACGTGATCGTGGACGACCGGCCCTTCCTCGTCGACTCCCTCACGATGGCGCTCGACCGGCGCAGCCTCGGCGTGCATCTCGTCGTCCACCCCATCTTGGAGGTGCTGCGATCCGCAACCGGCGGGTTGCGGGGCATGGCGAAGGCCGACGGCGACCCCGACGATCCCAACGAGGCCGCGCTCTTGGAATCGTGGACGCATATCGAGATCGATCGGGAGACGAGTACCGAGATCCTCGACGCCGTGCACGCCGAGCTCGTGTCGGTGCTCGACGACGTGCGCGCGGCGACGAGCGACTGGCAGCCGATGCTCGAAGCCCTCACCCGGGTCGAGGACGAGCTCGAACGCGTCGCGCCGCCGTGCGCTCCCGACGAGATCCTCGAGGGCACCGCGCTCCTGCACTGGCTGGCCGACGAGAATTTCACCTTGCTCGGCTACCGCATCTACGACCTCACCCCCGACGACGACCTCGTACCGGTCAGCGGCACCGGGTTGGGCTTGTTGCGCGACGCGCCCGAAGCGCCGTCGAAGAGCTTCGCCAACCTCCCGGCATCGGTGCGGGCTCGAGCCCACGAGAAGACCCTCCTGGTACTGACCAAGACCAACGCCCGCTCAACCGTGCACCGACCGACCCACCTCGACTACATCGGGGTGAAGCGTTACGACGCCACCGGCGAGGTCGTCGGCGAGCATCGGTTCATCGGGTTGTACGCATCGGGCGCGTACAACGACAGTCCGTTCATCGTCCCGGTCCTGCGGCGGAAGGTCGCCGCCGTCGTCGACCGGGCCGACTTCCTTCCGGCGAGCCACGACCACAAGGATCTCGTCCAGATCTTGGAGACCTATCCGCGCGACGACCTCTTCCAGATCGACGTCGACCACCTCTTCGACATCGCGATGGGAATCCTTCGCCTGCAGGAGCGTCGCCGCGTGCGCCTCTTCGTGCACCGCCAGCCCTACGGACGTTTCGTGTCGTGTCTCGTGTTCATCCCGCGCGACCGCTACACGACCCAGGTGCGGGAGCGGATCGCGCGCTACCTGACCGACGCGTACGGGTCGAGGCGCTGCGAGTGGAACACGCGGCTGTCGGACTCGGCGCTGGCCCGGCTGCACTACGTGCTCCACCTCGACGCGCCCGGCGGCGACGACGTCGACGTCACGGAGCTGGAGAAGCTCGTCGCTGCGGCCACCCGCTCGTGGGGCGACGACCTGCGCGACGCGTTGATCGCGGCGCAGGGCGAGGAAGCCGGGCTCGACACGTTCCGGGCGTGGTCTGCGGCGTTCCCGCCCGCGTACCAGGACGACTTCGACGCCACCGAGACGCTCGGCGATCTGCCCCAGCTCGAGGTCCTCGGCGCCGCGCGTCCGCTCGCCGCGCGGCTCACGATCGGGGTCGACAACCTCGACCTGAAGCTCTACGGCGTCGGCCCGCAGCCGTCGCTGTCGGAAGTGCTGCCGCACCTGTCGAACCTGGGTGTCGTCGTCGACGACGAACATCCGTACGAGCTCACGCCGCACGGCGTCGATCCCCGCTGGGTCAAGTGGTTCCGGCTGCGCGCGCCGTCGGGGACCGTCGTCGAGCCCGCTGCGCTCCGGCTCTTCGAAGACGCGTTCCTGGCCGTCGTCGACGGCCGGGCCGAGGACGACGCGTTCAACGGTCTCGTGCTCACCGCCGGGCTCGCATGGAGCGAGGTTGCGCTGCTCCGCGCCCTCGGCCGTTACCTCCGTCAAGTCGGCACCCGGTTCAGCCAGACGTACATCGCGGGCGCGCTCGCGGCCCACACCGAGATTGCGCGCCGGCTCGTCGAGCTCTTCGTCGCCCGCCTCGATCCCTGGGTGAGGGATGCCGCGACCGAGCGCGCGGCTGCGACCCGGATCGCGGAGGAAATCCGGGTCGAGCTCGACGCGGTGACCTCGCTCGACGAGGACCGGATCCTGCGCGCGTATTTGCACCTCATGCTCGCCACGATGCGCACCAACTGGTTCCAGCGCCCCGACGCCGGCAGCGGACCGCCTTCGTGCGTGGCCATCAAGCTCGACCCGAGCGCCGTCCCCGATCTCCCGCTCCCCCGGCCGCTGTTCGAGATCTTCGTGTACTCACCGAGGATCGAAGGCGTGCACCTGCGCGCGGGGAGGGTCGCGCGCGGCGGCATCCGCTGGTCGGACCGCCGGGAAGACTTCCGCACCGAGGTGCTCGGCCTGATGAAAGCGCAGCGGGTCAAGAACGCGGTCATCGTTCCCGCGGGCGCCAAGGGCGGCTTCGTCGTCAAGCGGCCGCCCGCCGATGCGGCACAGCTGGGCACCGAAGTGGAAGCGTGTTACCGCCTGTTCATCGGCGCGCTGCTCGACATCACCGACAATCTCGTCGCCGGCGCGGTCGTGCCGCCGGATCACGTCGTGCGGTACGACGACGACGATCCGTATCTCGTCGTCGCCGCCGACAAGGGCACGGCCGCGTTCTCCGACGTCGCCAACGAGATCGCGCTCGGGCGCGGTTTTTGGCTCGGCGACGCGTTCGCGTCGGGCGGCGAGCACGGGTACGACCACAAGGTCATGGGGATCACGGCCCGGGGCGCGTGGGAGTCGGTGCGCCGCCACTTCCGTCACCTCGGTCTCGACCCGGACCGCGACGACTTCACCGTCGCGGGCATCGGCGACATGTCGGGAGACGTGTTCGGTAACGCGATGCTCCTGTCGGGGCACATTCGCCTCGTCGCCGCGTTCGATCATCGCCACGTGTTCTTCGATCCCGATCCCGATCCGGCGCAGTCGCTCGCAGAACGGCGCCGCCTGTTCGAGCTTCCGCGATCGTCGTGGGCCGACTACAACCAGGCGCTCCTGTCACCCGGCGGCGGCGTGTACCCGCGCACGCTGAAATCGATCCCGGTGTTTCCCGAAGTCCGGCGCGCACTCGGGCTTGCCGACGGAGTCGACGCGCTGACGCCGGCCGAATGGGTCCGCGCCATCCTGCAGTCGCCCGTCGACCTGCTCTACAACGGCGGCATCGGTACGTACGTGAAGGCGAGCGAAGAGACACACGCCGACGCGGGCGACAAGGCCAACGACGCGGTCCGGATCGACGGCAACCAGCTCCGGTGCCGGAGCGTGGCCGAGGGCGGGAACCTGGGGTTCACCCAGGAGGGACGGGTGGAGTACGCGCTCGGCGGCGGCCGCATCAACACTGATGCGATCGACAACAGCGCCGGTGTCGACACCTCCGACCACGAAGTGAACATCAAGATCGTGCTCGACGGCGCCGTGCGCGCCGGCGAGCTCACCGAGCCTGATCGAAACGCGCTGCTCGTCAGCATGACGGACGAGGTCGCCGCGCTCGTGCTGCGCGACAACTACCGCCAGACCCGCGCCCTCGACAACGGGCGCTCCCAGGCCGTCGAGATGGAAGGCGTGCACGCTCGGTTCATGCACGCGCTCGAAGCAGGCAAGCATCTCGACCGCGCCGTCGAACGGCTCCCGAGCGACGACGCGCTGGGCGAGCGTCACAACGCCGGGCTCGGCCTGACCGCGCCCGAGCTCGCAGTGCTGCTCTCCTACGCCAAGATCTCGCTCGAAGAGGAGTTGCTGACGTCGGACATCCCCGACGACCCCGACTTCGTCCCCGAGCTCGTACGCGCGTTCCCATCGGCGGTGCGGGGCCCGTTCCTGGAGCGCATCCGCGCCCACACGCTGCGCCGAGAGATCATCGCGACCGGCCTCGTGAACGGGGTGGTCAACCGGGCCGGCGTCACATTCGCGTTCCGTTTGTTCGAGGAGACGGGCGCGGCCGGTCCCGACGTCGTGCGCGCATACGAGACCGCGCGGGCCGTGTTCGCGCAGGACGCGCTCTGGAGCGACATCGAGGCCCTCGATCCGATCGTCGACGTCGACGTGCAGGCGCACCTCTACCTCGCGAGCCGGCGGCTCGTGGAGCGGGGAGCGCGCTGGCTATTGCGCAATCGTCCCCAACCGCTCCCGGTCGCGGCGACGGTGGCGTTCTTTGCAATTCCCGTCGCGCGGCTCACGGCAATGGCCGCCGCGTCGCCGCTGCTCAGCGACGCCGCGGCCGAGTACACCGCGCAGGGCGTGCCCGACGAGCTCGCGGCGCGCATCGTCGCTCTCGAACATCTTCCCCGCGCGCTCGACATTGCCGAGCTCGCCGACGCGCACGGTGTGGAGGTCGAGGTCGTGGCCGCCGCGTACGACGAGGTCGGCCGGAAGCTCCGGTTCGAGTGGCTCGGTGATCGGATCGTCGAACTCCCCCGCGCCGATCGTTGGGACGCGCTGGCGCGCAACGCGCTGCGCGAAGACGTGTTCGCCCAGTACCGGCGGGTCGTCGACGCGGTGTTGACCGCAGGTGCGTACGACGCCTGGGCCGCGACGCGTTCCGTCGTCATCAACCGCATGCTCACGTTCCTCGAAGAGATCCGCGTGCACTCGGTGTTCGACGTCGCGACGCTGTCGGTCGCGCTGCGCGAGTTGCGCGCACTCAACTAGCCTGCTGATGGTCGATCGCGACGGGCGCCACGGGATTCCCTGCACGTGATGCGTCACCGCCCGAGCAGATCCCAGCGATTGCCGGCGATGTCGCGGAAGACGACGACCCGGCCGTAGGGCTCGGAGCGGGGCGCACCGAGGAGCTCGACGCCGGCCGCCTGCATACGGGCGAGGGTCGCGTCGAAGTCGTCGACTTGGAGAAAGAAGCCGACGCGCGCCGCAGTCTGGTTGCCGACGACCGCCGACTGTTCGTCCCCGTCGGCGCGGGCCAGGAGAATCCCGGTGTCCGCTCCGGGCGGGCGGACGACGACCCACCACTTCTCCCGACCGTCGTTGGTCGTCGCCGCGGAGTTCTCGACCAGCTCGAAGCCGAGGACATCGACGAAGAACCGGATCGCGGGGTCGTAGTCGTCGACGACGATCGTGACCTGGGCCAGGCGCGTCATCGTCGCCTACCGGATCCGGGTCGCGGCGACTGCGGCGAGATCGGGGGCGAGCCGGACCTCGGTTGCACGCAGCGCAGGATGTTCGAACCACTGCAAGCGCGCGCGGTCCCGCCGAAGGTCAACGCGCCGACGGTGTCGATCGTCGCGCCGTCGTGCTTGCCGGCGTTGCCGCCGTCGAGCACGAGGAGATCGAAGGGGCCGTACTCGAGCAGCGCAGTCCAGTCGGCGTGGTGCACGGTGATGTTCTCGTGGCCGCCGAATACCGACGTAGCCGCGGTCGCCCGGGATTCGTCGGTCTCCACACTGACCAGCTTGGTTTGCGCATCGGCTTCGCTTGCCATCCAACCAAGCCCGACGCCGCAGCCGGTTCCGGTCTCGCCGATCACACCGCCGCGGCGGCCGGCCGCAAGCACCTTCAACAGCCGGCCCTGTTCGGGCCGGCACGAGTGCTCGAAGCCGAGCGCGTTCGCCTGCTTGCGCGCGGCCGAGACCAGGCCGGGCAGATGACTCAGGCCGTCGTACGCTGCGGTTCCGCCGAGTGCCATGCCCTCATACTGACGCGGCCGCTCGCAACGGCTCCGGTCGGGCGTCGCGTTACGACGGGAGCCCCGAAAAACCAGTGGATACCACTGGCGGTATCACCGGTGGTATCACGGGCGGTATCCATAGAAATACCGAGGCGCTTTCACGGCTCGATTCGCCGACGGCCGACGAGTCAGCCGGGAAAGACCTCGAAGATCGTCGCCGAACCCATGCCACCGCCGGCGCACATGCTCGCCAGGCCCATGCCGCCGCCGCGTCGCCGCAGCTCGTACATGGTGGTGATGATCATGCGGGCGCCGGTTGCGGCGACCGGGTGACCGAGCGAGCAGCCGGAGCCATTCGGGTTCGTGATGTCCTCGGACAGACCGAGCGCACGGCAGGTTGCGACCGGCACCGACGCGAACGCCTCGTTGATCTCGGCGAGGTCGATGTCGTTGATCGTCAGGCCCGCGCGCTGGAGCGCCTTCGGGATGGCCGTGATCGGGCCGAGCCCGGTGTTTCGGGGCTCGACGCCGGCCGAGGCCCACGACACGATCCGAGCGAGCGGGGTGAGGCCGTTCGCCTTGGCGTAGTCGCTGCTCACGATCATCATCGCGGCGCTGGCATCGTTGAGGCCCGACGAGTTGCCGGCCGTGATCGGGAAGTCCTCGATCTCCGGGTGCAGCGGCTTGAGCGACGCCATCTTCTCCATCGTGCTACCCCGACGCGGGTGCTCGTCGGTGTCGAAGATCTTGGTCGTGCCGTCGCGCATCGTGACCTCGATGGCGAAGATCTCTTCCTCCAGGCGGCCTTCGTCGATGGCGGCGACGGCACGCTCGTGTGAACGCAGCGCCCACGCGTCGCAATCGGCCCGGGTGAGGCCCGCGGCCTGCGCGGTGTTGTAACCGACCGTGATCGACATGTCGAAGGCGGGCGCGTCGGGAGTTGCCGGATGCGAGGGCGACATCCACTGCTCGTACTCGTCGGTGCCCATCTTGCGCTTCATCGTCTGCGGCGACGTCGAGATCGACTCCGAACCGCCCGCGATGACGACCTTGTCCATGCCGGCCATGATGCTGGCGGCCGCACCCTGGACCGACGCCATGCCCGAGGCGCAGTGGCGGTTCAACGCCAGGCCCGGGATCTCGCTGAGGCCGAGCTCGACCGCGGCGTAACGGGCGACGTCGCCACCGCCCTGGAGCGACTCGCCGAGGGCGAGGTCGTCGACGTCGGTCGACGGGATGCCGGAACGCTTGAGCGCTTCCGCAACCGCGTACTTGGCGAGGTCGAACGTGCTCACGTCGACCAACGTGCCCTTGCGGGCGGTGCCGATGGCGGTGCGGGCCGCGGCGACGATGACTGCGTCAGGCATTGGTACTCCCTGGACGTGCGGTGATGCCCGGAAAGCCCGAGCCCTTTTCGGCGCCGAGCGTACCTGACATCGGCGTCACCCGGCCCCTCTACGTGGCACCGGCGACCGCCGCGCCCGCTATGCGCGCTCCTGGGGCTCGGCCGAGGCGTGGACCTCGATGTCGAAGTGCTGGCCGCCCATGAAAATGCCGAGCAACGAGAACCGGACGTGATCCCGGAGTGTCACGGTGATGCGATTGCCGACTACCGCGACCTGGATGGCGTCCAGCGCACTGCTGTGCGGGTCTTCGTCGAGCGACGCGAGTGCGAGGGCCCGGGCCCGCACCGGATCGAGACGCAGCGTCCCGGCCCGCAGTGCACCCACGTCGATCCCGTTCGCCGCCGCGGTGGCAGCGGAGTCGGACATCGACGACAGCTCGCGCCGCTCCGCGACCGCGCGCCAGAGATCGAGGCTCAGTCCCCCGAGGAACAGCAACGCGATCGACAGCCCGAGCACCCAGAGCGTGATGGTGCCCTGTTCATCGCGGTTCGTTGCCCGACCGTCCGTCATCGGCTGCGGTAGTCGTCGACCCGGCGGGTCACCCGGGCCGTGTAGTGCCAGGAACCAGCGGACATGCCATCGACCCCGATCGCGGGCATCGTGACCTCGACGTCGACCTCGACCTCGTCGCCGCGCGCCTGCCCGACCGACGCCACCCGCACGTCGAGATCGGATGCTTCGATCCCATGGTCGGCGGCGACCTCACGCGCGACCAGCACTGCGGAATTGGCGTCGCCATTCGGCCAGCTGTCGACCAGCACTCGAGCGGCCTCCCGGGCCGCGACCGTCGCGGCGTTCCGGCGCTCGGCCCACTCCGGCATCGTCGCGACCAGGACGACGATCGGGAGCAACAAGAGCGCGACCGCGCCAACCCATTCGACTGCGATGAAACCTGACTCGCCTCGGACTCGCGGTGCCGGCATCTCAACGCTCCTGATGTGCCGACGCCTGCAACGTCATGTCCCAGTCGGGAAGCAGGATCGGGAACCACGACCGCAACGAGACCTGCGCCGTCGAGACCACGCGGTTGCCCTCTTGCACACACGAGAGCGCGTCCACCCGTATCGACGATCCATTGGCGATCGACCGCACGACTTCCCGAGCCCGCGTCGTGCAGTCGTCGGCCGTCGCCGTCGCCGGTACTGCCGCGCGTGCACCTTCGTCGAGCGCGTCACGGATCGCGCCGCGTTCGTAGAGGTCGACCAACAGGTTCGCTACGAGCACGAACAACAACAGCGAGAACGCGGTCGCGACGACGTACTGGATCGTCGTGAAACCTCGCACCTCGTTTGGGCGCTTCACCCTCAGTGGATCAAAGCGTCGCGCAGCGACTTCACGATGTCGACGCCGAGGGTCTGAAGCAGGCCCCAGATGACGACGAGCGCGAGGACTCCCAGCGCGGCGTTTCCGAGCAATTCGGCGGTGGTCATTCCTGATTCGTCACGGTTACGGATTCGCACGATTCTCCTGTTGTTTCAGTGGTGTCCGAGCACGATGGAGGGAAGGGGCGCGGCGATGAACAGCAGCATGATCGGCGCAAGGATGGCGATGGTCGGGACCAACATCGCCGCACGCCGCCGCACCGCGTCCTTGTGCATCTGTTCGCGCCGCGCGTCGCGTATGTCGCTGCTGAGCGCGAGGAGACCTCCGCCGAGGTCGACACCGCGCTCGACCCCTGCCGCGAGAAGCTGATACGTACGCGCCGCGCTCGGCTCGGGCGTCAGCTCGGCCGCGCGCCGAAACGCTTCGCCCTCGGCAACTCCGGAGCGCGTCCACGTGAGAACGTCGCTCAACTCGTCGACCACGACCCCATGCCCACGCTCGACGACGCGCTGGACTGCCTGCATCGCGCCGGAACCCGTACGCACCTGCATCGCCAGGAGATGATTCACCGTGTACAGCTCCAACCGGATGCGCGCGGCGCGGGTTGCAATGGCGCGCTCGAGCCGCGAACGGGCACGACTCGCGCCGTAGATGAATCCCGCGATCGCGGCACCGAGGACGACGGGCGGCGTCCTGATGGTCAGCGCGGTGGCGACCGCGGCGCCGGACGCGAACAAGGCGGCGTGGCCGAGTTGACGCGCCCGGTATCGCTCGGGACTGAGATCATCCATCGCCGCTTGGCGCAGCAAACGGGCGAGGTGATCGTCGCCGCGCGACTCGATCGCCTTGCTCACCGTCGCCACCCCCGATCGCAGGGCAGGGAGAAAGAGCCTCGACAGCGTGCCCGACCCTCCCATTCCGGAGCCCGGTACGGCCGATGCCTCGGGAACGTGTCCGAGCGCGGTACGGGCCCCCACGGCATACGGGCGAACCCGAGGAGCGAGCCGGCGAGTGGGCGGGCGCCAGATTGCGGCGATGCCGGCGGCACCGGTTCCCATCGCGCCCGCCGCGAGGAGGATCGATACGCTCACCGGATCACCGAACCGAACACTCGCTCTTCGTCCTCGTCGCGTCCGAGTCGGGCCAGGAACAACATCCCGACCGCCGTGAGACACGCGGCAAGGACGAGCGTCACGAAACCTCCGCTCGAACGGTAGAAGTCGCGGAAGGGCCCGGGCCGAGCGGTCAGCGCGACGAGGACGAGCCACGGCAGGACGACGACCGCACGAGCATTGATCCGCATCTCCAGGCCTTCGGTCTCCAACGCGTCGAGCAGCTTCAGGTCGCGGGTCGTGGCATCGACCAGGTCCTCGAGGATGCTGCGCACGATCGGTCCGCCCCGTTCGTGGGCGAGCAGAAGAACCTCGAGCACTCGATCGCTCGTCGGGTCGACCCTTGATTTAGACCCTTTCCGACGCATGGGCCGTCATGCAGGGTCCACGTGTTAACTGGCCTGACGCGCACGTGCCGCGTCAGCATCGTTTGATGCCTCCCAGGTTCCTTGTGGAAGCCCAGGCCGCTAGATGGCGAGCACGGCCGCGAGGCCGCGCGCCGGCGACCAGGCGGCATATCCCAGCATGACGGTGCTCTTCCACGCGTGGAAGAGCACGCCGATAACGAGTCTCGCGGGTAAGCAACCTCCCCCACGCGTGGGGGAGGTTGCCGATAACGAGTCTGACGGGTCGAAAGCTCGTTGGCGTGCGAAGGCCGAACGTGACACGCGCGTTTCACGTGGCCAAGCAAGAGCGGTCGCCGGGGTTGAAAAGTCCAGCCGGCTGGACCTTTTGTCGCGCACAGAGTCCGGGTGGGCTCGCGCCCGTTGCGGTGTGCGAATGGAGCGCACGCGACGCGCGTCGCGTGCGGCCAAGCAAGAGCGGTCGCCGGGGTTGGCGCAGACTGCAACTCGCGGGTTGCAACTATCGTCTTACCTATGCGCGATGACGTCCGGTCATTTCATTCGACACGGATGCCTGACCTCGAACCGACGTTCGCGATCCTGCCCGAACGGTGGGTCAAAGACGCCCTCTGCCCCAAATATCCGCACGTCGAGTTTTTCCCCACTCGAGGTGAGGACTCGCGGCCGGCGAAAG
>JBBSFB010000058.1:0-25750 GCA_038239145.1 Acidimicrobiia bacterium
CGTCATGCGCGTCGGCCGGGGATCGCTCCGTGTGCTCGCAGCCGTGTGCGGGCTCGGCATCGTCGCGTCGATCGCGGCGATGGCGATCACCTACGGACCCGGCGATCCGCTGCGCGCGTACTACGGCACCGACGCCCGCATCCACACGATCCTCATCGGCGCGCTGCTCGCAATTCTACTCGTGACATGGGTGCCCGGCGCCGCCGCGAAACGACGACTCGTGATCGCGGGTGCCATCGCGTTCGTGGTGATGATGTACGCCTGGAGCGTCGCGACCGGCACGAGCGCCCGGTACTACCACGGGGGGTCGGTCGCGTACGCGGTACTGGTGTGCGTGGTGATCGCGGGCGCGCTGCAGCCCGGCGTGTTGCGCACCGCGCTCGGATTCGGGCCCTTGATATGGATCGGCCGCCTCTCCTACGGCCTCTACCTCTTCCACTGGCCGATCATCGTGTGGCTCGTACCGAGCCGCGTGCACGTGAGCGGTCTCGCCCTGAACGGCCTCCGGCTCGCGCTGACCTTCGTCGCCGCGACGCTCTCCTTCTACCTGATCGAGGTCCCGATTCGGCAGGGGCGGCGGCCGTCGCTGCCGTGGGGGCCCGTGCAGCCGTTCGACCGCAAGGCCCGGTCGTCGCAACGCGACGTCGCCCGGTGGCTGGCGCTGCCCGCGGTCGGGGTCACGCTCGCCGTCGTCCTCGTCTCGAGCAGCGGCGCAACCGCGGCGCCGAACTACGTGAGCGGAACGCAGACGCCCGTGTTCAGCGCGCTGATACCCGCGCCTGCGTCCAGCACAAAGACTCCCGCGTCCGCATCCAACTCTCCGTCGAGCACGCGCGCGCCCGGTTCCCGAACGCTCGAGCTCACGCTCCCACCGATCAAGTTCATCTGGGCGTTGGGCGATCCACTCTTCTGCGGGACGCCTCGGCCGAGCGAGACGAAGGAAGCCGTCGACGAGGCTCGCAAGCTCGGCCGACCCGCACTTTCCGGTTCCGCCCACGGGCTCAGCATCCTCGTGCTCGGCGACTCGACCGCCTGCAGCTTCTTCCCCGGGGTGAAGGCCGTCGGCGACGAGGTCGGCGCGTCGACCGCGCAGGCCGCAGTCTTCGGCTGCGGCATGGCGAGCGGCAACGTCACGAGCACTCGCGGCGAACAGGTCACGCCCCATTCCAATCGGTGCCCGACGCTGGTCGAGGGGGCCCAGGTCCCCGCGCTCATCGCGGTCAAGCCCGACGTCGTGCTCTGGATGAGCCTCTGGGAGAAGTCGGACCCCGTCGTCAACGGCAAGCCCCTCGTCTCCGGTACCCCCGCGGGCGACGCGGAGATGCTCAGGCGCATGAACGCCACGCTCACGCGCGTCACCACCTTCGGCGCCAAGGTCGTGCTGGTCACCGTCGCCGCTCCCGCGCCCAACGACGCGGAGACCACGAACAACGTCAACAAGAAGGCCGACGACGCGAGCTACGCGCGCCTCGACAGCATCGATCGCGAATTCGCGGCCTTGCACCCCGGGCAGGTCACGCTCGTCGACCTCGCGCACCAGTTGTGCCCGAACGGACCACCCTGTCCCGAAACCGTCGACGGCCTGCGCATGCGCCCCGACGGCCGCCACTTCACACCCACCGCGGCCGCGGTGCAGGCCGAGTGGCTCCTACCTCAGATCGTCGCGGCCGCGAAGAAGTAGCTGCGGTGACCGCTCGAAGCATGCCCGATCCGAAGTCGTTCTACAGCGGCGTCGTCGCCCAGCTGTACGCGCCGCTACGCGCCGTCGTTCCCGACGCCGATCCGTACGCGGGTTTCATCGCCAGGTCGGGCGAGCCCGCGCTGGAGCTGGGATGCGGTACGGGCGACCCACTCCTCGATCTGCGCGCTCGCGGGGTCGACGTGGAAGGTTTGGACTCCTCGGCCGACATGTTGCACCTCTGCCGCACCGAAGCTGCGGCCCGTGGTCTCAACGTCGTGCTGCACGAGCAAGCGATGGAGTCGATGGACTTGGGATGCCGGTACCGCTCGATCTTTCTCGCGGGCCCGACGTTCAACTTGTTGACCGACGACCAAACCGCGCGCCGGGCCCTGGAACGCATTCGCGTCCACCTGGAGCCACGCGGTTCGGCGCTCATCCCGCTCCTCATACCCGCGGCGACCCCGGCCGAGCAACTGAACCGAACGCGCGAGCACCGAACCGACGACGGCACGGTGATGCGGCTGACGCCCGTCGCCGAACAGCGAGACGATCCGAACCGTACTCAGACCACGGTGCTTCGGTACGAGCTCGTCACCGCCGGCGACGTCGTCACCGATGAGCGGCCGTGGATTCTGCATTGGCACACCCAGGACGATTTCCGCGCCCTCGCGTCGGAGGCCGGGCTCGCCGTCCAAACCGTCGTGACCCCTCGAGGTACGCGTGCTACCGCCGACGATCAGTCGTTCGTGTTCGTGCTCACCAACTCCGGGAACACCTGAGCCGGCTGGCGGGTGCTACTCCCCCGTCTCACCGTCGATCGATTCCCGGAGAAGGTCGGCGTGGCCGTTGTGCCGCGCGTACTCCTCGATCATGTGCACGACGATCCAGCGCAGGCTCGGCGCCTCACCGTCGGATGTGCTCTGCCGGGCCAGTTGGTCGAGACCGCCGACCGCGAGCGCTTCCGCAACGAGCGCGCGGGAGCGGACGGTGGCGTCGTTCCAGAGGTCGAGAAGCTGTTCGGGTGAATCGTGTGCAGCCGAGTGCCACTCCCAGTCGCGGTCGGCGGCCCAGTCGACGGTGTCCCACGGCGCCGACTTTCCGCGTGCGTGCAGCCAACGATGGAACCAGTCGTCCTCGACGTAAGCCAGGTGCTTGACCATGCCGCCCAGCGTCATCGACGAGACGCCGACGGTCGCTTGCAGCCCGGCCGCGTCGACGCCCGAGCACTTCCACGCAAACGTCGCGCGCTGGTAGTCGAGAAAACCCAACAACGTTTCCGTCTCGTCACCCGTGATCGGAGGTTCCGGGCGGCCCTGCTCGTCGATGCGAGTCACGGTCGAGGAATCTACCGGCGCCGGCCGGCACCGGGCTCGTGCGCACGACTCAGAGTTCGACGTACTCGCGTTCGATCTCGACGTCGCCGCGTCGAAGCTCGCCGAGGATGGCCCGGCGCGCCTCCACGCTCGTCTCGTCGGCCGGTGCTCCCCCGCGAGCCAGAACTGACGGAGGAAGGCGAGGTCTTCCCAGACCGGGCCACGGGGATGCGGGTCGGCGTCGTATCTCGAGACGAGATGCGAGTGCAGGTGCGGGGTTCCGTTGCCGAGCGCCTCGTAGTTGAGCTTGCGCGGGCTAAAGGCGCGCTCGAGGGCATGTGCAACCTCGACCTCGAAGAACGTGCAACCGGAAATACTGCGTAGCGCTCAACGAGACGTATCCGGTCGTCAGGCGCGCGACGGCGAATGGGTTCTCGCCGGTTTCAGTCCGCCGGGCGGCCCCGCACATCTCACAGCCCATTGCGAAAACGCTAGTTCTCCATACGCTCTAGCCGAACGGGAAATGGCTCAGGAGACCACCGACCGCGTAGCTGAACTGCGCAACGCAGTAGCCGACGAGAGCCAGCGCCGCGGCGGAAGGGACGACGATCGTTCCGACAAAGCCGAAAACGAGTCGGGACGTTGACCGCTGCTCCAGCGGCACTCCTGTCACCGATACATGATGACCGAAGAAGCGTCATTCCGCCAGCGCGGATCGGCAGGGTGATGCGTGCGGGGCGAGGTTCGGGGACCCCTCACCCGGAAGGGCGTGCTAAGAGCTGGGGCGCGCCATCGGGGTGAACCGTCGCGAGATGGGCGAACACCGGCTGATCGAGCAGCGCGGCGTGACTGGCAGGAAGTTCCTTGGGCACGGTTCGGGTCAACGCCGCCGACCCGGCTCAACCTTCCCGACTCGCGAAACGGCGCCCACGCTTCATCGTCGAAGCGTGGGCGCCGTTTGCATGACTACCTCGGGATCAGAGTGCGTCCTCTCCTGTCTCCCCGGTGCGGATACGGACGGTTCGGGCAACCTCGGTGACCCAGATCTTCCCGTCGCCGATCTTGCCGGTACGGGCGGCGTCGGCGATGACGTCGGTGATCTTGTCGGCCTGGCCGGCGTCGCAGAGCACGTCGACTCGAACCTTGGGCAGGAAGTCGACGTTGTACTCGGAGCCTCGGTACACCTCGGTGTGGCCCCGTTGCCTACCGAAACCCTGTACGTCGGTGATGGTCATACCGGTGACGCCCGCGTCCTTGAGTGCCTCCGTCACGGCTTCGACGCGGTGCGCTTTGATGATGGCGGTGATGAGCAGCATGTGATCGCCCTCCTATTCGCCAACGCTGATGGATGGGGAGCCCTTGCTCGACGGTATCGAGACACCGCCGGACTTCCCACCCGGGATCGGCGAGTAGCCCATGTAGGCGAACTCGGGGTGGAACGCAGGCGCACCGTGCTCGACCAGGTCGAGGCCCTCGAGCTCGTGCTCGGCGGAGATCCGCAGCACGCCGGCAGCCTTGAGCGCATACATGATCACCAAGGAGATGCCGAACGTACACGCACAGATGATCACGCTGCCGTAGAGCTGGAACCAGAACTGGTGCATCCCACCTCCGTAGAACAGACCGGAGAAGGTCGTGGATGGATCAGGACCCGTCGGGGTCGCACCTCCGTACTGGCCGGTGGCGAACAGCCCCAGACTTAACGTGCCCCAGATTCCGCACAGACCGTGAACCGGCCACGCACCGATCGGGTCGTCGATCCGTAGGTATTCGAGCAGGTCGATACCGAGGATCACCACCACACCGGCAATCGCTCCGATGCAGATCGCACCGAAGGGCGAGACCCAATAACACGGACACGTGATGGCGACCAATCCGGCGAGGAAGCCGTTGATCGAGATACCCGTATCCCACTTGTGAGCCCGTGGATAGGCGACGAACATCGCCACGAGGCCGGCCGCAGATGCTGCCAGCGTCGTGTTGGTAGCGACCCGACCGATCCCCTCGAAGTCCATGGCCGAGAGGGTCGAGCCCGGGTTGAATCCGTACCAACCGAACCACAGGATCACACCGCCGACCGCGGCGATCGCCATGTCGTGGCCGGGTGGCATCCCGCCGCCGTCCCGCTTGAACTTGCGCCCGAGGCGCGGTCCGAGCGCGATGGCGCCCGCCAGTGCGACGAAACCACCGATCGAGTGAACGACCGTGGAGCCCGCGAAGTCGTGGAACGGAGTCTTCATCGATCCGAGCCAACCGCCCGGACCCCAGACCCAGTGGCCGAGGATCGGGTAGATGAACCCACTCACAGCAACGCTGTAGAGCAGGTCACCACCGAACGCGGTACGACCGACCATTGCCCCGGTCGTGACCGTGCTGCAGGTGTCGGCGAAGGCGTACTGGAACAAGAAGAACGCCAGGAACGCCACACCGGTCGACCCGTAGGTGTGCGGTGTGCCGTGCAGGAAGAAGTACTGGTGGCCGATCCACTTGTTGCCGTTGCCGAACATGAACGCGAATCCGAACGCCCAGAACAGCAGCGCACACAAGCAGGTGTCGGCGATACACGAGATCATGACGTTGGAGACTTCACGGGTCCTCGCGAACCCCGCCTCCAAGAACATGAACCCGGCTTGCATGAAGAACACGAGGAACGCGGTGACCAGCGTCCACGTGGTGTTGAGCGGGTTGACGATGTCAGTGGCCGTTGTTGTCGGCGCCGCCTGACCGAGCATCGTCGCGCCGGCTTTGGTGCTGAAGTACCAGGTGACCGCCCACAGGCCCAGCACCACGATGCCGAGGCCGATCATCTTTCCACTGAAGTAAGCCAGGAACGCCTTTTGGCGCTCCCGGTCCTTTATCCGCACTCGCAAGGTAGTGATCATGTAGCGCAACGTACGAGCACCTTGTTGCCGCTCCGTTCGCCCTGCATGACGCGTGATGGTCGCGCGCGTGTCGGCTGTGCTACATAAATCTGATATCTCTCTGACGGACTCTCCCGGATCGCCCGTAGATCACGCCGGTTCACTCTTCGCGGATGCCGTAATGGGCGACATACGGGGCAAATGTCGCGCGCACATGGGCGTCGTCGAGGCCCAGGTCGGCGTACTCGTAGGAGTGGGCGCCGTGCTTCGCTTTGGGCTTGGCCGCGAGGTAGTCGCTGATCACGGAGTCGTGCCCTCGGGGCCACTCGTAGCCGAGCTGTTCGTACACCCGGCGCAACATCGCGACCGGCTCCGACATGAGGTCGAGGAAGTGCGTGTCGACGATCTGGTCGTTCGGGATCGTGCCGTCGGCGCGTTGCGCGATCGCCTGTTCCAAGAACAACTGATACGTCAGCTCCATCATCGGGCCGAGCCCCAGACGGTCGTCGCGCTCGCTCCGCATGAAACGCAACACCGCGAGCAGGCTGACGAGCGACGCGATGAACTTTCGAGGATCGCGATGGGTGTGGATAACGCGCGCGTCGGGATACTCCGCGAACAACGCGGCCAACGTCGACAGATGACCGGGCGACTTCAGGAGCCAGCGACGCGGCGCGAAGTCGGTCGTTCTTGCGTCGGTACCGGAGTGTTCACGCGCATCGTTCTGGAACGTCTGCAACATGCGACGGTGCAACCGGTAAACCCGGCCGAGCGTGTCGAGGTTCTCGAGCTGCCAGCCGACGAAGCTCGGCGTGTCGTACAGCATGCTGTGGTACGGACCGGCGAAGTCGTACATGAGGAAATGCACGCATTCACAAGGCAGATCGCTTGCCAATTCGTGCATCGTCATGAACTCCGGGTGCACGTCGGCCCAGAACTCCTGCTCACTCTCCGACAGCTCCCGCCGGCGCTCGGGATCGCCCTCGTCGCGGATCGGATGCAACGCTTCCCACGCGTACGGCGCGCGCAGCTGCGGGTCGAGCGCGAGGAGCTCCAACAGGATCGTCGTGCCCGTGCGCGGCGGACCGACGACGAACAACGGTGAGTCGATCGGCTCTGTGACGATGGCGGGACGCACCTTCCACTCCTCTTGCAAACGCAGCCACGTCTGCACGACGCGCAAGACTTCGGCCCTCGTCACGACCCGTCCGAGCGCGTGCAGATCCGCCTCGCCGTCGATCGCGGTGAGCATGCGGGTGTAGGTGTCGGTCCAACCGGGCCAGTCGGCCTCGCCGAGATCGTCGAGGCCCGTCGACGCGCGCGCGGTTGCGACCAGCTCGTCGGGGTCGAGGCTCGCGAGCAACCGGGGATCGCCCACCGCGTCGCCGAAGAGATTGAACCGACGCACCCAGTCCGGATGCACGAGCGCGTTCGCCATGGCTTCCCCCCGTTGTGAAGCCCCGAGGATCGCGCTTCAGTCGGGGCCGGCGAAAGCCGCGATGCGGGCGGAGATCAGCTGCAACACGGGATTGCCGTCCCCCGCGACCCCCGGGTACGACACACCGCTCTCCGCCGCCAGCCGCGCCTGACGATCGTTGATGGCGGTCGAACGCACCAACGCGAAGATCTCGTGCCACTGGAGGTCGAGGACCGAGCGGCTGATCGCGGCCTCGTAACGGGCGACGATCTCGGTCCTCGTCAAGTACGCGGGAACCGTTTTCTTGACGAAATGGGTCGTCAGGTCGTCGAGCGCGAGGTACCAGGCCAGATCCATCTCCGCGGGTCCGATTGTCGCCATCTCCCAGTCGAGGACGCATTCGGCGGTCCGATCGTCGGCGAACAACACGTTGCCGATGCGGGCATCGCCCCAACACAACGACGCGGGCGGCTCCGCGCCGGGAACTGTCGACGCGCACCACGCGGCCGCGTGGGCGAGCGCACGCGTCGGCTTTCCCGCGCTCGCCCAGTCGACGTAGTCGACCCACCAGGCAACCTCCTGCGCGAGGAAATTCTCGCCGCCTCGCACCACGTCGCCGAGCCCTGCGCCCTGCCAGTCGAGCGCGTTGATCGCGCCGAGGACGTCGACGAACTGCTCGTGCATCCGCCGCTGCAACTCCGGCGTCGACCCGGTTACCCACGGGTCGAGCGCGGGCGCCTCGGGCCCGGGTCGCCCGTCCTCGTGCGCCATCACGAGGAACGCGGCGCCCAACCAGTCGGCATTGCCTTCGTAGGCGACGACACCGGGGACGGGAATCGGACCGGGGGCGAGTGCCGCGAGGACGCGCGCCTGCCCGGCGAGGTCGTACTCGGGCCAGGTCGGGATCGCAGGCGGCAGCCGCACGACGAAGCGGTGCTCGGCGCCGGCTCCGTCACGCATCTTCACCAGCAGGGTCTCGTTGGTCCACCCGGCCTTCGGACGATCGAGCTGCGCCATCGCGAAGCCGCCGTCGGGCCACCGGTGCGCGCACCACGCAGTAAATCCCCGAGAGAGCTCGGCGTCGTCCCGGCGGGCCAGGGTTGTCATACCCGGCGAGATGTTACAGAATCACGGCCGTATGTCACATCCGAACCGGGCCGTCGCCCCGCCGATCTCGGCCGGGACCACGCAGGAGCGCATCCTCGACGCCACCCTCGCGGTGCTGGCCCGCACCGGTCGGCAACTCTCGATGAGCGACGTGGCCCAGGCTGCGGGCGTATCGCGGATGACGCTGTACCGCCATCACGCCTCGAAGGAGGAGTTGTTGCGGTCCCTCGCACGCCACGAGCAGCACCGCTTCGACGAGCACCTCGCGGCGTCGCTCGACGACTCGACGACGGCACCGGAACGGGTCGACGCGGTCCTGCATGCGATCGTGTCGTTCCTCGACGCGTCGGCGGCCCGAGGGGTGGTCGAGGCGGAACCCGGATTCATCATCGAACGCATGCGGCGGGCGTTGCCCGTGCAGCGGGCGACGATCGAACGGCTCGTCGGCGACGCGCTCGCAACGATTCCCGCGGTACGAGAGGGGCGGACGACCGCGGGCGATGTGGCCGAGTTGATCCTGCGGGCCGCGATGTCGGAGTTCCTCCTCCCGGCCCCCGATCCCGATGCCGGCCTCCGCGCCTTGCGCGCGCTCGTCGGCCCAACCGTTGGAGCACCATGACCACCGACGACGGCACGCTCGTCGCGAGCGACGAGTCTTTCAGCCACCAGATCGTCGAGACGCACGCGCGGGTCGCACAGACCGATCGCTCGTGGACCGAGAAGGTGTGCGCGATGGCCGCCGCGCGCGACGGTTCGCTGCAAGTCGCCATGGGCCTCGGGAAGTACACGAACCGAAACGTGTTCGACGCGTACGCCGGCGTCTCCCGGGGCAAGGAACAATGGACGGTTCGGGCCAGCCGCCGCCTGAGCGACGAGCCCGACCGCATCGGCGCGGGACCGATCGACTACGAGGTTCTGGAGCCGCATCGGCAGGTGCGCTTCGCGTGCGCCGCCAACGACGCGGTGCCGATCGCGTTCGAATGGGTGTTCGATGCGGTCGTGCCGTCGGCGCTCGAGAAGCGCGACCGCCAGCGGGCGCGGCACGGCACCCGCCTCGACATCGAGGTACTGCGATATCACCAGATTGGGCTCCCGGCGGGTTGGGTCGAGGTCGACGGAGTCCGCACCGAGATCACTCCCGCGACGTGGTTCACGACGCGCGATCACTCGTGGGGCGTGCGCCAGGACGTCGGGGCCCCACCGGCCGACATCGAGGGCGCCCGACCCGGCCGCGTCATGCCGGCCGGTGTGTCGTTCCGGTTCTCGTGGAGCCCGATGCTGCTCGAGCGTCCCGACGGAAGCGTCTACGCGATCCACCATCAGCACCGCCTGATGCGCGCGTTCGGGTACGAGGAGACGATGGTCGAAGGTGGGGTCGAGCATCCGGACGGTCACATCGAGCAATTCGCGGGGTTGACGCCCGAGCTCCACTTCGATCCCGTCAACCGGCGTGTGCTCGGTGGCACGCTGCACTTCACGATGGCCGACGGCAGCGCGCGTGACCTCAGGGTCGAAGCGATCGGCGACACCGGCTTCCATCTCGGCGGCGGCCTGTACTTCGGCCTCGACGGTCACCATCACGGCGAGTGGCGCGGCGCGCTGCACGTCGACGGCGAGCACGTTCCCGACTGCACCGACGGCGAGACCGCACGGCGTTTCCACCAGATCCGTGACGCGGTGCTCCGCGTCGATGATCCGGTCGGCGGCGGTCGGGGTTGGTGCAACTTCCAGACAACCATCAGCGGCTCCTGGCCCGACGAAGGCCTCGACGAGGAGACATCGTTCGTATGAGCCTCAACCCCGAGGTCCTCGGCTCGTTCATCGAGCCCGACTACTACGACGAGCTCGCGCGCCTGCGGCGCGACGAGCCGGTCCGGGAGTACGCGCCAAACTCGTGGACCGTGGCGTGTTACGACGACGTGCGCGCGGTGAGCCGCGACCCCGAGCAGTTCTGCTCGGGCCGCGGCGTACTGGTCAACGACCCGTTGCGCAACGGCGGCCGGATCGAAGGCTCGATCCTGCACATGGACCCTCCGGTCCACGCACCGTGGCGAGGTCTCGTCACGCGCCGGTTCACTCCCCGCGCCGTCGGGTCGCTCGAGGCGCGCATCCGCGCCGTCGCCCGCGCAGTGCTCGCGGAGGTTCCGGCCGGCGAGGAGATCGACTTCGTCGATGCGATCGCGGCACCGTTTCCGGTGCTGGTCATCGCCGAGCTGCTCGGGATCGACGCCGCGGATCGCGACAAGTTCCGGCGCTGGTCGGATGCCGCGATCGACTCCCCCGACAATCCCGGCCAGGGCCTCGACGACCTCATGGCGCTGTTCGAGTTCCTGATCGCACACGTCGAATCCCGGCGCACGACGCCCACCGACGACATCGCTTCTGCGGTCGTGCACGCGGAGGTGGAGGGCGAGGCGGTGACGACGCGAGAGGCAGTGACCTACCTGCTCGCCTTGCTGGTCGCCGGGAACGAGACCACGCGCCACCTCGTCTCGGGCGGTGCGTACGCGCTCGCGTCCCATCCCGACCAGCGGGCACTGCTCGCACGGGAACCCGCGCGCGTACCGGCCGCGGTCGAGGAGTGCCTGCGTTGGGTCACCCCGATCCAGGTGTTCGGGCGCACGGCGACGCGCTCGACTGAACTCCGCGGCCAGGCGATCGCAGAAGGCGACTTCCTCGTGCTGCTCTACGCATCGGCGAATCGCGACGAGTCCGCGTACGGACCGACCGCGGGGACGTTCGACGTGACCCGACCGGTCGACACCCAACACGTCGCGTTCGGGTTCGGCGAACACCTCTGCGTCGGCGCCGCGCTGGCCCGGCTCGAGGGCCGGGTGTTGTTCGAAGAGCTGCTGGCCCGCTTCCCCGACTACACCGTGACCGCGGAACCCGATCTGTCCCGGTCGACCCTGGTGCGGGGCGCGACCCGCATGCCCGTCGCGTGCCGGTGATCGGTGAGCCGGTGAGCGAGGCGGCCCACACGATCGCCGAGCTCGTCTCGGCCCGGAGCGGCGACGAGCACACCGGCCTCCTGTTCGAAGGTCGCTCGTGGACGTGGTCGGAGGTCGGGCACGAATGCGCAGTACGCGCGTCGATGCTCGGTGAGGTCCGTGATCAGCTGCCCGAGGGCGCGCCCTTTCACGTGGGCGTGCTGCTCGACAACGTTTCCGAGTACGTCTTCCTGCTGGGCGGGGCCGCGCTCGCCGGCGCCGCGGTCGTAGGCATCAACCCGACCCGGCGCGGCGAGGCGCTCGCCCACGACATTCGCCACACCGACTGCGCGCTCGTCGTCACCGAGACTGCACACCGACCGGCCCTCGCCGGGCTCGACGTCGGCGTTGGCGTCGATCGCGTCGTCACGGTCGAGTCGGACGCGTGGTCGGCCTGGTGCGCCGCGCATGCGACGGCTTCGATCCCGACCGCACTCCCCGACCCGTCGACCTTGTTCGTATTGATCTTCACCTCGGGCTCGACCGGCGCGCCCAAAGCGGTGCGGGGCACCCAGGGGCGGTTCGCCAAGCTCGGGCAGCGCATGCCGTTCGGCTACGACGACGTGCTGTATTGCCCGATGCCCCTCTTCCACGGCAACGCACTCGCGGCGAGCTTCGTTCCCGCGTTCACGTCGGGCGCCACGATCGCGCTGCGGCGCCGCTTCTCCGCGTCGGAGTTCATGGACGACATCCGCGCGGTGGGTGCGACGTATTTCAACACCGTGGGCCGCGCGCTCTCCTACGTGCTCGCGACACCGGCTTCGCCCCTCGACCGCGAGCACAAGGTGAAGTTCGCGCTGGCACCCGAATCGTCGCCCGCCGACGCGAGCGCGTTCACCGCGCGCTTCGGCATCCCCCTTGTCGGTGGCTACGGGTCGAGTGAGGGCGCCATCATCATCACGCCCGTGCGGGGCGCAGCGCCGGACGCGCTCGGCGTTCCCGCCGAAGGCGCCGACATCGCGGTGGTCGATCCCGCCTCGGGCGTCGAGTGCGCGCGTGCGGAGTTCGACGAGCACGGACGGTTGACGAACGCGTCGGTGGCGACGGGCGAGATCGTCCGGCGCGACCTGAAGTTGGTGTTCGAGGGCTACTACCACAACGACGAAGCAACGGCCGAGCGCAATCGCAACGGCTGGTACTGGTCGGGCGACCTCGGCTACCGCGACGCCGGCGGCGTCTTCTACTTCGCGGGCCGCTCCGCCGACTGGATGCGCGTCGACGGCGAGAACTTCGCGGCGGCGCCCGTCGAACGGATCCTCGGCCGTCATCCCGACGTCGCCGCAGTCGCGGTCTACGGGGTGCCCGACCCGATCACGGGCGACCAGGTGATGGCCGCGCTCGAGCTGCGACCCGGTCGCACCTTCGATCCGCGCGCGTTCGCCGCCTTCCTCGACGACCAACGCGACCTCGGGACCAAGTGGGCGCCACGGTTCGTCCGGATCGTCGACGCCCTACCCGTCACCGGCGCCGACAAGATCGCCAAGCTGCCGCTGCGGGCCGCGGGCTGGGAGGAGGCGCCCGGCGACGTCGGTGTGTGGTGGCGACCCCCGCGCACCGCCCGGTACGAAGTGCTCACCGACGCGGCCCGCGCCGACATCGCCGACCAGTTCGCCGGCCACGGCCGCAGCGCCTTGCTCCCCGAGTTCCCGCCGGTTCGCAACGATCCCGACGCCTGACGCCCCGGTTACGATCGGCGGCCGTGACCGACGAGGGACAGCGGGGCCTCTCGTCCGCCTTTTCCGTCGGACTGGGGTCCATCGCCGTGGTCGCGCTCGCGATCCGGATCGTGTTCATCGTCGTGGTCGCACCGAAGGTGCCCACATTGGGCGACGCGAGCGCGTACCACCTGCTCGCCGAACATCTCGCGAGCGGGGGCGGCTACATCCGCCCGTTCGACAACGTGTTGCTACACCTGCAGCGGCCGACGGCCGAATACCCGCCGCTGTTCGCGGTGGTTCTCTCGATCCCGGCCCGGCTCGGGGCGCACTCGGTCGAGCAGCAGCGCATCTTCCTCGCCTTCGTCGGGACGGGAACCGTCGTGTTGGTCGGCCTCCTCGGGCGCCGGGTCGGTTCGAACGTGGTGGGCCTGGTCGCAGCCGCGCTCGCGGCTGTGTACCCGATGCTGTTCCTCACCGAAGCGACGCTGATGGCGGAGTCGCTCTACGTCGCGCTGGCCGCGGCGATGCTTCTGCTCGCCTACCGCGCCTACGACGACCCGAAGCCGGTTCGCTTCGTCGTGCTCGGCGTCGCCATCGGGCTCGCAACGCTCACGCGCGCCGAGGGAATCCTCCTCGGCATCGTGATCACCGTTCCCGCGACGTTCTTCCTGCGCGCGACACCGGTCAAAGCGCGCGTCGTCAACACCGCGATCACGCTCGGCGTCGCGGTCGCGATCGTCGCACCGTGGACGATCCGCAACGCGGTGCGGCTCCACGCCTTCGTCCCGGTGTCGAACAACGTGGCGACGCTCATCGACGGCGCAAACTGCGACGCGACCTATCGCGGACCGCAGATCGGGCTCTGGCGGGAGACGTTCTCGACCCAGTCGAGCTCCGGGACGGCCGCGCCGAAGCTGCCGCAGGCCCAGGCGTGCTTCGCCGGCTTCGACATCGGCGATCCGCGGTTCAACGAGGCCAAGGCATCGAGCGCCGACACGCGCGCCGGCGCGAGCTACGCCCGTCACCATGCCGTCTCGCTGCCGAAGGTCGCCGCGGTCCGAGCACTGCGTACGTGGGGTCTGTACGCCTCTCGCCAACAGGTCGACTTCGAGTCGCTGGAAGGCCGACCCCGGGCCTGGCAGTGGCGCGGCACGGTGATGTTCTGGATTCTCCTGCCGTTCGCGGTCGCCGGGGCTCTGGTCCTCCGCCGTCGACGGCGGCTGTTGTGGCCGCTCGCGGCGACGGCGGTGACGGTGACGATCGTCGCGGCCACGACGTACGGGCAACAACGCTTCCGGATCGCGGCCGAACCGGCGCTCCTCGTGCTCGCCTCGGTCGCGCTCGTGCGCATCGGGCACCGGCTACGCCCGCGAGGGGACGGGCCCGTACCCGCGGAGCGCGACGAGGCGATCCCTTCGGCGACGGCTGGGTAGTCTCCGCCGGTGCTTTGGTTCGAGCGCCAGGTCGTCGGCACCCTCATGGCTCCCGGCCTCGACGCCGGGTCCCGGTCGGTGGTCGAGCACTACGTCTCGACCACACTCCACTCCATGCCCGAGCATCTGCGCGCGGGCGTGGCCGCGGAGTCGATCGTGCTGGGCGCGACCTCGTGGCTCGAACACCGCCGCGGCAGGCTCGACGCGACGCGCCTCGGCACGCGTGTGGCGCGCTGGAAGGCGAGCAAGATCGACCCGATCCGCCAGTACGTACGGCTCCTGGAATCGCTGGTGATCTTCGCCGAGAACGAGCTCGTTCCGGAGCCCGGGTGAAGGCGCCGACCGAGACCGTCGACACCGATGTCGTGATCATCGGGTCGGGCGCCGGTGGCGCGGTGACCGCGGCCACCCTCGCCCGCGCCGGGCGTTCGGTGACCGTGCTCGAGGAGGGACCGTGGGTCGACCCCGACGAGCACGAACCGTTCTCGCTGGCCGAGATGGTCGCCAAGTACCGCCACGGTGGTTCCTGCGCCGCGCTCGGACGGCCGGCGATCGCCTACGCCGAGGGGCGCTGCGTCGGCGGTAGCACCGAGATCAACAGCGGCCTGTACCACCGGTTGCCGGAAGACCTGGCCGCGGAGTGGGAACGGGAATACCAAATCGAGGAGTTCGGACCGGCCGCGCTCGCGCGCTACGCCGACCGGATCGAACAGGAGTTGGGCGTGTCCCGGCTCCCCGGCGCGCCGCCGGCGTCGTCGGCGGTGCTCGAACGGGGTGCGACGAAGCTCGGATGGCGGTCGGTCGAGTTCGAGCGCGTGTTCCGGTACGAGCCCGACGGCCGCGCGGTCAAGCAGACGATGGCCCGCACGATGCTGCCGAGCGCGGTCGATGCCGGCGCGCGCGTCATCGCCGATTGCCGGGTGGCCAAGCTCGTGCGGCGCGGTTCGCGCATCGTCGGCGTCGCGTGCGAACAAACGCTCCCGGACGGCGCTCTTCGCATACTGCTCGTGCGCGCCGGCCAGGTGTTCGTGTGCGCGGGCGCGACCCAGACGCCGGCGCTGTTGCAGCGGAGCGGCATCCGCCACAACGTCGGCGGCGGCCTGAAGATGCATCCGACCGTGAAGATCGCGGCGCGTTTCGACACACCGATCGACCACGGCGACGTCCCGATGCACCGCGTGACCGAGTTCGCGCCCGGGCTCACGATCGGTGGCTCCGCGAGCCGGCGCGGTCACGTGGCCCTCGCGCTGGCCGACTCCGACGCCGACTACGCCGATGCGCTCGCGCACTGGGAGAACGTCGCGGTGTACTACGCCGCGATCCGCAGCGAAGGATCCGGGCGCGTCCTCGCGCTCCCCGGTTTCCGGTCGCCCCTCGTCACGTATCAGCTCACCGAAGGCGACATGAGCCGCCTCGCCCGTGCCCTCGTGCATCTGGGCGAGGTCATGCTCGCGGCCGGCGCGACCGAGCTGTACCCGTCGGTCACCGGCGGCGTCGTCGCCCGGGGCCCCGACGATCTCGTGCAATGGTGGGACGCGCTCACGCGTAACCGGGCCAACCTGATGACCGTGCACCTCACCTCGACGGTGCGCATCGGCGAGAACCGGGACCGGACCGGCGCCGACAGCTTCGGTCGGGTGTGGGGCTACGACAACCTACGCGTGAACGACGCATCGCTGCTCCCGGAAGCGCCGGGCGTCAACCCCCAGGGCCCGATCATGGCGGTCGTGGCCCGCAACAGCGATCAGTTCCTCGCCGACACCTGACGCGACTGCAGCCTGAGCACCGCGGCATCGATCGCGACCGCGGCCAACACTGCGAGTGACGGTTCCGCGGTCGTGCGAAAGCGTGTGCTCGCGTACGTGATCAGCACGGTGACAATCACCGCGATGATCGGCGCGAGCAACGGGTAAAGCGGCGGCGCGAGGTTTCGCCTGCGCAACACCACGGCCCCCACGATCGACAGGAGGGCCAGGGCCCAGAAGCTGTAGAGGCCGGACCAGGTGATCCAGTACGGTCGCCGGCCTTCGACATACCAGTCGGCGTGGACGTAGAGCGACGTCTTGTAGAGCCCGGCGATGCGCAACAGCCGCACGCCTTCGACGGCCGGGAGCCGGCTCAGGTGGCCCTTGACATAGTCGACGGCCGCGCGGTGGTACACGACGTCTTCCTGCGACTCGTCGTCCTTCAACGTCAGCCCGGCCTGGTCGGCGATGGCCTGCGCGCACGTGATGTCGAAATACCCCTGCAGGTTTCCGTAGTACGTGGAGTCACAGTTGGCCGACGCGAGCAGCGGATCGAACTGCGCGCTGATGAGGACCGGATGCACGAATCGCGTCGAGTTGTAGATCGTCCACGGCGCGATCACGATCAACGCCGCGGCCACCGATACCCCCAACCATCCGAGCCTCTGCCGGGGGGTGCGACCGCGGGTCGACCATACGAGCGGCACCACGACAAGCGGCACGAGCAGCAGCAACTCCGAGCGCGCGAGCGCGCCGAGCCCGCACGCGAGTCCGACGAACGCGAGCCGGCGCACGCTTGGGCGTTGCCAATAGCGGTACGCGAGCAACAGCGCAACCGCGGCCGCGAACATCGAGAGCGTCTCGGCCTGTACTTGCCCGTCGGGTGCCCAGATGTTCGGGTAGGCGGCCGCGATCACCGCCGCGACGATTCCGACGCGCGCACCGCCCACCGCCCGTCCCAGCAGCCCCACGACCCACACCGTGCCCGTACCGAGCACACACGACCAGAGCATGTGCGCCATCACGCTCTTCATGCCGAGCACCGACGGGATCGCGAGGAACATCAGGTACAGCGGCGGATGCTCGGCCGCGGCGCGGTGTATGCCGAGTCCCTCGTAGAACTGAGGTTGGATGAAGCCCTTGCCTTCGGCGAGCAGATTCGCGCCGACGTGGTAAAAGTACGCGTCTCCGCCGGGGACGAAATCGCGCCGGTACGCGAGCACGTACACGACGCGGAGCACGAGCGCGCCGGCCACCACTGCGCAAAGCGCAGGCCGGAACCACCGCAGGCTCCGGTCGACGGTCGGGGTTGGCTCCGATGCCGGCGTCGTACTCAACCGGTTGTCGGCGGTCCGACGAACACCGCCATCGGCATGCTCAGATCGAGCATCTGTGTGATCGAGGCCTGCGTCGTCCGCGGTACGCCCGGAGCGAGCGCGAGCATGAACAAGTTGCTGTCGACCTGCGGAACCAGGCTCGTCAGGCCCTCGTCGCGGAGATCGCCGACGACCTGGGTGTGCAGTTGGTCGAACCGCGCGCGTTGCGCATCGGTACGCGGGTCGGAGTATGCGACCTGCTTGAAACGCGAGTCGCGCTGCCAGTTCGCGATGTCGGGACCCGTCGCCAGGTGCACCTCGAGGGTCGGCGTGCGGGCGTCGATCACGTGGTAGCGGGTCGATCCGGGACGGAACGCCTCGCCGGCGCGTACGTCGAAGCCGCGCCGGAGGAGCTCGTCCAACAGACCGAATCCGGCCGAGCCGATCGCTTCCGCGTCGGGCAGCCACGTCACCAGATAGGGACCTCGGGCCCCGCCCTGCTGGACCTGGTCGAGCGCCCGCGTCGTCGGGGCGATCAGCGCGCCGAGGGTGTTGTTGAGACGAGGCGTCTGCACGGTCACGCTCGACGCCTGGATCGCGAAGACGCTCACGGCGACCGCGGTGATCACAGTCAGCGCGCCCGCCCCGAACCTGGTCAGATCACGAGCCGAGCGCGCCCGAACCAGCTCTACCGCGGTCCAACCAATCACGAAGAGGAGCAACGCGACGAGTCCCCACGCCCAGAGCAACAGATAGAACCAGACCGTCCCGAATATTCGCACCGACGAGACGAGTCCGAGTACCAGCGCAACGACGAGAACGGCGTCGAGCATCAGGATCGCGCGGTGGCGGAGCCGCCACGCCGCGATTACCGAGAGGCCGAACACTGCGAGCAGCACCGCGCCCGGTATGCGTGAGCCGCTCACCTCGAGCGCGCCGCCGTCGTGCACCAACGTGCGGCTCAACAGCTTCCACGCGTCGAGTTGCTCGAGCAGCACCCCGATGCCGCGGTGCACACCGACCGTGGCGGCGGGCGGGCTGCTGAAGTAATCGCGGATGATGCCGAGGTTCCCGGGCGAGTGCGTGAGCTGGTCGATGACCGGCGGGATCCACAGCACTATCCCGAACACCACACTGATCCCACCCCAGCGCCACAGCGCGCGCCGCCGTTCGGCTTCGCCCCGATGCCGGAACGCCGACCACACCACGACCACGAGCGTGAGCGCGACGAGACCGCTGATCAGCCCGAGATACGAGATATGGGTCTGCATGCAGAACGAGCCTGCGAACACGGCGACCGGCAACATCGCGAAGTCGTCGGCGAACACCGACCACACCGCGAGCAGGAAGACGAACCACCACAGCACCGGCAGGTACGGGTTCCACGGGAGCGTCAGGAGGAAGGCGCCGTACGCCCGGGTCAGGACCGCCAGTGTCGCCGCGATCGCGAGCAACAGTCCCCGACCGCCGCGGCGCACGGCCATCCACAACGCGAGCCCCATGGCGACCACGTCGAGCGCGACGGTCGACGCGAACAGGCCGTACGACGAACCACCGAACAATTTCCACACCGGCCACAGCGCGTAGAAGCTGATCGGACCCGGATGGCTCCCGCCGTTCGGGCCGAACGGGCCGATCCGGCCGGCCAAACCGATCAGGGGCGGGTGCCCGGTGCTGATGTCGCGCACCCGGATCTCGGTCTGCGCCATGTCGAGCAACGGGTACCAGTGCGGACGGCGCAACTGGATCAGCGCGACGATCAACGGGACCGCGAGCACGACGATCAGCCCGACAAACAGCAACAACGTTCCGGCGCGCAGACGCCGACCCCGGACTTCGCGTCGCCTGCTCTCCCGTAACCGGTCCGAGCGCGAACCCGGGTCGAAGGCACCGTGGGCCCGATCGGAATCGTCGACGGCCGGAGGGTCACCCGATTCGACGGGCGCGTCGATCGTCACGGAAGCATCTTCAGCGCGCGCACGAGGCCCGGTCGAACCGGCGACTGATGATGCGAGCGCGCCCCGTCGTCGGTGTCGTCGCGGTGGGCGAGAAACCATTCGTAGGATTCGATCACCATCGAGGCGTTCGAGTGGCGCGGCTCCCAGTCGAGCTCGGTGCGCGCCCGGGTGACGTCGAAGTAGAGCGACTCGCTGTACAGGAGCCAGTGATACGGCGCGAACGGCGCGAGGCCGAGCCCGGCCAGGCTGCGCATCGCGAACCGGGCCGGGGCCACGGGCAGCGAACGCACGCGGGAACCGGTCTGCGCGTGCTCGACCAGCGCCTGCAGCGTCTCTCGCATGGTGCCGAACTGCAGCGCCCCGATGTTGTAGATCGTGGCGCCGGCGCGGTCGCCCGCGCGCAAGCAAGCGTCGGCGAGGTCGTTGGCGTGCACGAGCTGATACTTGTTGTGGCCGCTCCCGAGCACGAACACGGGCGCGCCGTCGGCGACGAATTCGAACAGGAGGGCGATCACGCCCAGCCGACCGTGACCGAGCACGGTGCGGGGACGAACGATCGTGACGTCGAGACCCGACGCGATCGCGTCGCGGCACAGCAGCTCCGCGCGCAGCTTGGCCCGGCCGTACGGCTCGAGCGGACGGCAGGGCGACTCCTCGTTCACGGGATTGTGTTCGGGGATACCGAACACCGCGCTCGACGACGTGTGCACGACCTTGGCGACGCGCGCATCGCGCGCGGCGACGAGCACGTTCGCGGTGCCGCCGACGTTGACAGCGTCGAAGAGCGCGCGGTCCTTGGCCAGCGGGACCTGGGCGACGTTGTGCAACACGACGTCGACGCCCGCGCACGCGCCCCGCACCGCGTCGCGGTCGCGCACGTCGCCGCACACGAACTCGGCGCCGGCCAGGTCGGGCCCGGGCGGGTTCAGATCGAAGATGCGGACGGCGTCGCCGCGAGCCAGTGCGAGCTCGGCCAGGATCGACCCGAAGTAGCCGCTCCCGCCCGTGATGAGCATCGAGCGCGCCATCAAAGCTGATCGCCGCGCGCGAGGCACCACCGCACGCTCGCCCGCATCCCTTCGAGCAGGGCGACCGTGGGTTCGTAGCCGAGATCCTTCCGGGCCCGGGTGATATCGCAGGCGATGGTGTCCTTGAGCTCCCCGAGCACGTGCAACGCCGGCACGTAGCGACCGCTCGCCTGCGCGATCGCGTCGAGCTTCTCCGCGACGATGCCCGCGATGCGCGGGATCGGGATCGGGCGCCGGTTCGAGACGGGCAGCCCCTCGGCTGCGAGGGCGGCGCGCACCGTCGTCAGGATGTCGCGCAACGCGTAGGGCTCGGCATCGGCGATCCAGTACGCGTTCCCGACCGCGGCCTCCACCCGCTCGGCGAGGAGCACACCTTGCACCAGGTTCCCGGTGTAGACCATCGAGCGCCGTTGGGTGCCCGGGCCGACGAGCGGGAACCGGCCCTTGCGCACGGCGGCGAGGAACTGCGTCTGGCGTTCCGGTTGGAACGGTCCGTAGAACCACGGCGGGCGCACGATGACGGTGGCGAGATCGCCCCGATCGGTGCTGCGCCGGACGAGCTGCTCGGCCTCGAGCTTCGAACGTCCGTAGCCCATGTACGGCGCGTACGGCGAGTCCTCGTCGAATCGGTCCGAGCTCGTCGCGTTCGCGCCGAACGGCGAGTTCGACGAGACATGCACGAAGCGCGTCGCATTGGTGCGCCGGGCGCGGTCGAGTACGAGTTGGGTTCCGCCGACGTTCACGTCGAACAGCTCGCGCACCTGGCGGGCGGGATGGATGACGGCGGCGGCATGCAGCACGGAGGCGCCGCTGACGCCGCCGAACAGGCGATCGATCACGGCCGGGTCGCGCACGTCGCCGGCCACGACCTCGATGCGCGGATCGATCACCTCGAGCAGAGCCGCGTCGGCGGGCTCGCGCACGAGGCCGCGAATGCGGCGGCGACCCGGGTCGGCCGCGAGCACGCGCATGAGGTTCTGCCCGAGCCAGCCCGCGGCCCCCGTGACCACGACAGTCGCGGGGACGGTTGCGGGCACCGGCGCGGAGCGGGGGCTCGCCGTGGTTCGATCCTCGGAGGCGTCCGGGCCCTCGTCGCGCACGGCGGACGACGCTACTCGTCAACGCATCCCCGAACCGTGTGTCCGGGACGGGAACGCCGAGTGCCCGGGGCGCGAACGCCGCCGCGCCTAACGTGCCCGGGTGCTGCGGGAGGCCCGACTGAGCGAGCGTGGGCGCAACGCGATCGCGCTCACGATCGTCGGTCTCGTCTTCGCGATCCCGCTCCGAGGGCTGCTGCGCGCGCCGGGGCCGCCCATGGAAGAGGGCTTCATGCTCGTCTTCCCCGAACAGGTCATGAAGGGCGCGATCCCGAACCGCGACTTCCTCCATCTCTACGGCCCGGGCAGCCTGTGGGCGCTCACGGGGGTCTTCAAGGTCTTCGGCGTGTCGCTGTGGACCGAGCGCAGCGTCGGCCTGCTCCAACAGCTTGCGATCGTGTTCGGGATCTACGCGCTGGCCCGGCGCTGGGGCCGGATCCTCGCCGTGGGCGCGGCGGTGACCTCGGGGCTCATCATCATCCCATTCGGTCTGACCGCGCTCGCTTGGGTCGGCGGCGTCGGCCTCGCGGTGTGCGGGCTCGCGGCCGGTATCGAGGCCCGCGCGATCCCCGTCGACACGGCCGCCGGCGCCGAGAGAAGGGCCCGGCGCTGGGCGCTCCTCGCGGGCCTGCTCCTCGGACTCGCCGTCCTGTACCGGCTCGATCTCGTGCTCGGCGTCGGCATCTCGTCGATCGCGCTGGTGCGGGGTATGGATCGCGCTCGCGCCAAACGCGTGGCGATCGGGTTCCTGATCGGGGTCGCCCCGTACCTCGTCCAGATCGCAACCGCCGGTCCTGGTCACGCGTTCCGGGGGATGGTCGTCGATCCCGTCTTCAAGCTCCGGGGTGGGCGCAGCCTCCCGATCCCGCCCTCGTGGGGACACTTCGACGGCTTCTTACAGAAGGCCGGCGCGCTGGCGCAGATCTCGTGGCCGTTCCCCGCCCTCGCGCGTCCGCACGAGCTCTTCTTGTGGTTCTTCCTGCTGCTCGGCGCGATCGCGTTCGTGTTGTGGCAGGGATGGCAGGCGATCCGGCGAGAGCCTTCGTCGGTCCGGGCCCGCACACTCTTCGTGATGGGCCTGTTCGGCCTCGGGATCCTCCCGCAGGCGATGCAGCGCGTCGACTCGGGGCACTTCGCCTGGGTCAGCTGCGTCGTGTTCGCCTGGGTCCCGATCGCCGTGTACGAGCTCGCCCGCCGGCGCGCGCCCGAAGTCGACCGTCGGCGCCTCTCGCTCGGCGCGTGCGCGCTCATGGCCGTGGTGCTGGCGTTCGTCATCCCCGCCTTTACGATCCGCACCTATGGCGACTACTCGCTGCAGACGTTCGGGTTGCACCGCGCCTCGTACAAGATCGAGAACGCGGGCCGGGTCTTCTATTACGGCAAGCCGGATCGGGCCGAAGCCGCGAACGAGGTAATCGCGGCGGCCGCCAAGATCTCCAAGCCCGGCCAACGTCTCTTCGTCGGCCCCGTCGACCTCCGCAAGACGCCCTACAGCGACGCGTACCTCTATTTCATGCTCCCCGACCTCGTACCCGCGACGTACTACATCGAGATGGACCCGGGCGTGGCCAACGCGAACGACTCCCGCATGCCCGCCGACCTGGAATCCGCCGACGTGGTGATCCTCTCGGCGATCTGGCAGGACTGGACGGAGCCGAACAGCTCCCGCGACTTCGGCTCGGACGCATCGACGAAAGTCCTGGCCCGTGACTTCTGCCACGTGGGCACCTATCTGAACCTCTACCAGCTCTACCGAAAGTGCCGCTGACGTCCCCACGGATCGGCGGCCGCAAGATAGATTTCCGCGCTGTGCGGACGCTCGTCGTGACTCCCACCTACCAGGAATCGGAGAACATCGTCGAGTTCCTGCAGCGCGCACGGGTCGCGGCCCCCGACGCCGACATCCTGGTCGTCGACGACAACAGCCCCGACGGCACCGCCCGGCTGGCGCGGGAAGTCGGCGAACGGCTCGGGCAGATCGAGGTGCTCCACCGGCCTCGCAAGATGGGCATCGGTGACGCGGTGCGAGCCGGTTTCACCGCGGGCCTCGACCGCGGGTACGACGTGGTCGTCCAGATCGATGCCGACCTCTCCCACGACCCGGCGGCGTTGCCGCAACTCCTGCTCGAGATCGAGCGGGGTGCCGACGGTGCGATCGGGTCGCGCTACGTGCCCGGCGGATCGATCCCGCACTGGCCGTGGTACCGGCGCACGATCTCGAAGTGGGGCAATCGTTACGCGACGCTGGTCCTCGGGATCCCGATCCGCGACGCCACCTCGGGGTACCGGGCGTTCCGGGCCGACACGCTGAAGACGGCCGACTTCGCGAACACCCGCTCGAAGGGCTACGGCTTCCAGATCGAGCTCTGCTACCGCGTCTGGCAACACGGTGGTCGGATCGCGCAGGTCCCGATCACGTTCACCGACCGCGTGCGCGGCAATTCCAAGATGTCGTTGAGCGTCGGCGCGGAAGAGCTCGGCCTCGTGACGTGGTGGGCGCTCCAGGACCGCGTGCTCAAGGGTCGCTGGCGCCGCTGAGCCTCAGCCCGGACGGCCGGCGCGGAGCTGCGGGAGCCACCATTTCCACACGACCACGCCGCCCGCATCGGTGACGTGTTGCTCGTCGGCGAGCCACATGTGCACGCCTTCGATGTTCTCGGCCCGGTGCCCGCCGGGGCACACCAACGTGCGCCAGTCGACGATGTGCACCTTCGGGAGTTGGCGCGCGACGTCGGCGTAGATGTCGTTGAGCGCCGCGATACGCCGCGGGTCACTCCGCTCGGGAAAGACATCGGCGGCGTCGCCGGCCCCGTAACAGGGCACCTGGAACAGGTACACGTCGCGCCCGTCGCCGAGGAGCACTCCGAGCGCGGTCTTCAGTGACGACTCGATCAAGTCGGTCCACGCGGTCGTGCCGAACTTCACCGCGCCCGCGGCGGTGTGCTGGTCGAGGATCTCCCACGCCCCGGTCATGAGCGCCAGCGTCGAGTGGGGCTCGGCCTTCACGATCCGCTCCCACCGCGGCCGCCAGCCCGCGCATTCGACCGGGCTGCCGATGATGCGGCCCTGACTCATGTGGTCGGTCTGCACCACGCCGCAGCCGAGTTGTGCATCACCGCCGACCGTGATGCCCAACTGCCGGGCATGTTGGGCGCCGGAGAGGCCGAACACGAGTGCAGTCGAGTCGCCGAACGTGTCGACGCGGAGCGCCTGCGGGTTTGTCGTCGTGTTGCCGGCGATCTGGTGGACCTGGGCGAGGCTCGTCGGCCCCAGGGTCCGCGGCGCGTCGACCGTTGCGACGAGCACCGCCGCGACAACGGTGAGCGCGGCGAAGTACGCGACCGCCCCCGTGCTGCCCGACCGGAGCGCGACCCGACCGACCCGGAACGGTTGCTCGATGAGACGGAACGAGATCTCGGCCAGCACCACCGACACGACGAGCCGCACCCCGAAGAGGGCGAAGCCGTCGAGCCCGGAGCTCGTGGTGACGAAGACGCGCGCCGGCCAGTGCCAGAGATAGAGCGAGTATGAACGCAGCCCGATCGCGACCAACCAGGGAGTGCGCAGCACTCGGGAGACCGCGGCGTCGGGCAACGTCGCGACCACGACCAGCACCACCGCGCACAGCAGCGAGAAGCCGAGGAACCCACCCCGATAGAGGGCGCTGCTGTTGGCGTCGGCGGCGCGCATCACGACGATGATCGCGATCAGTCCGGCGATCGCGACAAGCGAGGCCACCCGGGCCGCACCCGCGCGGGAACGAAGCCGGTCGGCGAACGTCTCCCACGGTCGGCCCGCGCCCGCGAGCACCCCGAGCGCGGCACCCACCAGCAGTCCCATCGCGTGGGAGTCGCTCCCGAGATACGCGCGAGTGGGATCGATCGTCGGCGAGAACAAGCCGGCCATCCACGCCGTCGACGCCAACGCGCCGACGAGCGCGACCGTCGCCGCGCCGACGGGATGGCGCGTCACGACGCGCCGGAACGCCAACAGGGTGAGGGGCAACACGACGTAGAACTGCTCCTCGACCGCGAGCGTCCACATGTGCAGGAACGGCGACGGCCGGCCGATGTTGGTGAAGTAGCTGCCCTTGGCGAAGATGATCACCCAGTTGGCGCAATAGAAGAGCGTGCCCAACGCCTGGGC
>JBBSFB010000059.1:0-24466 GCA_038239145.1 Acidimicrobiia bacterium
CACCACGGCGACCACGAACGCCAGCGGCGTTGCAACCTCCGCAACGTTCACCGCCAACACGACGGCAGGCACCTACAACGTCTCTGCCACCGCAACCGGCACGAATACGGTGAACTTCGCGCTCACGAACGCAGCCGGCGCTCCGAGCAAGTTCGTATTCACGACCAGCCCGGTGACGGGTGTCGCGTCGACGTCGGCAACGCTCGGCCCGATCACCGTCCAGGAACAAGACATCTTCGGCAACGCCACCACCACCGCCGAAACCGTCAACCTGGCGTCGAACAGCACCGGCACCAAGGTCTTCGCCGCCACCTCGGGCGGCACCAGCGTGACCTCCGTCACGATCCCCGGTGGCTCGTCAACGGTCAACATCTTCTACGGAGACACGAAAGCCGGTTCCCCGACGATCACCGCTTCGGGCTCCCTCACGAGCGCGACGCAGCAAGAGACGATCACCGCGTCGAAACTCGTAATCACGAGCGTCGCCGTATCGGGCTCGGCATCCTCGACCGCCAACCTCGGACCGATCGCCGTGCAACTCCAAGACGCGACCAATGCGCCGGCACTCGCACCCACCGGCGGCACTGTCGTCTCCTTGAGCAGCAACTCGACCGGCACGGCCGTCTTCGCAGCAACCTCCGGCGGCACGACGCTGACCCAAGTCACGATCCCCGCTGGCTCGTCGTCGACCACCTTCTTCTACGGCGACACCAAGGCCGGGACTTCCACAATCACAGTTGCGGCCGCAGGCCTCACCTCCACAACCCAAAACGAAACGGTCACCGCAGCACCGGCGAGTGTCCTGACGCTGACGAATTGTGTCGTACGGGGCACGAGCCAGCCGTGCGATGGTTCGTATCTTCTCGGAAACGGCGGAGCGATGACGGCAAACGTCACGGTGACGGACGCATTCGGCAATGTGCCCGCAAATACCACCCTGTCGATGACGGTCACAAGCGGCAGTCCCGGCAACTACGGCGTCACCGGATCACCGATATCAATCACCAACGCCGTCACCAGTTCGACCTTCACGGTGCAAAAGAGCGGCACCGCGAATAACTTCACCACGATCACGATCCATGCAACGAGTGGCACGTACTCGGACCTAACGTTCACGGTTCAGAAGTAGCACGCCGGGGAACGTTGCGAACCAGGCTCGTAAACACGTGGCGCCCTCCGAGCACGATTCGGTGGTGAGGGGTCACCGTTGAGTGGTCCGCGTGATCTGTACGCCTGACTTTGGACCAGAGGCGTGAGAGTCAGGCGGCGTCGGCGTGTTCAGCGTTCAGTTTCTCATATGCGATGGGTGACAGCATCCCGAGCGCGCTGTGCCGGCGGGTGCGGTTCTAGAACACTCGATCCAGTCGAAGATCTCGCTCGAAAGCTCGACCCGCGTCTTCCACTTCCGGGTGTTGAGGAGTTCGGTCTGCATCCGGCCCCAGAACGATTCGACCATGGCGTTGTCGTACGCGTCTCCGACGGTTCCGAGCGAATGCGCGAGCCGCGCGTCCCGGACGCGTTGACTGAAGGTCCATGACGTGAATTGACCAGGTTCAATTGGTCGCTGTGAATCAGCGTGCCCTTGGGTGGTCGACGCTGTTCGACAGCCATGCCGAGCGCGGCGTTCACCATCGCCGCGGTAGGCCGCCGATCGCTCGACCAGCCGACAGTCTTGCGCGACAAGGCGTCGAGCACTGCGCAGCAGTAGAGCTTCCCCTCCCGAGTGGGATGCTCGGTGATGTCGGTCATCCACAACTGGTTCGGACCGTCACGATCGAACTCGCGGTTCACCAAATCAACCGTCGCCGCACGGTTGATCAGATTCGGCTTGCCCCGCCGCCGAGCCGGCAGACCCGAGATCCCGAGTTCACGCATGATCGCTGGGATCAACTTCTTGTTGACGCGCTGACCGTACGCGTCATCAAGTTCGGCGCGGACGCGCCGCCACCCGTACGTACGACGCGACCGCTCGTGGATCTCGCGGATCACATCGCTGAGCCACGCCCGCCGGATCGCCCGATCCGAGGGCGGCATGCCGCGCCACCGGAAGAACCCGACGGCGCCACCTGCAACAGTCGGCACACCCGTTTTGGTGCCGTGGCCCTCACGAGCCAATCTCTCCACGATGCCGAACAGCGCTTTTGGGCGCACCACCCGACCCTCTGCGAACAACTCTGACGCCGCCGCACCGTCGCGAGCTCGGACACGAGCTCCCCGATCCGCCGCCGCGCCGCGCGCAGCTCAGCGGTTTCAGAACTCGACGTGCCCGCGAGTTCGCCACGGTCGACACGATCCTGGCGAACCCACCGATACACCGTCGCTTCCGCGACATCGCCGGACGCGGCGACGCGTGCGGCATCCAATCCTCCCGACCCTCGGACTGTCGCCAGTCTCGCAACGCAGGTCCAGAAATTGGCGGACAGATCACCGGGAACAACCCAGTCCGGTTCCGTTCTGGCGAGATCCGCCGGATCGTGGCCTGACTTTGCGCCCAGAGCGCCTCGGCCGTGTCGAGATGGCGGACTCGATCGTCGGCGAGCCGTCCACGAGTGCGTAGTCGACGCGGTGCCACAGCATTTGTGCGTCGGCTCGGGCCGTGAGCGCACCGACCACGCCAACTACATCGTCGTTTCGGCCGTGGTAGATCGCCGCCCATCGTCGTTCCGTGTTGACGCCCGACGGAACTCGATCACGCGTCCGAGTCGGAGTTTGCGCGCTCCTCGAAGGCAGTTCGCAGCTCGAGCCCGTCTGAACACGTGCGTTGACCCAAGACGCGGTGAACCCCTGCCGGAGCAGGGGTTCACGCGTACCTGATCGTCGGTCTTTCGGATCGAGGTGTTGGTCAGTCGTCGTCTTCGTCGTGGATTTGGATTCGCACGACTTCTCCCGGGCGTAGGAAGGGCGGCGCGCCTGTCGGAATCACGGCGGGGGCCACACTCCAGTTCGATACGTAGAGCGCGTTCCCGCGAGCCGCGAATCCGTTCGGGAAACTGAGTCCATTAGTCACGACGGTCGGCGAGTTGCTGTGCGCACCTACGCTGACGACGGCCCCGGTGCCGGGCGCCGCGTTGTCGAGACCCAACGTCGAGAACTCGGTGGCGTAGAACTTCCCGTCGGCGAAGCCACATCCGGTCACTGCCGTCAGACCGGTTGCCCACACGGTCGGTGTCGGGTGCTCCTCGCGGGTGTCAACCCGCCAGACAACCGAAGCGCCGGGCTTGTTGCCCCCACCAGTGAGTTCACCGACATAGAGGGCTCCGTCGGGTCCTCGGTCGAGGCACGTCGGGACCGCGTCGGAGCTGGGCGGGTTGGGGAAGAAGGCCACGATCTTGATCTGCCCGTGAGACGAAACTCGGTCGAGCGTGTTCGTGGCGGCATCGACGACCCATGCGCCGTGCTCACTGGCAAGGATGCCGTAGGGATTGCAATCGGGGAACTGGCCCGGAACCAGATTGGTGTGGGTCAAGCTCCAGTTCCAGTCGAACTTGCCGACGCCCGCAGTGAGCTCGACCTTTCCTCCCCGCTTTATCTTGATGATCTGTCCGGCCTGCGCCTCGGCCGCAGCCACGAGCGACGGCGCGAACTTGCCGGGCGGCACCTGGCTCACCTGCTGCGGACAGCTGGTCATGACCGTCGAGAGACCGCCGTCCTCGGTACGGGACAGTCCGTCCGCACCGGTGGCGAACACGCCGCCCGTGTCGGAGATGGAGAGGAGACCGGAAGCGATCCGGTGATGCGCGCCATGTTTGCCAATCACACTGACGCCGCCGGTCAACCCGACGCACGTATTACCTCCACCGGGTCCCCCCGGCACGCAGGTCGTGCCGCCACGGCCCGCTTCTGCGACGTACAGCTGCCCGCCCTCGCCGATCGCAATACCTCGAGGATTGTCGAACCCGCTCGCCACGGTCGTAAACGCAGGTTTCGGAGATGCCGCGGCCGCAGCGGCGGTTACCCCCATCGTCGAGCCGAACAAGCCTGTCAGCGCGAGTCCTAGCGGAATCGCACGTCGCCATGTACGCATCATCCTTCGCCCTTTCCAAGACGGATCGCTTCCAGCCGGTAAGGCCGACGCGATTTCGCGCGTGCGGCACGTCCGGTCTGCGCAGTCGGCGACGCTACCGACCAGTTGCGACATCCGCAACGTTCGATACACGACTTTGGACGCTCCGAGTGCGGCCGCGTCCGGCGATACAGAGCTCGCAACACGTTCCGCCCGTAAATGAGGCGAAAGAGGCTCGACCGGTTAGCCACGCCTGGGCACCGATACCGGGTAGGCGTCGCCCAGACCCGAACGCTTTCGGAACGACGGGGCGACGACTACCGACGCCGACAAACGTCGATAACGAGCGCGTTCGCCAATCGGTCGGTTTGGTGCATAGTGCCGCTGCAGAAACGCCCCGACCCTGTAGACGGCATGCCCGGCACAGCGCTACGTGCGAAACCCGGCATTTGGCTTCTATTACTCAATACGAGCGCCGCGCGACACTCACTGAGATACCTGGGAGTAAGGGAAGTGTCGCTCGCCGCAATCTGTATTAGACGACGCGCCCGGTTGGCGGCATACATCTGCCCCCGCAAATCGTCTTAATGTGCCGAATCACACACCGTCGCCGGTTGCGAACGTGCTTATCGTCACTTTCGGCGCGGAACTTGAGTAACCCCATAGGAATTCTTTGAGTTCCTTGTTACTCTGCGTGGGCAACCGCGGGCGGGCTGAAGGATCTGCGGGCGCTGGGAGCGGGGACAAGTGTCTGAAGTCTTTGCCGTTGTGTGTGGTCTTTTGATCGCGCACGCAGACGGTACCGGGGGGGTGTGCACGTGAAACGACGATCAGGACGTCTTGACGCGCCCGCGCGCACCTCGACTGCGGTTTTGGTTCCCGATTCTTCGCGTGCCGAAAGCCGAGTGCGCCTCGGTGACCTTCTCGTGAACGCCGGCTCGGTCTCCCGCCAGGCGGTCGAGGCCGCCGGAGAAGAATCGCCCGATCAGCGCATCGGCGATGTTCTCCTCGAACGTGGGCTGTTGGCAGAACGCGATATCACCCGTGCCCTCAGCGAGCAGTTACACATTCCCGTCGTCGACCTCCGCAATGCCGAGATCGACACGGCCGCGATCGCGTTCGTCGATCCGGCCGCGGCCCACGCGCACGACGTGCTGCCGTTGCTGTTCAACGAGGGTGCGCTGACGGTTGCTGTCGCCGACCCGCTGAATCACGACATGCAGACGATGTTGCGGGCCCTGCCGGTGGCCGAAGTTCGCCTCGCTGTCGGCGTGCCGTCGCTCCTGCGCAACCGCGTCAACCAGGCGTATCCGGCGTTGTCGGCGGTCGGCATCGACATCGACGCATTCCGGGCGAGCGATGTCGTCCTCGATGCGACGGACACGATCGAGAGCGTCGTCGATCCCAACGCACCGATCGTGCAGGTCGTCAACAAGATCGTCACCCAAGCGTTGCGTGATCGCGCATCCGACGTGCACATCGAGCCGGCCGAAGATTGTGTCCGGGTGCGTTTCCGCATCGATGGTGCGCTCAAAGACGTGATCGAGCTCCCGCCGGAGATGGCGCCTGCGCTCGTCAGCCGCGTGAAGATCATGGCCGAGATGAACATCGTCGAGCGGCGCCGCCCGCAAGACGGCCAGTTCGAGATGAATATCGACGGGCGCGACCTCGACGTGCGGGTGTCGACGACCTCCACGATCTGGGGCGAGAAGACCGTGCTGCGGTTGCTCGATCGCACCCGCTCGCTCTACCACCTGGCCGAGCTCGGGATGCCGGCCGAGTCGGGTGCCCTGTACTCGAGCATCGTCAGTTCGCCGTTCGGCATGGTGATCGTCGGCGGGCCGACCGGAAGCGGCAAGACCACGACGCTGTACGCGACGTTGTCGGAGATCAACCGACCCGACATCAACGTGATGACCATCGAAGACCCGGTCGAGTACATCTTCCCCCGGGTCAATCAGATCCAGATCAGCAACCAGGCCGGACTCACCTTCGCCACCGGTTTGAAGTCGATCCTGCGCCAGGACCCCGACGTCATCCTCGTCGGCGAGGTGCGAGACGTGGAGACGGCCCGCATCGCGGTGCAGTCGGCCTTGACCGGCCACCGAGTGTTCTCGTCGGTGCATGCCATCGACGCGGTGTCTGCGCTCTACCGCCTGCTCGACATGGGTATCGAGCCGTTCCTCATCACCTCCGCGATCATCGGCGTGGTCGCCCAGCGACTCGTGCGCCGGATCTGCAAGTCCTGCGCGGTCGCGTACGAGCCGACGATGTCGGAGCTCACGATCTACCGCAAGCTCGGCGGCCGGGACAAGAGCACGTGGGTGCACGGTGAGGGCTGCCAGTACTGCTCCGGCACCGGCTACTTCGACCGGGTCGGCGTGTACGAGGTGCTCGCCATTACCGACGAGATCCGCCAGTGCGTGGTCGACGGCAAGACGCCGCGCGAGACCCGCGAGCTCGCGATCCAACAGGGTCTGCACACCCTGCAGTACGAGGCCGTCCAGCTCGTGCAAGAGAACGTCACCACGATGGAAGAGGTCGTCAAGCACGTCCTCGTGAACGAGGGGCTCGATTGACCATCCAGACGATGCCGTCGCCGCCCGCAATGCCGCCCGGCGGCCAGCTGAACCCCTACCCGGACGCGGTCAAAGCGCCCTGGTACAAGGCGGAGTTCTTCATCACCCGGCCGGTAAAGCTCGACGAGCTGATGAACCTGTCGCGCCAGCTTGCCTCGTTCCTGCGCGCGGGGATCCCGATCCTCGATTCGTTGGCGGTCGTCGGCGAGGAGAACGCGTCGAAGAAGATGAAAGAGGTCATCGACGACGTCCAACAGCGACTACGTGCCGGATCCAGCTTTGGCGACGCGATCGCGCAATTTCCGAAGGTCTTCCCGGGCTACTACATCGCCGTCGTGCGCGCCGCGGAGCTGACCGGCCGTCTCGACGACGCGCTGGAGCAGCTGAGCGACTACCTCGAGCGTGAGGTCACGGCGCGCAAGGAGCTCAAGAGCGCGCTCACCTACCCGACGATCGTGTTCTTCCTCGCGATCGCCGCGATGATCGTAATGGCGATCTTCGTCCTGCCGAAGTTCCGGTCGCTCTACACGAGCCTCCACGCCAAGCTTCCGCTGCCGACCCGCATGTTGCTCGGGTTCACGAACGTGATGACCAACTGGTGGTGGCTGATCCTCGTCATCGTCGGAGTCTGTGTCGCCATGGCCTTCGCGATATTCGGCGGGAAGCACGGGAAGCCGAGACGCGACGCGACGCTCCTGCGACTGCCGGCCATCGGAAGGCTCATGAGCCTCGTCGCGATCGAGCGGTTCTGTCGGGTCCTCGCGACGCTCGTGCAAACCGGTGTGCCGCTGCCCGACGCGGTGCACGTCGCCGCCGACAGCACCAACAACCACGTCTTCCAGACAAAGCTCGCCGAGGTCCGCGAGGCGATGATGCGTGGTGACGGCCTGGCCCGCCCGATCCAGGCAACGGGCTTATTCCCTCCGGCGGCGCGGCAGATGATTCGTGTTGGTGAGAGCACGGGTTCGCTCGACACGCAACTCCACAGTGCGGCGAAATTCTACGAACGCGAGCTCAACTACGAGTTGAAGCGGGTCACGGACATGTTCGAGCCTGCGATCCTTCTCGTTGTCGGGGGCGCGGTCGCATTTGTCGCAGTCGCGCAGATTTCGGCGATGTACAGCATTTACAGCCAAGTCAAATAGATCTGAGTAATCAGGGCGCCTCTTGGGGCGGAGAAGCAACACACAAGCCCTCCGGGGCACTCATGGGAGGAACCACAGGAGTCATGAACAAATACATGGAAGAGCGCAACGAGAAGGGGTTCACCCTCATCGAGTTGCTCATTGCAATCGTCGTGGTCGGCATCTTGTCCGCAGTTGCGATCGTCGGCATTGCCGGCTTGACCAACACCGGTGGCAAGAGCGCGTGCGTGGCGAGTGCTGATTCAGCGAAGGCCTCGAGCGCGGCGTATTACGCTAACAAGTCGCCGAACGCGTGGCCGACCGACTTCACCGTCATGACGACCGGCGCGAACCCGGTGCTGGAACTGGCACAGGGAGTGACGGTCACCGGAGGCAACACGCTGACCAACGGCTCTTGGAAGCTGGTTGGCACGTTCCCGGGCGCCGGGACTGCTCCGACCTTCGACACGACGCTCTCGGGCAACTGCAACACCCCGTAGTAGTGAATTGTTGAGTGTTTCCCGGGGCGGCGTCGCCGCCCCGGGAGCCTCACGTTTACCGGAGTACCAATGATCATTAGCGGACACAACGAATCAGGTGAGACTCTCCTCGAGATCCTCATCGCGATCGTGGTCATCGGCTTGGTCATCAGCGGCTATTTCTCCGCGTTTTCCACCGCTTCGACGGTTTCCGGCACCCATCGCGACGTCGCCACCGCGGACGGGTTGCTGCGCGACGCGGCCGAACTCACGAAGAACACCGTCCGGGCGAGTTGCAGCACGGGATCGACGTACTCGGTCGACTACTCCTCGCTGGTCACTTCACCGGTCACGCATCCCGGCTTCATACCGCCCGCGGCCATCGTCAACCAGGGGTGCCCGCCGGTGACGGGCAGCGCCGCGACGCAGGTGCCGACCGTATCGTTGACCTTCACGTTGCCGCACGGACAGACGAGAACCCTCTCCGTCATGGTCAGAACGCCATGAGCTGGATCCGCCGCCGGTGCCGGCGCGACGAACGCGGTGCGGCGCTGATCCTTGCGATCGCGTTTCTCGTCGTCGTCGGAGGGATCGGCGCCGCGGTGCTCTCGTCGGTGACCTCGGGCCTCAACGATCGCACCGCTCTCGACGCCGCCCGCAATCGCGAATACGCAGCCGACGGGGGAATCGAACGCGCGATAGCGCAGGTCCGCGCCATTCCCCTGCCGGGCGGTCCCGGTATCGCCAGTTGTGGCAGTCCCTACTCCACCACGCTGAACTCGGTTGCGATCAGAGTCGACTGCTCCAATCAACCCACCATCACCTTGGGTGGATTCCTGCAGCGCAACGTCGTGTTCACCGCGTGCGTCGACACCGGTAGCCAATGCACGGATCAGTCCGCCATCATCCGGGCTCAGGTCAACTTCCAAGCACAGAGCGCAGGGACGGTCCTCAACGTTACCCGCACGTGGATCCAATCGTGGAGTGTCAACGCATGAGCCGGCAACCGCACGCCGAAGACGGATTCACGCTCGTCGAGCTCGTGATCAGCGTCGTGATCCTCGGGATGATCATGGGGGGATTGGCGGCGTCGTTCATCACCGCGTTCGACATCCAACGCCCCACCGCGGAACGGGTGCGACAGTCGAACAGTGCTCAGGTCATCGCCAGCTTCCTGGTGCGAGACGCCCAAGCGGCCGGCGGCACCAATCCGACGACGGTCAGCGCGTACACCGGTCTCAGCGGTTTCCCGAGCTCACCGCTGCCCGTCCCGGTACCCGGCGTCTTCCTGCCGCCGCTGAACAGCAACATCGGCAGCTATTGCGCGGCGACCGGCGTCGCGGTTGCGCAGTTCGACTGGAACGATCGCGCATCCAACGCCACGAGTCACGGGCACGTCGTCGTCTACTCGCTGTCCTCGAATTCGCTCATACGGACGAGCTGTGTCGACGGCGGTCCACCTTCGACCAACTCAATGGGCAGCGACATCACCTCGGCGACGGCGGCCGCAAGTTGCAATCTGGCCTCGTGCCCGGCCGGCCTACCGACGTCGGTGACGCTCCACGTCGTGTCCGTGACGCCTTCCACCGGCCCCGCGTACACCTACGACCTCACCGCGAGCCTTCGACCCGACAACAACCAAGCAATTCCGACGAACGCCAACGCGTCTCCCGCTCCGCTCCTGACATTGGGGGGCGTGGGCTGCGATGCCCAGGGCACGACCTCGTTCGATGTCGGCGGTACTCCCAGCGTGACGATCTACGGACAGGTCGCGATCAACGCTCAGGACAGCCCGGGGTGCCCCGCGATGTACCTGCACGGCGCATACGACTACAGCTCGGGCGCGATCTCGGTGCTGAATGGCGGGACGTGCTCCGGATGCCCGTCGTACACCTCGTATTCGACACCGTTCACCGACCCGTTCGCGAGCACATTGCAGCCCCTTTCCGCCGCGTGCAGCGCCGGTGGTTCGAATCCAGTTCCCGGCGGCAGTGGTTTCCAGCCGGGGGCCCAACCGCTCGTGTTCCCGAACGTGCTCAACGTGGGAAATACGTTCTTCGCCGCCGGTACGTACGTGTTCTGTCACGGCCTCACCGCCGGCACGATAACGACGCCGACGCCTCCGGCACCGGGTGTGGTCTTCTACATTGTGAGCGGCGGACTCACCCAGGCCGGCGGATCGGACACGACGATCAACGGACTCGTGTATGCACCGACCTCTATTATCGACATTTCGGGCAACGGCCACTTCCGCGCGACAACGGTGGTCGCCGGAGCCGTCAACGTGCAAGGCAACGCGCCCGTCGTCGTGATCGGCACGCCCCCAGCGGTAAACATCTCGATCACCGCGCCGCTCACGCTCCCGTCCTGGGACCGCGCGACTCCGTACCCCAACACAACCATGACCGCGAACGGTGGCGGTGGTATCTACTCTTGGACCCAAACCGGCCTTCCGGCAGGCCTCTCGCTCAACGCGGTCACCGGAGTCATCTCCGGAACGCCGACGACGACCGGCAGCTCGCCGGTGCAGGTCACCGTGACCGACTCGTTGGGTGATACCGCCTCCAAGAGCTACACGGTCAACATCAACGCCGCTCCGACGATCACCGGGCCGGCAAGCCTCACCGATTGGACCATCAGCCGCGACTACCCCGGCACCGCGATCATCGCCAGCGGAGGAACGACGCCGTACGCGTGGTCCGCGATCAACCTTCCGACGGGCCTCTCGATCAACTCGTCCACAGGCGTCGTCTCCGGCACGCCGGGCGCCACCGGCACCTTCACTCCGACAGTCACGCTCACCGATGCGACGGGCGCGGCCGCGACTCGCAGCTACACCATCAAGATCAACGCGAATCCGTCGATCACCGGTCCGAACACGCTGCCGAACTGGACCACCGGCCAGGCCGGTTACAGCCAGACGGCTACCGCGACGAACGGCACGTTGGCGTACATATGGGCGGCCAGCGGCTTGCCCACGAACCTTGCGATCAACTCGAGCACCGGAGTGATCTCGGGCACGCCGAACTCGCCGGGAACCTATTCGGTTTCGGTGACCGTGACGGACCTCGCGGGCGCTTCGGCCACCCGGAACTACACCGTCACGATCAATCCGGTTCCGGGAATCGCCACCGCGCTGCTCCCGACCGCCGAGGTGAACCGGCCGTACAACTTCACGCTGACGCCCACTGCCGGCGGGACACCGCCGTTCACCTGGTCGCTGCCGACCCATCCCGCGTGGCTCACGATCAACGCGAGTACCGGAGCCCTTTCCGGCACGCCGACGGCGACAGGTACTTACAACGTCACCGCCAAGTTCACCGACGCCACGGGCGCATCGGCCCAGAGGACCTACTCGCTGACGATTGCAGCCGCGGTGCAAATCAGCGGGCCGGCAACGCTTCCGAACTGGACGATCAACCGCGATTACCCGGGCACGGCGATCATCGGAACCGGTGGCGTCACTCCGTTCACGTGGTCGGCCACGGGGCTGCCCGCCGGATTGTCGATCAACTCCGGCACCGGCGTGATCTCCGGCACCCCCAGCGCGACCGGCACTGCGTCGATCGTCGTCACCGTCGTCGACGCGGCGGGCGGATCGGATACGCAGAGCTATACCGTGACGATCAACGCCGTCCCCACGATCTCCACCACCACGTTGCCGAGCGGCGAGCAATCGGTCGCGTACAGCGCCACGCTCTCGGCGGCGAACGGGACTGCGCCCTACTCGTGGGCGGCGAGCGGGCTGCCCGGCGGGCTCTTGCTCAACGCCTCTACCGGCGTTCTGTCGGGAACTCCGACGGTTGCGGGAACGTTCTCCGTGACGATCAGTGCGACCGACACGGCGGGCGCAAGCGCCTCGAAGATCTTCAGCCTCGTGCTGAGCACCGGCCCTTCGGCTTCGGGGACGTTGCCGAACTGGACCGTGAACCGCGCCTATCCCAACTCACAGATCACCGGTTCCGGAGGCACGGCGCCGTACACATATACGGCTACGAACCTGCCCGCCGGCTTGTCGATCGGACTGAACACAGGGCTGGTCACCGGTACCCCGACCGCGACGGGCACGAAAGCGGTCACAATCACCGTCCGGGACTCGCTGGGCGCGACCTCGGTGCAGAACCTCTCGGTGACGATCAACGCGGCTCCGACGATCACGACGGCATCGCCGTTGCCCACGGGTGCCGTAGGCACGCCGTACACGACAACCATCGCGACGAGTAACGGCACCACGCCGTTCACGTGGACCGCCACGGGCCTTCCCGGCGGCTTGACCATCAACGCGGCGACCGGCGTCATCTCCGGTACGCCGACGGTCGCCGGGACCTTCGCGGCGGTCGTCGTGTCGTTGACCGACGCAGCCGGAGCGACGGCGACCCACGCGGCCTATTCGATGACTATCACCGGGCCGCTCCCGACCGTGAGCACCATCAACCCGCCGAGTCAAGCGCGTGGCGGAGCTGCCTTCACTGTGACGATCACGGGTACGAACTTCGTATCCGGTGCGGTCGTCTCCGTGTCCGGATCACGGATCACGGTGGGCGGGACAACGTTTGTAAGTAGCACAAGCCTCACCGTGTCGATCACTCTCGCCGGAAACTCTCAACAGACGGCGCGTGACGTGACCGTCACCAATCCCGACGGCGGTTTCGTCACTATTACCGGTGGTTTCACAGTCACGTAGCTGACCGGCGCGACGGGAAACGAGGGAGCTCGCTCAAGTACCGGTGAACATCGAGTGTGGGCGAAGGGCATTGGCGTGAGTACAGCATTGCGAACAAGGCGTGATACGCCGATGCCCACGCACAGCATGGTTCCGCGCCGCGCGTCGCACCTCGCCCCGGTCGTCGCACTCATCCTCGGTTGCCTGCTCACCGCTGCTTCGTTCGGTTCGTCGTGGGTACATCTCGCGTACCGGTTGCCGCGGATGCACGCCGTCATCGACACGACCATCGGGCTCGTCTCGCTGCTGCTCGCCTATCTGGTCTACAGCCGGGCGCAGGTGCTCGGGCGCCAACGCGACTACGTGCTGCTGTTCGCGCTCGGCTTCAGTGGCTTCGTCAACCTCTTCGCCGCGATCACGCAGGGCATCTCCGCGATGCCACTCAGTCGAGCCGAAGTGTGGGCGACCATCATTGGCCGGCTCGACGTCGCGCTGTTGTTCGCCGCAGCGGCACTGTCCCCTGACATCAGGCTCGAACGCGCCGCATCGGTCCGGAAATTCCTGGTCGGGCTGGCGATCGCATTCGTGTCGCTGATGGTCGCCGTCGGGTTCGCGTCAACCCGTCTGCCCTGGTCGGGCGAGCTCGCCATCTCGCCGACGAGCGCGTCCAAACCACTCTTCGTCGGGCCGTCGCTGCTCCTCGTCATCCAGGGTGTCATCGCCGTCGCGTACGCGATCGCCGGTTGGAGCTACAGCCGGAACCGGTCCGGACGCGACGATCTCACAACCTGGCTCGCATCGAGCTGCCTGCTCTTCGCGCTCGCGAGCGTCGATTACCTGGCCTTTCCTTCGATCTTCTCCGACTGGTTCTACGTCGGCGACATTCTCCGCCTGGCGGCAGTGTTACTGCTGCTCGTCGGCGCCGGTCGCGAGATCAGCCGCTACGGGCGGGAGGCGGTCGAACTCGAGGCGCGGCGCCGCGTGGCTCATGACCTGCACGACGGACTCGCGCAGGAGCTTGCGTACATCGCGACAATGGCCCGCCGCGTCGAGCGCGACCCGAGCGCGCGCCTCGCCCGCCGCCTGGCCGACGCCGCGCAGCACGCCCTGGACGAATCCCGCCTCGCCATATCCACGCTCGCGGGGGCCGGCAACGCGGGCGAACAGATCGAGATGACGGCACGCGAGGCTGCCCACCGGTGCAACCTCGACGCGGTCGTCGAGCTCCCGGCGGTGCTCGATCTCCCCGCCGGCGTCGTCGAGACGCTGACCCGGATCGTGCGGGAAGCAGTGAACAACGCCGGCCGCCACGCGCACGCGAGCACGGTCACGGTCACGCTCGACATCACCGACGGAATCGTCCTCGCCGTCAGCGACGACGGCGCGGGTTTCGACGTGGGCCATCCGGGCGGAGGATTCGGACTGACCAGCATGCGGGAACGGACCGAGGCGATCGGCGGCGTCTTCACGCTGACCTCGGCGCCCGGCCGCGGTACGAAGGTGCGGGTGGATATCACGTGACGATCCGTGTGCTGCTCGCCGACGATCACGCGCAGTTCCGTGCCATGGTGGCCGAACTCCTCGAAGAGGCGGGCCTCGACGTGTGCGCGCAAGCGGCGACGGGCGACGCTGCGGTTGCCCAGGCCGTGGAGCACCGGCCCGACGTCGCGCTCCTCGACATACGCATGCCGGGCGACGGCATCGCAGCCGCCCGCCGCATCGCAGCCGCACTCCCCCAGGTCCGCATGCTCATGCTCACGGTCTCGGCCCATTCCGACGACGTGCTCGACGCGCTCCAAGCGGGCGCGCAGGGCTACGTGCTCAAAGGGGATGCGCCGGATGCAATCGCCGACGCCGTGCGCGCGGTCTATTCGGGCGCCGCCGTGATCGCTCCCGCGGTCGCTCCCGCGTTGGTCGAGGAGGTTCGGCGGTCGCGCGAACGCCACATCCGCCTCGGCGCGGGAAAGTCGGTGCACCTCACCGAACGCGAGTGGAAGATCCTGCAGTTGCTCGATCAGGGCGAGTCGACCACGGCGATCGCATCCGCGTTGTTCGTTGCGGCCGTGACCGTCCGCTCGCACATCTCGGCGCTGAACCGCAAGCTCGAAGTACGCGACCGAGCCGACGCGGTCAAGCTCTTTCGGGCCGAGGGGCGCGGAACCGTTGAGCGCAACTCAACGCTCGACATCCACCGTTGAGACGGAACCAACGCTGAAAGCCGAGCTTTCTCGCCGCGCCCCGTATATGTTGAATGACAGCAGCACCGCCCGCTGCAGCAAGGGCCCCCGGGACTCATGACTCCGTCGGGGGCCCTTTGCGCGTCCGGAGACGGCTACGCCGAGAGCGGCGAGACGAGATTCGAACCGCGAATCTCGTGCGGCTGGAAGGCCATGGCCACCGCGGTCTCGTTCGAGATGATGCCGGCCGCGACGAGTTCGTTGAGCGACATCTCCAACGTCTTGTGACCGGCCGCGAGTCCGATCTGCATCGCGTTGCGCAGCTGGTTCGCCTTGCCCTCGCGGATGAGGTTCGTCACCGGCTGCGTCCCGAGCAGGACCTCGTACGCGGCGATGAGGCCGCTGCCGACGCGCGGTACGAGGCGCTGGGCGATCACGGCCGACACCGTGCTCGCGAGCTGCTGACGGATCTGGCCCTGCCGTTCGGCCGGGAACACGTCGACGATACGGTCGAGGGTTTGGGGCGCGTCGTTCGTGTGCAACGAAGAGAGCACGAGGTGGCCCGTCTCCGCGAGCGTCAGCGTGATCGAGATGCTCTCGGGATCACGCATCTCACCGACGAGCACGACATCGGGGTCTTCGCGTAGTGCCGCCCGCAGCGCGCGGGCGAACGACTGCGCATCGATACCCACCTCGCGCTGGTGGACCACGGCGGTCTTGTTCTCGTGCAGGTATTCGATCGGATCTTCGATCGTGATGATGTGGCACGGCCGAGTCGCGTTGATGGCGTCGACCATCGTCGCCATGCTCGTCGACTTTCCCGAACCGGTCGGCCCGCAGAACAGGATCAGACCCTGCTTCAGATGGACCAGCTCCTGAACGGCCGGGGGCAGTCCGATCTCGTCGAAGTTCGGGATCCGGCTCTGGATCAGGCGGAGCGCGACGGCGGGGACGCCCCGCTGGAAGAATACGTTGCCGCGGAAGCGATTGTGGCCGTGGGAGAACGCGAAGTCGACGTCACGATCGCGTTCGAGGGCCTCACGGTCGCCCTCGAGGAGGTCGGCGAGGTAGCTGTCCATGAGGGCCTGGTCGATCGGCTCGAGCCCGGGCACCGGTCGGATCGCACCGTCGAGGCGGACCATCGGCGGCGAATCGAGCGTCAGCAAGAGGTCCGTACCGTTGACCCCTTCGACGGCACGCAGGGCAGCTTCGAGGGCTTCGTTGACAACGGTCACAAGGACTTATCGGCAGAAGTCGGCGCTCTTTTTGGCTCAACCTCTGAAAATCGGCGCTACGACCCGGGCTGTCGCCGCACGGAGTAGCCGAACGGCACGTCTCCGATCGTCCAGCTGAACGACACATCCACCGCCGGTTCGTCCGGGTCGATCGTCACGCCCAGGGGAAGGGTTTCGAAATGTTGCGCCCCGCCACCGCCCTCCGTGGTGAAACTGCCCGCAGCCCTCGTGACACCCTCCCGGGACACCCGCCAGAACACGATCGTGCCTTCCGGGAACAAGCTGTAGCCGACGTGCAACGAGGTGCCGCCCGGTAGCCCGACCCGGAAGATATTCACGTCGGTCGACTCGGGGTCGAGGGGGACGGCGGCGGTTCCCTCGGTCGTGAGCGCCACCGCCGGCGGCGGGCCGGGGGCCACGGCGACCGGGACCCGCACCTCCGGAGCGGGCACGGGCGCCGGCGGCTTCGATCGGGCAGGAGTGTCGGCCCGTCGGCGCCGGGCGACGACGAACCAGAGGAGCAACCCCACGACGAACAAGCCGGCGATCATGGCGGCGATGGTCGGTAGGCGCGAGCTCGAGTGATGTGAGGCCGTGACCGGTCCCGCCCCCGGAACAGTCGTGACCGGAACAGTCGTGACCGGAACCCCCGAGGGCCGGGTCACGGTCACGGCGGCCGTCCAGGCACCGACGTTGTCCTTCACGTTGTTGTCGTTGATCCCCAGCAGGAGTTGACCGCCGGCCTTGGCCTTGAACGACGTGCCTCGTCCGATCTCGAACGGCGGCGCCGACCCGATTTTGCCGATCACCGACCAGCAGGGCTTCCCCGGCAGGGGCCACGGGGTGTGCACCACCTGCTGGGCGATCGCGGTGCAGTCCGGACCCCACGGAATGCCCGCGGGGGTTGCGGGCGCGACGGCTCCGGGCCGGAACGCGATCTGCCCGGATGCGTGGACCGTGACGGTGTCGCCGGCCCGAACCTCCAAGCCGGTCGCGGTAAAGGCCCGAGTTGACAGCACCGTGACCGGTACGGCGCCTGATGGCGCGACTGCCGCGTTTGCCGCGCCGCCGCACGTAATACTCGCGACGGACAACACGGCGACCGTGGTCGCAATCAACAAGCGTACGGTCCGGTCCCGGCTCACAGGGTCCTGACTTTACGGCGTATGGCGTCCGGACGCCGGGTGGGGAACTCGGCGCCGGGCGCGACCGTTCCCCTGCTGTCGAGGCAGGGGCCGTCCGATGGAGATATATGCACCGAACGATTTTTCACGGGGCCAGAGTGCTCGCCGTCGTCGCCGGAGTGATCGCCGTCGACCAGACCGCGAAAGTCCTTACTCGGGGGGTCCACGCCGCGGCCGTGGTCCCGGCGCGTAATCCCGGGGTGGTCACAGGCTGGTCGCCGGTCTCGGTCACCGTCCTCATCGTCGCCACCTTCGTCGTCTTGGCGCTATTCATCGGTTTCATCGGCCGCTGGGCCGTCGAGATCGGCATTACCCCGATCATTCCCGCGATCGTTGTAGGTGGCGTGCTGGCACAGACCATCGACCGGATCCGGTTCGGTGCAGTACGCGACTTCCTGGCGACCGGTTGGCTGATCGTGGATGTCGGCGATATCGCCGTAGCGCTCGGCCTGGCCGCGTTGATCGCCGCGTTCGCGATCCGCCTGCACCAACTCCGGAGCGCCTCGCGCACGATCACGTTGGAGTTGCCTAGCTTGCGAGCAGTCGTCGTCGACCTTCGCTCCGCCCGAGCCGCCTGATCCGGGCCGGGCAGGTAACGGAGCGTGCACGCTCGGTTGGACCGACATCGCGCCGACCACAAGCCGCGAATTGGCGCCGGCGGTGTCTTGCACAACGCGGAAAGGGAGCCCTCTGGGCTCCCTTTCCCTTTGCTCGTAACGGATCGTTGCTTAGTAGTAGTGCCGGCGTCCGCCGACTTGACGTCCGGAGGCGCCGAGCACCCACAGGATTGCGCCTACCACTGCCAAGATGATGCCGAGTGTGTAGAGGATCGGCACGCCGATCAGCAAGCCGATCAGCAGAAGAATCACGCCGACGATGAGCACGCTGTACTCCTTTGCTCGTCTGGGTTTTGAGTTAGCGGACGATGGTCTCTTCGGTCGTGGTGGTATGCGGTGCCCGGGTCTCGACGACCGTGCGCCGGCCGAAGCCACCCCAGCTCGCCCAGAAGGCGATCGACAGAATCGCTCCGACGATGCCGACGATCATCAGGATGACTCCGACGGTGTGAACGTTGAAGCTGCTGTTCTGTGCAGTGACGGCGAACCGCATGATTGCGCCCGCCGCGACGAGGATCAGACTCGTGGTAATTCCCATGGCTTTCCCTTCCTTCCGTGGTTCCGATGGGGGTTAACGAAGTACGCCGATAAGCAGCAACACGACCAAAATAACGACTACTGCACCAACTCCGATGTACATACTCGTTCCCCCTTGTTGCATCAACTTCTGATGGAGCGGGGATACCCGCGGCGCCCGCGCGCCCAAACTCGCTTTCCGCCAGATTGCTGGAAAACTGCGGCTGCGTTGGAAGGGCCTGAGTACAGGGGAGGAAGTCTCCCGGATCGCCGTTTTGTCGGACATACTCGCGGGCATCGAGTGAGCGGTGTCGTGCATTCGATCGGCGACCGTACGCAACGGGCGGGCGGCACGACGTGTAGAACCGAAGGGGCGGAGTTGGGTTTCGACGATTGGTTCCTGACGGCGACGGAACGGGGCAACGCCGCGACCGACATCGACCGTCGACGGGCGGACGGCCGGCCCTGGACCGAGGGAAACGTTGTCGAGGTCCTGATCGACGGCGCGACCTACTTTCGTCGTCTGCACGAAGCGCTGGCGGAGCTCGAGCGCGGCGACGGCGTCGACTTCACCGACTGGCAGGGCGACGGAGACGAGCGTCTCGCCGGGCCCGGGAGCGAAATCGGTCGTGTTCTCGCGGCCGCAGCCCGCCGGGGAGTCCAGATCCGCGGGCTGTTGTGGCGATCCCATCCCCGCCAGGCGCACTTCGCAGAACAGGAAAACGCCGCGCTGGCGAAGATGGTCAACGCTGCCGGCGGCGAAGTCATTCTCGACGAACGGGTCCGGCGCGACGGCAGCCACCACCAAAAGCTGGTTCTCCTTCGCCACGTCGGAGACCCGAACGCCGATGTCGCGTTTGCAGGCGGAATCGACCTGTGTCACGGACGTCACGACGACGAGAGCCACGCCGGCGATCGACAGGCGATCTCTCTCGACGATCGCTACGGCGCGACACCTCCCTGGCACGACGTCCAGCTCGAAGTCCGCGGACCGGCGGTCGGCGATCTCGCGTTCACGTTTCGCGAGCGTTGGCAAGATCCGACACCGCTCGATCATCACAATCCGGCGCGGATCGCGCTACGCCGGCTAACGGGCGAACCTCGCCACCCCGACCCGTTGCCACCGCCGGCCGCCGACCCGGCCGCGCCGGGCACCCACGCCGTCCAGGTCCTGCGCACCTACCCGGCAAAGCGCCCGCCGTACCCGTTCGCTCCCGCGGGGGAACGCAGCATTGCGCGGGCATACCTCAAGGCGTTCCGACGCGCCCGCCGCCTCGTCTATCTCGAGGACCAGTACCTCTGGTCCGCACACGTCGCCCATGCCCTCGCCGACGCGCTCGTACGACACCCCGAACTCCATGTCGTCGCCGTCGTACCGCGCTATCCCGACCGCGGCGGACGGGCGACCGGCGCCGCCAACCGCATCGGACGCGAGTACGCCACCGAGATCTTGCTCCGGGCCGGCGGTGAACGCGTCGCCATATATGACGTGGAGAACGCCAACGGGACACCGATCTACGTGCACGCCAAGGTGTGCGTGATCGACGACGTGCTGCTGGTCGTGGGATCCGACAACCTCAATCGACGATCGTGGACGCACGACTCGGAGATCTCGTGCTCGGTGATCGACGCCGACCTCGACGAGCGGGCCCCGAACGATCCCGGCGGCCTCGGCGACGGCGCGCGAACGCTCGCCCGGACCACGCGTTTACGCCTCTGGCGCGAGCACCTCGAGCGCCCCGAAAACGACGATCACGACCTCGTGGATCCCATGGGCGGCTTCGCGGCTCTGGCGACCTCCGCCCGTCGGCTCGACGCGTGGCACGAGGAGCGCGGCGGAGTGCGTCCGCCCGGGCACCTGCGCCGGCACAATCCGGACCGCGTCGCCAAATGGGCCAGGCTCCCCGCGCTCACTCTTTACCGCACTGTCCTGGACCCCGACGGGCGTCCCCGCGCCCTGAAGCGACGCGACTCGTTCTAGTCCGACGCGGCCGAGGTCGGGGTCGACACACCCCCACTCGTTTTGCGGTCTCGGTCGGACTCGGCGGGCTCGGCGGGGCTGCCGTTTGCGGACGGGAACGCCCGGATGGCCCGCGCGGAGACCGCGAGGCACGCGAGACCGAAGAGGAATCCGACGATGACGTCGGTCGGATGGTGCATCCCGCGGTACACGCGCGCGAATCCGATGAGACCTGCGACACCTAATCCCACGACGTCGCCAAGGATGCGAAGCACCCAACTCGTCGTGCAACACGCAACGATGACCGCGAGACCCACGAACAGCACCGTCGCGGCAGCGGTATGCCCCGATGGAAAGCTGGAGGTGGACGGCGTCGCGTTCAAACGCGGAACGGCAGGTCGGGGCCGGGCGACGATGAACGTGACCGACAAGAAGACGGCGATCTCGAGGGTGAGCGCAAGTATGAGAAGTGCGGCCTCGCGCAGCCGACGGCGGAGGGCAAGCACGCCCGACACCACCGCCGCGATCACGATGGCCGGCAGCGTATTGACCAAGGATGTCGCCGCCTTCGTGACGGCGTTCAATCCGCTGGTGCGATGTCGAACAAGGTTTTCGTTGACCTGTTGGTCCCATCGCCCGACGCTTCCGGCCAGCGCATGGGTCAAAAGGAGACCGATCGCGAGCATGATCACTGCCAGGGCGACGTATCCGACCAGCACGATGCTGACCGTCGCCCGAGCCCGGCCCGATCTCGTCGCTTCGCGGTGCGGCGATTCCTGCGCCTGCAACAAGGAGTGCCCGCTTGCTCCGGTCGTCATGGTTTCCACGGGATTGGTTTTCCCTCGTACAGGTTCGGGAAACACTGAGGGGGACGAAGAAAGGATCGCGGTGGCCGTAATCGGTGTCGTGTTGGGCATGGCGCTGCTCGGCGCTGTCGCAGTGGGGACGCTTGCATGGCGGCTTCCGAATCTCGACCCTGCAGCCCCGCGGGCCGCCGGCCGGACGATTCGTCACGAGGTGGCTGCACACCCGCGCCTCCGCGGCCTCGTCCGGTCCCGCCTCGACGCCGGAACGATGACCGGTCTCGCCCTTACCGTGGCGCTGGCCATCGTGCTTGGTGGAGTTGTCGCGATCGGCTCGCTCCTGGTGATGGTGCAGCACAATGCCGGCCTGGCGCGCTACGACCTGAGTGCGGCCAACTGGGGCGCTACGCACGCCAGCCCCGCCTCAACTCATTTTCTCCGCGACGTCAGTCTCTTCGGTGGCACTCCGTTGATGATCATCATCGCCGTCGGTGCGGCAGTCACCGAGTCGGTGCGCACGAAGACGCGGGAGGTCGTGGCGTTCCTCGTCCTCGTTGTGGCGGGCCAGCTCGTGCTCCAGAACGTCACCAAGTGGATCGTGAATCGTGCGCGTCCCGACATCCACCGACTCACCGGGTTCTCCGGATCCTCGTTTCCGTCCGGTCACGCCACCACCGCGGCGGCGACCTTTGCCGCCGTAGCGTTCCTCATGGGCCGCGGGCGTTCGCGGCGGACCAAAGCTCTGCTCGCAGGCGGAGCTGCGGCGATCGCCGCCGCGGTCGCCACCACTCGGGTGTTGTTGGGTGTGCACTGGATGACAGACGTCCTCGCTGGGCTGGCCATGGGATGGGCGTGGTTTGCCATCTCGTCCATTGCGTTCGGCGGTCGGTTCCTGACCTTCGGTCGGCCGGTCCAGATCGCCCAGCGCGCGGACGAGGCGAACGCCGAGGGCGCGCGCGATGAGCCTGCGCCGAGCAGATGAGCCCAGTCCTCGTTCGCTAGAACAATCGCTTCACGGGAGCGACGAGCGCCTCCGCGGTGCGCTGCAGCGGCGATCGGCGCCGCCATCGGTCCCGTTGCAGGCGAATGCTGTGTTTCAAATCCTGTTCGAAGTGTCGGTCGAGCGTGGAGACGAGGTCCCGGTCGATTGCGACGACATTGATCTCCTCGTCGAGGCTCGTCGATCGTGCGTTGAGATTCGCGGAACCGATGTCGGCAAGGACGCCGTCAACCGTCATGATCTTCGCGTGCAACATCGACGGCTGGTACGTCCAGATCGCAACGCCTCGATCGAGTAGCTCCGCGTAAGCTGCTTCGCCGGCAAGTTGTACGAACCGCTTGTCTGCGTGGGGCCCGGGAACGAGGAGCTCTACTTCGACACCACGTTCCGCCGCCGTGCACAGTCGGCTGACGATCTCGTCATCGGGCACGAAGTACGCGGTCGTGATGCGCAGCCGGTGCACCGCCGTTTGGCACAGCGCACGGAAGAGCGTGAACACGTCGCTGTGTCCTGTTTCGGAGGCACCTCGGACACATTGGGCTACGGCCGGCCCCGCCTTGGGCTGATCGGGAAAGCGATCGATGACAGGATCGAACAACTCTTGGTCAGTCTCGGCCCAGTTGTCGAGGAACGCGGCGCGGAGCCCATCGACGGCAGGACCGCGAATGCGGAAGTGGGTATCGCGCCACTCGGCCGGGCTGCGTGCGTCACCGAGCCATTCGTCGGCAATACCTACGCCGCCGGCGAAGCTGATCGCCTCGTCGACGATCAGTACTTTGCGATGAGTCCGGTGGTTCAACTCGTTTGGCCGGAAGCGTCGCAAGGGACGAAACCACCGAACGCGCACACCGGCCCGCTCCATCGAGGACACGAGGGTTCGTTCGATTGGCTTGGCACCCCACGCGTCGAGCAACACACGCACCCGGACACCGGCACGGGCACGATCGACCAGTCGCTCCGCGAACTCGCGACCGATGCGGCCTTCCCAGTACACGAACGTGAGGAAATCGATCGTGCACTCCGCACGCTCGATGGCCTCGAGCATCGCGGGGAAGATCTCGTCTCCGTTGCGCAAGACGTCGATTCGGTTGCCCTCGGTCGCGGGCACGCCGATGACGCCTTCGATCACACGCCGAAGACGCCGGTCGTGATCAGTCGGGGGACTCGTTGACGCCACCTCGGGCGCGCCTGTCATCCAGGTCGTCCCGCCGGCTCGGGCGCCGGGGGGTAGGCCCGAGAACGAGCATGACGGAAACCGTCGGCGACCGGAACCGGACTTGCGGTGCTCACCCCGACACGGCCGGGACACAGACGGTGATGGCCGCCGGGCACACCTTGACGCGCAAACGGGCGCTCGGTTTCCGGTCTCCCCCATCGAGTTCGTAGACCATCTTCTTCGAGAAACGGATATCGAACGCTGTCCCGCGCCTGACTTCGACGAAAGGCGACTTCATTGCGCCGCCGGCAACTGTCCGGGCGAGGGTCCTCGACCATTGCCATGCGCCCTTTGCGGTAACGACCCCGATCTCGAGCAACCCATCGTCGGGACGCGCATCGGGAAAGGCCGCGATATCGCCCATGACCTTGCCGACATTGCCGATCAGCACGCAGCTCGCGTCACCCTTGAACCATTTCTCGCCGTCGACCCGGACCCGAGTGTGGACCCGTGCCGCGCGCAGGTTCTTCGCCCCGGTCCAGAGATAAGCAGCCCGGCCCAGTCGATCCTTCAGCGGACCGTCGGCGTCGCGGATCATCAGTGCGTCGAACCCGGAGCCCGCCATCACCGCGAAGTGTTCGCCGTTGATCTTTCCGACGTCGAATTCCTTTCGCGCGCCGTGCAGACCCAACTCGACCGCGGCGGGTAGATCCTTCGGAATGCCGAGATTCGAGGCGAAGAGATTCGCGGTGCCGGCCGGGACGATCGCGACGACTGCGCCCGAACCGGCAATTACGTCGATGCACCTCTGCACCATGCCGTCACCGCCCCACACGAAGATCAGATCAGCTCCGGCATCCAATGCTCGACGCACCTGTTTCGGCGCGCGCTTCGACTTCGGCACTTCGAACCACGCCGGATCCGGAAACCCGGCAGCCTCCAACTGCGAACGAAGTTCGGGAAGGCCACC
>JBBSFB010000060.1:0-24320 GCA_038239145.1 Acidimicrobiia bacterium
GACCCCGATGACGACCAATACGAGGGCCACGAGCCCGTAGCCGCTCGACACGGTGCTGCGGGAGAAGATCAGGAGCGCCAGCGCAACGAGGCCGAGCCCGAGCGTGACGACGCGCTTCGTGCCGACCCGGGACACGAGCCGAGCGCTCAGTGGCGCCGCGACCATGAGCGCGCCCGCCACCGGGATCAGACCCACGCCCGACTTCAACGCGGTGTACCCGAGCACGAACTGCAGGTACTGACTAATGAAGAACAGCGATCCGAACATCGCGAAGAACACGAGCGTCACCGCGATCGACGCCGCGGTGAATCGCGGGTCGGCGAAGAAGGTGACGTCGAGGATCGGGTGATCGGACCGGCGTTCCCAGAGCACGAACGAGGTGAGCAACACGACGGCGAGAACGAACGCAACGACCGTCTTCGGGCCCGTCCAGCCGTTCGTCGGTCCGTCGATGATTCCGTACAACAACGAGATCAGACCCACCGTCGACATCGCGGTGCCGATCAGGTCGAGCCGCGACGCGTGCTCGTCACGAGACTCGGGGACGAGAAAGAACGCGGCGAGCAACGCAGCCGCGATGATGGGGACGTTGACCAGGAAGATCGAGCCCCACCAGAAATGCTCGAGCAGGTACCCGCCGACGACGGGACCGATGGCGACGCCGAGCCCGGACACTCCGGCCCACAGCGCGATGGCGCGGGCCCGTTCGCTCGCATCGGAGAAGACGTTGACGAGGATCGAGAGCGTCGCCGGCATGATGAACGCCGCTCCGAATCCCTGGAGCCCGCGCAATGGGATGAGCGCGTTCGGGGTCGAGACGCGCGAACAGCCGAGCGATCCGACCGCGAAGATCAGAAGCCCGATCATGAAGCAACGCTTGCGCCCGAGCCGGTCGCCGGTGTTGCCCGCGATCAGCAAGAAGCTGGCGAAGACAATCGTGTACGCGTCGACGATCCATTGCAGTTCACTCGAGGATGCACCGACGTCGCGCACGAGCGTCGGGAGCGCGACGTTGACGACCGTCCCGTCGATGCCGACGATCAGCAGCGCCAGACAGAGCACCGCAAGGATGACGTAGCGGTTCTCGTGCCCGGGCACGACGCGAGCACCGTGGGCGGCGCCGGCCGGCGCGCTCTGGGTGGCGACCTCGTGTGTTGCCATGGATACACACGATGATCGCACGGGGCTGTCGCGTCTCAGCCACTACTGACAGACTCGGCGCCATGCGTGTCGGCGTGTTGATGCTCCCCACCGACCCTTGGCCCGAGACGAAGGCACGAGCGCAGCACATCGAGGCTCTCGGCTACGACCACCTCTGGACGTACGACCACCTGTCGTGGCGCCGCTACCGGGGCCGCCCGTGGTTCTCGGCCCTGCCCTGGCTCACCGGTGTCGCGGGCGCGACCGACCGGATCCGGCTCGGCACGATGGTTGCGTCGCCGAACCTGCGCCACCCGGTGACGCTCGCACACGACTCGGTCACCCTCGACCACGTATCGGGCGGCCGCTTCATCCTCGGCGTCGGCGCGGGCGGGCTCGGTTTCGACTCCGGCGTCTTTGGAGCACAAACCCTGGCGCCGGGCCAGCTCGTGGCGCGTCTCGGCGAGCTCGTCGATCTCCTGGGCCGACTGTTCACTGGCGAGATCGTCTCCTACAAAGGAACGTATTTCACTGCGAACGAAGCAGTCGTCCGGCCGGTTGCGTTACAGGTGCCGCGCGTTCCGATCGCGATCGCCGCGGGCGGCCCAAAGGGCCTCGCGCTCGTCGCTCACTTCGGCGATGCGTGGATCACGTTCGGCGACACCACGACCGGCGACCTGAGCCGCGCCGGCACCGATGCGGCCGTCCGGCGCCAGTCGGGGCAACTCGACGACGCGTGCGCCGCGATTGGTCGCGATCCCGAGACGCTGGCGCGCATCTACATGATCGGCAACCAGGAGGAACGGCCACTCGCGAGCACCGGCGCGTTCGACGACTTCCTTGGCCGACACGCCGAGCTCGGATTCACCGACGTCGTGTTCCATCACCCCCGCGCCGACGATTCGGCGTGGGACGAACCCGAGTCGATTGTCGATGCCATCGCCGCCGACGTGCTTTCGCGCCGGCGCGACTAGCCCACCTCGCTCGACTTGCTCTTCCGGTACGGCCAAGTCCGGAAGAAGCGGGTGCGGAGCCAGTAGCGGCCACCGCTGTACGGCAGTTGGGTCACCACCTTGCCGGCCGCGGTCCGGAAGTAGTTGTGACACCCCGCAGTCCACACGGTTCCCGGCATCGCCGCCTGCAGCCGCCGGTTGTAGCGATCCATCACCCGGCGCCTCACGTCGAGCGACCGGATCCCCCGACGCGTCATCGTCCGCAACGCGCCCATGATGTAGTTCGCCTGGGCCTCGTGGATGAAGATGATGGAATTCACGCCGTTCGTGTTCGGGCCATAGAGCGTGAACAGGTTCGGGAACCCCGACACCGTCAGCCCGAGATACGCCTCCGCGCCGTCCTTCCAGTCATCGTGCAGGCGGCGACCGTCGCGGCCGTAGAAGTCGACAGCGGTGAGGTATTCGTTCGCGCGAAAGCCCGTGCCGTAGACGATGGTGTCGACGGCGTGCACTTCACCGTCGCCCGTACGAACACCGTCCTCGGTGATCTCGATGATGCGATCGGTGACGAGACGAACGTTCGGTCGGGTCAAGGTCGGGAACCAGTCGCGCGAGATCAGCGGCCGTTTGCACCCGACCGGGTAGTCGGGAGTCAACTTCGCCCGCAGCTCGGGGTCGGTGATCTTGCGTTCGAGATACGACTGCGCGAGCGCGGTCATCGTCACCGTCTGCTCCGCGTCGGCCTGAAAGTTCGCCCGTTCGTACGTCCACCAGATCTTCCAGCGTTCGCGCCGCGCCGCGAACGGAACGCGTGCGAACCGGCGCTGTTCCTCGGGTGTATACGGACGATCGAGTCGGGGCGTGATCCAGATCGGCGACCGTTGGAACACGGTGACGTGCGCGGCGAGCGGGGCGATCGCGGGCACGTACTGGACCGCGCTCGCGCCGGTGCCGATCGACCCGACCCGCTCACCCTCGATCGACTTGGAGTGATCCCAGCGCGAGGAGTGGAACGACCGGCCCCGGAATCGCTCGGCGCCCGGGATCTCGGGAACGACAGGGATGTTCAGCATGCCGAGCCCGCTCACTACCACGTCGGCGGCGAACGTCTCGCCCGCTTCGGTAAGCAGGTTCCAGTGCGCATTTTTCTCGTCCCAGCGCGCCTGGCTGATCGCGACGCCGGTTCGCAAGTGGGTCCGGAGCCCGTACTGGTCGGTGCAACGTTCGAGGTAGGCGAGGATCTCGGGCTGGGTGGCGTACGTGCGGCTCCACCACGGGTTCAACTCGAACGAGAACGAGTACAGGTGCGACGGCACGTCGCACGCTGCTCCCGGGTACGTGTTGTAGCGCCACGTGCCGCCGACACCGTCGGACTTCTCGTAGATCGTGAACTCGTAGCCGGCCTGCTTGAGGCGCACGCCCATGGTGAGTCCACCCGCACCCGCGCCGATGATCGCGACCGTGGGTCGGGTCCGGGCCGTTCGCATCGCCAGACCCTAACGAAAACTACGGTCAGTCGGTCGCGAACGACGACATCCGGGTCGGGCGTACGGCCTGGGAGATGCTGCCGCCGATGTACGCCACCGCGGCCGCGATGAGCGGCGCGACGATCAGGAGCTCAAGCACAGTCGAGAGCGGGAACGCGATGCGAGCGACCTCGCCCGGCTTCGCGATCGCGAGGTAGACAACGGCGACCGGGATGAAACCGGTCGGAATCGCGACGAGCGCGCCCGAGGCCGCCAGGAGCCCGGCTTTCCACGCCGACAGCGACCGCATCGTCGACGGGCGCGCCCCGAGCGAGACGAGCACGTCGCGCTCGTCGCGGGTCTCCGCCGCCGACAGTGCGAGCGACATTGCCAGCACGATCAACGCGATGCCGACGACGACGGCCAACACGATTTGACGCACGGTCGCAGTCGACACGCGGTTCGAGCCGGTCCCCGACCACGCGACATCGGTGGATGCCGACGGGCGGCCCTGGGCGAGGAACGACTGGCTCAGTACGTCGACCGAAGCACGTTGCGAGTCGTTCAGTGGCGTCGGATTGTGGACGATGACGCCGGCATCGACCACGGAAAGTTCGAGCGATCGCGCCTTGGCCGCAGTGATGAAGTAGCCCTCACCATCGCCTGTCGCGCGGACCGCGTCGCGGGCAACCGCGGCTGTGATCGTGCGAGCCGGTGTGGCACCGACCTCGATCGCCAAAGTGTCGACGTTCTTGGCCGGCGTCCGTACCGCGATCGCGCCGACCCTCTGCAGGGTCGCGGCGTCGCGGTTCGAGAGCCCGAGCAACTGGAGAACCGCGGGATCTGCCACCGTGACGAACGCAGGGACGACAGTGCCGTCGGCCCGCGACGGGCTCACGGTGATGACCCGGCCGCCTTTCTGAATCTCCACTCCCGATCCCCCGGGTGCAGCGCTCGCGGGGTCGATGCCGATCACGGCGCGGCGCGTGCTCCACGTCGCGTGGGAAGGATCTTGTGCAGCGTGCTCTCGATCGATGCCGGGACGGGAACGAACGTCTGAGCTCTCCCGTCGACGGCGAAGCTCCCGGTGGAGACGATGAGCGTGTCGTCGGGCATGAAAACCGCATCGTGCGCCTTCGATCCAATGTGCGATTCGACCGCGGTGCCGATGGCGACCGCGCCCGTGTTGACGGCTGCGAGCGCCATCACCACCGCCGCGCTCCGTGCCCGGCTGCGGACGATGCTCCGGAGTGCTACCAGGCCCGATCCCCGGGTCCAGCGCGCCGCGTGCGCCAATCCCGCGACGACAACCGAGCCCGCGCAACACGCGCCCGCGAGCACCAGCAGACCTCCGAACACAGCGCTCGCCGCGAGCCCGTTGCTCTGCCGCACCCCGGCGGCGGTTCCGACGAGGACGAGCACGAACACGCCTCCCGCGAAGAGCCCCGCGCCGATCGGCACGAGGCGTTTGGGAAGCGTTCCGACCGGTCGGCGACCGGCCAGCGCGGTGAGCACCGGGACGCGTGCGGCAGATCGGGCCGGAACGAACGCCGCGACTGTGGCCGCGATAACTCCGGTCACCAGAATCGCGATCGCGTCACGCGGCGACCAAACGTACGACCCCGGATCGTGATGGATCCACGACGCGAATTGCCCGTGCATGGAGACGAGCACGACCACGCCGGCCGTGAAACCGGCCACGCTTCCGATCACTCCGCACAACAGGCCTTGAAGCGACAGCGTGCGCCGGAGCAGCTGCTCGTCGGCTCCGTTCGCGGAGAGCTGCCCGAGCGTGACGAGCTGGCGGCGCGCGCCGAGCGCGAACGCGCCCGAGATCACGATCCCCACGATGGCCAGCGCGACGATCCCACCGACCAGCACCCAGTTCACGTTGCGCTCGGTCGTGAGCGACCCGATCGACGCGGAACTGAGGTACGACGGGTACGACTGCAGCTGGGCCGCTGTTGGCGTCCCGGGAAGATCGACCAGCGCGATCGGGGCGATCGCGCCCCGGTCGTCGCCGGCCGCCGACGTCAGCTCATGGCCGCGGACCGCGATGAAGCCGTCGTTCCAGTTCGTGGCGCGCGCGCCGATGCCCACCACCTTCTCCGTCCAGTCCGGCGCGCTCAGCCGGAGTGTGTCACCGACCCTCATGTGGAAGGTGCGGGCCAACGTCGGCGACAGCAACGCTTCCCCCGCCCGGCTCGGGAAACGACCCGACCGCAACAACACCGCGCCTTGCGCGATCGGATCGTCGAAGTCGAGGTCGCTCACATCGGCCAGATGCGCCGTCCCGTCGGCAAGAGACAGACCGATGGGCGAGGTCGACAGGTTCCCACGCACGACGCGAGTCCCCTTCGGGAATGTCACCGGCGCCGGAACCGCGTCGGCCGCGCCGACCTGCCCGCGATCACCGCCGCGCACGCCGGCGACCAGGTCGGCACTCCCGAACTGGCGCCGGAACGACTCGGCCGCCGAGTCGGTGTTGGTGCGCACGAGCACCGTGATCGCAGTCATGCCGCAGACCGGTACCGCGATGAGCAACATGACGAGCAGCGTGCGGCCCGGGCGCCGCCGGGTCTCCCGCCGAGCGAGCCGGAGCGCGAAGCGCCACGACGCGCCCCCGCGCACCCGGACCGATCGGGACGGCAACGTCCCCGCGAAGGCGTCGACCGTGGTCACCGGTTCGCACCCGCGACCGGCGACCCGACCGTCGAGCCGGCTGTGGACGTGGTCTCGTCCACGACCCGGCCGTCCCGCAGGAACACGACGCGGTCGGCCCACGACGCAAAGCGGGGTTCGTGCGTGACGAGCACGACCGCGGTGCCCCGGTCTTGTGGGAGTGCGGCCAGGATCTCGATGACCTCGTCGGCGCTCGCGGTGTCGAGCGAGCCGGTCGGTTCGTCGGCCAGGAGCAGCCGCCGATCGCCGACAATGGCGCGGGCGATGGCGATGCGTTGCTGTTGGCCACCGGAGAAATCGTCGGGGTAGCGGTCGAGTCGTTGATCGAGGCCGACCTGCTCGAGCGCCTCGATCGCGAGAGCCCGGGCGTTGCGGTGGGATCCGCCCGCCAGCTCCAGTGGAAGCATCACGTTCTCGATCGCGGAGAGCGACGGGATCAGGTTCAGCCGCTGAAACACGTAGCCCACATCGTTGCGCCGCAGCTGGCTACGGGCGGCGGCGCCGAGCCCGGCCAGCTCGCGCCCACCGACGCGGACCGAACCGGCGCTGGGCGACTCGAGTGCGCCCGCGAGGTGCAACATCGTGCTCTTGCCGCAGCCGCTCGGGCCCATCACCGCGACGAACTCGGAATCGGCCACATGCAACGTCACGCCTCGCAGCGCGCGTACTTCGGTGAGGCCGCGGCCGAAGCTCTTGACGACGTCGTCGAATTCCAGGATCGGGCTCATGTGGTATTTCCCTTCCGCCCGGCGAGCCGGGCTTCACAGAGGTCGAGCCAACGCAGATCGGCTTCGGCGCGCACCACGAGCGCGTCGTGCACCATCTGCGTCGCGAGATCGGGGTCGGGCTGCATGCCGCGTTGCTCGCGTCGACGTTGCTGCAGCAGCGACGACAGCGCGGTGCGGTGCGATGTGATGACGGTGAGCGCGTGTTCGCTGCCCTGCCCAATCGCGAACAGCACCTTCAACATCAACTCGTCGCGAGGTGGCGGATCGTCGGCGGGCACGAGCGACCACCAGGCCGCGAGCTCCTCGCGTCCGGCCGGCGTGAGTGCGTATTGCTTCTGGGCGCCGGCGTCATCGGCCGGATTCGACCGCGTCACAAGACCGTCCCGTTCGAGACGCTCGAGGGTCGTGTAGACCTGGCCGACGTTCAGGGGCCAGACCAGCCCGGTCGCCGACTCGAACTCGGTCTTGAGCTGGTGACCGTTGCGAGGCCGCTCGGAGAGGAGGGCCAGGAGGCCCTCGCGTACTGACATATACCGAGTATAACTATACCGAGTATCCCGTCAAGCGGTTTTCGGGACCAGACCCGGGCGCCCGCTCGGCACTCCTGCGGTCATCTCGTCGAGCATCTCGCGGGTCGCCTCGGGGTACGGCGATCGCAGGAGCGCGGCGCGTGCGATCGCAACTCCGTTGCAGTGGCGGCATTCGCCGGCTGCGGTGCGCATGCGCACGCGGCGCCGGCATGCGCGTCGGTGCCGACGCGGCCAACTCGGCGTTTGCTCCCACGTGCGTTACCGACGCGCCACGTCGCGTCGTGTCGGTGACGTTTCGCAACAAGGGCGTGTTGATCCTCGGCCGTCGCACTGATCGCGGGCGAGCACGACCGGAACCGATCCCGCGATCGACGGCTCCACTCTTAGACTCCGGCCGTGGCGACCTCGAGCGGGAAACCGACTCCACCGGCGGAACTGAGCCCGATGAAGTCGGAGCGACCCAAGCGACGGAGCCTGTACCTCATCGTTGCGGCCGCGATCGCGGTGGTCGCCCTCTCCGCAGTGTTGTTCGCGGCCGGTTCGAACCCCACGACGATCTCGGGAAAGGTCGACACCGCAAACCTTCCCGAGAACGGTCCCGCGCCCGCGCTCGCGGCCAAGGGCTGGATCAACTCACCGCCACTCACCCCCGCGAACCTCACCGGCAAAGTGGTGCTGTTCGACATCTGGACCTACTCGTGCATCAACTGTGTGCGCACGTTCCCGTACGTGCGGGCGTGGTACGACCGGTACCGCGCCGACGGGCTCGTCGTGATCGGCGTGCACTCCCCCGAGTTCGACTTCGAGAAGGTGCACAGCAACGTGCAGGCAGCCGTCAAACGTCTCGACGTGACCTGGCCCGTCGCGCTCGACGACGAGATGACGATCTGGAACGCGTTCAAGAACAACTACTGGCCCGCCGACTACGTCGCCGATCGCACCGGACAGCTGCGCTACAGCCACTTCGGCGAGGGCGACTACGACAACACCGAGAACGTCTTGCGCACGCTCCTCGGCGTCGATCCGAACTCACCGCGAGCCGACAAGAACGTGAAAGCGGAGACCGCGTCGGGTCAGCCGGTGAACCCGGAGACGTATCTCGGCGCGGGCGACGCGCGGCGACCCAGTCAGATCGGCGCGCAGGCCGGCGTGCACCAATACCCGGCCGACGCCAAGCCGACTCCGCCTGCGGTCGCGCTCGAAGGAACGTGGAACGGCGAAGCCGAGAAGGTGACGTCGGTGTCGGTCGGCGCCTCGATCGCGCTCGGTACGCACGCGCAGTCGGTGAACCTCGTGCTGGGATCGGCGAGCGGAAAACCCGCCGACGCCATCATCACGCTCGACGGGAGAGCGGTCCCCGTCAACGAACGGGGCACGAACATCCACCTCGACGCGAGCGGGCGCACGGTCGTCACGGTCAGCGCGCCCGACATGTACCGGCTGATCCTGGCGCCCGGGGTCGAAGACCACGTTCTCCGGGTCATCGCCGAAGCGCCCGGCCTCGAGGCGTACGACTTCACGTTTGGATGAGCATGCGCCGACGACGCCGGTGCCGACGAACCGGCTGATCGAGAACCCGCGATGAGCAACACCGCCGCGCAGGTCGTCGCGCTCTTCGGCGCCGGGGTCGCGTCGTTCCTCGCTCCGTGCATCGTCCCGCTCGTGCCTGCGTATCTCGGGATCATCGTGGGCGAGATCGGCGACGCGCGCGATCCGGCGCAGGCGGTGCCGGCCACCCTGTTGTTCATCGCCGGGTTCACGACCGTGTTCGCGGGCCTGGGTGCGACCGCGGGACTCCTCGGATCGTCGCTCTCCACCTTCCAGGACACGGTGCGCGTGGTCGGTGGAGTCGTGATCACGGTGATGGGCCTGGCGTTGCTCGGCGTCTTGCGAGGACCGTTCGCGCGTGAACGCCGGCTGATCCCGACGTTGCCGAAGGTCACCGGGGTCCTACGCCCCTACGTGGTCGGGATCGCGTTCGGCGCGGGCTGGAGCCCGTGCGTCGGCCCCCTGCTCGCGGCCGCGCTGACGATCGCGGCCCGTTCCGGCGAGGTGGGGAGGGGCACCTTGTTGCTGAGCGCGTACGCGGCCGGCATCGGGGTCCCGTTCCTGATCGCGGCGCTCGGGCTCGCGTCGTCACCCGCGCTCGCAGCCCGGCTGCGGAGGGCGGGCCCAGCCTTGGAACGCATCTCCGGGGCCCTCCTCCTGGGCCTCGGCGTACTCCTCGTGACCGGCACCTATGTGCACCTGACGTCGTACCTCGCCCGGTTCGTTCCGGCCGTTCACGGACTTTGAGTACAAACGCGCTGTGACTTCCGGCATTCGGTGCCGATACCCGCTTCTCGGGCCGGGCGCGTCGTGCGACTCTGGAAAACCCCCGAAGCAACGCAACCACGCTGGGAGCAAGAGTCGTTATGCGCACCAAGTCACGGTCGAACGGTCAGAACGTGCAAAGCCCGCAGAAGGCACAGAGCACCCAGCACGGCGGCAAGCCCGAGGCCAGGACCCCGGTCCGTCAGGCCCCCGGCATCGACGAGTTGACCGGCGTCTGGAACCGGACCGGCTTCGTCGCGGCGGCCAACCCCATGTTCCGCTCGTGCCAGCGCCGCGACGCGCCGGTCGCCCTGGCGTACTTCGACTTCTACGTCGACGGCACCACGATCCCGTCGCCGGCCGACCCCAAGGTCGAGCAGGTACTCGTCGCGATGAGCGAGCTGATGCAGAGGACGTTCCGCGCGTCCGACGTCGTCGGCCGGATCGACGCGCTCCGTTTCGCGGTGCTCCTCCCGGACTGCACCGACGAAGCGCTCGCAGCCGTCGACGGCGTCCGCACGCTCACCGACGGGTCGAGCTCGCCGTTGAAGCTCGCGGTGGGCATGGTGCGCAACGTGACCGGCGGGACGCTCGACGATCTGATGTTCTCCGCCAACGAGCGCACGAAGCAGATCAAGCGCGAACAGCTCGCCCGCTAAACCCTGGGGTTGGGTAAGGTGAGTTCGACGACGACGCCTTCCCATCCGGAGATGTGCACGGTGCCGGCGACGGGTTCACCGTCGCGGGCGCGGTTGGTGCCGAGGCGGACGACGCCGTCGACGTCGTCGACCGTCACGTCGCCGTCGGCGAGATTGACCGCAACGACATGACCGTCGCCGCGCTTCCACACCCAGACCCCGTCGGGCGCGGGCAACGGCGTGTACGCGCCGAGCGCGAGGTCGGCGGTCTGCTTGCGCAGAGCGATCAAGTCGCGGGCGAGCGTCAACAGCGAACCGGGATCGTCGACCTGATCCGCCACGTTCCGATCGGTCGGGCCGAGGGGTAGCCACGGCTGCGCGTCGGCCGCGGTGAATCCGGCGTTCGTCTCACGGGTCCACGGCATCGGCGTGCGACCCGCGTCGCGGCCTGCGTACGCGGGCCAATACTTCACACCGAGCGGATCGCGCAGGTCGGGCGGCTCCACCTTGACGTCGAGCAATCCGATCTCGTCGCCTTGGTAGAGCACAGGCGTACCGCGCAGACCGAGCAGCATCATCAGCGCGACCCGTCCGCGCTGCGGTTCACCCGCGGCCCACCGCGTGGCGAGCCGGAACATGTCATGGTTCGATCCCGTCCACGCCGGCCACGCGCCGGTCGGGAGCATCGCCTCGATGCCGTCGACGACGGTGCGCATCGGCCCGACCTCGAGCGGCGCGTTGATGAACGGGAAGTTGAACGCGAGCTGCAACTCGTCGAGGTCGGCGCCGTAGAACGCGGCCAAGGTCGCGGCGTCGTCGACGGGGGTCTCGCCGAGCAAAAGCCGGGGTGGGTCGTAGGAATCGGCGATCGTGCGCCACCGTCGGAGGATGTCGTGCAATTCGGGCCGGTTCATGTTGTACACGGCCCGCTGTCCCGACAGCTGCACGTCGAGGGGATCCTCGTCGGTGGCGGGCGGGTTGTCGCGCAGCAGCGCGTCCTTGATCAAGATGTTGCACACGTCGATGCGGAAGCCGTCGACGCCGCGGTCGAACCAGAACCGCAAGATGTCGTCGAAGGTGTCGCGCACCTCCTCGTTCCACCAGTTGAGATCGGGCTGCTCGCGGAGGTGGTTGTGCATGTAGTACTGACCGGTCGTGTCGTCGAGCGTCCACGCGGGACCGCCGAAACCGCTCACCCAGTTGTTCGGCGGGGACCCGTCGGCTTTGGGGTCGGCCCAGAGATACCAGTCGCGATGTTCCGCCGATTTCGACGACCGGGAATCCGCGAACCACCGGTGTTCTTCACTCGTGTGGTTCGGGACGAAGTCGAGGAGCACACGGATGCCCCGCCGGTGCGCGTCGGCGACGAGCGCGTCGAATGCCGGAAGCGTTCCCATCTCCGGCTGCACCACGCAGTAGTCGGCGACGTCGTACCCCCAATCGGCGTTCGGGGAGACCGTGATCGGGCTCATCCAGATCGCGTCGATGCCCAGCCACTGCAGATGGTCGAGATGGTCGGCGATGCCTTGGAGGTCGCCGTACCCGTCTGCGTTCGAGTCGGCGAAGGAGAGCGGGTAGATCTGGTACAGCACCCCCGATTTCCACCACGGTGCGTCGTGATCGGCGGCGGCGTCGTTCGGCATCGGCGGAGACTAGCGACGCGGCTCCGCGCGCTATCCACCGAGACCGCGCCCGCGGAACGCACGGGTGCCGGTGCCGGTGCCACCCGTGATCGCATTGGCGACGCGCGTGCTCCCGTTCGACGACGGGACCGCGGCATGGAGGTCGGCGAGCACGACGCACCGCTGCTCGCGCCGGCGTCGAGGCCGATCACGACCGGGTAGGTCTTGGCCGACGCGGTGCCGACCGCGGAACCGATCCACACCACCTTGCCAGTCGCGCTATGCCAGGTAAGAAGTCGCGCCGACCGGTTGTATGCGTGCGCATATATCGTTAGGCTGCCGGAATGAGCACCGACACCATCTGGGTCCGCCGTCCGACGGCTCCGCCTGCGGGCGACGTGAGCGCACCGACTTTTCGCCTCGGCAAGCCACTGACCGGCCTCACGATCGGATTACGGACCGACCGGGCGTGGCGGTCGTGGCAACTCATCGCGGGCATCTGGGACGAGTACCTTCGGCGCGACGGCGCCCGGACCATCTCGGTCGAGACGGGTGCGCAGATCGGGCAACCGGCATCGAGCGACCGCAAGGAGATCGACGAGCTGGCCGAGCATGTCGACGCCGCCATCGTGGGCCTCGGCACGTGCGGATCGTGCACGACGTTCACCATCAAGGATTCCGTGGCGGTCGAAGAGCACGAGAAGCCCGTCGTCGCGATCGTGTGCGAGGAGTTCACCGTGCACGCGCACAACGTCGCCCGCCACGTCGGGCACGGCGACCTCAGCGTGCTGGTGCTCCCCTACCCGCTCGAAGCCCGGCCGACCGAAGAACTCGAACAGATCGCCCGCGACTACTACCCACAGGTCCTGGAGATGCTGGGCGTGACCGCGTGACGCTCGCGAGCGAACGGGTCGAGGTCCCGTCCGATCCGCACGCGCTGTACGAGCTGTCGCTCGAGCAGCACTGGAGCGACGGCGTTCCGCAGCTCCCCGCCACCGACGAGGCGGTGGAAGCATTGCTCGCGGCGTCGCCGTACCCGGGCGACCACGTGTTGTGCGTCCTTCCTCCCGTCAACGGCGTGGCGACCGTCGAGCTCGTTGCAATCAACGCCGCGATGGCCGGCGTCGAACCGGCCGCGTTCGGCACGGTGCTCGCGGCGTTGGAAGCGCTCTCCGAACCGGAATGGAACGCGTTCGGCCTGACGACCACTACGTCGAGCGTCTTCCCGATGCTCATCGTGAACGGGCCGAGCCGCGACGACCTCGGCATCGACTACCGCGCCAGCTGCATGGGTGGCGCGGCGGGCCGGGGCTCGATGACCATCGGCCGCGCGGTGGCACTGTGTCTGCGCAACATCGGTGGGCAACGGGCCGGCGAGACGACGAAGTCGGTGTTCGGCCAGCCGGCACGGTTCGGTTTCTGCATCGGCGAATGGGAAGAGCGTTCGCCGTGGCCTTCGCTCGCAGAGCGCCGGGGTTTCACCGCCGCCGACGACGTCGTGACGGTGCACGGCGGCAAGGGCACGTTCCCGATGGCCGACATCCACAACGACGACCCCCGCGATCTCCTCTACCTGATCGCCAAGAGCATGGCCTACCCGCTCGCGAACATGTTCCTCGGCAACGTCGGCAACGGCGAGGTCGTAGTCGCGTTCAATCCGATGTGGGCCGAGCGCTTCGGGGCCGCGTTCCCCGACATCGACGACCTGACCGCGTACCTCCAGGAGAACGCGTGGCAAGCCGTCGACACGTGGCCCGAAGGCAACGCGAAGATGTTGCGCGACCGGGGTCGGGCCGACAGTCACGGCCGCGTGCACCTCGTCGAGCGTCCCGATCAGTTCGTGCCGATCGTGTGCGGTGGTCTCGGCAGCCTGCACGCGATCGGTCTGCCGAGCTTCGGCGAGAGCACCATGCAGAGCAAGCCCGTGGTGAGGAAGTTGTGACCATGGACCCCGTCGTCGTGGGCGAAGCAGTCGATGAGCTCGCAGGCTTTCTGCGGGCCGACGGCGCCGATCTCCTCGTGCGGGAAGCGAACCCGAAGACGGCGCGCATCCATCTCGCGCTCGATCTCGAGCATGTCACCTGCGCCGACTGCGTGCTTCCGCCCGACGAGCTCCGCATCACGATTGCCGACGCACTCCAGCGCCGGATCGCGGGCGAGTTCGAGCTGGTGCTCGACGATCCACGCCGGGCCCAGTGACCCGTCGCTCGCAGAGCCCGAGCGACCAGACCGACGCGACCGATGCACTCCCGAGCTGGAGCGCGCTGGTCACCGTCTACCAGTCGGTTCTCCACGACGTCGTGGCCGCCCTCGACCAGTTCGCGGGCATGGACTCGGGCGTGTTCTCCGCGCTCGCGTACCTCGAGCGCGGCCGGCCGCGCCGGATGCCGATGGGCCAGCTGCAGGCGCTGATGTATCCGCGCTACAGCCAACCCGGATTCAGCCGGCTCGTGCAGCGCATGGAAGCCGACGGTCTCGTCGAACGCCGGCCCGATACCGCCGACCGCCGGGCGTCGATCGTTGCGCTGACGCGCGCGGGGCGTTCCCAGTTCCGCGACGCGAATGTCGTGTACGTCGACGCACTCCGCGTGTCGTTCGGCCGCCATCTCGGCCACGACGAACATCGACGGCTCACCGAGATGCTGACGAACGTCTCGTCCCGGCGCGAACACGACACCGCCGGGACCGACGGCTCCGCCCACGATCAGAGCGGGTAGCGCGCTCGGACCTCGGCCCGGGCGGTCGCGGCGGCGCGCGTGGCATGCGCTCCGAGATCTGCGAACAGGCCTCGAGCGCGATCAAGATTGGGAAAGCGGTCAGGAGATGGCCATTCCCGGGGCGCATCCTGGACGGGTCGAGACCACCACCACCTGAGGCACGAGAGGGAAGAACATGGACTGGAAGCTGGAGTTGGTAGCGATCCCGGTGACCGATGTCGACCGGGCCAAGGCTTTTTACGTCGACAAGGTCGGGTTCACCGCCGACCACGACCACACGGTCAGCGACGACATGCGCTTCGTCCAGCTGACCCCGCCGGGGTCGGCCTGCTCGATCGCGTTCGGCAAGGGAATCACGGCGGCCGCCCCCGGCTCCGTCGAAGGCGTCCAGATCGTCGTCTCCCACATCGAAGCCGCGTACGCGCACCTGAAGGATCACGGCGTCGAGGTCAGCGAGATCGAGCACCTGCCCTGGGGCGACTTCGTCTACTTCAGCGATCCTGACGGCAATCGTTGGGCCGTGCAGGCGATCCCGGCGCGGGCCTGAACGGGAGGCGCGCAATCACGACGACCGCGGGTCAGCACGTCGGCATCGGGGCGTTCGCTGGTCAAGCACCGTGACCACGACCCGACGCGGACCCGTGCTCACGGCGCGACGAACTGCAGGTCGAGCTCGACCTTGATCTTGTCGCCGAGCATCAGTTTCTCCGCGCCGGGAATGATGCCGAAGTCGATGCCGAAGTCGCTGCGCCGGATCGTGCCGGTGGCCGTGAACCCGGCGTGCGTCGTCTGGTCGCCCGGGAAGATCTCGGTGCCGTTGAACTCCACGTCGAACGTGACCGACTTGGTCACCCCGGCGATGGTCAGGTCGCCGGCGAGCCCGTAATTCTCGCCGGCTCCGGTTACCGCGGTGGAACGGAAGGTCATTACCGGGTGCTCTTCGGTGCCGAAGAAGTCGGTGCCCCGAAGATGGGCGTCGCGATCGGCGTTGTTGGTGTCGACGGACGAGAGGTCGACGTCGGCGCTGATCTTGACCTCGGCGAGCGTCTCGCCGACGTCGAGGGTGGCCTCAAACCTGTCGAAGCGGCCGCGGACGTTCGACAGGCCGAGGTGACGGACCACGAAGAGCACGCTCGAGTGGTTCTTGTCGACGGCCCAGCTGCCGGGGGCGAGCTCGAGGCCGGTGGAGGTGGTGACGGGGGCGGTCATGGGGGGACTCCTCGGGGTGGGCGACGTACCTGGTGGTATGTTCTTGTTACTCGGCAACTATAAGTGACCATCTCTGATCAGGGAAGAAGGCACTTTCATGTTCCCCAGCCACCCCACCGTGCCCGCTCCGACCGATCCCGAGGTCGACCACGCGGCGTGCATCGCCGTCCGGGAGGTCCTCGATCGCGTCGGCGACAAGTGGAGCGTGCTCGTGATCGCGCTGCTGGGTGAGGGGGGGCAGCGCTTCAGTGAGCTGAAACGCTCGATCGACGGCATCTCCCAGCGGATGCTCACGCTCACGCTCCGCCAGCTCGAGCACGACGGTCTGGTGTCGCGCACCGTGCACGCGACCGTCCCACCCCGCGTCGACTACGCGCTGACGCCGCTCGGCACGTCGGTGCTCGAGCCGATCAACGGTTTGACCCGCTGGGCGGCCGAGCACGGCACCGACATCGCCGAGGCTCGCCGCCGCTACGAAGCCGACCAGAACGTCGACAAGGTCGCGAAATAGCCGGATTCGCGCGCGCCTGGTAAAGCGCACCGCTCGGCCTGACGATTCTTGTCAAGGCAAGAACCTTTCCGCCCGATCCTCTCCTCGGAAGTCGGCCAAGGAGGGACGACGTGCGAAAGCTGACTGCCCGCGTCGGTCTCCTCGCGCGCTTCGGTGTCATCAGCGCCGTCCTCATCATCATTCTCGGCGTGGTCGTGGGATCGTTCATGCAACACTCACTGCGCGACCGCACCGTCGGCGATTCAGTCCGGACCGGCGAGGTCGCGGCGAACATCGGCGTGCGGCCGATCCTCCAGCCCGCCGACCTCCAGCACGACTTCCTCCCGTTGCCCCCGGCACGGGAAGCGCAGCTCAACGCCGCGCTGCTTGACAGTCTGTCGAGGAACAACATCGTGCGGCTCAAGATCTGGAACAAGGAACACTTCGTGGTCTGGTCCGACAACAAGCGACTCACCCAGCGTTGGTTCCCCGGCGACGACGAGCTCAACAAGAGCTTCACCGGCGCGGTCTCCACCGCGGTCACCGATCTGCGGTCGCCCGAGGAGCTGGACGATCGGGCAAACCAGCGCCTGCTGTCGGTCTACGTACCATTGCGCGTCTCCGCCGACGATCACTTCACCGACGACCCGAGCGCCAAGATCGTCGGCGCCTTCGAGATCTATCTCCCGTACCAACCCATCGCCCAATCGATCGATCACGACACCCGGCGGCTCTACCTCACGCTCGCGATCGGCCTGCTCCTGCTGTGGATCGCGGTGTTCCGTATCGTCGCCGGCGCGTCACGCGCGCTGCGTCGCCAGGTGGAGACGAACCGCCACCAGGCGCTGTACGACATGCTCACCGATCTCCCGAACCGCGTGCTCTTCACCGACCGTCTGGAACAGGTCGCGATCCAGTCGCGCCGCAGCGGCACGGTCGGCGCCGCGCTCCTGTTGGACCTCGACCGGTTCAAGGAGATCAACGACGCGCTCGGTCACGAGTCGGGCGACGAGATCCTGCGTCAGATCGGCGCACGCCTCTCGGGGCGCCTACGCGAGCAGGACACCGTCGCGCGCTTGGGCGGAGACGAATTCGGCGTCGTGCTGCCCGGGCTGACCCACGCGCAGGACGCGGTCGTGGTGGCCGAAGACATCGCCGCCGCGTTCGAAGAGACCTTCGTCGTCGACGGCATCGAGATCGACGTGCGGGCGAGCATCGGGGTGGCCGGAACCGACGACGGTAACGACGCGGCGACGTTGCTGCGGCATGCCGACGTCGCGATGTACGTGGCCAAGCGGTCGCACTCCGGCATCGAGAAGTACTCGAAGGAGCACGACCTGTTCAGCGCGGAACGGCTCGAGCTCGCGTCGGAGGTTCGCCGGGCGATCGAACAGGACGAGCTGGTGCTGCACTACCAGCCCAAGATCGACCTCGACACCGGTCGCGTCGACGCGGTCGAGGCCCTGGTGCGCTGGCAGCACCCGACCCGGGGACTCCTCGGGCCGGGCGAGTTCCTGCCCGTCGTCGAATCGACGCACCTGATCAAGCCGCTGACCCTCTGGGTCCTCGACGAAGCCCTGCGCCAGGTGCGGGAGTGGAGCGACGCCGGAGAGCGCGTACTCGTCGCGGTAAATCTCGCCGCCGCCTACGCGAGTGACACCCGGTTGCCGGGCCACGTCGAAGAGATGCTGACCCGACACGGAGTCGAGCCCGAGCTCCTCGAGATCGAGCTCACCGAGACTGCTGTGCTCGACGATCCCGGGCGGGCGGAAGCGGTGCTGAACGCGCTGGCCGCGCTCGGTGTCCGTTCCAGCGTCGACGACTTCGGCACCGGCTACGCGTCGATCGCGTACCTGACCGGACTGCCGATCAGCACCCTCAAGATCGATCAGTCGTTCGTCTCCGACCTCAGCGTGAAGGGGAACCTGGCCGTCACGCGCTACTCGATCGAGCTCGCCCGCACGCTCGGGCTGACCACAATCGCAGAAGGCGTCGAGGACGAAGCGACCCTGCGCATTCTCGAGGATCTCGGTTGCGACGAGGCCCAGGGATACTTCTTCTCCCGGCCGGTGCCGGCCGACGAGTGCCTCGCGTGGATCCGGTCGCGCAACTGGTCCCGCAACCGCGTCGAGGTGACGTCGTGAGGATGCTCGCCCGCCGGCTCGGCGTACCCATCGCACTCCTCGTGCTCGCCGCGGGCGCGAGCGGATGCGGCTCGAGCACGCACGAATCATCGACACCGCTCACCGTGTTCAGTCTGTCGGCCGACCCCGGCCAGAACATCCCCGTCACCCTCCCCGCGCATCGCGTCGTGCTCACGGCCGTGCAGCTGAAGACAACACTGGACTCGTTGCTCTCCGATCACGTGCGCCTGACCGCAGCGCTCATGCACGAGGTCGCCGTTGCGCACACCGGTACGGGCCGAGCGGTGCGCGCGCTCGCGGCGAACACGCAGTCGCTCACCAACGCGATCGCGCTGGTCTACGGAACCGATGCGGGACGTGCCTTCGCGCAACTCTGGGAACAGCACACGCAGTTCTTCGTCGACTACGCACAAGGCGCGCACGAACACGACAAGAACGCCGAGAAGGTGGCGACGAACCGACTGCGCGACTATCAGAACGATTTCGGCAGCTTCGTCAGTACCGCGACGGGCGGCGGCGTCGGGCTCGGAGCCGTCACCGCGCTGCTGGGTGGCCACGTCCTCGACCTGACCCGCTACATCGACGCCGACGTCGACGGCCACTCCGCCGACGCGAGCAGCATTCTCGTCCAGGCGGTCGCCCACATCCGGGTGATCGCCGGCGCCATGGGCAACGCCATCGTGGCCCAGCACCTGATGACCGTCACGCCCTAGTCCGGGTCGCCGCCTCCCCGCCCGTGGCCGCGGTGCTGGTCACCACCGACTACTCCGACGCGTGCCCGATCGAGACGGCCGGCCTCGACCCCGAGACCGCGCCTCGCCCGAGCGGCGCTTTCGGCCATTCCGGGGCCCGTCAGTACCCCCAGAGGACACTCACGGGCCCCAGAGTTCGGTCCGCCTAGGCTGGCGGCGCGATCAATTGCGCATCGCGGGTGTAGCTCAATGGCAGAGCCCCAGCCTTCCAAGCTGGCCATGCCGGTTCGATCCCGGTCACCCGCTCTCCCCGTCGGCAGTCGTTTATGCAGGTCAGAGGGCATGCGGCGGCGCTGTCAGGCTTCGCAGCGCTGGGCGCGATTACCCAGCATTTCGCGGCCTCGCGCGGCCTGGCCGCGGCCTGGACTTGTCGTCGGTTCGCGTCCCGCGCGCGCGAGCCTGGCACAGGAGCGGTGGTTCAAGCAGTGATCTGGAGTCCAGCCGAGCCCCCAATTCGTCCTCGCCTTTCCGTCTCCAATCTGGGGCTTCTGGTGCGAGATCGTCTTGGCGTTCGACTGGAATCTGTGCGCCTAACCACCGCGCGCTAGCAAGGCGTCCAGAACTGACGCCCGCCACCACCACCAACGCCAGCGACCACAGCCATCGCCGCCTGACGCCCCAAACGCCCGCGACAGCTCTACGCTGGGAACAGCAACAACGCGAGCGCCGAACGGATCTCGAGGATCGCGTCGTCGATCACTGACTACGAGTATCGGGCTGCGGCTACCCTCGCCACGCGGCCGACTCGGCCGTTACGGTCACGTCAGATCAATATCCCGAGGCGCGTCACGTGGTTCGCGCTTCGGGGCGGGTTTGGTAGTGACGGATTCGAAACCGAGGGTGGTGTATGCCTTGCGGCGTTCGTTGTGCATGCGGACGAACGCAGGGATGAAGATGTCGAGGTAGTCGTGGACTTCGACACGGATCTTGGTGTCCGTCGGTCGCAGAATCCGACCGACGTATTGGACGACACTGCCTTTGAACTTGATCGGGAACGCCAGGAACAGCGTGTCCAGAGGTGGGCAGTCGAACCCTTCGCCGAGCAGGCTGGCCGTCGCGACAAGGAGCATCCCGCCGTCCGCACGCGGTTGAGCGAGCTGGTCAGTGACGGCAACGCGTGCTTTGGCGCCCATCTGGCCGTGGAGTACGAGTGGTGTCAGATTTTTCGTGGTGAGGATCCCGACGATGGCATTGAGATGGTCGGTCCATCGGGTGAGCACGAGACAGTTCCGGCCCGAGCTGACAGCATTGTGGATGTCGTCGCAGATGGCGCGGGTCCGTGCTTGGTTGTCGACGAGCTCGCGGAAGATGGTCTGGATGTGCTGACCGTCGGGGGCGTCGTGATCGGTGTGGTGGACGATCAGATCGAGCGAGCGGAGCGCGCTGTAGGCGTGGGGGGCCATGTGATGTCGAACGGGCCCGCAGTGCATCGCGATCATGGCTTGGAGGCCGTCGCGGCGGTAAGGGGTGGCGGTGAGACCGACCCACCGGCGGACGGGAATCTCTCGTACTGCCCGCTCGAAAGTGACGGCAGGGACGTGATGGCATTCGTCGACGACGACGAGCCCGTAGCCCGCGGCGAGTTGGGCGACGTCGTCGCGGCGAGCAAGGCTTTGGATCATCGCGACGTCCACGATCTGGCTGGTTCGGCTGCGGCCCCCACCGATCTGGCCGATCTGTTTGGCCGTCAGTCCGAGGTGTGTCGCGAGTTGCTTTCGCCACTGCTCAACGAGTGGTTTGCGGTCCACGATCACCAAGGTCGGGGTCGCGTGATGGGCGATCAGCGCGCAGCCGACCACGGTCTTCCCCGACCCGGGCGGCGCGACCAGAACCCCGAGCTCGTGGTCGGCCAACGCTTCCGCGGCCGCGGTTTGCTCTGCGGTCAGGACAGCCCGCAACGTCACGTCGATCGGCTCGACGTCGGCGTATCCGTCGAGGACCGTCAAGCGGCGGCCAGCCTCTTTGACAATCGTCGCAGCCTTGTCGCGCAGGCCGCGCGGGAGGAGCAGTCGATCGAGGGTCTCGCGGTAGCAACGAATGAACCGCGGTGTATTCCACGTCGAGAAACGCAGTTTCTCCTTCTCGTAGAACTCGGGGTTGTGCACCGACGCCAGATGTTTCAACGCCGCCAAGATCGTCGGTGGCACACCGATCCGGTCGATTTCGAGCATCGCTGCGGCACGCGCTCGGATCTGCGGGGGCGGTTTCGGTTGCGGGACTGACTTCGACGCTCGCCGGAACGTGGACGCGTCCGGACCCATAGCCAGCTCCCCGAAACCAGCGGCCATCGCCTCCGCGGCGTCGGGTCCGACACGATCGAGCGACGAGAGGAATGCCCACTGATCCTCGAACGGTTGAAGCATCGACGGGTCGAGGAACACCGTGGTGTCGTGCTTACGGCATGCGCCCTGTAACGGGAGCGCGATCAGGTTCCCGAACGATCCTTTCGGTAAGAAGTCCTGCGCCGGGAAGAGCCGGTCATAGCTCACCAAGTCCAGTTCGGCCCGCTCAGTCATCGCTTCTCGCAACAAGTGCACACCGATCCGACGCGCTGACGCGGCCGGGACCGGACCCGAAAAGAACACCCACACGTGCGCGCCGTCTCCGGAGCGAGACCGTTCCAGCGCGACCGTTATCCCCGCCGCGTGTGCCGCGTCCAGGTAGGCGAGCGCGTCCAACGTCCAGCCGCCACCGTCGAAATCGCAGACCAAGAACCGGCACGTATCCCCGCGCAGCAACGGGTACAGACCGACATGGATCTCACCCGCCAGATGCTGCTCGACGATCTCATCAGTCAGCCGCAGGTACTCACGGTCGGGTCGCCGCGCATTGGCCCACCCGCCCCGCACTGCCGGACCCCACCCGGCCTTGCCCGTACGACTGTTCTCCCAACGCACCGCGTACACGTCGACTCGCCCGACGAACAACGAGCCGAACAACGCCACTTTCGCCGGCCGGGAAGCCGACCCATCAACCACCAGCCCGTCCGATCGCGCGGGCTGGTCGCGAAACAGTGACGGAGACCAGCCCGCCACCTCCACATTCTCCGCGCGCCGATCGAATCCCAACAGGTCACGCAGCCGCTCGTTCTCAGCCCGCAACTCGGCGAGCTCCGCCGTCAGTGCAGCAAGAGACAGATCCTTTGCCATACCAAGATCATGGCCCCACAGCCCGCCCGCGCGCCCGCGGCCCGCCCCACCCGGACAGCCAGGCCGACGGCGCTTCGGTGCGGTCGGCAGGTGCGTCCAAGCCGCGACGCGAGTCGTGCGCGTGGCCGCATCGATCCGATTGTCCTCTATCAGGGGACTTTCAGATATGGACTGGAGTGACCTCGTCCATGTTCGCGCCAGCCAACCCACCCGGGCGCCCGTGCGAAGCGGCTTCCCGCCGCTTGATTTCCGTATTACGACTATTGGATGCGGGGATCCACCGGTCGGCCCGCGGACACGGCGTCGACTAGGACTAGGAGACCATCGCACATGCGGTTGAACATGCGATCGTGATCGTCGACCTCGAACCGGACAGCGACCCACCGCACGTGCGCGCGATCGGCCGCGACCGAGCGGGCAACCCGCTCGAAATCATTTGGCTCGATTTCAACACGACGTCGATCGTGATCCACGCAATGGGTCCGCGGTCCACGTTCTACAAACTGCTCTCGGGAGGAGGGACGACCAATAACGGCACCCAAGCCCTACCGAACACCCGCAGGTCGGGCCCTCACCCGACGGGGATCTCGACGCCATCGCCGACGAGGTCGAACACGAGGAGTACGACGTCGAGCAGCTGAAAGCCCGCCGCCGTGGTCGTCCAACGATCGGGGCCGGGCCCGCTGATGTCGTGCCGGTCCGCATCGACCCCGAGACGCGGGCGGCGATCGCGGCGCGAGCCGAGACAGAACACACGACACCAAGCGAGATCATCCCCGAGGCGTTACACGGTTCCTTGGGGTTGCGTAGCGTTCGCGTTCGCTCTGATAGCAACGAATGGCGACGCGGTGCGATCAGGTGCCCCGGCGGTCCAAACCGAATGCTCAGCTCGTGCGCCTCTGACTCGGATGCCTGTCGTCTGCGCCAAAAAAGGGCGGTAGCTCTGCGGCACCGACTTGACGTGGCTCCGCTGCTTCGTCCAGCCGGCGGTTCCCAGTCCGCAACGCGGCGGAAAGTTCGAGAAAGGTTTCGCTCGCGGCGCTGCGACAGCGGCGGGCAACCGATCGACGAAAACTCCAGGCACCATGGACGACGTACACGATCGGCCGTCCCGCCTGTCGGAGTGAAGCGCGATCAACCGCCGTCTGAGAATGTGATCAGTTCGAACCCGCGATCGGCGGACCCCGAATCCCTTGCTGCGCGTCCACCGAGTACCTCTGCGTCCTCGGAGACGTCACGCGCCGACCGAGCGCGAGGTTCCCCGTGGTGCCCGTCCCGGATCGTCGATGATCTCCGGGTGCGACCGTCGTCAAGAACCGAGATCGAGTTCAGGTGGCTCAACGTCACGTCTCGGTGAAGTGCCGAGTTCGCGCATCGCACGCGAGAGCTCGAGAAACCAACCGTCGAACTCGTGACGTAGCTGCGCGAAAGTCGCGTCGTCGACATCGAACTCGACGCGGTCGCGGCGCTGCATCCGCGCGAGCGATTCCGCGAACATGTGCTCAACGAATCCACGGTCCTTCTCGCGTGCGAGTCCACACAATCGTTCGCGCGAGTAGTAGTTCCGGATCCGGAACACGTCAACGTAGTCACGCGCCTCGGCCCGCCCATACAATGCAAGGACCTTGTCCGCGGCGACCTCGTCCCGATCAAGGGTGAGCCCGAACTCGGTCCGCTGCAGCGCGCGCATCCGATAGTCCCAAGCGAGATCCAGTTCCGTGGTGTCGTCGCCGTCGCGGATCTCGACGCGCACAAAACCAGGGCTCGAACGGATCACTTCGACCTGC
>JBBSFB010000061.1:0-24123 GCA_038239145.1 Acidimicrobiia bacterium
AGAAGGTCAAACGCGTCGGGCACGGCTTCGGCAACTTCAACAACTACCGGCTACGACTCCGGTTGCACTGCGGCGTGCAGTGGCACACTGTCCCCACCGCAAGAGTGCGAGGCCGTCAACCACGCTTCATCGCGTAGAGCCCCCAAACCCTGGGCGACACGCGCCGCGTGATCCGTCACGATGTCCATCGTACGACGGAAACCGGGATTTGTAACGGCGTTGTGCCACAGATTTGCTATCGGACGGTCCGGCCGATCTCGGTGATCGCGAACATGTCAGCCCCGCAGGCGATGCACTCGAGCTGCTCCGGTTCGTCGGCAGCTTCGAGCCGCCAGCAGTTGCCGCAGTCGCAGGTCACCTCGAAGAACCGAGCGGTTCGTGCGCAACATCGCTTCCTGGGAGATCTCTGCTTCTGGCGGTGCGACGCCGCTGACGATGGCACAACCTTCGAGACGATCCCTCCCGACGTGACGGTCTCGGTCTTCGTCGTGCGTTACGCACCCGGGGTCGATCGGCGCGCCGCGTTTGAGCGCCTGCAACACGACTTCGGCTCGGTGGTGTTGCAGCACATCGCGGCGCGGGATGTTGAGAACCTCGTGCATGTCGCGGCTTTTCCCGCGTCGCTCGCGTGGCTGCTCGTGTCGCTCGCCGTAGCGACACTGCTACACGCGTTGCTGGCGGTCGCGCGGCGCCGCCCGTACTGGCTTGGGATCCTGAAGGCGATCGGCTTCGTACGCGGTCAACTCGCAACGCCGGACGACAACACTCGACAAAGAGTGCGGGTCGTTCGCCGCGTTGCGCGCAGGCGCGTCGCCCGGCGCCGTCCTATCAACCGTGTGCCACAGGTTTCGAACCCGCAGGGTCGGCGTCGCGCGGGGGTCTGCACGCCCGAGTCGCCATGACTCGGGCGCACGAGCCCCGGGTACTTCGATGCTTAGTGACCGTGCGCAGCGGCGACGAGATCAGGCACAAGGTGCGCGGCGTTCGGTGTGCCCAGACCGGTGATTGGGTCCCAACCTTTCGTCGCGGGGTAACCCGGAACGCTCGGATCAGCGGTGTTGTTGCCCGTCGTGATGTCGAAGAAGTCGTTCGCGTACCTCACCGGATCCGCACCGATCGTGTAGAGCGCTGGGTTAATGAGCCCGAGTCCGCCACTGTTGATCTGATCCGCAAGCGCGACGAGCCCAGCCCATTGCGGGCAGCTGAGAGACGTGCCGCCAATGTCGTACCAACCGGTCGAGCACGGCGAGTCGCCGCACAACAAACCGCTCAGGCCGTCGGGCGGTAACGAGAGGTACACGAGCGCGCCCGTACGCGAGCTCGCCTGCAGGGCGACGTCGGGAACGCCACGCTGCGAACCAATCGTCGTGCTCCCGGCCGGGAGAATGTTCTGATAGTCGGGCTTGCTGAACACCTCGCTGTAACCGCCGCCGGCAAACGTCCAGCCGACCTCGGCCTCACCGGCGAACGCCTGGCATTGCGCTGGCGGGTCGGTGTTGTCGGCAACGCGAGTTGTGGTGTTGTTCGGGTCGGTACACAAATATGTCCCGCCTATACCCGTGACAAGCGGGTCGCTTGCCGGCCATCCCACCGTCGGGCGCGGAATCAACGATCCACCCTTGGCGACCGGCGTCTTCTTGGTCTCGGCCGTGCCGTTGTCACCTGAAGACGCGAGCACCGTGACGCCTTGTTTGGCCGCCGCGATGAACGCGTGCCGCAGGTTCAACAACGATTTCGCGCTGCCGAACGCGGCTTCGGAGGAGCTGAAGCTTTGCGAGATGACGTTCGCGAGGTGGTGGTCGACGACGTACTGCTCGGCGTTCATCATCTGCTGGAAGCCCTGCACGCCGAGCGTCTCGGCCGTCGGCGTCGTGACCAACAGGATGTTCGCCATCGGGGCCATCGCGTGTGACGTCTCGACGTCGAGCGCAACCTCCAGCGCCCATGCCGACTTTGACTCTTGACCGGGGCTGTGATTCTGCGACGGCGGTGCCTTGGTCGCAGGCGAGCCCTGTATCGCAAGCTGCGAGAACGTCGGCATACCCGGCGCGCACGTCACGCCAGCTTCACCGCACATCGGTTGCAGACCGAACACCTGGTCGTAGACGTGGAGGTCGTGAGCCATCGTGTCGCTGCCGTACGCGTCGACGATCGCGATCGTCTCACCCGCGCCCTTGACGCCAGCCGCGTAGAGCGGACCAACGTTGTAAGCCGCCTGCGCCGCCTGCGGACCGAAGCAACGGCGGCCGACCGACTCACACTGCGCCTCACTAGGCGGTGTCTCGCTCGCCGAGACCTGCACATAATCCGAGACTGCCGGACGAATCACCCCGCCCACGAGACTCGATCCGGGTACCGACGCGCTGACACCAAACGCGCACGCGAGCGAAAGCGCGCCGATACCTGATCCCACCCGCAAGTACCGGCGACGAATGCCGTGCGTAAACGTCATAGACGATGACCTCCCTATCGGGGTGAACACCCCTGTGTACCTGCCGGACGCACGTGTCGCAACCACCACGATCGCCTATCGCAGATTTTCTCGCATATGAAGCCCACGCCGCCGCCCGGCATCGGACTTCGGGTCTACGCCGCCGCGTTCATCAGTACTTTGGGTTGCTGTTGCATTGAGCCTTCGCGCCGTTGTCCGGACCGCTGCGATACGTCGGATGAGCAATTTAGGCCAGCCGAAATACGGCGCATTGTTCTATTCGCACCCACGAGCGGCCTCGCGGGGAAACCTCCGTCGTGTCCCATTTGCGTCCAACGCAACAGGGCCGGCGTCGTCGATCTCTCGGACCACCGCGTACCGGTACTTCCCGAACCACCCGGCGCCGCTCGCGGCCGCGCACCCGGCGACGGCTGCGCCCTCGCTGCTGCCCGACGACGCGCCGCGCGACGTGGCGAGCCGGCTCGACCTTCGTCCACCGTCTTAGCGATACCGAAATCACTCACCTTCACGAGATCGTCGTCAGTGAGCAACACATTGCCGGGACTGATGTCGCGATGGATGACGCCCGCTGCGTGCGCGGCGGCGATTGCGGAAAGGATCTCGCCCGCCACACTGTAGAAACGCTGGAGAGACAAAGGACGATCACTGAGTTCGGCGGCGAGCGTGCGGACCGGAAGACGCTCCATCACCAAGAACGGGACACCAGCGTCCTCACCGCTATCGAAGACCATCACAACATTTGGCTGCGAAAGTCGAGCGGCGGCGCGAGCTTCGGTCTCGAACCGGCGCCGCGCGACTGCCTGCTCCGCAAGGTCGGGTCAATGTCCTCGCGCGCACGGTCGAGGTGGTCGAGTCGATGAGTGAGACAGGCGGGCTCCATGCTGGCCCGACGAAGACCGGGAAGCGACGAACGATCGTCGTGCCGCGGTTCCTGGCCGAGATGCCGGGTGAGCACATCGGCCGGTACAGCGACGTGTACGTCTTCACGGCCGCCGAGGGCGGCGCCGTGCATCACCGCAACTTCGGCCGGCGTCACTTCGCCCCTGCGGCCGTCAGCGTCGGCCTCGGCGGGTACGTCAAGGTCGACGGCACGAAGCACTACGAACGAATCCGGTTCCACGACCTCCGCCACACCTGCGCAGCGTTGCTCGTCGCGAACGGTCAACACATGGAAGAGGTCAAAGACCACCTCGGCCACTCGAGCATCCGCGTCACGTCCGATCGCTACGGCCACCTGTTCCGCGGCGCGCACGCGGCCATCGCCGAAGCGCTCGACGCGACGTACCGCGAAGCTCCCGCGCCCCGCCGCGGCCCCGCATCGAAATCGCGCTTCTCCCGGACGCGAATCAGCGGCCCCGGAAGGCCGCTGACCTGCACGTTCTGAAGTTGTTCTTGGAGCGGACGACGGGATTCGAACCCGCGACCCCAACCTTGGCAAGGCTTGCGGCGCACTTCCGTGACCAGCCGTAATCGCCGCTGACCTGCGGAAACAGTGTCCAGCAGTTGTCGTCATTTGGCCCTGTTTTGCGACCTCCCGCGGCCTGCTCGCGGCCTGCGAGGAAGGAACGCCGACGAAGAGTTACAGCCGAACGTCTTGGGGGTCGCCACGAACAACGCGTGCCCTGCTTGGGAATCCCATCGAGCGGCTGTTGGCGGGCGTCCTCGGACAGTAATTGCAGGTCAGCGAGTTGGGCGAACAACTGCGAACGGGCCCGAATGACTGCGTCCGCGCGATGGACGCGCGATGACACGCGTGTCAGGGTTCGTTGGCGATCAACCGCTCACGAAGCGGGGACGCGCCGCTTCGTGGCGCGGGCCTTGGCGCGGGTCGCGGTCTTCTTCGCCGGCGACTTGGGTGTCGACGCCTTGCCCACGAGTTGCGCGGCGCGCTGGTGTGACACCCCGAGGGCGGCGCCGATGTCTCGAACAGTCAGACCTCGCTGAGCCAGTCGACGAGCGATAACGCGCGTGCGTTCGGCGGCTTCGTTCTGCAGTCGTTCAGCATCAACTCGTACCGCGCGCACGGCCGCGAGATCATCACCGAAGCCGGGCACGCGCGGGTCTATCTGCACGGCGTACTTGCCCTTGGGGGCATGACCCACGCTCACGGCAAGGTTGATCGCTTCCCGTGCGAACTTCTCGACTTGGTCGAGCCGACGTGCCTGAGTGAGAACTCCGGGAAGCTCGATCACGCGCACTGCCCACCATCCCGCCTCGTCGCGCTCCGCGACCACGGTGTAAGTCTTCACTTGATCCATCCCTTCCCCAAACACGGTTCGAGCGTTTCCCGAATGTTGCGAAGCGTTCCCGGTGCGACTTCCTTGCCGTGGATCACGAGTACCGCCGTGCACCTCCCGCACCGGACGATCAGATGCGATCCCTCCTGGCGGACTTCCTCGCAACCGTGCTGCCGCAGGATCTTCAGCAACTCCTTGACCTTGATCGGCTTCACAAGGAGACCAGTCTAGCTGCTAGACAGATCAAGTCAAGGTGTCTAGACAACTGGGGTTGCGGGAGCGCGGGTCCGGTTGGACCCGCGCTTCGCGGAGGGCGACCGATCGGCAGTTCGGGCCGCGTCGCGTGATTCTTGTGCGTCAGCGATTCGGAGCGTGCCCGTCCCGCCGGTTGGGTGACGCCCGAGATGGGAGTGTGTTGTTGCGGAGCCGCGAGGAGCCGTTGGTACGGTCAGCCTGATGGGCGTGCGAATGGGCTACAGCGCGGGGACCGGCGTTCGCAGCGTCGCCGATCTCCGAGTAGAGGCCCGCTGGGCCGCGACCGCGGGATTCGAGAGCTTCTGGGTGTCGCAGGTATTCGGCGTCGATCCAATCGTCGCGCTTGCCGCAGTCGGCGCCGACGTTCCCGAGTTTCGGGAGCTGGGAACATCGGTCGTTCCGCTCACTGGTCGACATCCGCCGCCCTCGCGGCGCAGGCACTGACCGCGCAGAACGCGCTCGACGGCCGTTTCACCCTCGGCATCGGCGCGTCCCATCAGATCGTCACCGAAGGGTTCTTCGGTGAGCCATATCAGCATGCGTTCTCGCGAACCGTCGAGTTCCTCGATGCGCTGATGCTCCTCGAAGGTAAGCCGGCAGATGTCGATGGCGAGCAGGTCTTCGCAAAGGGTTGGCTGACGATCGATGCGGCACCGTGTCCCGTGTTGCTCGCCGCCCTCGGCCCACGCATGCTCGATCTCGCCGGTCGCGTCAGTGCCGGCACGTCGGTCGGCTCGTGCGGACCACGAACAATCGAGCGGCACATCGTTCCGATTATCACTGCGTCAGCTGAGCGACACGGCCGAACCCGTCCGCGGGTTGTCGCACTCGTCGGAGTATGCGTCACCTCGGACCCAGACGGAGCGAGGGACCACTCTCGGAACATGAACCAGATGTACGGCGCGTTCCCGAGTTACCGCCGAGTGCTCGATCTCGAAGGTGTCGCGGGAGGTGCGGAACTCATGCTCGCTGGCACGATCGACAACATCCTTGATGGCTTCGCCCGCTACGTCGATGCCGGTGTGACGGACCTTCGAGTCGCGATCTTCGCCCGCACCGCGGAGGAGCGGTCGACCACCCGAGAAGCTCTCGCCACAATGCTCGCGCACGGCGTTCGCTGACCTGACGAGCGAGCACCCGATCGGCAGATATTCCGGTGATCCGTCAAGGGCAGTCGGGATATTCCGGTGATCGGTTCCCGGCGGTGGTTTCAGCCGTTGTCGCCTCGCGGTCGCGTGATCTTTCGACTCGCGCTGGCGACGATCGCCGCTGCGGGAATCGTGCTCATAGTTGTGATCGGCGTCGGCCGAATCGAGCTGTCATGCGCCGAGCCGATCGGCAGATCTGGCGCGCGTGATGTGACCTTGCGGACCGCTGTTGCTCGCGTTCGCGAGCGTCCTCTATCGACACTTCGGGGAGGTGCGCTGGACGCTGCCAGCGCGTCATGGGGCGCGGCGATGGTTCGGGGTCCGTTATGAGGCTGTGCGGGCGACGGTGAGATCGCCTCCTCGGCTCTGGCTCGTTCGAGTGCGGGTGGCCCCCGTGCAGTGGAGTGTGCCGGGGGGTGTCTGCACCTGTGCTGGCGTCGTGGTACCCGGATGGCGGGCGAAGGTCCCGGCGGTGATACTGCGTTCATGGGGCTGTTGCGGCTGCGGCTGGGCGCCGAAGGCCGCGACCCGGCCCGATGGGTGGGCGTGATTCTTCTGCTGGCGCTCGCGGGTGGTGCGGCGCTGACGGCTGCGCAGGCGGCGCGGCGAACGGATACCGCGTTCAGCCGTGACCTGGTGGAGGCTCGCGCGTCGGACGCGGTCGTCATCGCCAACGTCACCGCCCAGAACGAGAAACAGACTCGAGTGCTGCGCGCATCGGGCGTGCGGCTTCTCGACGCGGTCGATCGGTCGTCGCTCGTCATCGCCCACGGCCGTTTCGGCGGAGCGAAGATCTTTCGTATCCATGATGGGAAGCTGGATGAGAGGCTGATTACGGGCTCCGCGTTCGGGTTAGTGGCGTACGACGATCGGATTGGACGCGCGATCTCGACGTTGCGGGTCTATGCGGGGAGGCCGGCCAGACCTGACCGAGCCGACGAGATCACTATCAGTCCCGCGACCGCCACCATCACTGGCTGGCGGGTCGGGACGCGCGTCACCGACCTGCGCGAATACGACGGGAAGGACCTTGATCCCAATGGCGCGCCGCGGCTCGATCGCGGTACGCACCTGAGTCTGCGCGTGACCGGCGTTGCCGAATTGCCCGAGAACCTGTTGCAGCCCGGCTCGCAGCGCGTGCCCCGCCTCATTTTGACTCCCGCATTCGCGCGACGTTTCCCGGATGCCGTCTTCTATTTCGATGAGTGGATACGTCTACGCCACCGTGGCGCCGACCTTCCGGCGCTGCGCGTCGCAGTGTCTGAAGCGAACCGGGCGGCACCCGAGGTCGGGATCCAGATCGCGCCGACGACCGAATCGCTCGTCAAGGTGAACCGCGCGAACGATCCCCTCGTCAAGGGCTTGTGGATCCTCGCCGCGCTGTTTGCGCTCGTCGGGATCCTGTTGGCGGCGCAGTCGTTGGGCCGGTCGCTGTCGGCTCGGGCGGACGACCACGCGCAGTTCCGCGCAATGGGTGCAACGCGACGGCAGCGATTCTCGATTGACCTCGCGACGCTCGCAGCAGTCGCCGCCGCGGCCGCCGTTCTGGCGGTGATTCTCGGATGTCTCTTCTCGCCGCTCACACCGGTCGGCGCGGCCCGCGACGCAGAACCGCACTCCGGATTCTCGCTCGACCTCGCGTTGGTTTCGGCAGCGTTCGGCGTGATCTTCGTCGGGACGGTGCTGGCGGCGCTCCCCGCGCTATTGCGCGTCGTGAACACGAACGCGCTTCCCGGAACCGGTCCGAACGCAGTCGACCCGGGGCCGCGCCGATCGCGGGTGGCGGATCTCGTCGCGCGAGCCGGGCTCGGCGCACCTGCGGTCGTGGGGACGCGGCTGGCACTCCAGCCCGGCCGCGGCGCAACCGCGACACCCATTCGCAGCGTGCTTGCGAGCCTTGCGCTCGTGGTCGCGACCGTGACCGGCACTTTCGCGTTCGGTGTGAACCTCCAACGGTGGACTACCACTCCCCGTCTCTACGGCTGGAACTGGGACGCCGCCGTTGGATCGAGCTTCGGAACCATCCCGCCTCAGTTCGAGCAGGAAGTCGCACACTTTCCCCATGTCGTAGAAGCCAGCGCACTCAACCTCGGCCTCGTGACAATCGCCGGACGCGCGATTCCCGCGATCGGCATCAACGCGGTCCGGGGCACAGTGGCTCCGCAGGTCGACGCCGGGCGGCTGCCGACGAACGTGCGAGAGATCATGCTCGGCGCCCGGACGATGCGCGCGCTCCATGTGCACATCGGAGACACAGTAGCGGCGACAGTCGGCACTGCGCACGCGAGACTGTCGGTCGTCGGACGCACGACCTTTCCCGCGCTTGGCAACGAGCGCGAGAACGAGTCGGGTCTCGGCACCGGAGCACTCGGCACCGCGTCGCGGTTTCCCGTGGTCGACCCCACGACGCCCGGCGGTCGTTACAACTACATACTGTTACGGTTCGCGCCCGGCACGGCCCAGGGAGCCGAGCAACAGCTGCGCGAGTTCCTCGCCAAGAACGGATGCTCAGATCCGACCTGCGTCGTCTCCGATGGTCGACCCACCGACATCGACGGCTATCGAAGCGCTCGTCGCCTACCCCTGGCGATCGGCGTCGTGCTCGTTCTCCTCCTCGTCGCAACGCTCACGCATGTGCTGGGCAGCACCATGCGGCGCCGGTCCGGTGACCTCGCGATCCTCCGTGCGCTCGGATGTTCGCCCCGGAGTCTCGTCGCGACCATGTGCTGGCAGAGTCTCGCGCTCACCAGCACCGCCATCCTGATCGGCATCCCGTGCGGACTCCTCGCAAACCGCATCGCGTGGCAGGCGTTCACCACGCAGCTGGGCATCGCGCCCGGCATCGTCACGCCAATCGCGACGGTGGCAATCGGCGCAGTTGCGCTACTCGCCGTCGCGATGATCGTGGCGACAGCGGTCGGACTGCGGGCGCCGCGAATGAGCCGCCGCTACCGATTCGCGAGCTAGCAGTTTTGCAGTGTCCATCTTCGGCTACAGAGCGCCTAGACCGAGGACGCGAAGCGTCCCGGTCGCGGACGCAGATCACCTCCGCAGCGGCTCCAGCGTGCGCTTCGCTGCTGCGTTGTCGTCTCCGTAGCTGGGAGCGCGCGGAGCCGAACCCCGCGCCCCCCTGCTCAACCGTCACCACAGCCTGGAGTGAGACGCCGTTTCGGGTGCCCCGGAACGCCGGTCGGAGGCGCGATATTCGGCTCGATCAACCGGCCGCGCTTGCAATCGCGAACCCGAGCAGAATGCCCGATCGGGCGCTGTTATTCCAGCGCCCGATCGGCCGTTACGGCGTCACGACGAGGGCGGTGCGAAGACGCAGAACTCGTTGCCCTCGGGGTCGGCGACGACGGTCCAGCGTTCTTCGGACGCGACGAGCGTCGCGCCTCGACCGACGAGGTCGTCAACGTTCCCGAATACGTCGACGTGCACGCGATTTTTTACGCTCTTGGTCTCGGGCACCCGGTTGAACCAGAAAGTCGGACCCAGCTCATCGATCGGATCGACTGCAATGGATGGATCACCTTCGGGTCCGACGATGCCCGCCGCCCGCAGGGCCGCGAGGTCTGCCGCCGAGTGTGGTCGAACTCGGTACCCGAGAACTTCGGCCCACCAATGACCAAGTGACCAGGGGTCTTCGCAGTCGACGCAGATGTCCTTCAGACGCGACATGTCGTCAGGCTACGGCGAGTGCCGATCCGCAGTTCTGGCGCGGGCGATCGGGCCACTCACACTGGACTCGAACCATTGGCCGTCGTCGGACTGGAAGCACCCGGATGTCATCCGGTGCGACGGCTCCGTCTCTCGACGTCAGCACAACCGATGATTTCGCAACAGCTCAGCCGTCTAACCGTGAGACAGTCCTGAGGAGGAGCCATGACGAAGACGAGATCGACCCAGGTCACCGATGTAGTTGTGGTGGCGATACCGGTGCGAGACCAGGATGCGGCACTACTCTTCTACACGGAGATACTCGGGCTCGAGGTCGTCGCCGACGACCTCGTCGGTCCCGGCTTCCGATCGGTGGAGGTCCGCCCCCCAGGGGCGGCGATGGCCCTCGCGCTGATCGCGCCGGAGGATGGCGTGCCACCGGGCGTTGACACCGGTATCCGCCTCACGGTCGCAAATGCCGCCGCGGCTCACGCCGCGCTGCGCGACTCCGACGTGCAGGTCGGGGAACTGCTCCTCTGGACAGGCGCGCCGCCGATGTTCGGCTTCAGCGATCCTGATGGAAACCGCCTCTACTTCGTCGAGCAGGACCAAACCACGAAGCATTGAGCGCTTCAAGTGCGCGAGTACCCGATCGGCAGATCTGGCGCGGCCTACGGTATTGGAAGGGGCGGAACGTTCGTGCGGGCAGACGCGCGATGAGTTTCGGGAAGGGGTGCAGTCTCAGGACCATGAAGACATCAAACCTTGGAGAGACGGATGGCCTACCCGCGATCGAGTGGTCCCAAGTTGAAGCACAGCTCGCCGACCTCTTGACGCACGAGGACCCGCACTCCCCGAACCGCTCGACGTTCTGGCTGACGACCCTGAACGCCGACGGCAGCTCGCACGTGACGAGCGTGGGTGCACTTTGGCACGCGGGCTCATGCTGGTTCCAGACCGGCGAACGGACGCGCAAGGCGAAGAACGTTGCACGCGATCCGCGCTGCACGATCAGCGTCGCCACGAAGGGCTTCGATGTGATGGTCGCAGGCGAAGCCCGGCGCGTGACCGCCCCGAGGATCGTGGCCGAGATCGCGGCGTTGTGGGCGAAGAGCGGCTGGCCCGCGCAGCCCGACGACTCGGGAACCGGCATCACCGCGCCGTTCAACGCGCCGACGCTCGGCCCGCCCCCGTGGTTCGTCTATGAAGTCAAGCCGCGCACTGCTACCGCAGTCGGTACCGCTGAGGAGACGCCAGGTTCAACGCGTTGGCGGTTCTGACATCGGCGCGATTCCACACCGTTCGGCACCCACCGATCGGCACCCACCGATCGGTACCTACGGCGCGGTTACGACGGAGGCGCGGGCGTTACCGATCGGCAGTTCGGGCGCGGTCAGCCGAGGTACTTGACCATCACGAGGCATGCATCGCTCGGCCACAGATGCGCGTGTTCCTCGAGCGGCAAGTAGCCCTGTGCTCGGTAGAAACGACGAGTCTGCTCGTACGGTTCGTAGTGCACGGAGGGACCGAGGGTTTTGACCTGCAGCACGCGGACGCCGTCGTCTAGAAGGTCCATCTCGACGCGATCGAGTATTTGGCGCCCGACGCCGCGTCGATGCATCGATTTGCGAACCGCGATTAGTTCCACCTCGGCCGCTTCGGGGAAGTGCCGTTTGACCAAGCACACGCCGACGATTTCGCCCGCAACAGTGGCGACCACAGTTGGAAGCGACCGCGCCTCGTCGACGTAGGCATCGTTCGCGGCTTCGATCCCGAACCAATCCGCCAGGTCAGCCAACACCGCTCGGACTGCGTCCGGGTATTGGCCACCCGCAACTACTTCAATGCTCACTCGAACAGTGTTACCGAGCGGACGGATCTGCGAGCCACATATCGGCAGTTCTGTATCGCTATGAAATGCCGGGTCGGTGGTCCGCCCACGGGCGAGCCGTTTCGATTTGGGCGCTGAGCGCGAGCAAGGTCGCTTCGTCGGAGGGCCGTCCGACGAGTTGGATGGAGACCGGTAGACCGGTGCGGTCGAGACCCCATGGGACCGCCGACGCCCGCCTCCTCGACCGATTGATCGATGAGCGCGTGCGCCGGACCGCGCCCAGCTTGCTCGACGTCTACGGTGTCGGAACGCACACTGCCGCGATCTTGTTGGTCGCCGCCGGTGACAACCCGCACCGGCTAAAGAACGAAGCTGCGTTCGCGCACCCGTGCGGTGTCGCGCCCGTGCCCGCATCGTCGGGCAAGGTGGTGCGTTACCGGCTGAACCCGGGCGGGAACCGTCAAGCGAACCATCGCTGTGGCGCATCGTGTTCACCCGCATGAGCAGCGATGAACGCACCCGCAAATATGTCGCGCGTCGCCTCGCCGAAGGCCGCACCACCAAAGAGGTCATGCGCGTTCTGAAACGCTACGTCGCCCACGAGATCTACCCGCATCCCGTGCACGCGTAGAAGCTCTGGGGCGACGGGCCTGGCCCACGAATGCCCTGACACCGAACGGTTGTCCTTCGAACGAACCGCCGGCCCGTCACCCCACACCTACGTTCGGCACGCATGGCTTCGTAAGAGCTCGCCCTCAACCCGAGTGGCCCATCACTGGTCTGCCAGCAACGCCGAGAACACCCCTTGACAACACATAGGAGCTTCGCTCTGGGACGCTTCTGGCGAGCCGGTCGGCGGCTTCAGGTGGGGCGGCCGGGTTCGTAGCCGTGGTCGGCGAGCCATTGGCGGGCTTGGCCGAGTCGGGTGTCGTTGTTGAATCGGTGCCAGCGGGTGAGCAGATCGGGAGACCGCTCCAGCTGGTTGTAGAAGCGACGGAATGCGCCTTTTCCGTCGATCGCGTCGGTGAGTCGGCCCACGGTGTCGTGATCGTCGACGGTCGCGATGAAACGTTGCAAGGTGCGGTACGGCGCGGCCGGGCCTTGACCAACGACGACCAGCCACCGGGACGGGTCATCGAATTCGACCTCGAGGACGCCGGCGTCTCGGCTCGCTTCGATGATGGTCTCGGTCCAGACCTGGCCGTCGTGGAGGTCGACGAACCCTTCACTTCCCGCACTTTCGGCGAGCGCGTCGGCGAGGTCTTCGAGATCCACGACGACCGCAGTGAGCTTCGACGGCGATGCTTCGGCATCGCGTTCAAGGGTGCCCGCAAGGATGTCGTCGCCGTCCCCGCTCCGCGCTCGTAACGCCTCGATCAACTCCTCGGTGATCTTGCCAAGCGTCGCGTCGGTGTCGTCGACGCGAGCGGCGAGGACCGCGTCGCCAGCGTGTTGCAGTCCGTCATACGGCAACTCCGCTGACAGCAGCGCAGCGAGCACCATCGGGTCGGCGCCCGCGGCCCGAAGATCGTCGATCCATCGGTCGTGGCCCACGGTCACCTCCGTTCGGCGTGTTCTTTCGGCCGCTGACTCTACGCGGTCGGGAATTCGTGTCCGGTTGGTCGACACATCTTCCAGTCACTTCGATTGGAGGATGTCATGCAGGTTCCCACTTCCGCACTCACGCCCACCATCGTTGAACACGACCCGTTTCCGGTCCGGAACGGTTCGCGCTCACCGGATTCTTAGCCGGATATTCCGGGCTCACCCATGAGGCCTACGCGCTCGATCTTCGCCAGTACGCCACCTACTGCGCCGAGCATCACCTCGCCCTGTTCGACGTGAAACGCGCCCACATCGAGGCATTCGCCCGCCAACTCGAAACGCTCGGTCGAGCCCGGGCGACCATCGCACGACGGTTGTGCACGATCACCTGCTTCTACCGCTACGCCGAACAAGAAGGACTCATCCCGACCTCACCTGCGGTGCATGTCCGCCGGCCCCGCCTCGATTACGAGTCCCACGCGACCGGACTCGACCGAAACGAGGTCGGCGCGATGCTCGTCGCTGCAGGACTCAGCGACGCCCCGCGACCACGCCCTCCTCAGCCTCCTCGCCCTCAACGGACTGCGAGTGTCGGAAGCCACCGGCGCCGACATCGAACAACTCGGACTCGAACGCGGCCATCGCACCCTGCGGATTATCCGCAAAGGCGGCAAGGTCGTGACCGTGCCGCTCGCGGCCCCGCACCGCCCGAGCTACCGACCTCGCCGTCGGCGAACGCACCGAAGGACCCATCTTCTGCGGCAACGACCACCGCCGCCTCGAACGGCACGCCGCCGCCCGCATCGTCCGTCGCGTCGCCCGCAAGGCCGGGATCAACAACGAGTCGGACCCCACACCTTGCGCCACGCGTTCATCACCGCCGCGCTCGACGCCGGCGTCCCACTCCGAGACGTCCAAGAAGCCGCCAGCCACGCCGATCCCCGCGCCACCATGCGCTACGACCGCGCCCGCGTCAGCCTCGACCGCCACGCCACCTACATCGTCGCGACCTTCATCGCCGGCGCCGCCCGCTAACCGAACCCGCCCAATAACACGCCCGCTCTGGGTCGCCAGAAGCGTCCTAGAGAGAGCGGGCAATATGCGTGCACATTGAGTCGTTAGCGAGGAGCCCGAGACGATGTTCGCCATAGTGGCCGAAGTGAGAATCGAACGTCACGACGAAGCCAGTCAGATGCTCGGATCGGTGGTTGTTCCTTCCATGAAGGCGTTGCCCGGATTCGTGTGCGGCTACTGGCTCGGCTCCGACGACCAATCGACCGGCAGTTCGATGCTGATCTTCGAGAACGAGGAGACGGCGCACGACGCGGTGAAGGCCGTGAGGGCTGCACCCGAAGGGGCTCCGGTCAGTATCACCCGGGTCGACGTACTTCCGGTCATCGCTCAGGCGTGACGACGCGGTCCACTCGGAACGGTCGACAGCGCCAGAACTGCCGATCGGTCCGCTCGCCGCGCTGGCGAGCGACTCGATCGGGTATTTGTGCGCATGGCCGCGAGCGGCGCAGGTGAAAGCGCGCAGGCGGGTGCAGAGGTTGCGTGCAGAGGTTGCGTGCAGACTCCCGGATATCGGTGACGTCACTCGTAGCGGCTGCTTTCGGCGGTCGATCGTCAAGGATCCGATTCCGCCGTCGGCGGAGGGCGACCGGCCGAGCATGTACTGCGCGTTGTTGGGGGCGGCGTCGATCGAGCCGTAAGTGCAGGGTGGTGGGGCGCACGACGCCTGAGCCGCTATGGCACGCCGCGAACGATCGTGCTTCGGCACCGGAGTTGACCGGGCTGTTCGCGTTGCTGTCCGCTGTCGTTCGGGTCAACAAACCACGACCTCCGAAGTGGCTTCGGCCGGGGCGAGCACGTCACCTCGGCGAGCGTCTGCACGGATCTCTGCTGCTTCCGTTTAGCGGAAGCGGCATATCTGTGCCGATCTTGGACAGGGTCTCGAGTCTCGAACCTGAGGCTTCAACGAGGCGCTCGCTGAGCTCAAGGAGGGGTTCGCCGGGGACTTTGCGGACGGGCTGAACATCACCGGTTCGGCGGGTCCGATTCGCCGAGAGGTGCGTCGCGATTCGTCGAATGCAAGTTCGTGCAGCTTTTTCGCAAGGGCGGTTTCGACGGCGACGGCATTGGGATGCAACGTGTGTGAAGATCTATACGCGCGGATTTCTTGTCGCGTTTCGGGCGGCGCTCGCGCTTATCCTCGGTATGGGTGAGTTGAACAATTACGAGCGAGAACAAGCGGCAAGGCCGAGCACTCCCGGAGCCAAAGGTCGGGTGCAGAAGGACACGAGCGCCGGCTCCGTGAGGCAGACGCCGCTCCTGAGCCCACCGCAGCTCGCGGCATACCTCGGCGTTCCGTTGGCAACCATCTACCGGTGGCGCAGCCGCCACGAAGGACCCTGCGGTATTCGGGTAGTCCGCCATGTCCGCTACCGCGCGGAAGACGTCGAGCATTGGCTCAACCAATGCCGCGAGCAGCGGTCGTAGGCTCCCGATCCGAGGAGGAAGGCACGAGTGGCACACGTCGAGAAGCGTCAGCAGCAACTCCCGGACGGCTCAACCGCCGGCGTCGTCTGGCGTGCCCGCTACCTCGCTCCTGACGGTCGCGAGCGCTCCCGAACGTTCTCGACGAAGTCGGCTGCGCAGAGATGGCTCACGTCAGTCGAGACATCGAAGTTGCAAAGCGAGTGGATCGACCCGACGGCCGGCAAGACGCCCTGCGGCGACTACATCGACGGTGGCTGAAGACGAAGGCCGACGTCGCCGCGTCGACCAAGCTCAACATCGAAGGTCGCATCAACAAACACATCCGACCGTTCTTCGCAGACATGTCTGTCAACGCCGTTCGACCGGCGGACGCCCGAGCATTCGTCGCCCACCTCGTCGAAATCGGACTCGCGCCAGCGACCGTGAAGAGCATCACGCTCACCGCGTCGCAAGTGTTCGCACAGGCCGTCGACGACAACCTGATCGCTCGGTCTGCGTTCTCGAGGATCGCGGTTCCGAGTCAGCGCCAACACGAGGAAGTGCACTTCCTGACCGCCGAACAGGTGAACGCGCTGGCGAGCTCGATCGACGACCGCTATCGCGCCGCGATCTACCTGAGCGCCTACGGGGGCTTACGGGCCGGCGAGCTTTGGGCGCTGCGAGTCGAGCGCCTGAACGTCCTGGCCGGGACCGTCGACATCGTGACGTCGATGAGCGAAGCCGGCGGTCTGCGCGCCGGACCAACCAAGACCGGGAAGCGTCGAACGATCGCCGTCCCCCGATTCCTTGCGCAGATCCTCGGCGAACACATCGGCCGCTATCCCACGCCAGACGGTTGGCTGTTCACCGCGTCCGAGGGCGGGGCCGTCCACCACCACAACTTCCGAAGCCGGCACTACACGCCCGCGGTCAAGCGCGCCGGTCTGCCCGCCGGAGTGCGGTTCCACGATCTTCGGCACACGTGCGCGGCTTTACTGATCGCTGCGGGGCGACATGTCGAGGAGGTCAAGACTTACCTCGGCCACTCGTCGATTCGGGTCACGAGCGATCGGTACGGACACCTGTTCCCCGGCGCGCACGCGGCCATCGCGGACGCGCTCGACGCGACTTTCCGCGCCGCTCCCGCGGCCTACACGCGGCCTGTAGCCGAAACTGCGTCTGCGCCAGACGCGAATCAGCGGCCCCGAAGGACCGCTGACCTGCACGTTCTGAAGTTGTTCTTGGAGCGGACGACGGGATTCGAACCCGCGACCCCAACCTTGGCAAGGTTGTGCTCTACCAGCTGAGCCACGTCCGCGTAGGCCCACGAGTATACAAGGCACCCACCGCCCCCACGGAGATGACAGCTAGCCTCAGGTCATGAAAATTGGCATCTTCGGAGGCGATACCGCAGGTCGGACCATCGACGCGGTGGTGGCCGACGCCCGGGCTGCAGAGGCGGACGGCTTCGCTTCGTACGCACTCCCCCAGATCTTCGGACTCGACGCAATGGGCGTGCTCGCGATCGTCGGACGCGAGGTCCCCCGCATCACGCTGGAAACCGGCGTCGTGCCCACCTACGGCCGCCATCCGCTGACCATGGCGCAACAGGCACTCACCGTCCAGGCTGCAAGCGACGGGCGCTTCGTGCTCGGCATCGGACTGTCCCACCAGCTCGTCATCGAAGGGATGCTCGGGCTCTCGTACGACAAACCCGTGCGCCACATGCGGGAGTACCTCGCGGTGCTGATGCCGCTTCTCCACGAAGGCAAGGCGTCGTTCAAGGGCGAGACGATCTCCACGGAGGCGGCGATCGGTGTCGACCCGCTCCAGCCGTGCCCGGTACTGATCGCCGCGCTCGGAACCCAGATGCTGACACTCGCGGGCACGGTCGCCGACGGCACTGTCACCTGGATGACCGGCCCGGCCACGCTCGCCCAGCACACCGTCCCGACCATCACCGCGGCCGCCGAGAAAGCGGGCCGGCCCGCGCCGCGCGTCGCGAGCTCGCTGCCGATCTGCGTGACCGCCGACATCGACACTGCTCGCGAACACGCCGCCCGCGACTTCCAGGTGTACGGCTTCCTTCCCGCCTACCGGGCCATGCTCGATCGCGAAGGCGCCGAAGGCCCGGCCGACGTCGCGATCGTCGGCGACGAGAGTGCGGTCGAAAAGCAGGTGCACGCGCTCGCCGATGCCGGCGTCACCGAGTTCGTGGCGTCCATCTTCGGATCGCGCGAGGAGCGCGCGCAGACGCGGGCGCTCCTGAAGTCGATGTTGTGAGCGGAGACGAACCCCGTTCACCGCTCGAACTGCTCGAAGCTCTCGGTGTGGAAGAGGCCGAGCTCAGGCCCGGCCTCGCGCACCTCGAGATCTACACGATGCGCGGACTCCTCACCGTCTTGTGGCACGGAGCGCGCGACGATTCCGATGTCGTCCTGATGTGTGGTGGCGGCATGGGCGGGCTGCTCGGCCCGGCCGACGGCCTGTACAACTCCCTCGGCAATCTCTTGGAGGAACACGAGATCGCGACAATGCGCGTCGGCTACCGCAAGCCCAACGATCTTTCGCGGTGCGTACACGACGTCGTCGCGATGGCCGACCTCGCGGGGCGCTCGGGCGCGCGCGGGTTCGTCGTGATCGGCCATTCCTTCGGTGGCGCGGTCGCGATCCAAGCGGGCGCGATTCTCGGCGCGCACTGCCGGGGCGTCGTGACCCTCTCGACCCAATCTGCGGGGTGCGAACACGCATCGGAGCTGGGTGACACTCCCCTGCTCCTGTTGCACGGCACCAACGACGAGATCCTGCCGCCCGAGACGAGCACGGTCGTGCAGATGCTCGCCGGACACGGCGAGGTCGTGTTGCTCCCGGGTTCGGGCCACCTCCTCACCGAAGCCGCGACCGAACTACGTCAGCGGCTGATGAGCTGGATCCCGGAACGATTCAACCCCGCCGAGTATCTCGGTGATGCCTGATCCGCGCGCGGCGACCACTAGGTGCCAGCCAGCGCAGCGACGATCGGCGCGAACTCGTCGACGTTCTCGTCGCCGACGACGACGTACGACAATCCCCAATCTTCGCGCCGGCGATGCAGCTGCTCGGCAATCTCCTCTTCGGTGCCGACGAGCGCGGCTCCCGAATCGATTGCCTCCTCGGGCGACACCCCGAACGTCGGCGCGAGCGCTTCCGCGAGCTTCATTCGATCGGGCCGGACGCTGGTGACGAAGAAACGCATCTGGATCTCGATGTCGTCGATGCGCGCTCCCGCGGCCTCGCGGATCCACTTCACCTTGAGATCGGTCTGCGCGCGCAGCGAGTCCTTGGCCGCGTCGAGCCCGATCTCGCCGGCGCGCAGGTTCGGGTTGATCCCGACGATGTCGGCCTCGCGCGCCGCGATCGACAGCACCCGCTTGCCGCCGCCGCCGATGACGAGCGGCGGTCCGGGCTGTTGCACCGGCTTCGGATACGCCGCGTAGTCAGTGATGCGGTAGTGCTCGCCGTGGTACGTGAACTTCTCCCCGGTGAAGCACTGCTTGATGACGTGCAGCGCCTCTTCGAACCGGTCGACTCGCACCGCCGGCGGGTCGTACGGCAGGCCGAGCTGGTCGTAGTCGGTGCGCATCCAACCGGCACCGATCCCGAACTCGAGCCGGCCGTCGCACAGCAGATCGATCGTCGCCGCTTCCTTGGCGATGATGGCGGGATGTTTGTAGTCGTTGTCGAAGACGAGCGAACCGACCCGGAGCGTCGTGGTGTGCGCGGCTGCCATTGCGATCGCCGGGAGCGGCGCGAGCTCCTCCCCGAAGTGGTCGGGCATGAACAGCGTCGAGTAACCGAGATCTTCGAGCTTGCGCGCCTTGTCGCGCCACTCCGACGCGGAACCCACCTGCGAGACCTGTACGCCGAACCGGAACGGTTTCATGCCTCCTACTTTCCTGCAAGACGCGCGACGATCGGCGCGAACGTGTCGATCGCGCCGTCTTCGATGACGTGGTACGACATCTGCCAGCGCTCGCGCCGCTCTTCGAGTGACGCAACGATCTCGTCTTCGCTCCCGACGAGGCAGGGCGGAGCGAGCCGCGCCTCTTCTACGGTCACGCCGAACGCGCCGGCGATGCCTTCGAGTATCCCGACCGCGTCGTCGGTGACGTGGACGAAGCCGACCAGGGATTGCAGCTCGAGGTCGTCGAACCGGTCGCCCGCGGCTTCGCGCACCCACCCGATCTTCTGATCGGTCGCTTCGGGCGTCATCGACTTGGCGACGTCGGGCGACGAATCGGTGCCCGCGCGCAGGTTGGCGTTGATGCCGATGATGTCGGCCTCCCGGGCCGCGAGCCCGAGGATCTTGGGCGCGCCGCCGCCGACGAAGAACGGGATCGGTTTCTGCACCGGCTTGGGCATCCCGTCGAGCTCGGTCACGTTGTAGTACTCGCCGTGGAAAGTGAACGGGCCCGGGGCGAAGAGGCCCTTGATGACCTGGATGGATTCCGCCAGCCGGGCGATGCGCACCCCGGGCCGGTCGAGCGGGATGCCGGACTTCTCGTAGTCGACCGTCATCCACCCGGCGCCGATGCCCAGCTCGACCCGACCGTCGGAGAGCAGATCGAGCGACGCCATCTCGCGCGCCACGACGACCGGGTGCTTGTAGTCGTTGCCGAGCACGAAGGTTCCGATGCGCAAGGTGTCGGTCACTGCCGCCGCGTGGGCGAGCGCGACGACCGGCGCAAGATCGTGATCGACGAAGTGGTCGGGGATGAACAGCGTCGAGTAGCCGAGGGCTTCAGCTTTGCGCGCGAGCTCGGTGAACTCCTTGCGCGAGCGGCCCTTGCTGCAGGAGATGGCGAAGCGAAATCTGCGATCGTGCATCGGGCGACCCTACAAGAGCGCCGTTACCGGCGGCCCGTCGATCCCCAACCGCCCAGGCCCCGTTCCGAATCGTCGAGCGCCTCGACCTCTTCCCATGCGACGTCGGCGACCCGTTGGATGACCAGTTGCGCGATCCGATCACCGCGGTGCACCTCGAAGCCGGCGGACGGATCGAGGTTCACCAACAGCACACTGATCTCATCGCGGTACCCGGCGTCGATGAGCCCGGGCGTGTTCAGACACGTGACACCATGCCGCAGCGCCAGGCCCGATCTCGGTTGCACGAAACCCGCGTACCCGTCGGGGATCGCGATCGCGATTCCGGTCGGCACCAACGCCCGCCCGCCGCCGGGCTCGAGGTGCGCGTCGGCGCGCGCGGTCAGGTCGTAACCGGCGTCGCCCGCGTGGTGGCGCGCCGGCACCGGGACTCCGGGATCGAGACGGCGGACGCGGATGTTGAGCGGGATGGCGGGAGGATACCGAGCCCCGTCGCTACGACGGGTCCTGGAGATCCCGCAGCAGTTCCGCGTGCTGCTCGGGCGTGAGCAGCACGTCCTGGTCGTACTCGGGGTGGTCGACCACGATGTGTACGGGGCCGCTCGCGAACATCTCGACCTCGGTCGGCGTGAATCGGAACTTCACGAAGTGAACGGCCGCAGTGATGTCTTCGCGCGTGAGCCGCGACTCGTCCTCGTCGGAGATGGCGCCGACGACGCTCGTGCCGTCGGGGAGTACGACTGCGACATGCTGCTCGATCCCGATGAGCCGCGAGAGCCACTCGCGGAGGGCGACCTCCGAGGTCAACTCGAGCATCAGGGTCGCCGACAGCTCGTTCGCGTCAGGGATGAGCTCGTTGTACGTCTCGACCTCGTGCGCGATCTGTTCGTCGCGCAACATGCGCTCGGCGCGTGCCATCTCCTGCACCTGCCATCGCATCGTGGCCGTGTTCTCGAAGACCACCGTCACGATCGGGCCGAGCGCAATCCGACGGACCTTCTTCAGGTCGATGATGTCGCGCCGGAGACCGTCGCGCTCGCGCTCGTAGGCACGCATGTCGACGATGTCGGCGACCGTGAGCTTGCGCATCAGCCTTCGCCTCTCAGATCTCGACGAGTGCGGCCCCGGAGAGAACTCTCCAGGGCCGCGCTCGTCTCTGTGCAATTCCGGAACCGGTGGGTTCAGGAAACGTTCTCGAGCCCCTGCTGGAACCGTCCGGCGTGGCTCTTTTCGGCCCGGGCCAGCGTCTCGAGCCACTCCGCGATCTCCTCGAAGCCCTCGTCGCGCGCGGTGCGCGCGAAACCCGGGTACATTTCGGAGTACTCGTAGGTCTCGCCGGTCACCGCCGACTGGAGGTTGTCGGTCGTGGCGCCGACCGACACACCGGTGACGGGGTCGCCGACCTCGGCCAGGAAGTCGAAGTGACCGAACGCGTGTCCGGTCTCACCTTCGGCCACCGAGCGGAAGAGCGCGGCGATGTCGGGGAAGCCCTCGACATCGGCCTTCTGCGCGAAGTACAGGTAGCGACGGTTCGCCTGGCTCTCGCCTGCGAACGCCTCCTTCAGGTTCTCGTGCGTCTTGCTTCCGTTGAGATCGGGCATCGATGTGGCTCCCTTGTTGGTCAGATTCGATCGGAACACGTGTCGCAGTGGCCACGGAAGATCACCTGGACGTCGTCGACGGTGAAATCGCGGCGATAGCGGATGGGGACGTTCAACCCGCCGAAGTCGACGGGCAGGTCGCGCACGCGCCCGCACGTCGTGCACAGCAGATGATGATGGTCGTCTTCGACATTCGGATCGACGCGGACACTGCCGGTGCCGAGGTCGAGGACGCGCACTTCGCCGAGCGCTTCCAGATCATGCACCGTCTGGTACACGGTCTTCAACGAGATGGTCGGCATGTCGGAACGGGCCCGGTCGTACAACGACTCGACGGTCGGGTGGGAGACGTCACCCTCCAAGAGGCGGAAGATCGCCTGGCGCTGCGGAGTGACCCGCAGACCCTGTTCCCGGAAGATCGTGGTGAGCGTCTCGGTGCTCTTCATGACAAGGAGATACTAACAACAATCGTTGTAGACAAGCAACTTCGGCGCGCGGCGCGCGATATTGCGGCGTGCTCCACATCGCGGAGATGCTCGCCAACGCGGCCCGGGTCGCGCCCGACGCCGTCGCCGTCACCCTCGACGACGAATCACTCACGTTCTCCGAGATCGATCGGGAGGCCAACCGCATCGCGAACGGGTTGCGTGGGCTCTGGGTCGGGCGCGGGGATCGGGTCCTGTGGTGGGGCGACACGGCGCCGGAAGCAGTACCCGTCTTCGCCGCGCTGGCCAAGATCGGGGCCGTGTTCGCACCGTTGAACGCACGGGCCTCGATCGACGAGATCGAGCCTGTCGCCGTGTACGCGCGGGCGCGGCTGCTCCTGTGCGGCGCATCCCACCTCGATGCCGGCGCCGAGCTCGCCCGGCGCGTCGACGTGCCCTTCGCGCCGGAGATCCCGACGGGGGGTGTCGACGCACCCGACGCCCCCGACCTGGACGAGCGCGATCCGCACGTCATCTTCTTCACCAGCGGCAGCACCGGCCGGCCCAAGGGCGTCGTGCTCTCGCACCGCACCAACTGGCTGCGAACGTACGTCGGCGCGACGACGACCGCGGGCGGCGCGGGGACGGTATGCATGTTCCCGCTCTTCCACATGGCGGGTTGGACGATCGCGCTCGGCGCCTGGCAGGGGCGCCGGCCCGTCCACTTCGTGCGCACGCCCGACGCCGAGACGCTCCTGCGCGCGACCGCGCGTCATCGAGCGTCGCGGCTTTACTGCATCCCCGCGGTGTGGTCGCGGATTCTCGAGCACGGCGTCGACGGCTACGACCTGACGAGCCTGGAGGAAGCCGACACCGGCACCTCGGCCACGCCGCCCGAGCTCCTCCGCGCCATTCGGGCCGCGCTCCCCCACACCCGCACGCGCGTGTTCTACGGATCGACGGAGGCCGGCCCGGGCGTGCAACTCGGGGACGCCGACATCTTCCGCAAACCCGGGAGCGTCGGGACCCCGCAACCCGGCGTCGAGGTCAAGATCACCGAGACGGGTGAAGTGGCGATGCGAAGTCCGTTCCTCATGGACGGCTACTTCGACGACGACGCCGCGACCGCCGACGCGCTTCGCGACGGCTGGTACCACACGGGTGATCTCGGCGCCTTCGACGACGACGGTTTCCTCGCAATCGTCGGCCGCGTGCGCGACGTCATCCGTACCGGCGGCGAGACCGTGGCGCCCCCCGAGGTCGAGCTCGTGCTCGGCGCGCACCCGGCGATCGGCGAGGTCGCGGTCGTCGGCGTTCCCGACGCGAGATGGGGCGAGGTCGTGACCGCGGTGGTCGTCGTGCGGGCCGGTTCCGAGACGCCGGATCTCGACGCGATCCGGGCGCACTGCGAGGGCCGCCTCGCCCCCTTCAAACACCCCCGCCGCCTCGCCATCGTCGACTCGCTCCCCCGCACCGCCGCCACCGGCCAGGTCCAACGCACTCTCATCGTCGAACGCCTCCAGGCTTCGCCGACCCCCTGAGGACCACCCACAAACCCATCAACAGTTGTGGGGGGGGGTGGGGGGGGGGGGGGCGGGGTGTGCGCCGCCCGGGGGGGGTGGTGGGGGGGG
>JBBSFB010000062.1:0-22810 GCA_038239145.1 Acidimicrobiia bacterium
CTCCCTCGGGCTCCGCTGCGCTGCGCTTCGTCCGCACGGTTCCATGGCTCCCTCGGGCTCCGCTGCGCTGCGCTTCGTCCGCACGGTTCCATGGCTCCCTCGGGCTCCGCTGCGCTGCGCTTCGTCCGCACGGTACGCCGGGCCGCGATTCGACGACCTGGTCCGATCAGGCGGAAGTTTGGGCGCCGACGGGGGTTGCGGTGGTGTCGAGCACCGGGATCGACTCGGCGCCCAGCATCGAGGCGACGATCGCTCGCACCGGTCCGTGGCGTTCCTTCTCGTAGGCCGAGACCCGGAGGTTGAACGCGTTTGCCGAGTTCTGCCACGGGTCGCCGAGAAACGCCGCGAGCGCGTTGAGCACCGTCGTGTTGCCCGTGACGCGCGGAGACGCAGCCTGGGTGACCACGAGGCGGCGGGCGAGACCCTCGATGTCGTTCGCGGCGACGACCTGCGTCGCGATGGAGCTGTGGTTGCGCACCGAGTGCCAGTGCGCGAGGGCGGTGTCGACGTTGCCGACGAGTGTGTGCACAGGGCCCGGAATCGGTCGCAGAGTGTCGTCTACGGTCGCGAGGAGGTCGTAGCGATGGTCGAGTTGGCCGGACACCGACGTCCACGACGCGTCCACGTTGTGCTTCGACTTCTGGATGTCCGGGCGTGCGCTCAGCACCGACACTCCGGCACCGACTACGGCAGCCACGATCAGTACGGGAAGCAGCACGCGTACGACGCGCAGCACGTGCATAGCCTTCGAGACTACCCGTGGCCCGCCGAAATTCCGGTCATGGAGCGGGCGTCTAACGGCCCGGCGACGGTAGGGTCGCGTCGATGAGAGAGGGTGGGACATGGCACGGATAGTCGTCATCGGCGGCGGGGTCGGCGGGCTGACGAGCGGGATGTTGCTCGCGCACGACGGTCACGACGTGACGGTGTTGGAGCGCGACGGGGCCTCGCCGCCTGATTCGGCCGACGCCGCGTGGCAGGCGTGGGAGCGCCGCGGCGTCAACCAGTTCCGCATGATCCATCTTTTCCTGCCGCGGTTCCGCGGCCTGGTCGAGACCGAGCTCCCCGATGTCGTGACCGAAGCCGACGCGCTGGGTGCGATCCGCTACAACGTCATGCGCGAGGTTCCCGAGGAAATGATCGGGGGCTTTCGCGACTCCGACAACCAATTCGAGGCGATCTCCGCGCGGCGACCGGTGATGGAAGCTGCGATCGCGAACGCGGCGGCGCGCACGCCGGGGCTCGACGTGCGGCGAGGCGTCGCCGTCGACGCGTTGCTGACCGACGGCGAAGCCCCGGGTGACATCCCGCACGTGATCGGGGTGCGCACCGCGTCGGGCGAGGAGATCGCCGCCGATCTCGTCGTCGATGCCGCGGGCCGGCGCTCGGCGCTGCCGTCGATGTTGAACGCGATCGGAGCAGGTGCGCCCGAGGAGGAGCTCGAAGAGTCGGGCTTCGTCTATTACGGCCGCCACTTCCGTTCTGCCGACGGCACGATCCCGCCGCCCCTGTGTGGTCTGTTGCAGTCCTGGGGAACCGTCTCGACGCTCACACTTCCCGCCGACAACGGAACGTGGGGCTGCGGCATCATCGCCAGCGCCAAGGACGCGGCGATGCGCGGGCTGAAGGACGTCGACGCGTGGATGCGCACGTGGCGATCGCTCCCGCTCGTCGCGCACTGGGCTGACGGCGAACCGATCGACGACGGTGTCGCCATCATGGCGAAGATCGAGGACCGCCACCGTAGCTTCGTCGTCGACGGCATGCCGGTCGCGACCGGGGTGCTCGCCGTCGCCGACGCGTGGGCGTGCACGAACCCTTCACTCGGTCGCGGTGCGTCGATCGGACTCATGCACGCGGTCGCGTTGCGAGACCTCCTGCAGGTTGCCTCCATCGACTTTCCGATGGAGCTCGTGCAACGCTGGCACGAAGTCACGACCGGAACGGTCGGGCCCTACTACCGCGCCACGCTCGCGTTCGACCGCCATCGGCTCGCGGAGATCGAGGCGGAGATGGAGGGCAAGACCTACGACCCGGGCGACCCTGCCTACGAGATGGCTCAGGCGTTGGCGTCGGCGGCACCCAAGGATCCCGAGCTGTTCCGGGAGTTCATGAAGGTCGTCGGCGTCATTGCCAACGCAGACGACGTGATGGCCCAGCCCGGTGTGTTCGAGAAAGTCGTCGAGCTCGGCGCCAACTGGCGCGACGACCCGTCGCTCGCACCTACGCGCGAAGAGTTGCTGGCCATCGTGGCCGGCTGACGAACGGGGGCGAGATGAAGATCGATTCCAGTGGCGTGACCCTCGACGTGCAGGTCGAGGGCGAGGGCCGGCCGGTCGTGTTGTTGCATGGCTTCCCGGATACCAAGCGACTGTGGTCGAAGCAGGTTTCCGCGCTGGTCGAAGCGGGTTTCCAGGTGATCGTTCCCGATCAACGCGGCTACGGAGCCAGCGACAAGCCCGCCGACACCGAGGCGTACTCGATCCCGTTCCTCGCGATCGATGTCACTGCGATCCTCGACCATCTCGGTCTCGAACGCGCGCACGTTGTAGGGCACGACTGGGGCTCGGCGGTTGCGTGGGCGACGGCCGCGTTCGCGCCCGAGCGCGTCGACCACCTCGTCGCGTTGTCCGTCGGTCATCCCACGGCGTTCGCCAGCCTCGGGTTCCCGCAGCGCGAGAAATCGTGGTACATGCTGTTGTTCCAGTTCCGCGACATCGCCGAGCAATGGTTGACCCAGAACGACTGGGCGAACTTCCGGGAGTGGTCGCATCACCCCGACGCCGACGCGGTCATTGCGGATCTGACCCGGGACAACTCGCTCACCACCGGCCTCGACTGGTATCGCGCCAACGTGCCGGCGCAGGCATTGCTCGAACCGCCGCTCGAGCTCCCGTCCGTGCAGTCGCCGACGATGGGACTCTGGAGCACCGGCGACTTTGCCCTCCTCGAAGCGCAGATGACGGGCTCGTCGAAATACTGCGCGGACTCGTTCCGCTACGAGCGCGTCGAGGGGCCCGGCCACTGGATGCAGTGGGAGGCACCCGACGAGGTGAACCGCCTGCTCCTCGACTTCCTGCCCCGCTGATTCTCCGGGCTGAACGCCGGCTGAGAGCACATAGAGTGGTCGGCGGCCACCCGAGCAACGCGACTGTCACGCTGGCGCGACGCGCCGTATGCGCAAATGGTTGCGTGCGCATCAGGTCCGCAGGCCGTTCGACGGGTAGGAGTGTCCGGTGACCGATACCGAGGTCTCCGTCGTCGACGACATCCACAAGGACCTCATGGTCTCGGTGCTCGACACGTTCACGTTCCGGGCCGGCGACAAGGCCCTCGCCCTCCCGAGCGGCTCCCGCAAGCTCCTCGCCTTCCTCGCCCTCCGTGACCGGCCCGCAACCCGCCATCTCGTGGCGTCCACGTTGTGGCCGGAGGCCCCGCCCCAGGACGCGGCAAGCAGCCTGCGATCGGCGCTGTGGCGACTGAAACCCATCGCGAGTGCAGCGGTGATCGTCGAAGACCTCGATCTCGGGCCCCATCCCGACGTGCGCGTCGACATCCGTGATTCCCGTGCCCTCGCGCACCGACTGCTCGATCCGACGGTCGAGCTGCTGCCGAGCGACGAGACCGCTGCGGCCGTTGCGTCGTTGTCCGTGGATCTCCTGCCCGGCTGGTACGACGACTGGGTTGTCATCGAGAACGAGGAGTGGCATCAGCTCCGGCTGCACGCGCTGGAAGCGATGGCCGCCCACCTGATCCAGAAGGGCCGCTGGGCCGAGGCGGTGATCGCGGCGCTCGCCGCGATCCGGGCCGAGCCACTGCGCGAGAGCGCGCACGGCGCACTCATCAGGGTGTTCCTCGCCGAGGGAAACCAGATGGAGGCGCTCGAAGCGTTCAACCGGTACCGCACCATGCTCAAGACCGAGCTGGGCATCGAGCCCACCGCGCAGCTGACCAGCCTCGTCAGCAACCTCGGGCGCCGGCACTCCGACCCGTAAACCCGAGCGTGGAGTGATTGGCGCACAGGCTCGCTAGGTTGCGGGCATGGCTCCTTCCCGAGCCGTGTGCGTGACGCTCGCCGTCGCCCTGCTCGGGAGCGCCGCGTGGGGTTGGCAGTCGGTAAGTCGCGTCACGGCGAGAATCGACGCAACCGTGGTGCACGTCTCCGACGGTGACACGATCACCGTGCAGGTGGGTGATCGAACCGAACGCGTGCGGATCCTGGGTGCCGACACACCGGAGACCGTAGATCCCCGCAAGCCGGTGCAGTGCTACGGGCCCGAAGCGAGCGCGCACACCAAAGCACGCCTGAAGCCCGGCACACATGTGTCGCTCGAGACCGACGCCGAAGCGCGCGACAAGTACGGACGTCTGCTCGCGTACGTGTACGTCGACGGGGTGCGCTACGACGATGAACTGCTCCGGCTCGGATACGCGCGGCTGCTGATCATCGCCCCCAACGGCGTGCACGCGCGGGCCATGCTCGAAGAAGAGCTCGAGGCCCGAGCCGCGCACCGGGGGTTGTGGGGAGCGTGCAGCTGAACGACGAGAGAGCTCGTCAGCGCGAGCGGCCGTTCCGGTGGTCGAACTCCAGCACCTGTTGGAACGTCGGCCGGTTCACCGTGCGCATCGTGTCGGGAATCAGGCCGGGCGTGAACCCCGTCCGCGACGACTTGCTTCGCCACGCACTCGGGTCCGGACCGTTGGCGGCCGCGAGCCGAGCGGCGATCTGGTCGACGGCGGCCCACAGCGACGCCCGGCATGCCGTGAGCGATCCCTTGCCGCAGTACCGGAGGTGGAACGGTCCTTTCACCTTCTCGTGGAGCAGCGTGCGTAGGTCCTTGTCGACCAGGGACTCACCCGACAGGCTGCCGAGACCGCGAATGTGGTCGAGGTCGCCCGTGAGCGCGCCGTACACAGGCCTCATCACTGCATCGGCGACGTTCGGCCACAGCGCGTCCATGATCGTCGGGCCGGCGGCGTCATATTGGCCGTTGTTGTCGGCATCGAGCCGCGGCGCGTTGTCACGCACCCAGTCGTCGAGCACGTTCACGACCTTCGCATCGAGCGCGTTCGGCGCTGCACTCCCGTGCAGCACCTTGCTGACCACGGGCCAAACCGGCGAGCGCACGTCTTGTGTCGCCGCGTTGTTCATCACGCCGACGTCCTCGGCGAGGGTCACGCGCCGGGGGAAGTTGTCGAAGAGCTCGACACGGTGGACCGAGCCGAGCGGTGTGTCGTCGCCGTGCATGAAGCCGGGCGCCGACTTGTTGTTCCAGTTCAGCAATAGGTCGTGGGGTCCACCGACGTCGTGGGGGTGCTGGTCGCGGCTGAGGAACCCGCGCCACTCGTACCCGCCGGTCCCGAGGGTGGGAAGACCACGGTCGAGGCCGGGGGCGCGCCGGGGGAGCAGGCCCGACGAGAAGTACGCGGTCGCCTGACGCGACACGTACGCCCAGTTGAATGTGAAACCGAATTCGTTTGCAGTGGAGAAGAATCGTTGCGGTGTTGTCGCCTGCCCGTCGGTCATGTCCTTGAGTGCACCGAGGTTGAGACCGTCGCGACCGAAGGTCGACCGTTGCCGAGTGAGCACGATCGGTCGACCGTGCGACGTCGCCGAACCGATCACCGGTCCGTGGACCGACGTGGGGTAGCGGATCAGGGTGCCGTTGAGGGTCCCGGCGTCGAACATCGTGAACGGTGTGCACTTGCCCTTGAACAGGTAGTGGTCGGATTGCCGCGTGGGGGCCGTGCCGTCGGGGTTGCACAGCTCCTCCGCGAACACGTCGCGGACGTCATGATCGGCCGAGGTGAGGCTCCACGCGTAGTTCTGGGTGCGGCCGATGAGGAGGTACATCGCCGCGCCCGGGACCGCGACACCCTGCGCCTCGACGCCCGGGCCCGAGAGATGGATCTGCTCGACGATCTCGGGGTAGTAGTAGCCCAGTTGCGGGCCCATCACCGCGAGGCTGTCGTGGGTGGCCGATCGTCGCGGCGCGACGACGAGGAAGTTCGACGCCTGCTTCGACGGCACCGGGCCCGCGGCCGAGTAGGTCCCGACGTTCGTGGATCCGTTGGTCGGCGATGTCTCGGCCGCCCGAGTCGTCGTACCCGCGCTCGCCGCGACGGCGGGTTGACGCGGGTCGAGCGACTCGATCGATCCCTCGTCGATCGCAACCGACCCGGTCACGCGGCCACCGGTGAACTCGCCGTAGTTGAAGGTGCGGTTGGTGGTGGTCGGTGCTTCGGGGTCGTTGAACAGCATGGCGTCGTCCCAGGCCTCGCGGCCGACGGTGGTGCCCATGTGATTTTGCAGCTCGGAGAGGAACTGCGCGTTGGTTGCTTCCGCGCCGCCGCCCGCGCCGAAGATGGAACCGATGAAGGCCGTGACGGCGATGACGTCGTTGACCGTCGCCGGGGCTTGGCTGATGTGGTTCGCCGCCCAGTACGCGTTGATGCCGTCGGCCTCGGCCTGGGCCTCGGCGATGATTTCGCGGCCCTTGTCGCCGTAGGTCTGGACGATCAGCTTCGCCTGGTCGGTCAGCAGCTGCTCGGTCTGCGCGCTCGGCACGAACGACTGGCCACTCGTGACCAGGCCGAATGCGTCGATTCCGGGGACGTCGGCGACGGCGGCGCGCGCCGGGCCGCGTCCGAGTTGCAGGAGCAGTCCGCGATCGCGCGCAGTCACCCAACCGGCGCCGAAAGCGAGATCGGCGCGGGTCTTACCGGTGACGTGGGGGACTCCGTACGAGTCGTAGACGATCGTCGTTCCCGGCCTTCCCGTCGGTTCGACGTGCGTCGCGCCCACCGGCTTGAAGTTCTCGGGCAGGTAGTGCGAGGCGATGTCGGCGTCCGAGACATTGCCGCGCAGCGGGGTGAGCCCGTCGTACAGCGGTAGCTGGTCGAGCGATTGCTCGGTGGTCGGCAGGCCGCCGTAGTTGCCTGGCGGCAGCACGTAATAGGCGCGGTCACGGGACACACCGCCCGACGACGTCGAGCTTGCCCCGGACGGGCTGGCGATCCCAACGGCCACGACGGCTGCCAGTGCGACAGCCACGGTTCCACCCCGACGAACGCTGACCTTCATGTGCGATCCCCCCGGTTCGACGTAGGGGTCTACCACCTCCGCCGGCGATCGACCAGCGACGTGTCGCCTCGGCGGTCGTCGTCTGCGCAGTCGCCTACAGGGTCGTGGCGAGGATCTCGTCGACGATGTCGAGCGTGGTGTCGGGATGGAGGAAGGCGAATCGAGCCACGGCCTCGCCCTTCCAGCGCGTTGGTACGACGAGCGCGGTCTGATCGCGCAACAGCTTCTCCGACCAGGCCGAGTACTGCTCCGAATCCCAACCGATACGACGGAACAAGACGATCGACAGCTCGGGCTCGCGCACGAGCTCGAGGTGTGGCAACGCCCGGATGCGTTCGGTCGCCGCGCGCGTGGTGGTGAGCACCTGTTCGACCGCTTCGCGGTACGCATCGGATCCGTGCACTGCCAGCGAGAACCAGAACGGAAGTCCTCGGGCGCGCCGGCTGAGCTGGTAGGCGTAGTCGCCGGGGTTCCATCCGGTCGCCTCGTCGTTGACGGAGTCGAGATAGGCGGCGTGCTGGCCGTGGACCGAGCGCGCGAGCTGCGGGTCGCGGTACAGAAGGCCCGCGCAGTCGAGGGGCGCGTAGAGCCACTTGTGGGGGTCGACGACGAGTGAGTCGGAGCGTTCGATGCCGGCGAAGCGCCCCCGCGTCGACTCCGCGAGCAGCCCGCCGCCGCCGTACGCGGCGTCGACGTGCATCCAGAGGCCGCGGTCGGTGCAGACGCGGGCGACGCCCGCGAGATCGTCGACGAGGCCCGCATTGGTGCTTCCCGCGTTGGCGACGACCGCGCACACCAGCTTCGGGTCCGGGCACGCGTCGAGCGTCGCCGCCAACGCGTCGCCCGTGAGCCGGTCGTCGACGAGCGGGACGAGCAGCGGATCGACGTCGAGCAGGTGCATCGTGTTGCGGACCGAGGAGTGGGTGTCGTCGGTGACCGCGAACTGAAGCCGCTGGCGCGCATCGCCGAAGCGGCGCCGCCCGGCGTCGCGTGCGACCGCAAGGGCGGAGAGATTCGCGGCCGATCCACCCTGGACGAACGTGCCCCCTGCGGTGACGGGCATTCCCGCGAGGTCGGCGATGAAACGCAGCGCCTCGTTCTCGGCCCATACCGCACCGGCCGACTCGATCCACGACACCCCGCTGATCGAGGCGAGCGACACGATGGCGTCGAACAACATCGACGCCTTCGTCGGCGCAGAGGGGATCCAGGCGAGGAAACGCGGGCTGTCGGCTCGGATGACCGCCGGCGCCAGCACCGACGTGAAGAGCTCGAGCACGACCTTCGGGTCGTTGCCCGTTGCGTTGATCAGTTTCCGGGCGCGGCCGGCGAGCTCCGACGGGAGGACCGTTCCGTTCAACGGGGTGGGGTCGAGCGCCGTCAATTCCTGCAACAGTTCGACGATCGAGTCCGCGAGCTGCTTGGTCGCGGCGTCGAACCCGTGCATCGAACCCGAGAGTACTGCCGGTTGAGTGGGGTACGTGCCGAGCAGGCGGGCGTTTCGACGCTCGCGGCGGTCCGGCCTCATATCCGGCCTTGAAGCCGGTGCGCCCGCTCCGGGGGCGGGCTGGGAGGCGACGCGGCTGCAAGTGTGGCCCGCAGCTCGGCGAGATGATCGCGCGGCGCGAGCCGGCGCTGAAGCAGCCCGTGTGGCGCCCGGTTGGCCTCGTGCTCGAGCACCTCGATCCAAGGCGACGGTTCGCGTGCGGCTCGTCGCGACCCGACGGTGCGAGTGCGGGCCCATGAGCAATGGAGCTCGTCCTCGGCCCGGCTCAGCGCGACGTGCAGCAGGCGTCGTTCTTCGGCCTGCGCGGCCTCGGACACCGCCCACGAGATCGGTACCAGTCCGCGCTCGAGGCCGGTCACGAACACCAGGCCCCACTCGAGTCCCTTCGCTCGGTGGAACGTGACGAGGTCGACCCCGGCGGCTTCGGTGGTCGAGCCGCTCGTGGCCACGTCGAGCCAGGTCGAGAACTCGGCGACCCCGCCGGCACCACCCACCGCTGCGAGGTACTCGCGTCCGAGCTCGAGGAGCGCGTCGCGATGGGCGCGGGCTTCGTCCTTCCCCGCCTGCTCGGCCGAGCCGATGCGTTCGGCCTCGGCCTCGGCCTCGGGATCGGCTCCAGGATCGGAATCCGTCCCGCGTTCGTCGCGCCGGCCCCCGGCCGCGACGTCGGCGAGGTGGTGCGCGAACGGTCGGCCCGGCGCTCGTCGTTCCGCGTCACGGAGCTCGTCGAGTACGGCGCGCACATGCGTGCGGGCCGCGAACCGCTGTCCATCGCCGATGCGAAAGGGCACGCCTCGACGCGTGAGCGCGGTCTCGAAGCGCGGCGACTGCGCGTTCGTGCGGAACAGCACCGCCATGTCCTGCCACGCCACGCCTGCGGCGTGACTCTCCCAACACGCCTCGGCGACCGCGCTCGCCTCTGCATCGTCGTCGGCGTAGGAGACGATCGTCGGTGCCGCGCCGTCGGCGCGCGCGGCTTCGGGATGACGGCGATCGCTCCCCGCGGCGGAGCCGAGCGCGACTTCCGCGAGCGCGACTACGGCGGGCGTGCTCCGGTAGTTGCGGTCGAGCACCACCGTCCGGCCGCCCGGAAAGGCACGATCGAAACGGAGGAGCGGGGCCGCGTCGGCGCCGGTGAACCCGTAGATCGCCTGCGCGGGATCACCGACTACGGTCAACTCGGCCGAGCCGCCGAGCCAGGCCCGCAGCAGACGGAGCTGCAACGGCGTGGCGTCCTGGAACTCGTCCACGAAGAACTGACGGAAGCGCCAGCGTTGCCCGGCCGCGAATTCCTCGTCGCGGGTAATGGCGTCGGCGCACCGGCTGAGCACGTCGTCGAAATCGATCAGGTGCCGCCGCCGTTTCTCCGCCTCGTACCGGACGTAGAGCGCGCAGACCTCGCCCGCGCCCCGTGGTGTGCGCCGGCCCGCGGCGGCCGCGGCCTCTTCGTAAGCGTCGGGGCCGATGAGGCGGGCTTTGGCCCACTCGATCTCGGCGGCGATGTCGCCGATCGCGACCGACGACGCCGCGCCCCGGCCGCCCATCAGGGGCGCGAGGATGCGTGCCTTGCGCTCGATCACCGTCGGAGCTTCGCGATTGTGCTCGGTGGCGTGGCGCCGCAACTGACCGAGCGCAATGGCGTGGAACGTTCCGGCCGTGATGCGGCCGTCGACGCCGAGCTTGCCCATTCGGGAGATCAACTCGCCTGCGGCCTTGCGAGTGAACGTGACCGCGAGCACGTGGCGGGCGTCGACATTCTCGTCGCGACAGCGGTACGCGATCCGGCGGGTGAGCACGCGGGTCTTGCCCGAGCCGGCCGGGGCGATGATCGCGAGCGGCGCCGCGTCGGAGGTGACGGCGTCGTGTTGGGTCGGGTCGAGATCGTCGAGCAGCGCGTCGCGCACGCGTTGACGGTACACACGACGTGCGCCGACCGCCGGAGATGCAACCCCCGCATCAGGCGTGACGCGGAAAGGCCCCGAGTAGTCTTCGCCGCTTTCGCAGCTCCGATCTCCTCGGGGCCCCACCTCCGGCGCCGGAGCTTCGGATGCCCTCGCAGGCGCCCGCCGACCGACGTGCCGGCCGTGTCCCTCCCCGCCGAGCCTCGCCCCGAAGGACGCTCCCGGAAGTTCGGTCCACGCTCCGGTACGCACGTACGTCCGTTCCGATCCCGCAAGCAGGCTCAGAGTCCGACGCATCGGCGTACCGGCAAGCGGAGATTACGACTGCGCCGCGAGAGCGTCAAGGAGATTCTGTACACAGGATTCTGACGAGCACGGATTGCGCACCGACGGTGGGTGACCAGTTCGCGCAGCATTCACACGGCGCGCTTCGAGCAGCAACAGCGACGCGGTAAAGATGGTGGGACATGGAAATCGAACTCGTGCGAGGGACGCGTCGGCGCAAGCACGTGGAGGCGGTGCTCGTCGGCGACCGGCTGCGCGTGTCGTTCCCGCGCTGGATGTCGATCAGCGAGGCGCAGGTGACTGCGCAAGAGCTCGCCGAGCGCATGCGGCGCCGTACCGATTCGGCCGCGATCGACGTTGCGGCCCGGGCCCGTCGTCTGGCGCGCGATCACGGATTCCCAAGGCCCGACTCCGTCCGCTGGGTCGACAACATGCGCCAGCGCTGGGGGTCGTGCACGCCCGCCGACAGCTCGATCCGGGTCTCGTCGCGGCTCGCCGCCTTCCCGTCTTGGGTCCTCGACTACGTGTTGGTGCACGAGCTGGCGCACCTCGAGGTGCCGAGTCACGGGCCCGCGCACGATGCGCTGGTCGACCGGTTCGCCCAGGCCGAGCGGGCCCGGGGCTTCCTGATCGCCATCGATCTCGACGCGAACGAAGGTGACGACGACGACGTTCCGGTGCTGCTCGAGGACGACGTCCGGCCCTGATTGGCGCCCCCGCGCGTCGAATCTGCCGTACAATTTCCGGGTGCCGTATCCGAAGAAGCTGCTGAACGAAGGCGAAGAGGTCGCACTCGATCTCCGTCCACACTGGTGGTTCTTCTCGAAGCACATCGCGACCGGAATCCCGCTTTTCATCGTGGCGATCCTGATCCTCGTCGAGACTCACGACACCGCCGAGAAGTGGTTGTTCCTGCTCTGGGCCGTCGTCGCGGTCGCGTGGGCGGTCTGGCTGGGTTACAAATACCTGGAGTGGAACTTCACCCATTTCGTGGTGACTGACGATCGCGTCATCTTCCGCACCGGCGTCCTCGCCAAGCGCGGTGTCGAGATCCCGATGGAGCGGATCAACAACATCAACTTCCACCAGGGCATGTGGGAGCGGGTCATCGGCGCCGGCGACCTCGACATCGAGTCCGCGGGCAAAGAAGGCCAGTCGCACTTCGACGACGTGTGGCACCCCGACGGTGTGCAACAGGAGCTCTACCGCCAGATGGAGGCGAACGCGAAGAAGCGCGCGAGCTGGGGCCACCCCGGGATCGCGGCCGCGGCCGCGGCGCCTGCCACCCCACCCGCGCACACCGTTCCCGAACAGCTGCAACAGCTCGCCGACCTGCGCGACCGCGGCGTGATCACCGCCGAGGAGTTCGAGACCAAGAAGGCGCAGCTGCTCGAGCGCATGTGACGGTAGTAAGAGTCGTCTCGCTGGTGCCGAGCGCGAGCGAGACGCTGATCGCTCTGGGCATCGTCCCCGTCGGTTGCACCCGATTCTGCGAGATTCCGGATGTCCCTCTCGTCGGCGGCACCAAGAACGTCGACGTCGATGCGGTGATCGCGCTCGCGCCCGACCTTGTGGTCGTCAACGACGAGGAGAACCGGATCGAGGACGCGCGCGCGCTGGAAGCCCACGGGCTGGCGCTGCATTCGATGTCGCCCCACTCGATCGCCGAGGTCGGACCCGCGGTTGGCGCGCTCGCCGCGGCCGTTCGCAAAGAGGTACCCGAACCCTTCGGCGCCTGGGAGTTGTGGTTGGACCGGACGCGGATGCCCGTGCGCCGCTCGGCGTTCGTCGCCGTCTGGCGCCGGCCCTGGATGTCGCTCGCATCCGACACGTACGGCTCGTCGCTGCTCGCGCACGTCGGGGTGGGCAATGTCTTCGCCGACGCTTCCGACCGGTATCCCGAGGTGACACTGGAGCAGGTGGCGGGGCTCGGTCCGGATCTCGTCCTGTTGCCCAGCGAGCCGTACGCGTTCGCGGCCCGGCACGCATCCGAGGTCCACGAGGCGCTTCCGAGCGCACACACTTCGCTCGTCGACGGCCGCGACCTGTTCTGGTGGGGGATCCGTACGCCGGATGCGGTGCTGCGGTTGCAGGAGATCGCCCGCTGATGGCACACGTGCGGGTCACGATCGACGACCTCGAGTGCGGTGATCTCCCGGCGCTGTCGGCCAAGACGGGCTCCACATGTGCGAACCCCGTCGCGATCATCCTGCGGCCGGAGCAGCGCCCGTGGTCGCCGCTCGGTCCGAAGATCTCCGCGATCCTCCCGTTGGAGCCCGGTCGAGTGCGCGTCCGCCGGGTGTTGACCCGTACGTCGTGGGTGTTGCTCGTAGCGTTCGCGGCGTCGTTCGCGGCCGCGATCACGGGCGCGGGATCGGCCGTGTTACTGCTCGCAGCAATTGCTGCCGTCGCGTACGTCGCGCTGATGATCGTCGGCGACTTCACGTGGATCGGCTCGAGACCGTCGGAGCACGACGGCGAGATCGTCTTGACACGCGTCCACCAGGCCTTCGCGCGCGCGGTCGCCGAGCAGTACGGGCGTTAGCAGCTATTCGGCGACGGCCGCGCAGCCCAGCTCGCGCAGCCGGGCCCGGATCCGGGTGGCGGCGTCTTCGAGAACAGCGGCTTCGGGCGCCGAGTCGGCGTTCGCGAACGAAAGCTCTTCGGGATTGTTGATGGGAACGACGTGGAGGTGCGTGTGGGGAACCTCTTCACCGACGATGAGGAGCCCAATGCGCCTCGGTTTCCATTCGAGGTCCTGGGCCCGACCGATCTGTTGCGCGACCGAGAACAGGTGCGCGGCGAGCGTGGGATCGAGGTCGATCCAATGGTCGACCTCGTCGCGGGGCACGACCAGCGTGTGCCCCGTCATCATCGGTGCGATCGACAGGAACGCAACCGCGCGCTCGTCCTTCCACACGAAGGTGCCCGGGATCTCGCCCGCGATGATCCGGGTGAAGATGCTCGGCACGTGCCCTCCGTCCTGATCGCTTGAGTCGGGTTCAGCTGACGATGCCGGCGCCGGCGACCGCCCGTACCACGAACGGTGTCGGCATGAGCTCGGTGGCCGCACGGTAGCGCGCCACCGTTTCGGCGACGACGGCCTCGACGCGGTCGACACCAACCAGTGCGACCGCGCAACCGCCGAAGCCCGCGCCTGTCAGACGCGCGCCGTACGCGCCCGATTCGATGAGGGCATCGACCAGTACGTCGAGCTCCGGTGTCGAGACCCGGAAGTCGTCGCGCAGCGACGCGTGGCTCGCGGTCATGAGCTTGCCGCTGCGAACGAGATCCCCGGCGCATAGAGCTTCGCCGAATTCGAGCACCCGCGCGTTCTCCGAGACCACGTGCCGCGCGAGCGGATCGTCGGCCACTCGATCGAGCGTCGCGTCGCGCAGCATTTCGCCGCCGGCGCGAGCTGCGGCCTCCGCGCACGCTTCCCGGCGCTCGGCGTACTGGCTGTCCGCGAGTCGGCGCGAGGCTCCGGTGTCGACGACGAGGATCGCGACGGAGTCGGGGAGCGGCACGGGAACGACCTCGAGGCTACGGCAGTCGAGGAGTAACGCGTGGCCTGCGACCCCGAACACCGACGCGATCTGGTCCATCACTCCGCAGGGCACCCCGGTTCCCTCGTGCTCGGCCGCGCGCGCCAACGACGCGGTCGACGGCGGCGAGGTGTTGTCCCCGGACGCCTCCGCGGCCGCGATCACTGCCGCAACCGCGAACGCCGCACTCGACGACAGGCCCGACCCGACCGGCACCGTTGAGCTGATCTCGGCGTCGAACCCGACCGCGACCCGATCGGGTCGGGCGAGCACGCGCAGGACTGCGGCCAACATCCGCCCCCAGCGGGGTTCGACGAGCCCCGGTTCCATGCTGCCCCCGGCCGGGAGGTCGACGACGCCGGCGAACGCGTCGGATCGGGCCACCACCCGCCCGTCGGTTCGGGCCGCGACCCGGACGACGACCTCCCGGTCGATTGCCACGGGCATGCAGAAGCCGCCCTGGTAGTCGGTGTGGTCACCGATCAGGTTCACGCGGCCGGGGGCCCGCACAACGAACACCCTGAAAATGTACGGCGTTCCCGGCCGGTATCCTGGAGCCACGCAGCCTCGGAGGGCAGATGGGCCGGTTTCAGAATTCGATCGCGCTGGCGAAGTCGTCGTGGAAGGTCTTGCGCGAAGACAAGCACCTCACGATGCTGCCGCTGCTCTCACTGCTCACGACCCTCGTGGTCGCGCTCGTCGTGCTCCTGCCGATCGGGCTCATCGCCCGCGACGGCAGCGGCGGCTACTCGGGATCGAAGCCGCTCGTATGGATCCTCGCATTCCTCGGGAGCGTTGCGCTCACTTTCATCGTGGTGTTCTTCAACGCCGCGCTCGTGTACGCCGCGAACAGTCGTTTCCAGGGTGAGCCGGTCACGATCTCCGAAGCCATCCAGGCGGCTCGGGCTCGCTCCCACGTGCTGCTCCCGTGGGCGATCGTGAGCGCGACCGTCTCGGTCGTGTTGCGCGCCGTCGAACAGCGGGGCGGAATCATCGGCCGCGTCGTGGGGAGCCTCGCGGGCGTCGCCTGGTCGGTCGTCACGTTCCTGGTCCTGCCGGTACTCGTCTTCGAGGGCCTCGGTCCCATCGCCGCGGTGAAGCGCTCGGGCACGTTGTTCAAGACGACTTGGGGCGAAAACCTGATGACGAACGCGGGCATCGGGCTGATCGGTCTGGTCGCCCTGCTCGTCGGCGCCGTCCCGCTCGTCTTGTTCCTCGCGATCGGGGGACCGGTCGCGATCCTCGGCATCGGCCTCTTCGTCGTGTGGGCCGCGATCGTGTTGCTGGTATCGACGACCCTCACCGGGATCTTCCAGACCGCGCTCTACCGCTTTGCTACGGGTGCACCCGTTCCCGGCTTCGAGCCGGCCGAGCTGCAGGGTTCGTTCCGGCCCCGGCCCTCCAACCGCCCCGGTCGCTGAGTCGGGCTACGCGCCCCGGCCGGCCCCGGCCGACGCGCGGACGACCCACCCCGTCGGCTCGCGCCCGGTCCGGTTGCGGTAGCGCTCGGAGCCGACCGCCGCGATGGTCTCGACTCGATCGGCCGGCCCGATCGCGACGACGCAGCCGCCGAAACCCGCACCGGTGAGCCGGGCCCCGAACGCGCCGGCATCGACGAGTGAGTCGGCGAGCTCGTCGAGCTCTCCGATCGAGACCTGCATGTCGTCGCGCGACGATGCGTGACTCGCCGACATCAGCGGACCGAGCGCGGCCAGGTCGCCGGTACGCAACGCGTCGGCGAACTCGCGAACGCGTGTCATCTCGGTGACCGCGTGGCGGCCGCGGGGGAGGTCGCGAACCTGGTCGATCGTCGCGTCCCTCAGTACACGCAGACCGAGCCCGCTCGCGACCGCCTCGCTCTCGGCACGACGCTGCGCGTAGGGCGAGCCTTCGAGCGTGCGGGCCACTCCCGTATGCACTACGACAACACCGAGCTCCGGTGGCACCCGAACGTGCTCGACTTCGAGCGTCCGGCAATCGAGGAAGACGGCGTGATCGATGCGTCCGTGCACCGATGTCATCTGATCCTGCACGCCACACGGCACGCCGGTCGCCGCATGCTCGGCCCGTTGCGCCGCCAGCGCGAGCGGGGTCCCGTCGAGGTCGAGCCCGGCCGCGTCCGCGAGTGCGAGCGCGCACGCAACCTCGAACGCCGCACTCGACGAGAGGCCTGCACCTACGGGGACGGTCGACGTGATATCGAGGTCGAGGCCGACCGGGTCTCGACCGAGGTCGGCGAGGACGCGAGCGACGCCCGCGACGACACGACCCCAGTCCGGGCGGGTCGCGGGGGGATCGTCGCGTCCGTCGGCGGCGATCTCGACGACGGCGTCGAAGTCGGAGGAGCGGGCGACGACGCGCCCGTCGCGGCGTGGGGTCGCGCGAACCACCACGTCACGGTCGATCGCGAGCGACACGACCCAACCTTCGTGATAGTCGACTTGGCCGCCGATCAGGTTGACCCGGCCCGGCGCCCGGTACGTGCGGGAGGGGGTTCCCGGGCTCGTCACGCGGGTGCTCGCGCGTCCCGGAGTGCCCGGGCGGCCGCTTCGGGGACCACGGGATTCGAGAGCATCCCGCTGCCGACCTCGCTCGACGCGAGGTACCGGGCCACGCCGGCCGCCCGGAGGGGAGGCGCAATGTGCGCGTGCAGGTGCCATTCGTCGCCATCGGTCGCCGGCGCCTGGTGGAACCAGAGGAGATACGGGAACCGGTACGAGGGGTCGGGCGGCGCCCACAATCGGTCGTAGCGCGCTAGGGCGTCGGTGAGGATGGTGGCGAGATCGTCGCGTCCGGCATCGTCGAGGTCGGCCAACGATCCGTGGTGCGCGCGCGACGCGATGCGCATCCCGTACGAATATCCCGACGCGAACGGGACCCACGCCACCCAATCGCCGTGCGTCGTCACGACGCGCGTTCTTGCGACTGACTCCGACTCGAGCTCTGCGCACACTCCGCACCCGTGCTCGCGTGCGATCGCGGCCTCGCGCTCGGGGACGGGCGGGACGAACGGATATGCATAGATCTGACCGTGGGGATGGTCGATCGTCGCGCCCACCTCGCGACCTCGATTCTCGAACACGAGGACGTACTCGACCTCGGGTCGAGCGAGGAGCTCGGTTGTGCGCTCGGCCCAGAGATCGATCACCTTGCGCACCTGCGCGCACGGCAGCGTCGCCAGCGACTGGTGGTGATCGGGGGAGAAGAGCACGACCTCGCACGCGCCGGCCGCGGAGACCGACGTGGTCCCCGACGCAGTCGCGTCGGCGAAGTCAACGGGGTCGCCCGGCGCGAGCGCGGGCCAGCGGTTCGGGAACCAGCGCAGCTCGTACGGGTCCGGGGCTTCGAGGCCTCCGATACAGAAGGGGCACTCGCGGGTCGGGAGGTTGGGTCGCGCCTGGCGACCGTCGACGATGTTGACCCACTCGTGCGTCAGCGGATCGAAGCGCAGCTCACCACCCGGTCCCGGCATCGCCCAATATTGGCGCGTCAGGCGCGAACAGCCGGTATGACCTCGGCCGCGAAGCGTTCGAGGCCGTCGCGATCGAACGGAGCACGCAACGCGAGGATGATGTAGGAAGCACCCGCGTCGACGTAGGCGCCGACCTTGTCGACCATCTCCTGGAGGCTGCCGGACAGCATCCCGGGCCGGAACGCCTCCGACAGCGGTCCGAACTGCCGGGTCAACTCATCCTCGGTGAACGCCATACCGACGTTCACCGTCTTCGTGATCTCGGCTGGGTCGCGCCCGAGCCTTTCACAGTGTGCGTCGAGCACAGCCGCCTTGTGCGCCCATACGTTGGGTGCGATGAACGGCACGTTCCAGCCGTCGGCGTGCCGAGCGGCGATGCGCAGAGTCACTTTCTCTCCGCCACCACCGATCCAGATGGGGAGGCGCGGCTGCACCGGCTTCGGTTCGCACTGCGCGTCGCGCAGGTGGAAGAACTCTCCGTCGAATGTCGTGCGGTCCTGCGTGAGCATGCCCCGGACGCACTGCACGTACTCCTCGAGCATGCGGAGCCGTTCGCCGGCCGATCCGTAGTGGAGGCCGTACGCGTCGTACTCGTTGCGAAGCCAACCACCGCCGAGCCCGAGCACGATGCGTCCGTGACCGACCTGGTCGAGGGTGGCCATCGCGTTCGCGAGCACGGCGGGATGGCGGTAGCCGGCGGAGTAGACGAGCGAACCGCACGTGACCCGCCGGGTCGTGGCCGCCAACGCGGTGTGCGCGGTGATCGCTTCGAGACAGTGGGGATCGCCGGTCGCGTCGGCCGCGTAGAAATGGTCCCAGATCGAGATCCAGTCGAAGTCGAGCTCTTCGATCCGGCACCACAGCACCTGTAGCTCGTCGATCGACGTGTGTTGCAACCCGGTGTGCACCCCGAAGCGCACGCTCACGAGCCCGCGCCGATCCTCGACAGGACCTCCGTACCGATCAGCTCGAGGTGATCAGGCTCGTCGAGCGTGTGGTACTGCAGGTACACCGTCTCCGCGCCTTCACGGCCGTACTCGAGGATCCGCTCGACCACCTCGTCGGGCGTGCCGGCTGCGCCGGCGGCGCGCACCTGATCGGGATCCTGTCCGCTCGCGATCGCGCGCCGGGAGATCTCCTGCTCGTTGCGACCGGTACACACGACGGTCGCGACGGTGAATTTCATCGTCGCGGGATCTCGGCCGATGGTTTCGCACGCGGCGCGTACATGATCGCAACCCTCACGGAAGTACGACACCGGCGCGAACGGCATGTTGAACTCCGCCGCGAAGCGCGCCGCAAGCCGGGGCGTGCGTTTCGTACCCCAGCCTCCCATCACGATCGGCGGCCCGGGCTGTTGCACCGGTTTCGGCAGGGCGGGAGAGTCGACGATCGCATGGTGCTTGCCCGAGAACGAGTACGTCTCGCCGACCGGCGTGCCCCACAACCCGGTGACGATCTCGAGCTGCTCCTCGAGCATTCCGAAGCGCGTGCCGGTGTCGGGGAAGGGGATCCCGTATGACGCGTGCTCGCCGTCGTACCAGCCCGCGCCGAGCCCGAGCTCCACCCGGCCGCCGCGCATGGCGTCGGCCTGAGCGACCTGGATGGCGAGCGGGCCAGGGAACCGGAAGGTCACCGGCGTGACGAGGGTGCCGAGCCGGATCCGTTTGGTTTCCCGGGCGATGGCGGCCAGCGTCATCCAGGCGTCGGTCGAGCCGGGTCCCGGAGCACCCTCGCCGATGCGCTGGTAGTGGTCGGATCGGAAGAACGCGTCGAAGCCGAGGCGCTCCGCTCCCTGCGCCACAGCCAGCAATTGGTCGTACGTGGCACCCTGCTGAGGCTCGGTGAAGATCCGTAGCTGCATGCGCGCGGAACCTAGCCGCCCGAAGCCGGATGCTCGCCGCGAACGACAGCGGCGGTGCGATGCCGCCGTACCATGCTAAGTGTGCTGAACGTCGAGCGTTGGCCGGAGTTGCGAGAACCGCTGATGGTGATCTCGCTGTCGGGTTGGGTCGACGCGGGCATGGCCGGAGCCGGGACCGTCGCCGCGCTTCAGGAACAAATCGTCGGCCCCGACCAGTTCACGGCCATCGATCTCACCGACCACATGGACCTGCAGCAGACCCGGCCGAACGCTCGGTGGTCCGACGAACAGGGCGGCCGCGTCATCGACTGGCCCGAGATCACGTTCGTGGCGGGCACGTTGGGACGCGACGTCGTGATCGTCTCTGGACCGGAGCCGTCGCTGCGCTGGCCGAGCATCTCGACCGCGATCGTCGAGGTCGCCCGTACCCTGCGCGTACGCGACGCATGCACCGTGGCGGGTATGCCGTCGCTGGTTTCGCACCGGCGCCCGGTCCCCGTTCTGGCCACCGCCACGCATCATTCCCTGGCCCAGGAGATCGCACCGTTGCGCATGGCTTACGGCGGGCCCACGGGACTGCAGACGATCGTGCAGCGCGCCTTGGGCGACGCCGACGTCCGCAGTGCCGGCCTCTGGGCCCAGGTCCCGCAGTACGTCTCGGGTTCGCCGTCACCGCCGGCCGTGCGCGCGCTCCTACGCCGTCTCGCCGAGATCGGCCGGCTCGAGCTCGACCTGAGTCCGCTCGACGCCCGGTGCGACGCTTACGCGAACCGCGTCGACGCCGGCCTCGCGACCCGGCCCGAAGTGCAGGAGGTGGTCGACCGCATCGACCGTGAGCAAGGGGCATCGGCCGACGATCTCGTCTCCGAGATCGAGCTGTTCCTCCGTCAGCAGCCCGGCGAATAGCCCCCCACGTCACCGGTTCGATGCCGGTGGGGTACGGGCCGAGTGGGCGGCGGACGCGCCGGGCCGCGACAATGCCCATATGTCCGTAGTACGTATCAACGCCATCACTGTCCCGCCCGAGCGGGCCGACCAGATCGTCGAGCGGTTTGCCAACCGCGCCGGCGAAGTCTCCAAGATGGAGGGCTTCGAAGCGTTCGAGCTGTTGCGGCCGACCGACGGCAAGGACGTCTTCTACGTGTACACACGTTGGCGCTCCACCGAGGACTTCGAACGGTGGCTCAACAGCCAGGCGTTCGGTCAGGGCCACGCCCAGCACACCGAGAAGGGACCGGTCAGCACCGGGAGCGATCTGCTCTCCTTCGACGTCGTGCAAGAGGAATACGCGTGACCTCGGTCGATCCCCCGGTCGATCCGATCGCCCAGTTGACGGGCGCCGGTGGCGCGTTCGAGATCGTCGTCGAGGACGTCGTCGGGCTTCCGATGCAGGTCTACAAGTCGCGCATGAAGTCGCTGCGTGAGCTGATGGCGCAGAACGTCGTGCGCGTGGACGTCGACTGGCTCGTCCAGGCCAAACGCCGCCTCACCTACGGGGAGCACGACCTCCTCGCCCGCAAGCTCGCGGCGGCGCTGGCGGAGCTCGGCATCGGGCGCGGCGATCGTGTCGCGCTGGTCTGCGCGAACGTTCCCGAGTGGGTGGTCACCTGGTGGGCGTGCGCCATCCTCGGAGCCACGCTCGTCCCTCTGAACGCGTGGTGGAAGGCCGAGGAGCTCGAGTTCGGGCTCGACGACTCCGGCGCCAAGGTGTTGATCGCCGACGCCCGTCGCCTCGCAGTCGTGCGCGATCGCCTCGCCGCGCTGTCACGGCTCGAGCACGTCTTCGTCATCGACGGGCCCGCCGAGGCGCCGACCCGGTCGTTCTCGGAGCTCGTCGACCGCGAAGACGACCCGGGCATGCCCGATTCGCCAATTGATGAGGACGACATCCTCGCGATCCTCTACACGTCGGGGACCACGGGGAAGCCGAAGGGCGCCACGGTCTCGCACCGCCAGGCGATCGCGAACGTGCAGAACATCATCGTCATGGGGGTGTCCCAGGCGATGCGGGGCACGCCACCGCCGGAGGCCGCGGCCGGGATCCAGACGGCCAACCTCCTGGTAGTGCCGCTCTTCCACGTGACTGGCTGCCTGTCGACGATGACGCTCGCGTACGCGACGGGCGCCAAGGTCGTGTTGATGCCCGTCGGTCGCTTCGATCCCGACGTCGCGATGGAGACCATCGAGCGCGAGCAGGTCACGTCGATCGGTGGGGTCCCGACGGTCATGTGGAGGATCCTCGAGTCACCGAACCTCGAGAAGTACGACCTGACGTCGGTGAAGCGCGCGTCGTACGGAGGCGCGCCCGCGCCGCCGGAGCTGGTCGAGCGCATCGAGCAGGTGTTCCCGCACATGCGCAAGACGCTCACCACCGCGTACGGACTCACCGAGACGGCTTCGGTCGCGACCGCGCACGGCGGCGACGACTACTTCGCACACCCGGGATCGGTCGGGCGCGCCGCGCCGACAGTCGAGCTGAGAGTGGTCGACGATCAGGGTCACGACGCGCCACCCGGCGAACGGGGCGAGATCTGGCTGAAGGGCCCGACGGTCATGGCGCACGGCTATTGGCGCCGGCCCGAGGCCAACGAAGCCGCGTTCACCGACGGCTGGTTCCACTCGGGCGACATCGGATACCTCGATCCCGACGGCTTCTTGTTCCTGGTCGACCGGGCCAAGGACATGATCATCCGGGCCGGCGAGAACGTGTACTGCGTGGAGATCGAGAACGTGTTGTTCGATCATCCGGATGTCGTGGATGCCGCTGTCGTCGGCGTCGCGCACAAGACGCTCGGCGAAGAGGTCAAGGCCGTCGTGCAGCTTCGCGACGGTTCCGATGCGACTGAGGAAGAGCTGCGTGCGTTCTGTCGCGTGCGGCTGGCCGACTTCAAGGTCCCGGAGTACGTCGAGTTGCGGAATGAACCTTTGCCGCGCAATCCGGCGGGCAAGGTGTTGAAGAACCTTCTGCGCGGGGGCGAGTCGGCGTTCGCCACGTCCGACGACCAAGCTCTCTAGTGCTTTCTGTCCGGGTGTTGAGGTTGCAGGTCCCCCACTTGGTGGGGGCGGTGATGGACCCTGTGGTTCCTTCCACAGATCCAGAGGAGCCCATCACCGTGACCCCAGCAGAGATCATCTACCACCGGCGTGTACGC
>JBBSFB010000063.1:0-22586 GCA_038239145.1 Acidimicrobiia bacterium
AGACGGCGCCTACTGCGGAGACGGCGCCTACTGCGGAGACGGCGCCTACTGCGGAGACGGCGCCTACTGCGGAGACGGCGCCTACTGCGGAGACGGCGCCTACTGCGGAGACGGCGCCTACTGCGGAGACGACGCCTACTGCCGAGACGACGCCGGCTGCGGAGGCTCCGGCACCCGAGGCTCCGGCCGCCGGCGCCGCACCGGACGACACCACGACCGAGGGCTGAGCGATGGCCGAGATTGCCGCCAAGGACGTTGCCGCGCTCCGCAAGATGACGGGCGCGGGGATGATGGATTGCAAGAAGGCGTTGCTCGACAACGACGGCGACTTCGAACGGGCCAAGGACTGGCTGCGGGAGAAGGGCATTGCGGGCGCGGCCAAGCGCAGCGGCCGTGCGGCCGATCAGGGCGCGATCGAAGTGCTCGTCACCGACGACGTCGCCGCGGTCGTGGAGCTGAATTGCGAGACCGACTTCGTCGCCAAAGGTGACGGGTTCGGCCAGTCGCTGGCGGCGCTCACCCGCCTTGTCGTGGACGACGGCGACACCGAGATCGGCGCGAAGACGATCAACGGTGAGACGGTCGACGACTACGTCAAGGGACTCTCCGGCACGCTCGGCGAGAAGATCGAACTCGGCCGCGTGTCCCGGTTCGCCTCCACCGACGGCCTGCTCGACGGCTACAAGCACATCCAGAACGAGCGCGGAACCGTCGGTGTGATCATCGAGCTCGGTGGCGTCGACCGCACGAACGCCAACGCGCGCGCCGTCGCCCACGGCATCGCGTTGCACATCGCCAGTGCCGCACCCCGCTACGTCACCCGCGACGAGGTCCCGGCCGCCGACGTGGCGCGTGAGCGCGACATCTACGAGGTCCAGACCCGCGAAGAGGGCAAGCCCGAGCAGGCGTGGCCGAAGATCATCGAAGGCAAGCTCAACGGTTTCTACAAGACCGTCGTGCTCCTCGAGCAGTCGTTCGTCAAGGACAACAAGCAGACGATCGACGCCGTCGTGAAGTCGCTCGGTGGCGAAGCGCATGTCCGCGGCTTCGCCCGGGTGAAGATCGGCGAGGAATAGCCGAAGCCGCTCGAAAGTCCGCCGGATCCACACGAGAGGAGTTGCCGATGACCACGAGCCGGTACCACCGGGTCGTGCTGAAGCTCTCGGGTGAGGCGTTTGCCGACCAGAAGATCGGTTTCGGCATCGACGCCGTGGTCGTCCAGCGCATCGCCGAAGAGGTCACCAAGGCCCGCGCCGATCTCGGTGTCGAGATCGCGATCGTCGTCGGCGGTGGGAACATCTTTCGCGGGCTCACCGGAGCGACCCGCGGCATGGACCGCGCTCGCGCCGACTACATGGGGATGCTCGCCACCGTCATCAATGCCCTCGCGTTGCAGGACGCGCTCGAGTCGATGGGTCAACCCACGAGGGTCCAGACCGCGATCACGATGGCACAGGTCGCCGAGCCTTACATCCCGTTGCGGGCGATCCGTCACCTCGAAAAGGGCCGCCTCGTGATCTTCGCGGCCGGCAACGGCAACCCCTATTTCACAACCGACACGACGGCCGCGTTGCGCGCGGCCGAGATCGGCGCCGAAGCGGTGCTGAAGGGCACGCACTCCGGAGTCGACGGTGTGTACAGCGCGGATCCGCGCCTCGATCCCACTGCCGTGAAGATCGATGCGCTGAGCCACTTCGACGTGCTCACGCGCGGCCTGCAGGTCATGGACTCGACCGCGATCACGTTCTGCATGGACAACTCGTTGCCGATCATCGTGTTCGACGTGATGTCGCCCGGAAACATCACGAAAGCGCTCACTGGTGAACAGATCGGCACGCTGGTCTATCCGAAGGAGTCCAAGTGAGCGCGAAGGGCGACGAGGCCGGCGACAAGATGCACAAGATTGTCGACCATCTGCAGGACCAGTTCGGCAGCGTCCGCACCGGACGGGCCGCGCCGGTGCTCGTCGAGAAGCTCAAGGTCGACTACTACGGCTCCGAAGTCCCGCTCCAACAGCTCGCGGGCTTCTCGGTGCCCGAAGCGCGCGTGCTCGTGGTCGCGCCTTACGACAAAGGCGCGTTGAAGGCCATCGAGAAGGCGATCCAGTCGAGCGACCTGGGCGTGAACCCGAGCAACGACGGTGTGGTGATCCGGCTCACGTTCCCGGAGCTGACCACCGACCGGCGCAAGGAGCTCGTGAAGGTCGTGAAGAAGATGGCGGAGGACGGCCGCGTCGCGGTACGCAACGTGCGGCGCAGCATCCGCCAGGAGCTCGAACACCAGGCCAAGGACGGCCACATCTCCGACGACGAGCTTGCCCGGATCGAAAAGGAGCTGGAGAAGCTCACCCACGACGTGGTCGCCGAGATCGACACGCTGGTCGGGCACAAGGAAAAAGAGCTGCTCGAGGTGTGATGGCTGCGCTGCGGGCGGTTTGCGGGGCCGAGATGCGGTCCGCGCGGGTCAGCCCCTAGCCTGGCGAGGCCCTGGGAGGATGACGTGAGGGACCGAAACGAATCGGACCGTGCCACCGTGACGCCCGTCGAGGGGGTCCGGATATTGGGTGCGAAGGAGACTCCCGCCCGGGACGACAGCGCTCGCGATGATTCTCGCGACGAGGACACCGGCGCGCTCGATCTCGCCGCCATCGCCGAGGAGCCCGAGACCCGCTCGAGCTTCACCCAGCGCGCTGCTGTCCCGATCGTCACCGGAGCCGACGAACCCGGATCCGAACGCGAGCCGGAACCCAACCGCCCCGTAGCCACGGAAACGTCGGTCGGCGAGGTCCCGCCGCTCCCGCACTGGACGGAACCGCCGACCGGCGCCGTCCCCGCGATCCTGGCCGACGACACCGGCGAGCACGCGCTCGACGACGAGCTGCTCGACGCCTGGGCGCCGATCACCGGCAGCAGTCCCCGCTTTCGGGCCGAAGGTTCCGATTGGGCCGACGCCGATTTCGGTGACGACCTGAGCGGCGACGAGCAGGAACGTCTCGGAGCGCTCTCCGAGGCCGAGCCCGTCGACGAGGACGAGGCCTTCGCCGAAGCCCTCGCCCAGCGGCGCCGGCGTTTGCCGCGCGCAACGCGCGAGCGGCGCGCCGCGCCCGAGGCGGTGCTCACACCGTCGGCCCGGGCGGCGGCGCCGATCCCGACCCCGCGCGTGAGCCGGCGTCCGTCGCTGTCCGAAGAGTTGAGCGGCGGCGGGCCCTCGGAGCGCGACCTCCCGACGGCGATCATGACCGCACTCGCGATCGTCGTTATCGCATTCGTGTCGTTCAGCGTCGGCCGAACGACCACCGCGTTGTTCGCAGCCGTGATCATCGGTATCGCGTCGATCGAGTTCAGCAATGCGCTGCGGACGAAGGGCTTTCGCTCGGCGACCCTGCTCGGCCTCGTGGCCTGCGCGACGCTCCCGCTCGCGGTCAAGCATTACGGCTCGGGCGCGTACCCGATCTATTTCGGCCTCGTCGTCGTCGTCTCGATGCTGTGGTTTTTGTGGGAGGTCACCCCCGGTCGGCCGCTCCTCGGTATCGCGACCACCGTCCTCGGCTTCGCCTGGATCGGGGGCCTCGGTGGATTCGCGGGTCTGCTGCTCGGCGAACGCCACGGCGTCGGCCTCATCATCGGCGTGGCGTCGTGCACGATCGCGTACGACGTGCTCGGGTTCTTCGTCGGTTCACAGTTCGGGCGGACCCCGATCGCGCCGCGCATCTCGCCCAACAAGAGCGTGCAGGGCACGCTCGCGGGGATGGCGGCATCGGTGCTCGTCGGCGGGATCGTCATCGGGCACATCACGCCGTGGAATCTCCACTACAGCGGCTGGATCCTCGGCCTGCTGGTGGCGGGCGGCGCGTTCCTCGGTGACCTGTGCGAGTCGATGATCAAGCGCGACCTCGGGCTCAAGGACTTCGGAACGTTGCTCCCGGGCCACGGGGGCGTTCTCGACCGATTCGACGGCCTGCTCTTCTGCCTGCCGATCGCGTACTACCTCGCGATCTCCCTCAAGCTCGGCTGACCCCGGACTCTCATCCGGCGCCCGGCCCCCTAACCTCGGGGCATGACGCGCGGCGTTGCCATCCTCGGATCGACCGGATCGATCGGTACCCAGGCTCTCGACGTGCTGTCGCACCACCGCGACGAGTACCGCGTCGTCGCCCTCGCCGCCGGGCGAAGCTCGGATCTCTTGGCCGCGCAGGCTGCGGAGTTCTCGGTCCCCGCCGACAACGTGCGCGCCTGCGCCGACGATCCCGAAGTGCTCGCCCGGCTCGCGGCGCTGCCCGAGGTCGACGTCGTGCTCAATGCCGTGGTCGGGTTCGCGGCGTTGCCGGCGACGCTGGCGGCATTGCACGCGGGCAAGCGTCTCGCGCTCGCCAACAAGGAGAGCCTCATCGCCGCCGGACCCGTCGTGGCCAAGGCGCGGGCCGCAGGCGGGGGCGAGATCATCCCCGTCGATTCGGAGCACTCGGCCATCTGGCAGTGCCTGCGGTCGGGACGGCTCTCGGAGGTCGCCCGCATCGTGTTGACCGCGAGCGGTGGCCCCTTCCGGGGCCGGACGCGCGACCAGCTCCGCGCGGTCACGATCGCCGACGCCCTCGCCCATCCCACCTGGAGCATGGGCGCCAAGATCACTGTCGACAGCTCGACCCTGATGAACAAGGGCCTCGAGGTGATCGAGGCCAACGAGCTGTTCGGCGTCGGGTTCGATCGGATCGACGTGGTCGTCCACCCGCAGTCGATCGTGCACAGCATGGTCGAGTTCTGCGACGGCGCCACGATTGCGCAGCTGTCGATGCCCGACATGCGCCTGCCGATCGCGTTGGCGCTCGGTGCGCCCAACCGGCTCGCACCCGCGTACGGCGCGATCGACTGGTCGACGATCGGCCACCTCGACTTCGAGGTCCCCGACCTGGAGACGTTCCCGTGCCTGGCGCTCGCCTTCGAGGCGGGACGGGCCGGGGGCACGGCGCCTGCGGTCTTGTCGGCGGCCAACGAGGTCGCGGTCGAGGCGTTTCTCGATGGGCGCATCCAATGGACCGAGATCGCGGCGGTCGTCGCGGAAGTGCTGAACGCGGGCACCGGAACCGCCGATGAAATTGGCGACGTGCTCGAAGCCGACCGCCGCGCCCGGGAACAGGCCGCGGAACTCGTTCTTGCCAGGGGTGTCGTGTGAGGGTCAGCGATCCGTTCGAAGACGTCGAGGTCGACCCTCGACGGACCGTCGGCACCACCGTGGTCGTACTCGCGGTCCTCGTGCTCGGCGCGGTGTTCTATCCCCGCCAGGCGGCGGTGGTCGCCGTCATCGTGGCGCTGGTCGTGATGATCATGCTGCACGAGCTCGGGCACTTCCTCGCGGCCAAGAAGACCGGCATGAAGGTGACGGAGTTCTTCGTCGGTTTCGGTCCCCGGCTCTGGTCGTTCACCCGGGGCGAGACCGAATACGGCGTAAAGGCCGTTCCGCTCGGCGGGTACTGCCGGATCATCGGGATGACCAACCTCGAAGAGGTCGCGCCCGAGGACGAGCCCCGTGCGTATCGGAACAAGGCCACCGGGCCGAAGGTGCTCGTGGCCGCGGCCGGTCCGGCCGTCCACTTCGTCATCGCACTGATCCTGATGTTCGCGGTCCTGTTCTTCGCCGGCGACTATCGCAACCAACGGGCCGTGACGACGTTGGCCCAGACGACGCAGGGCGCCGCAAGCGCGGGGCTGAAGGCCGGGGACACGATCGAGTCGATCAACGGCACCCAGGTCACCAGCTGGGAGCAGGTGCAGTCGCTGATCAACCCGCCGCAGGCGCCGGCCCGGGCGGGCCAGATCGTGAACTTCGTCGTGAAGCGCGCCAACGAGAACCTCCTCATCGCGGTGACGCTCGAGGAGAGCACCGACGCCGCGGTGAAGCGTGTGGTCGCCGGAGTTGCCCCCGAGTCGGTGGTCCCGCGCCCGGGCTTCGTCACCTCGCTGGTGCAGGCGCCGAAACAGGTTGCCGACGTCGGGTGGGCGTCGATCAAGGCGATCGGCACCATGTTCTCGCCGTCCGGGATCTCGAACTACTTTCGGATCCTCACCGGTGACAACAGCGCCCACACCGACCAGTCGAAGCGCTTCGTGTCGCCCGCGGGGGTCGGCGCGTTGGCCAGCGACGCGGTCAAGGCCGGTTGGGTGAGCGTGTTCGGCCTCCTGCTCGCCATCAACATCTTCGTCGGGCTCTTCAACCTGCTCCCGTTGCTCCCGTTCGACGGGGGTCATATCGCAATCGCGCTCTACGAGAACGTGGCTTCGACCGTGCGGCGCAAAAAGGTCAGGGTCGATGCGGCCAAGCTGATGCCGATCACGGTGGCGGTGGTGGCGGTGCTCGGGTTCATCTTCTTGTCGAGCCTGTTCCTCGACATCACCCACCCGGTCGCCAACCCGTTCTGAGAACAGCGATCCCTTGCTGTTCGAGAGGCCGCCCAGCCAGAGCCGCTCCACGTCGAAGTGAAGCTTTGGTGCGCGGGTCGGTGGCCGGTCGGGAACCGTCTTAGGCTGACGGTGTGACTCCTCGTCGTCGAACTCGTCAGCTGATGGTCGGTCGGGTGGCGGTGGGCGGCGACGCCCCGGTGTCGATCCAGTCGATGACCACCACGAAGACCGCCGACGTCGATGGCACCCTCGCCCAGATCTACGCGCTCGCCTCGGCCGGCTGCGACATCGTGCGCTGCACCTGCAACGAGGAAGAGGCCGCGGAGGCGCTGGCCCAGATCGTTCCGCGTTCGCCGGTGCCGATCGTCGCCGACATCCATTTCCAGTACAAGCTCGCGTTGGGAGCGCTCGAGGCCGGGGTGCACGCGCTCCGCTTGAATCCGGGCAACATCCGCAAGGCCGAGCACATCAAGCTCGTCGCCACCGAGGCCAAAGCGCGCGGCGTTCCCATCCGCATCGGTGTGAACGCGGGCTCGCTCGATCCCGCAATGGCCGAACAGCACGGCGGCATCACCGCCGAGGCGATGGTCGCGTCCGCGATGCACGAGCTCGATCTCTTCCGCGAGGTCGATTTCGACGACGTGAAGATCTCGGTGAAGGCGTCGAGCGTGCCGTTGATGATCGACGCGTACCGCCTGCTGTCGGAGACGACCGACCATCCGTTGCACCTCGGCGTCACCGAAGCCGGTGTGTTGCCGCAGGGACTGATCAAGGGCGTCGCCGGGATCGCGACGCTGCTCGCCGAAGGCATCGGCGACACGATCCGGTTCTCGCTCACCGCCGATCCGGTCGAAGAGGCGAAGGCCGGGCGCACGCTCCTGGAGACGCTCGGGCTGCGGGAGCGCAAAGGTCTCGACCTCATCGCGTGCCCGTCGTGCGGGCGGGCCGAGGTCGATGTCATCCGGGTCGCGACCGAGGCGCAGGCCGCGCTCGAGGCGCGCAACATCCCGCTCCAGGTCGCGGTGATGGGCTGCGTCGTGAACGGTCCCGGCGAGGCACGCGAAGCCGATCTCGGCATCGCCGCGGGCCGGGGTAAAGGACACCTGTTCGTGAAGGGTCAGGTCGTCCGGGTCGTGCCCGAGGCCGAGATGGTCGCTGCGCTCATCGACGAGGCCGAGAAGATCATGGCCGAGGGCATCGAGGCCCGGCTCGCGGCCGCGGATCCGAACGCAGCCGCGATGGCCGAGGCCGCACGCGACGAGTTGTTGCAGATTCAGGGCGTCGACGCGAATCACTCTTCGGAGAAGATTCTCAAGATTCGCGAAATTGCCGAGTGATCCGGCCCCAGCCGCCGAAGGCGTAGCGAAGTCCGGCCGTATCCTCGATCTGTGACAGAAGCAGGTTCGCCGATCGGGCGCCGGGTGTTCCTCGGACTCGTCGGAGCCGGTGCGCTCGGAGTGGTGTTCGGCGCCAAGGTGTCGGACTTCCTCGCCGGCATCGTCCCCAAGTCGGATCCGACGGGGCTTTCGACGCTGCTCCCGCTCGGCGACCACTTCCGCTACTACACGATCACGAGCGGCTTCCCGAAGCGCGCGCCGCAGGACTACCGCCTGACCGTCACCGGCCTCGTCGACACACCGCTCACGCTCACGTACGACGAATTGCTTGCGATGCCACCGACGATGCTCACGAAGGATTTCCAATGTGTCACCGGTTGGCGGGTGCCGGACACGCACTGGACTGGCGTGAAGCTCGCCGACCTCCTCGACCGCGCCGGCGTGAAATCGAGCGGGACCGCGCTGCGCTTCACGTCGTTCGACGGCGCGTACACGGAAAGTCTGACGATGGATCAGGGCCGTCGCGACGACGTCATCGTCGCGTACGACCTCGAAGGTAAGCCGCTCAGTAGTGACCACGGTGGGCCCGCCCGCCTCTACGTCGCGCCGATGTACGGCTACAAGTCGTGCAAGTGGTTGAGCGGGATCGAGGTTGTTGATCACGTGATCCCCGGCTACTGGGAAGAAAACGGGTACGACGTCGACGGTTGGGTCGGCCGGAGCAACGGCCGCGACGACCGGCCCACTTCGTCGTGAGCGCGCCGGCACGCCACTTCCCTCGTTTCGATCGCGTCGAACGGGTCGTGCACTGGACGAACGCAACATTGTTCCTGGTGCTGTTGGGCACGGGCGCGTCGTTGTACTTTGCGCCACTGTCGACGATCGTCGCGCACCGCCACACGGTCAAGACGATCCACGTGTACTCCGGCTTGTTGCTCCCGGTCCCGCTGTTGATCGGGCTGTTCCTGCCGTCGGGGCGCCAGTTGCGGCGGGACGTGTCACGGATCAACCGGTGGACGGTCGACGACCGGCGATGGTGGTCACGGCGCAAACGGGCAACCGTGCAACTCGGCAAGTTCAATCCCGGTCAGAAGCTCAACGCGATCTTCGTCGGCGCCGCGATCGTGTTGATGCTCGGAACCGGTTCGATCATGCGTTGGTTCAAGCCTTTTCCCGACAGCTGGCGGACGGGTGCCACGTTCGTCCACGACTGGACCTTCATCACCCTGCTCGTCGTGATCGCCGGTCACATCATGTTCGCCGTGTCCGACGGCGACTCGCTGCGCTCGATGGTGCGGGGCTGGGTTCCCGAGCAGTGGGCGCGCCGGGAGCGACCGCGCTGGTATGCCGAGGTCATGGCCGCCCGGGCCGGCGAGGGCGAGGCGCCGGAGTCAGGCGACGCGGGCGGCGACGTCGAGGCACGCCGCGACCAGGGGCTCGGCGAAGCGAGCGTTGGCACAGGCGAGATGCCCGTCGGCGACTGAGTAGACCGTCGCCTCCCGGATCGCGGCGGCGAGCGCGAGCTGCAACGACGGCGCGACCCCGCGGTCTTCGGTCGTGCAGACGACGGCGGTCGGGACGTCGACTTCGCTGATCCAGCGCCTCGCGCTGTACGTACTGATCGAGTGCCCGGCCTCGACGATCATGCGCCAATCGTGCCGGCGCATCTCCGACGCGGCCCACGCCGGCATCGTCGACGGTTGCATCTTCACCATCGGAACCGGCGCCAACAATCGTGACGGCCACGCGAGTCGCGCGGTCGCCGTCGCGCCGAACATGGTGGCCTGGTAGATGTTCCGGGTGAGACGATTCGGCGCGAAACCTGCGCTCGTCGCGCACAGCACGAGACCGTCGACGAGGTCGCGGTGTCGGCGCCACATGAGCTGGGCGATCGGACCGCCCATGGAATAGCCGACCGCGATCACGGGGCCGGTTCCCAGCGCGACGAGCGTCGCCGCGCAGTCGTCGGCGCAGTCGGCGAGGCGGAAGATCCGGCGCGTGCGCAGACCGCGCGCGTGGCCGCGGAGATCAGGAGCGACGATGTTGAAGTGCTCGCGGAGCGGCTCGAACGTCTGGAACCAGTTCAGTCCCGCGCTCGCAACCCAGCCGTGGAGCAGCAGGAGGGTCGGTGCATCCGCGGGTCCGGTGACCTCCCGCACGAACGTGGTGCCGCGGCCGGGGAGATCGATTCGGCGACCGAAGGGGAGCGTACGACGGGCATCCGGCACTTCCGGCGCTTCCGGCGCGGACTGCGGTCCGGCCGGCTCGGGCGGGCGATCCTTCGTGGGCGACGCCATCGTCAGATGCGTTCGGCCCAGAAACAGTCGACCCGGTACGGGATCTCGACGGTCTCGTGTCCCCGGACCGCGGGATGCGTGGCGAGCAGGTTGCGCACCTCATCGAGCACCGCGTCCCGCTCGGCGTCGGGCAACACGGCCACGTGGCTGACCGACGCGACGCGTTGCACCACGCCCTCGGGACTTGTCTGTTGGACCTGGCGGAACTCGCCCACCTGCAGTTCGCCAAACCCGGGCATCGGCCGGCTCGTACTGTCCCGCCATTCGTCGTGGTTGCGCCACGGCGCACGCTTTTCGACCCGGTCCATGATCGACCAGACGTCGTCGACCCACGGCTCGGTCCGGTCCCGCGCGTTCCAGACCAACCCGAGCCGTCCACCCGGACGCAGGATCCGCGCCATCTCCACGGTCGCGCGATCGTGGTCGAACCAGTGCCAAGCCTGGGCGACAGTCACCGCGTCGAGCGACGACGCCGCCAACGGCATCGCTTCCGCGGTTCCGGCTGCGAGTGGGATACCGGGCAGGAGCGAGCGAAACGTGGCGCGCATCCCGGCCACCGGCTCGATGGCGACGAGGTCGGCGCCGGACGGCACGAGCAGACGGGTCAGCTTGCCCGTTCCGGCGGCGAGATCGGCGACGAGCTTCCCGGGACCCAGGTGCAGGTGCTCGCCGAGCCACGCGACCACCTCGGAGGGATACGACGGGCGCGCCGCCTCGTAGTCGGCCGGGTCGTTGAATCCCGCAGCGGCGACGTTGTGGACCACACCGACATTCTTACTTACCCGAGACGGACTCGGCTTACGTACACGGGACGGATCCGGCTCACGTGCGGATCCGCTACAGGATCATCCCGGCGGCAACCGTGTCGTTGCTCGCCTCGTCGACGAGGATGAAAGAGCCTGTCGCCCGGTTGCGGCGGTAGTCGTCGGAGAACAGCGGCGCCGTGGTGCGCAGGGTCACCCGACCGATCTCGTTGAGAGAGAGCGAGTCGGCGGTCTCGTCGCGGTGCAGCGTGTTGATCTCGAGCCGGTAGTGCAGGTCCTTGACGAGCGCCCGCGTCCACTTCGACGTCTGCTTCAGCGCGTACTTGCCGCCCTGCTTGAGCGAGGCCCGTTCACCGAACCAGCACAGCATCGCGTCGACATCCTGGCCGATGTTCGGCTGGTTGTTTGGGCGGCAAATCATGTCGCCCCGGCTTACGTCGAGGTCGTCGCTGAGCCGGATCGTCACCGACATCGGCGGGACCGCTTCCTCGACGGGTCCGTCGGCAGTGTCGATGGAAGCGATCGTGGACGTGAAGCCCGACGGGAGCACGACGACGTCGTCACCGACGCGATACGTACCGCTGGCCACCTGGCCGGCGTACCCGCGGTAGTCGTGATGTTTGTCGTCGCGCGGGCGGATCACGTACTGCACGGGGAACCGGCAGTCGATCAGGTTGCGGTCGGAGGCGATGTGCACCTCTTCGAGGTGGTGCAGCAACGACGTGCCCTCGTACCACGGTGTGTTCGCGGAGCGGTCGACGACGTTGTCGCCGTTCAGCGCCGACATCGGAATGAACTGCAGGTCTCGGACCGAGAGCTTGGCCGCGAAGTCGCGGAACTCGGCCTTGATGCTCTCGAAGATCGCCCGGTCGTAGTCGACGAGGTCCATCTTGTTCACGCAGAGCACGAGGTGGGGGACACCGAGCAGCGACGCGAGGAACGCGTGCCGGCGGGACTGTTCGACGATGCCCTTCCGGGCGTCGATGAGGATCAGGGCGAGGTCGGCCGTCGAGGCGCCCGTCACCATGTTGCGCGTGTACTGCAGGTGCCCGGGCGTGTCGGCGATGATGAACTTGCGTCGAGGGGTGGCGAAGTAGCGGTACGCCACGTCGATCGTGATCCCCTGCTCTCGCTCGGCCCGCAGCCCGTCGGTGAGCAGCGCAAGGTTCATGCCCTCTTCGCCCCGGAGCATGGTGGAGTGCTCCAACGCTTCGAGCGTGTCCTCGAAGATCTGCTTGGAGTCGTACAGCAAACGGCCGATGAGCGTCGACTTGCCGTCGTCGACCGAGCCTGCAGTGGCAAAACGAAGGAGCTCCATCTAAAAGTAACCCTCGCGTTTGCGGTCTTCCATGGCTGCTTCGGAGAACTTGTCGTCGGCGCGAGTCGCGCCCCGCTCGGTGATTCGGGACGCCGCGACCTCGGTGATCACGTCGTCGATAGTCGCCGCGGTCGAGGCGACCGCGGCGGTGCAGGTCGCGTCGCCGATGGTGCGGAAGCGGACGGTTGTTTCGAAGACCTCTTCGTCGGCGCTCGGCTGCAGGAAGTCGGTGACCGCCATGAGCATTCCGTCACGCCGGAACACCTCGCGCCGGTGCGCGAAGTAGATCGGCGGCAATTCGATCGCCTCCGCGGCGACGTACTGCCAGATGTCGAGCTCGGTCCAGTTCGAGAGCGGGAACACCCGGATGTGCTCACCTTTGCGGTGGCGCCCGTTGTAGAGCGACCAGATCTCCGGCCGCTGGTTCTTCGGGTCCCATTGTCCGAACTCGTCGCGGAACGAGAAGAAGCGCTCCTTGGCCCGAGCCTTCTCCTCGTCGCGTCGGGCGCCGCCCATGACGGCGTCGAACTCGTGCTGCTCGATCGCGTCGAGCAACGTGGTGGTCTGGAGCCGGTTGCGCGAGGCGCGCGGCCCGGTGTCCTCGACCACGCGGCCGGCATCGATCGATTCCTGCACCGACGCGACGACGAGGTTGACGCCGAGCTTCTCGACCGAGGAGTCGCGGAACTCGATCACTTCGGAGAAGTTGTGACCGGTGTCGACGTGCATGACCGGGAACGGCAGTCGCGCGGGCCAGAAGGCTTTCTTCGCCGCGTGCAGCATGACGACGCTGTCCTTGCCGCCCGAAAAGAGCAGCACCGGGCGTTCGAACTCCGCCGCGACTTCGCGGAGCAGGTGGATCGACTCCGATTCGAGCGCGTCCAGATGTGAGATCACGCGGTTCATCCCAACTTCCCGAGGTTCGACTTCCCGTGCTTCAAACTTGCCGTGAACTGGTTCGCGCGTGCGCGGTCATAAGGCCTCGGGAGATCCACCTTCGGGCCATCCGTGGAGACCACATTCCATCTTGCCCTGGTTCGACCAGCGTCCGGAACGGCGGTCTTCGCCCGCGGCAACCGGTCGGGTGCAGGGCCAGCAACCGATGGACGGATAGCCCTGGGCGACGAGCGGGTGCTCGAGGAGGTCATGGTCCTCTTTGTAGACCGCGACGTCGGTGTCGGTCCAAGACGCGAGGGGATTCACCTTGACGATCCCACGGCCCACGTCGAGATGCACGATCGGCGCGTTCGTACGCGTCGGCGACTCGACTCGGCGCAAACCGGTCATCCACGCCTGCTTGCCGCGCAGGGCTCGGGCGAGCGGCTCGACCTTGCGCATCGCGCAGCATTCGTCGGGGTCGGTCTGCCAGAGGTCGTCAGGCGAGACGAGCGGTTGCATGACCGTGAGGTTCAAGTCGTAGCGCTCGCGCACCCGCTCGACGTACCAGAGCGTCTCCGCGAAGTGGTACTGCGTGTCGAGGAACACGACCTCGATGCCGGGCGCGGCTTTGGCCGCGACGTCGATGAGGACGCAATCCTGGAACGACGCCGCGAGGACGATATCGGTACCGAAGCGCTCGTACGCCCACTTGATCGCTTTCGACGCCGACGTGGGTTCGAGCTCGGCGGAAACGGCCGCGAGCTCCGCGAGGTCGATGTCGAAGAGGGGCCGGCCGACGCTGACCGGATCGAGAAGGCTCATGCTTGCCCGCACCCGTTGGTGTGTCGCCGGCTCATGTCGCTGCGCACTCGCCTTCGCCGACCTCGGCCGTATACGGGCCGGTCTCGTCGAAGTCGACGTAGAAGTCGGGGCCGAGGTCGGGAGTGGGGAAGTGGTCGAGGTCGGCGAGCGTGTCGCCGACCGCCTTCGCCCCGCCCGATCGGGCCAGCCAGGACTGGAACAGCTCGCCCGCTTGACGCTCTTCGCTGAAGCGCCGCACGACGCGCACGGTCGCCTCGGCTGCGTTCTTGGCCGGGACCTTCGTTGCCTTCTCGCCGAACTCCACCTCGGTCTCGCCGAGGTGACCGCCGAGCAGCATCTGGTACCCGGGAGCGGCGCGTCCGTGGGCGCGGCGCTCGAGTCCGAAAAACCCGATGTCGGAGATGTGGTGCTGACCGCAGCTGTTGGTGCAGCCGGAGATGTTGACGCGCACACCCGGGACCTCGGCCAGACCCGCCTCATCGAGCGCGTCACCGATAGCTCCGGCGAGACCGCGCGACTGGGTCACCGCGAGGTTGCACGTGTCGGCGCCGGGGCACGACACGACGTCGCGAGCGAGCTCGGCGCCGGGATCGGCCATACCGATCTCGGCGAGGCGGTCGTAGAGCGGTCGCACGTCGGCCTCCGAGAGGTCGCGCAGCGCCAGGTTCTGACGGTTGGTGACCCGCACATCGAGGGCGAAGTCGCGTTGGATGTCGGCGAGGCCCCGGAACTGGTCGGCCGTGATGTCACCGAGTCGCGAGTACGCGACGGCACTCACCGTGCCGCGATCGATACCGCGCACCACGTTCGCTTCCTGCCAGCGTTCGTACGGATCGCTCGAGAGGAGCTTGACGGGAACGCCGGCGGGACCGACGCTGCTCGCGTTCGGCGTGCCGCCCGCGGGCGCGTCGCCGACCTTCAGTACGTACTCGGGGATGCCGCCCGGCCAGTCGCTCGCCCCGCGCAAGAACTTGCGTTCCCGGAAGATGCGCTCGCGCAATTCGTCGATGCCGCCTTCCATCGTGTCGACGAGCCACTTCATGCGGGCGCGGATCTTGTTGTCACGGTTGCCGTAGTGGTCGAACGTGCGCAATACCGCGTAGATGGTGGTCAGGAGGTCTTCGCGGGAGGTGAAGTTCTCGAGCGCCTGCGCCGGCTTCGGATTCGAGCTGAGGCCGCCTGCAATGAACACCTTGAACCCGGGCTCGACGGTGCCGTCGTCGAGCGTGCGCGAGCTCGCGACCACGCCGACGTCGTTGAACATGGCCTGGCCGCAGTCGGTCGCGCAGCCGGAGAAGTTCACCTTGAACTTGCGGGGTAGGCGCTGGCCGTACGGGTGCCGGAGCAAGAAGTCGGTGGTGGCCTTGGCCCACGGCGTGATGTCGAGGACTTCCTGCGGGCAGGCGCCCGCGAGGTGACATCCCATGACGTTGCGCACGGTGTCTCCGCACGCCTCGCGCGACGTGAGCCCGACCGACGCCATGAGCCGCAGGATCTCGGGCGTCTGCTCGAGCGCGACGAAGTGGAACTGGACGTTTTGGCGGGTCGTGAGGTGACCCCAACCGCGCGAGTAGGTCTCGGAGATGTACGCGAGCGTGTCGAGCTGCTCGGGCGTGATTCGGCCGTGGGGGACCTTGATCCGGAGCATCTGCGCGTGGCCGCCCTGGCGCTGGCCGTAGACCCCGTGATTCAGCCGGAAGACGCGAAAGGCGTCCTCGTCGACGCGGCCGTCGAGGTACTCGGCGAGCGTGCTTTCGAAGATGTCGAGCTCTTCGGCGATGACCGGTTCGAGTGTTCGGGTCGCGAGATCGCGGACGTCGATGGCCATGAGGCGGCTCCCTGACGGGTGGGCGGAGAGAGAAGGGGCGGCGCGGGCTGGGCCGGGGCCGTCAGCGAGAGCGGGTGCGACAGAGCTCGTCGCGTACTTCGTGCGGCGTGCGGCCCATGAAGATGCTCGCCGCGCCCACTACCCGCAGAATCATGCGCTTACCTTACGCCGGGCGCCGGAGAAATACCAGCACAGAGGTCGGGAATTTCTCCGACCATCTTGGTCAACATTGGGACACCGGGAGCATTCCCGCGGTTGATTCGACCCGCCCCGGTTTCTGATTCGACCAGGCGCGTCACGACCCGCCGGTAGCCTCGGCGCCCATGCGGATGAGCAGTTTGTTCCTGCGCACGTTGCGCGACGACCCGGCCGACGCGGAGGTCGACAGCCACCGCCTGCTCGTACGGGCGGGCTACATCCGCCGGGTCAGCGCGGGCATCTACTCCTGGCTGCCGCTCGGCTACCGGGTCCTGCGCAAAGCCGAACAGATCGTCCGAGAAGAGATGGACGAGGCGGGGGCGCAGGAGATGCTCATGCCCATCGCCCAGCCGCTCGAGCTCTGGGAGCGCAGCGGGCGTGACACGGCCTACGGGCCTTTGATGTTCAAGCTCGCCGACCGCAAAGAGACGGGCTACTGCCTCTCGCCGACGGCGGAAGAGCTGGTCACGAGCATCGTGGCCCAGGAATACGGCTCCTACCGCGACCTGCCGCTCAACCTGTACCAGATCAACTGGAAGTACCGCGACGAGCTTCGGCCCCGCTTCGGGCTCCTGCGCGGTCGCGAGTTCCTGATGAAGGACGCGTACTCGTTCGACCTCGACCTCGAGGGGCTGCAGGCGAGCTACCGGCTGATGTACGACGCCTACCACCGCGTGTTCGAACGCTGTGGGCTCACGTTTCGCGCCGTAGAAGCTGAATCGGGCGAGATGGGCGGTTCCGAAAGCCGCGAGTTCATGGCGGTCGCGGCGGTCGGTGAAGACGACTTCGTCTGGTGCCCGAGCTGTGACTACGCCGCGAACGTGGAAGCGGCGCGCCGGGGCGCGGTCGGCTCCCAGCCCGAGCGGGCCGGCGATCCGGGCATGGAAGAGGTGCACACGCCCGACGTCCCCGGTATCGCGGGGGTGGCACAGCTCCTGGGCGTCGACTCCGCCACGTTGTTGAAGTCGATCGCGTTCGACGTCGACGGCAAGCTCGGCCTCGCGATCGTCCCCGGCGACCGCGAGGTCAACGAGTACGCGCTTTCGGCCGCACTGCGTCCGAAGAAGGTCCGGCTCTACGGCGACGACGACTTCACCGCCCACCCCGATCTCCCCAAGGGCTACATCGGCCCGCACTTCGACGGCGCGAGTGTCGTCGTCGCCGATCCGAGTGTCCGGGCCGGCGTCGCCTGGGTCACCGGCGCCAATCGGGTGGACCATCACGTCAAGAACGCGGTTCTCGGTCGCGACTTCGACGTCGACGTCTGGGCCGACATCGTCACCGTCGTCCCCGGAGATCCGTGCCCGCGGTGCGGTAAGCCGTTGTCGATCGACCGAGGCATTGAGGTTGGGCACGTCTTCCAGCTCGGTACGAAATACAGCGAGCTCCTCGACGCCCGCTACACCGACGAGAACGGCGAGCAACACGCGATGGTCATGGGCTGCTACGGCATCGGAGTCTCCCGTGTCGTCGCCGCGGTCGCCGAGGAATACCACGACGAGCACGGGCTCTCGTGGCCGGCCGCGCTCGCCCCGTACTCGATCCACCTCATCGTGGTTCCCGGTCGTGGCGATCAGGCAGCGAACGTCGTTGTCGAGGCCGATCGAATCTACGCGGAGCTACGGGCCCTCGGGATCGATGTCCTGTTCGACGATCGCGACGTCAGTCCCGGCGTGAAATTCGCGGACGCCGATCTGGTCGGCGTGCCCGTGCAACTCGTGGTCGGCGCCAAGGGCGTCGGGCGCGGGGTCGTCGAGCGCAAGATCAGGGCGACCGGCGACCGCGACGAACTGCCGCTCGCCGCCGTCGGTGATCCGCGCGTCTGACGTGCGACCGCGGTTCGGCAGGCGGAGCAGCGTCACCGCAAGGAACGCGACACCGGTTGTCACGAACGCGATCGCCGCGATCCACTCGGGGTCGAGCGAACGCCCGCTGGCCTGGTGCACGGTGAAGCCGGCGCCGGTCGCGAGGAACACGAGCCCGAACAGCAGCCTGACGAAATCGGTCGGGTGACGGTCCATCAGCCTTGTCCTCCGGTTGCAAAGGCCGTCTCGACGCCGCCGGGCTCGAACCGGCGAACGCTCACTTGTCCGGCACCGACCTTCAGATCGAGGTGCAACACGCCAGATCCGGAGCCGTCGATGGCCCGCGTGTCATTCTCGGGCCAGCCGCCGTTGTCGCGGCCGAACAACATCAAGGAGCCCGCGCCCACATGGGCATCGACCTCGACGCGCACCGTGCTGGGAACCAGCACCTCCAGCTCACCGATGCCGTTCTGGGCGTTAACGACGGTCGTGCGGTCGGCGAGCGGAACGTCACGTAGGTCGAGTTGCAGGTCTCCGATCCCGAGGGCGTAGCGGTCCTGCACGTCCGCCAGTTGGAGCGGATGGAACTCGTGGTGGCCGATCCCGCCGCGCAGGGGTACGTCGAGTGTGTTCGAAACGCCGGTAGCCGCGACGAGGAGCAACCCGACGAAGATGAGCAGGCGCGCCCTTCCGACGAATGCGGAGACGACGAGCGCGGCGCCGACCACGCAGGTCGCGATCGCGAGCACGACAGTGATGTTCACGTCGAGCGCCCCGCCGGCCTGGAGCAAGCTCGCGATCCCGGCGCCGATGAGCAACACGCTGAGGGTGATCGGGGTGAGGAACGACCGTTGGCGCTGCGCCCGGCGCTCGTCGCGCCACGCGCGCCGGCGGGTGCGCGCGTCGTCGGTGGAAGGTGGTGCGGGCCACGGACCGTTCTGCGTCCACGCGCTCGGGGGCACAGGAACGGGAGGAGCCGCGGGCACGAGCGGGCCTGCGAGCGGTTGCGTGATCTTTTCCCGGGAGGTTGCGTCGGGCTCGGCCGACCGCGACGGCGATTCCTGGGAGGGCGATTCCTGGGAGGGCGATTCCTGGGTGGGCGACTCGTCGGGTTGCGGCGACTCGGATACGGGTGAAGTCACGAACGCCGGACGCTCGGGTGGTGCGGGCACCGACTCGGGATCCGCCGCTCCCCGCTGGGGGTCGATGTCGTCGCGCCGGCGGAGCAGGAGGATCGCGATGCCGCCGCCGATGAGGAACACGGGGAAACCCAGGTGCCCGAAGTGGAAACCCTGGGGCAGCACGCGGTTGCCGGCGATCAGTGCCCCGAGGGCGACGAGCGCCAGGCCGACGATCATCTTCGGGTCACGACGGCGCGCGGTGTCGTCGACCGGCGCGTCGCCGGAGGGAACCGCGATCCACGCAACGATGTACGCGGGAACGCCGATCCACAACACGCCGGCGACGACGAGCAGCACCCGGACGATCACGACGTCGATTCCGTACGTCCGGGTGATGCCCGCCGCAACCCCGCCGAGCATCCCGTTCGCGCGATCGCGACGCAGATGCTCGACCCGGTGCGGGGGAACCGGGGGCGGGGGAGGCGGGGCAGTGGGCGGAGCATTCGTGTCCATGCCCGCAGCGTGCGCTCTCCATGATGCGACCGGTATCGGGAATGTCCCTGAGGCCGACCCGGATGTGGCGGACCAGGTTCGGCGCGATCATCTCTGCGTGGCCGCACCTCGCGTTCTTCCCCGGCGAGGCCTGATCCGCCCCGAGGAGGGGCGGATGGTCGCCGGGGTCGCGGTGGGTCTGGCCGACGTGCTCGGGCTCGACCCGAACGTCGTCCGGTGCGGTTTCGTCGTGCTGGCGATCGCGAGCGGCCTCGGCGTGCTCGTCTACGCCGCGGCCTGGGTGTTGATGCCGAACGCGCCCGAAGGCATCGAACGGCCGGTGGCCGCACGCGGCGACGTCGTCGCCACGATTGCGTTCGGCGCGGTGGTCCTGGGCGGGCTGCTGCTCGTGCGCGCCGTCGGTCTGTGGCCCGGCGACGTCATCGTGTGGCCGCTCGCAGCCGCGCTCGTCGGCCTCGCCCTCCTCGCGACCCGCACCCCGGCCGTCACGCCGGGCGCCGAGCTCCCGGACTGGCCCTTGCTGCAACGGCTCCCGCCCGACGCGGCCGATGCGGTGGCTGTCCTCGTCGGAACCCGTCGGGGCGCGTTCGCTCGGGTCGCAGCCGGGCTTGCGTGCGTCGTCGTGGGGCTTGCGGCCTTCGTCGTCAGCGTCGACTCGTGGCGCGCGCTCCGAGGGACCTTGGTCGCTGCGGTCGCAGTCGTGATCGGAGTGATCCTCGTGGTCGGTCCGGGCGTATCCCGGCTCGTGCACGCACTCGTCGCGGAACGCCGGGAACGCATCCGGGCCGACGAACGGGCCGACGTGGCCGCGCACCTCCACGACTCGGTGTTGCAGACATTGGCTCTGGTGCAGCGCCGGGCAGACGACCCCCGCGAGGTGGTTCGCCTTGCGCGCCTCCAAGAGCGCGAGCTGCGCGCGTGGCTGTTGCGTGGTGATGCTCCCGCCGCGAGCGAAGGCGCGCCCGCGTCGCTCGGAGCCGCGCTCGAAGCAGTCGCGGCCTCGATCGAAGCCGACACCGGCGTGCCGGTCGAGGTCGTTCGAGTGCGCGATCGCGGCATAGACGGAGCGGATCCGTTGCTCGCGGCGGCGCGCGAAGCGATCCTCAACGCCGCGCGTCACTCGGGGGCGTCGGCTGTCTCGGTCTATCTCGAGGTGGAACCCGGTCAGGCGACGATCTTCGTGCGCGACCGCGGGCACGGTTTCGATCCCGATGCGGTGCCGACCGATCGAGGTGGCATCAGTCATTCGATCGTGGGGCGCATGGCGCGCGCCGGTGGTCGGGCCGAGATTCGATCGAACGACGGCGAAGGAACGGAAATCGAGTTGGTGCTTCCCCTGGTGTCGGACGGCGACGAAAACGAGGAGAGCTCGTGACCAACACGCCCGTACGCGTGTTTCTCGTCGACGATCATCAACTCTTCCTCGCGGGGGTGCGGTCCGAGCTCGGCGGTGTGGTCGACGTCGTCGGCGCCGCGTCGGAGGTCGACGCCGCCATCGAGATGATCCGCGATCGGGTACCCGACGTAGTGCTCGTCGACGTGCACATGCCCGGGGGCGGTGGGGCCCGGGTGATCACCGAGATCGCGCGCACGCATCCGGAAGTGCGGTTCCTCGCGCTGTCGGTGAGCGATGCGCCCGAGGACGTGATCGCAACGATCCGGGCGGGCGCACGCGGATACGTGACGAAGACGATCGCGCCCGCCGAGCTCCTCGACGCGATCAGACGGATTCGTGACGGCGACGCCGTGTTCTCGCCGCGCCTCGCCGGTTTCGTTCTCGACGCGTTCGCCGACGCCGCACCCGCAATCTCTGATCCGGAGCTCGACCAGCTCACCCCGCGCGAGCGGGAGGTTCTGCGGCTGATCGCACGCGGCTACGCGTACAAGGAGGTCGCGCGTGACCTCGGCATCTCGGCCAAGACCGTCGAGACCCACGTGTCGTCGGTGCTGCGCAAGCTGCAACTCTCGAGCCGCCACCAGCTCGCCCGGTGGGCCTCCGACCGGCGCATCGTCTGACCTCAGAAGATCCAACACGCGTGAGTAGGGGCGCACTCTGTACGCCCTCCTCACGTCGGTTTGGGTCTGGGGTCGATACCTTGACCCGGTGCCGCTTCCGCTTCAGCCGCCGTTCGAGCCGATGCTCGCCAAGTTGACCCGCGACATGCCGCCCGCGGGCGACGTGATCTACGAACCGAAGTGGGACGGTTTCCGGTGTGTGGTGTTCCGCGACGGCGACCATCTCGATCTCCAATCGCGAAACCAAAAGCCGCTGCTCCGGTACTTCCCCGAGATGATCGAACCGCTCCTCGAGCAGCTGCCGGATCGCGTCGTGCTCGACGGGGAGCTCGTCGTGGCGAACGAGCAGGGCCTCAACTTCGACGCGCTGCAACTACGTCAGCATCCGGCCGCGTCGCGCGTGAAGAAGCTCGCGGCCGAGATCCCGGCCTCGTACGTCGCTTTCGATCTGCTCGCGCTCGACGATCGTTCGCTGCTCGACGTGCCGTTCGTCGACCGCCGTGCCGCGCTCGAAGACGTGATGCGATCCACTCGGCCACCGCTGTATCTCACGCCGGCGACGCGCGAGCGCGACGTGGCCCTCGACTGGTTCTCGCGCTTCGAAGGCGCCGGCCTCGACGGGGTGGTGGCCAAGCCGATCGGCGACAGCTATCAGCCCGGGAAGCGCACGATGTTGAAGATCAAGCACGAGCGAACCTGCGACTGTGTGGTCGCGGGTTTTCGCGTGCACAAGGACGGGAACGGAATCGGGTCGTTCCTCCTCGGTTTGTACGACGACGAGGGAGTGCTGCATCACGTCGGTGTCGCGAGCGCGATGGCCGCGAAGCTGCGCGCCGAGCTCGCGGCCGAGGTCGAGGATCTACGTGTGGATGCGCTCGTCGACCATCCCTGGAAAGACTGGGCCCGCTCGGTCTCGGAATCGGCGGAACAAGGGCAGCGGATGCCGGGCGGCCCGAGCCGATGGAACGCGACGAAGGACCTCTCGTGGGAACCGCTGCGCATCGAGCGGGTCTGCGAGGTCAGCTTCGAAGGCATGATGAGCGGCCGGTTCCGCCACAACGCTCGCTTTCGGAGGTGGCGTCCCGACAAGGATCCGGCCGACTGCACCTATGCGCAGCTCGAGACGGTGGCTCCGGCCGAGTTGCGAGACATGTTCACCTGATGCCGAAGGCGGGTTCACCTGATGCCGAAGGCGGGTTCACCTGATGCCGAAGGCGGGTTCACCTGATGCCGAAGGCGGGTTCACCTGATGCCGAAGGCGGGTTCACCTGATGCCGAAGGCGGGTTCACCTG
>JBBSFB010000064.1:0-22248 GCA_038239145.1 Acidimicrobiia bacterium
CTAGTGACCTGAGTCGGTATTTCTTCGGTAGTTAGGAATTTTGGGTTTCGGGGTGCGCGTTGTTCTCGTCGTCAGCGACGATGGGAGGCAGCGATGGCACATCCGGGGACTCGGGCAGCGGTGGTGGTGTTGAGCGACGACGAGCGCGAGACGCTCGAACGTTGGGCGCGCCGGCCGAAGAGCGCGCAGGCGTTGGCGTTGCGATGTCGGATCGTGTTGGCGTGCGCGGACGGCGGGACCAACACTGCGATCGCGCAGCGGTTGGGTGTGAGTCGGGACACGGTCGGTAAATGGCGGCGGCGGTTCATCGCGCAACGGCTTGATGGCCTGTGGGACGAGCCGCGTCCGGGAGCGCCGCGCACGGTCACCGACGATGATGTCGAACGGGTGATCGTCAAGACGTTGGAAGAAACGCCGGCGAACGCGACGCATTGGTCGTCGCGGTCGATGGCCACTGCGACGGGGATGAGCCAGTCGGCGGTGAGCCGGATCTGGCGAGCATTCGGCTTGAAACCGCACCGCAGCGAGCACTTCAAGCTCTCGCCCGATCCGCAGTTCATCGACAAGGTCCGTGATGTGGTCGGGTTGTATCTGAACCCGCCGGACGCGGCGGTCGTGTTATGCGTGGACGAGAAGACACAGATCCAGGCGTTGGATCGCACCGCGCCGGTGTTCCCGTTGATGCCGGGGACGCCAGAACGACGTACGCACGACTACGTCCGCAACGGGACGACCAACTTGTATGCCGCGCTCGACGTCGCTTCGGGGAATGTGATCTCCGATCTCACGCCCCGGCATCGGGCTGAGGAGTTCCGGCGGTTCTTGAACCTGATCGACCGCAACGTTCCCGCCGAGCTCGACGTGCACGTCGTTGTCGATAACTCCTCGACGCACAAGACGCCATCGATTCAGCGGTGGCTGGTTCGACACCCGCGCTTCACGCTGCACTTCACGCCGACATACAGCTCGTGGCTGAACCTCGTCGAACGCTGGTTCGCGGAACTCACCCAGAAGTGGCTCACACGCGGGACGCACCACTCGACCCGCGAACTCGTCGCGTCGATCCGCACCTGGATCCAACGCTGGAACGACGACCCGCAGCCATTCGTCTGGCACAAGACCGCCGACGAGATCCTCGACAGCCTCGCGAGCTACTGCCAACGAATCTCCGACTCAGGTCACTAGCCCCCCTCGTGCGGTTCCTCGGGGATTCTCGAGGTCCTCAAGGAATGAGGACGACGCGGCCCACGGCTTGGCGACTCTCGATGTAGTCGTGGGCGGCGGCGGCCTCGCTCAGCGGGAACAACCGGTCGACGAGCACCTCGAGCCGCCCCGCGGCAACGTCGTCGACGAGACCGGCGATCATGGCGTACGTGCGCGGGTTCAAGATCTCTGCGCCGAGGAACACACCGGTGATCGACTGATTGTTCACGCCCAACGGCGAGAGGTCGAAGGGCTGAGGGTCACGGCCGGCGCTACCGACGGTGATGGCGCGCCCACGGTAGGCCAGGCACTGCACGCTTCCCGCGAGGATACGTCCACCGACCGAGTCGACCGCGAGATCGACACCGCGCCCGCCGGTGAGATCGCGCACGACATCGACCCAGCCCTCCTTGGAGTAGTCGACCGCATGATCGAGGCCCAACGGCTTCAGCGGTTCGAGGCGTTCGAGGCTCGATGCGGTGGCGATCACGGTCGCGCCCGCACGCTTCGCGAGTTGGATCGCGGCGACGCCCACGCCGCCCGCACCCGCTTGCACGAGGACCGTCTCCCCCGACTGCAGGTGACCGAATTCGAAGAGACAGTCGGAAGCAGTTCCGAACGCAACTGGGACGCACGCGCACTTCACGAGATCCGCGTCGTCGGGGATGACCCACGTGATCACCGCGGGCGCCGCGATCATCGCTGCGTGCGAGCCCCACAGACCGGTCGCGACGACGCGCTGGCCGACGAAGCGATCCGTGACTCCTTCACCGACCTCGATGATCGTGCCCGCCGACTGGTATCCGACGATGTGGGGGTTCGTCGCCATCTCACCGCCCGCGCGATTGAGCGTGTCGCCACCCTCGATACTGATCGCACCGATCTCGATGAGCACACTGCCCGGGCTCGCGACCGGATCGGGAACGTCTTCGTAACGCAGCACCTCAGGGGCACCGGTCTCGTAGTAGACGGCTGCTTTCACGTGGCCCTCACTCTCTACAAAGTTGCGAAGTATTCGTCGGCGACCCGCTCGCGTTGCCAACCCTGCGCGCCCATCAGGAGATCGTTGACCTTGGCTCGGCGTAGATACAGATGCGAGTCGTTCTCCCACGTGTAGCCGACACCGCCGTGGATCTGGATGCACTCGGCGGTGACATAGTTGGCCGCAGTCGCGGCCTGCGCCTTCGCCATGCCGACCGCGATCGACCGATCGGGCGCGTCGACCTCGGAGGCCCACGCGGCGTAGTGCACCGCGACGCGTGCGATCTCGATCTCGCGCAGCATGTCGACAGCCTTGTGCCGGGTTACCTGCCATTTCGACAACGGCTTGCCGAAGACCTCGCGCGCTTGCGCGTAGTCGAGCGCGAGCGCGTTGGCGGCTTCGCTCACACCGATCAGCTCGGCCGCCAGCAACATCGCGGCGTCGTCGGCAATGCGTCGCCAGAGATGCGTGTGATCACCCGCCGGACCGACCAGTTGCGTGCGGGTCTCGTCAAAGGTGAGGCGCGCGAACTTGCGGGTGACGTCGAGCGACGGCGCCGCCTCGGCGAGCTGGGCGGGCGCCTCGACCAGGAACGTCTGCAAACCCTCCCGCGTGCGTGCGGGTACGAGGACCCAGTCGGCCGAGCGCCCGTCCATCACGAGTGGCTTCACTCCGTCGAGCCGGTAGCGCGAACCCCGGCCCGCGGCGCGTACCCGGATTCGCTCCACGGGATCGCCGTGCCCGGCCTCCTCGATCGCGACCGTTCCTCGTTCCGTGCCGGCGGCCAGCGCCGCGAGCCGGTCGTCGAGACCGAACGCGCGCGCCGCGAGCGTCGCAACCATTGCCGACGAGAAGTACGGGCCCGGGAAGAGCGAGCGGCCCATCTCTTCTTGCACCGCGACTGCATCGATCACGCCCAGGCCGAGGCCGCCGAGAGCCTCGGGAACGAGGAGTCCGGTCCAACCGAGATCGACGATCCGGCGCCAGAGATCGGGAGTGATTCCCGCGTCGTCGTGCTCCGCCATCTGCCGCATGTACGCGCTCGGCGCCTCGGCCGAGAGGAACGCGCGCACGGCTTCGCGCAGCGCGATCTGGTCGGGCGAGAACGTGAAGTCCACCCGGTCACGGTACTTCCACCTGACACTAATGTCAGGTCCGATGGACTTCGCCTGGTCGCCCGAGGATGTCGCGTTCAAAGAAGAGCTCGAGGCGTTTCTCGACAAGGAGATACCGCCCTTCATCGAGCAGTGGTCGGACAACGAAGAGCTCGACGCGTCCCGCGGCGTCATGGGCGTGATGGACAAGCGCAAGGCGTGGCAGCACAAGCTCAACGAAGGCCGGTGGGCGGCGATCCTCTGGCCCGAGGAGTGGGGTGGTCGAGCCGCTACTACCGCGCAACAAGTCATCTACACGCAGGTGATGGCGAAGTACCGGTCGCCGGGCATCTTCAACGCGAACGGCATCGTGCAGATCGGCCCGTCGATCATCACGTGGGGCACCGACGATCAACGGGCGCGCTGGCTCCCCGGCATCCTCGACGCCGCGGAACACTGGTGTCAGGGATTCTCCGAACCGCACGCGGGCTCGGACCTCGCCAACCTGCGCACGACGGCGATCCTCTCCGACGACGGTACGCACTATGTCGTCAACGGCCAGAAGACGTGGATCAGCTCGGCTCAGATCGCGAAGTGGGGACTGTTCCTGATGCGTTCCGACCCGACCGCGATCGCACGCGGCGTGAAGCACGAAGGCATCACCACATTCATCGTCGACATGGAGCTGCCGGGCATAGAAATCCGACCCATTCGCGAGATCACGGGCGACTTCTTGTTCTGCGAGGTCTTCTTCACCGAGGCCCGGATTCCGGTCGGCGACCGCCTGGGCGACGAAGGCAACGGTTGGCTCGTCTCGATGGGCGCGCTGGGCCAAGAGCGCGTCGGGAGCGCCGGGCAGGCGATCTCGATGGCGCAGGATCTCCGGGCCCTACTGCAGACCGCACGCGCCGAGAACCCCGACGCGCTGCGCGATCCCGCGATCCGCGAGCGTGTCGCCCAGCTCCACATCCAGATCGAGGCCACGCGGTTGCTGATCGCACGCGCGCTCTCGAAGGTGTTGAAGGGCGAGAAGGGTTGGCCCGAGGTTCCCCTGGCCAAGCTGCAGTGGGGCTACATCTCGTTGTGGCTCGCCGAGCTCGCGCTCGACGTCCTCGGCCCGACCGGCGCACTCCTGAAGGGCGCACCCGGCGCGATCGACGGTGGAGTGTGGGCCCGCAACTACGTGTGGCAGCGGTACACGACGATCGGCGCGGGCCCGACCGAGGTGCAGAAAAACATCATCGCCGACCGCGCGCTCAAGCTCGAACGCTGAAGCGGTCGGCGCGGAACGGGGTCAGATCGAGCGCGGTTTCGTTCCCGCACACGAGATCGGCGACCAGCGCGCCCGACACCGGACCGAGCAGCAATCCGTTCGCACCGTGACCGGTCGCGACGAACACGTCGGGAACGCCGGGGAGCGCACCGAGGATCGGCGTGTCGTCGACGCTCACCGGCCGCAACCCCACGCGCACCTCGCGTACCGTCGCCGACGCGAGGCCGGGGAGCACGCGCAGCGTTTCCCGGAGTACGTCGAACACGCCTCCGGCGGTGACGTCGGCGGCGAAGCCCGCGTCTTCGACCGTTGCGCCGACCGCGACGCGCGCGTCGGCCCACGGAACCATGTAGTAGCCGTACACCGGCTGCACGATCGGCCAGCTCGCCGTGTCGTGACCGTCGACGCCGAGGTGGATGATCTGACCCCGCAGCGGGCCGACCGGCAACGTCACACCGAGCTGTCGCGCCATTGCCTCCGTCCAGGCGCCGCCCGCGATCACGACGGTGTCGGCCGGGAGCGCGCGCACGTCGGCGACCGATTCCTCCCGCACGTCGACGCCGTGCTCGTTTACCGCGGCGCGGCGTAGCGCCGCGCACATCCGGCGACCGTCGACCCGAGCCGCGGCCGGATGATGCAACGCGCGCACCACCTCGCCGAGCACGGGAACCATCGCCCGGGCCTCGTCGACGCTGATCTCGGTCGCGCCCGGCGCCCGTTCCGCGACCCACTCCCAGGCAGAGACGTCGGTCTCCCGCGTCGCCAGCTGCAGGATCCCGCACCGGTCCCAGCCGGTGTCGCGGTCGAGCTTCGGGATCAGCTGCTCATAGTGCTCCCCGGCCGCCCGCACCAGGCCGACCCAGTTGGGGTCGTCGCGCTTGGTCGTCTCCGGCGACAGGATCCCGGCACCGGCGGCCGTGCCCACCAGCCCGCCCCCGACGACGGCGACCTCGAACTGCGCCATCGCCCATTCTCGCTCCCAAATATCACAAGTAATTACTTGCGTTATTCGCCAGGTCGGGAGACAATGCCGGAAAGCACGACGGAGGGAAACCATGCCTGTCGCAATCGTCACCGGCGCATCCCGCGGTCTGGGGTTCGCACTCGCCGCGTCGCTCTCGGCCGACGGCTGGGATCTCGTCATCGACGCCCGCGAGGCGGACGCGCTCGACGACGCCGCGACCCGGCTCGGACCCGGGTCCGTGCGCACCATACCCGGCGACGTCGCCAACGCCGGCCATCGCGCCGATCTCGTCGCCGCCGCCGCCGCTCTCGGAGGGGTCGATCTCCTCGTGAACAACGCGAGCGTCCTCGGCCCGTCACCGCAGCCGAGCCTCGCCGACTATCCCCTGGACGTGCTCACCCACGTGTACGAGGTGAACACGATCGCACCGGTCGCGCTGGTGCAAGCCGCCCTCCCGCAACTTCGGGAACGCGCCGGCGCCATCGTCGACATCACGTCCGACGCCGCGGTCGAGGCGTACGAGGGTTGGGGCGGCTACGGATCGTCGAAAGCCGCGCTCGAACAGATCGGCAACGTCCTCGGCGCCGAAGAGCCGAACGTGCACGTGTACACCTTCGACCCGGGCGACATGCGCACGCGCATGCACCAAGAAGCGTTCCCGGGCGAGGACATCTCGGATCGACCGAAACCCGAAACGGTCGTTCCCGCCCTGCGGCGCCTGCTGTTCGACAAGCCTGCGAGCGGCCGCTATCGCGCCACCGATTTTGTGGAGGTCACGTCATGACCACGATTGTCGTACGAGAAGCAACCGAACCCCCCGAAGCACGCGGCATCACGCGCGACGCGGTCCGCATGATGGTCGCGCACCGGAGCGACCTGAGCGTCGTGCACACGCACGCACACGACCTCCCCCAGTTCCTCGACGAGGGGGACCTCGTCGTCGTCAACACGTCGGGCACCCTCGCCGCCGCGCTCGACGCGTTGGGCGAGGACGGCACTCCCCTCGTGGTGCACCTGTCGCAGCGCCTCCCGGCCGGCCTCTGGTTGGTCGAGCTGCGCCGCCCGAACGGACGCGCCACCGAGCCGTGGTTCGAGTCCCCGCCCGGGACCACGCTGCGACTGGTCGGCGGTGGCCTAATCCATCTGGCGGCGCGCTTCGAGACGTCGGCGCGCCTTTGGGTCGCAACCCTCCAGCTCCCCGACCCCACCCTCACGTATCTCGCCGTGCACGGTCGCCCGATCCGGTACGGATACGTGACCCGCGACTGGCCCCTCGACACGTACCAGACCGTGTGGGCGCGCGAGCCGGGAAGCGCGGAGATGCCGAGTGCGGGCCGGCCCTTCACCCCGGAGCTCGTCACCCGGCTCGTCGCGAAAGGTGTCGGCGTGACACCGCTCGTATTGCACACCGGGGTGTCGTCGCTCGAGGCGAACGAGCATCCCTACCCCGAGTGGTTCCGGGTCTCGTCGTCGACGGCCGCTCGGATCAACGAGACCCGCGCCCACGATGGTCGCGTGATCGCGATCGGGACGACCGTGGTGCGCGCGCTCGAGTCGGTGGTCGACAACCACCGGGTCGTACACGCGGGCGACGGTTGGACCGATGTTGTCGTGACCCCCGAACGGGGCGCCCACGCCGTCGACGGTTTGCTCACCGGCTGGCACGAGCCCGAGGCGTCACATCTCCGGATGCTCGAAGCGATCGCGGGCACGGATCTGCTCGACGTGTCGTACGCGGCCGCGTCGGCCGAGGGCTACCTGTGGCACGAGTTCGGCGACGTCCACCTGATCCTCCCGTGACCCCCAAAACACCACCAACAGTTGTCGGGGTTTCCGGCACATAGTGCGGAGATCTTCGACAACTGTTGGTGGACTTGTTGGTGGACTTGTTGGTGGACTTGTTGTTGGACTGTTGGTGGACTTGTTGGTGACGTTCCGGGTCAGAGACGGGCGGGGAGGATGGCGTCGATCAGGTGCGGCCCGCGCTCACGCAGCGCCCGCTCGAGCGCCTGCACGAGCTCGTCGGCAGTCTCGGCACGCGTTCCCTCGACCCCCATCCCTTGCGCGAGCGCGACGAAGTCGATGGGCGGGCGCGAGAGGTCGAACTGGTCGGCCGCGTTGCCATCGGTGCGGGCACCGACGCGTGCGAGCTCGAGATTCAAGATCGCGTACGACCGGTTGTTGAAGATCACAGTGGTGACGTCGAGGTTCTCGCGCGCTTGCGTCCACAGGGATTGGAGCGTGTACATCGCGCTCCCGTCGGCCTGCAGGCTCAGCACTTTCCGATCCGGGCACGCGACCGCGGCGCCGGTTGCGACCGGCATGCCCTGCCCGATCGCACCACCGGTCAGCGTCAGCCAGTCGTGGCGGGGCGCGCCCGCCGTCGCACCGGAAACGAACAATCCACCCGTGTTGGCCTCGTCGCTCACGATCGCGCCTTCGGGCAGCAGCGCCCCGATCGCGTGCGCCGTCGTCTCCGGGTTGAGCGCGCCGCTCGGCCGCTCGGGCCGACTCGCCCGCGCACGCACCGCACCGTCGTCGGGCGCGCCAACGGACCGGGCCAACAACTCCAGAACGACATGAGCGGTGTGAACACCCGCGGGCACGACCTCGTGCACCTCACACCCGGCGGGCGTGAGCTCGCTCGGCAGGTTCGGGTACGCGAAGAACGACACTGGGCGTTTGGCGTCGACGAGCACGAGGTGCCGGATGCCTTGCAACTGCGCGATCGCGAACTCGGCGAGATACCCGAGGCGCTCGACTTCGGGCAGACCGGCGCCGCGTACGAGTCGGGCCGGGAACGTCTCGCACAACAGCTTGGCGCCGGTGGCCTGCGCGATCCGGGACGCGGCGACCAGGCTTTCCTCCCGCAAGGCGTGCCCGCCCAGGAGGATCGCGGTCGGCTCGTCGCTGCGCAGAGCGATGACCGCGCGCTCGATCGCGTCGTCGGTGTCGGCGATCGTCTCGTGAAACAGGAACTCGTGCGGTCCCGGCTCTGCTCCCTCCAACCACGACGCGTCGGCGGGCAGTATCAACGTGGCGACGCCACCGCGCCGCGCTTCCATGATCGCTTCCGCGGTGTCGGCGCCGACCGACTCCGGTCCCTTCGACTCTCGCACCCACCGGGAGACGTTGTTCGCTACCCCGACGATGTCGGACGCGAGCGGCGCGTCGAGGGCCTGGTGATAGGTCGCGTGGTCACCGACGATGTTGACGATCGGCGTGCGCGCCCGCCTCGCATTGTGCAGGTTTGCGAGCCCGTTGCCGAGGCCGGGACCGAGATGCAGCAACGTGGCGGCCGGCTTTTCCGCCATCCGCCCGTAGCCGTCCGCCGCGCCGGTCGCGACGCCTTCGAACAGCGCGAGCACCGGGCGCATCTCGGGAACGTCGTCGAGCGCGGCGACGAAGTGCATTTCCGAGGTGCCCGGGTTCGTGAAGCACGTGTCGACGCCGTTCGCGACGAGCGTGCGGAGAACTGCGTGGGCGCCATTCATGACGTGCGACTCATGTCGGTCTCCTGGTGTCAGTCGAAGAGGGTTCCGGGATTGAGGATCCCGTTCGGGTCGAACGCGCGTTTGATGCGGCGCATCAATGCAATCTTGTTCGGGTCCTCGAGCTCGAGAAAATATTGTTTCTTCTCTTTCCCGATCCCGTGCTCGGCCGAGATCGCGCCGCCCATCTCCACCCCCGCGCCGATGATGGCGTACATCACGCGATGACGGATCTCGGCGTCGGGCTGGAACACCGACAGATGGATGTTGCCGTCACCCGCGTGCCCGGCCGCGCTGACGAACGACGCGTGCTCGGTCGCGATCGCCGCGACGGCCTGCAGGTAACGGGGTACCGACGCGCGGGGCACGACCACGTCGATGATGTCGTTTGCACCGAGTGCCTTCACGACCCAGAACGCCTTCTCCCGCGCTTCCAACAGCAGCGCGCCCGAGCGCGGCGGCAGGACGAATACGTCGATCGCGCCCAGCTCGCCCGCGAGCTCGGCCAGCGCGACGACGTCCTCGTCGAGCCGCGCCTCCAGGTGCTGCTCGAGGACGACGATCAGGTACGCGCTCGCGGCGGCCTGTATGTCGGCCCCGATGCCGAGTTCGAGCCCCACGTTCGCGGTGAGCGTCGCGAGGCCACCGCCGTCGACGTACTCCAACACGAGGGGATTCACTCCGCTGCGCACGATCGACGGCACCGCCGACGCGATCTCGTCGATCGACGCGAACGGCACCAACAGCGTGGCGCTGTATTGGGGACGGGGATAGATTTTCAACACGGCTTCGGTCACGATCGCGAGCGTGCCCTCGGACCCGATGATCAGTTGGGTGAGGTCATAGCCCGTCGTCGCCTTGACGAACTTGCCACCGGTCCGGATCACGTCGCCGTCGGGAAGCACGGCCTCGAGCCCGAGGACCTGGTTGCGGGTCACGCCGTACTTCACCGCGCGCATCCCGCCCGCATTCGTCGCGACGTTGCCACCGAGCGACGCGCTGTTCTCGCCCGGATACACCGGATAGACGAGCCCGAGTGGCGCGAGGGCCGCGTCGAGTTCGTCGAGGCTGACACCCGGCTGCACCACCGCGACGTAGTTGTCGGTGTCGATCTCGACGATCTCGTCCATCCGCTCGAGCGAGAGCACGATCCCATCGGCCCGGGGAACGCACGCCCCCGACAGCCCGGTGCCGGCACCCCGGGCCGTGATCGGCACCCCCAGGTCGTCACATACCCGAACAATTCTCGCCACTTCGGCGGTGGAAACGGGTCGCGCGACAGCAAGGGGGCGGACGGGGACGCCCGTCAGCGCCTCGTCGTGCGTGTAGTCGTCGCCGACGTCGGCCCCGAACGCGACGTGCTGCGGCTCGAGCACATCGAGCAGTCGAGACTCCAGATCCCCCATCCGGTCTGTGTAGGCGGCGCGTGCCGGTGGGTCAAGCCCGGCAAACCCGTCGATCCACGCGATCGTGCCGACCTGTGGTGGCGCCGTAGGATCGGGCCCCGCGGACAGCGCGGCAGGACAGGCGGAAAACGACGGTGTGCAGCTCTGCACACGATGACGGCGGGGGCCCATCGATGAGCGAAGAGAGTCTCGACATGGAAGATGGAACAGCTGATCCGGTCGTCGACGCGGTGCTGCGCGCGAGCCGAGCGCTGGTGTCGATAACCGCGAGATCGCTCTCCGCGGTCAACGAGGACGTGACGCTGCCGCAGTTCCGGACGCTGGTGGTGTTGGCGACCGCCGGTCCGCAGACCGTGAGCGCGCTGGCCGATCGTCTCGCGGTACACGCGTCGACGATGACCCGGATGTGCAACCGGCTCGTGACCCGCGGCCTCGTGGTCCGGGCGCCGTCGGCGGTCGATCGCCGAGAAGTAGTGATCGCACTGACGACGATGGGTACCTCAGTTGTCGAGAACGTGATGACCGCGCGGCGCCGGGAGGTCGATGGCATTGTGCGGCGCATGGGCGACGACGACCGCCACGCGGTGGTCGCCGCGCTGAACAAGTTCGTGCACGCCGCGGGCGAGAACTCGGAAGCGACCGATTCGCAGTTCTTGGCCACCCAAGTAGCCGCCCGGCTCCAGGAGGAATGAATGAAGCCCTACGAGCTCCCCCCGCTCGAGTACGACTACGCCGCCCTCGAACCGCACTACTCCGCTCACATCCTCGAGCTCCACCACGACAAGCATCACCAGGCTTACGTCGACGGTGTGAACACCACGCTCGAGAAGCTGGCCGCCGCCCGGGCCGCCGACGACCTCAGCCCCATCGTCGGGCTCGAGAAGACGCTCGCCTTCAACCTCTCCGGACACGTGCTGCACACCTTGTTCTGGAAGAACCTCTCCCCGAATGCCGCCGAACGCCCCGAGGGTGAGCTCGCCGCCGCGATCGACGAGAACTTCGGCTCGTTCGACGCGTTCAAGAAGCAACTGACCCAATCGGCCGCGACGGTTCAGGGCTCCGGATGGGGTGCGCTCACGTGGGAGCCGCTCGGTGAGCGCCTCTTCATCGAGCAGATCTACGACCACCAGGGCAACACCGGTCAGGGCGGCGTGCCGCTCCTCGTCATCGACGCGTGGGAGCACGCGTACTACCTGCAGTACGAGAACCGCCGACCCGACTACGTCAAGGCGATCTGGAACGTCGTCGACTTCACCGATGTGGCCCGGCGCTTCGATCGGGCGACGCGCGGCACCCTCGCCGAGCCGTAGGCGCCGACTCCGAACCTTGCCGGCTACGCGCTAGGCCGCCAGTTCGGCCATCGTCCTCAACGTCTCGATGTCGCCGTTGAGGATGATCGTCGTGACCGGGCTGTCCTTCCATGCCTCGAGCCGGTCCCGAATCCGCTCCTTTGATCCGACGAGCGAGATCTCGTCGGCGAACTCGGTGGGAACGAGCGGGATGGCTTCGTCGCGCCTCCCTTCGAAGAACAGGTCCTGGATCTTGTGGGCCTCCTCCTCGAAACCCATGCGGCTCATCAGCTGCATGTGGAAGTTCTTGTCGCGCGCACCCATGCCCCCGATGTAGAACGCGAGGGCAGCCTTCGTCGGCATGAGCGCCTCTTCGATGTCGTCGCCGATGCGGCATCCCATCACGTTGACGCAGACCTCGAAGTCGGGCTTCGACGCGGCTGCCTTCAACGAATCGGTGTAGACGTCCTGGCGGAACGGCGAGTAGTAGAGCGGCATCCAACCGTCGGCGATCTCGGCCGCGAGCGCGATGTTCTTCGGGCCTTCGGCGCCGAGCAGGATCTGGAGGTCGGGCCGGAGCGGATGCGTGATCGAACGCAACGGTTTGCCGAGCCCCCACGAACCGGGGCCGGTGTACGGCATCTGGTAGTGCTCACCTTCGAACGCGACCGGTTCCTCACGCCGGAGGATGCGCCGCACGATCTCGACGTACTCACGAGTGCGGGCGAGCGGTTTGCCGAACGGCTGGCCGTACCAGCCCTCGACCACCTGCGGACCCGAAACGCCGAGACCGAGTGTGAAGCGGCCGTTCGTGAGATGGTCGATCGTGAGCGCAGACATCGCGCACGAGGCGGGCGTGCGCGCCGAGATCTGGACGATGCCCGTGCACAAGCGGATGTGCGACGTGTGCGCGCCGATCCACACCGCCGGAGAGAACGCGTCTGAGCCCCAGGCCTCCGCGGTCCACACCGAGTCGTACTCCAACCGCTCCGCCTCTTGCGCCAACGCGATGGAGAACGGGTTCGGTTGTGCACCCCAATAGCCGAGCTGTAATCCGAGTTTCATGCGCACGGTCTAGCGCGCTTGGCAGACTCACGGCATGGACCAGACTTCGCACGGCGCGACTGAACCGCATTTCGAAGGCGTGATCGGCCGGGACTTCCGTACCTCGACGCCGTGGTGGCCGCCGGACCCGGAACCGCCGGCCGGAGCACCGAACGTGTTGATGCTGGTCCTCGACGACGTCGGGTTCGCCCAGTTGGGCTGCTACGGCTCGGACATCTCGACACCGTCGTTCGACGGCCTGGCCCGCGGCGGCATCCGGATGACGAATTTCCACACGACCGCGCTGTGCTCCCCCACCCGATCGTGCCTGCTCACCGGGCGCAACCACCATCGCAACGGGATGGGCCGCGTCGCCGACCTCGCGGTCGGCTACCCCGGCTATTGGGGCCGCATTCCGCGCGAGAACGGCTTCCTCTCCGAGATCCTGCGCGCGAACGGCTACGCGACGTATGCGGTCGGGAAGTGGCATCTCACCCCGGACGACGAGACGCACATGGCCGCATCGCGCGCCTCGTGGCCCATCGCCCGCGGCTTCGATCGTTGGTACGGGTTCCACGGCGGCGAGACCCACCAGTTCGTCCCGTCGCTGTACCACGACAATCATTCGGTGCTGCCGCCCGCGCGCCCGGAGGACGGATATCACCTGAGTGCCGACCTCGCGGGGCGCGCCATCGAGTTCCTCGGCGACCTCCGTGCCGTCGATGCGGACCGCCCGTTCTTCTGCTACCTCGCGACCGGCGCGTGCCACTCGCCCCACCACGCGCCAAAGGACTGGATCGAGCGGTACCGGGGCCATTTCGACGGCGGGTGGGACGCGTGGCGCGACGCGACGTTTGCGCGGCAGATCGCCGACGGTGTGCTCCCCGCGCGCACCGAGCTGTCGCCGCGGCCGCACTGGGTGCCCGAGTGGGACTCGCTCAAGGCCGAAGACCGCGCCGTCGCGGCGCGGTTCATGCAGTGCTTCGCCGCGTACCTGTCGTACACCGACGCCCAGATCGGGCGCCTGCTCGCCTTCCTCGAACAGACCGGCGACCTCGACAACACGTTGATCGTCGCCGTGTCCGACAACGGCGCCAGCGCCGAGGGCGGACCGAAGGGCTCGATCAACGACGGCCGGCTCATGAACGGAGCGCCCGCGGGCCGGCGCGAGCTGCGGGCTCGCATCGACGAGATCGGCGGACCGACCGCGCACAACAACTACCCGTGGGGCTGGACGATGGCCGGCAATACACCCTTCAAGCGCTGGAAGCGCGAAGTGCACGAAGGCGGCGTCGCCGATCCGTGCATCGTGTCGCTGCCCAAGTCGATGGGCGGGGCCTCGACCTACGGCGGCGGGACCCGGCGTCAGTTCGCGCACGCGATCGACGTGATGCCGACCGTGCTGGAGCTGGTCGGGATCACGGCGCCACCCGAGATCGAAGGCGTCGCGCAGTCACGCGTCGACGGGAAGAGCTTCGCTTCGGTGTTGCGCGATCCGTCCGCGCCGGAGACGCACGAGACTCAACACTTCGAGATGCTCGGCTCGCGCGGCATCTACTCCCGGGGCTGGAAGGCCGTGACGTTCCACCCGATGGGCGCACTGTACGACGACGGGCTCGACCCCGAGGCTTCGTTCGACGACGACATTTGGGAGCTCTACGACGTCGTCGCCGATCCCTCGGAGACCAACGACCTCGCCGCGACCGAACCCGCGCGCCTGGCGTCGATGGTCGACCTCTGGTGGGAGGAGGCTGCGGCCAACGACGTGCTCCCGCTCGACAACCGGCCCCTGTTCGCGATCTTGAACCCGCGACCGACCCGCCGCCAGAACCGGTCGTCGTACACGTATTTCCCGAATGGCGCGCCCGTACCCGAGTCGGTCGCGGTGAACGTGCGCAACCGGCCCCACTCGATCACCGCGTCGATCGACGTCCCCGCCGGCGCGGTTGCGGAAGGCACGCTCCTCGCGCTCGGGTCGGTGCTCGGCGGCTTCACGTTCCAGCTCGTCGCGGGCCGCCTGCGCTACGTGCACAACCTCTACGGCGCGAGCCAAGACGTCATCGACAGCGAGGCAGTGGTGAGCGCCGGGCCGCACCGGGTCGCGTTCGTCTTCACCAAGACCGCCGAGTACACCGGTCGAGGGGAGCTGCTGCTCGACGGAACCGTGGTCGGAACCGGTGACGTCCCCCACTTCACGCCGATGACCTTCTCCTACACGGGTGGCGGCTTGACGTGCGGCTACGAGGTCGGGCCCGCGATCGGTAACGGGTACCACGCGCCGTTCGTCGCCAACGTGCACATCGAACGGGTTGTCGTCGACGTCGACGGCGAACCCCATCGCGATCCCGCGGCCGAGTTCGACGCGATCATGTCCGAACAATGAGGCATGTCCGAACAATGAGGCATGTCCGAACAATGAGGCATGTCCGAACAATGAGGCATGTCCTTCGGACCGTCGCTGCGCTCGGCATCGGGCTCACTGCAGTCGTCGCCGGCGCGTCGGCCGCGCCCGCGCAATCGGTGGGTGAGCACATCTCGAACTACGTGGTCGCGATGCACCTGGGCGCCGACGGCTCACTGCAGATGGACGAACAGATCACGTACGACTTCGGTTCCGCAGCACACCACGGCATCTTCCGGGACATTCCCGAGCGCGAGCTCTACGACGCCCACCACGACCGCACGTATCGCATCGCCGCCGTGAGCGCCCAGGCCGACGGCACGGGCACGGCGGTGAAGAAGAGCCACAGCGGTCGGTACCTGCACCTCCGGATCGGTGACGCGAACGCCACCGTGACCGGCGTGCACCACTACCAAATCCTGTACACCGTCGCGGGCGCGGCGAAGACCTACCCGGATCACCAGGAGCTGTTCTGGGACGCGATCGGCACACAGTGGACCGTCCCGATCGATCAGGCCGCGGTCACCGTCATCGCGCCCGCCACCATCACGAAGGTCGCGTGTTACTCAGGCCCGAAGGGAAGTCGACTCGGGTGCACGCGCGAGTCGAACAACGGCCGCACCGCGACGTTTTTCCAGACCGATCTCGGGACCGAGGAAGGGGTCACGGTCGTGGTTGGGCTACCGCCACACACGATCGTCCCCGACCCCCAACCGATCCTGGTCCGCCGGCGCACGCTGGCCGACGCGTTCGCAGTCCGGGTCAACACGGTCGTGCCTGCGATCCTCGTCGCGATCGCGGCTATCGGCGGCGTCCTGACGTTGGCGTGGCGACGCGGTCGCGACCGGCGTTTCACGGGCTCGGCGACCGACGCTGCGTTCGGGAACGGCACCGGTGCCGAGGAACGCATCGGCCCGGGCCGCGACGACGCAGGGCCAGTCGAGTTCGTGCCCCCCGATCACGTGCTGCCCGGGCAGGTCGGCACTCTGGTCGACGAGCACGCCAACCTCGTCGACGTCACCGCGACGATCGTCGATCTCGCCGTACGGGGCTGGCTCACCATCACCGACCTCGACCAAGAAAAGGACTACGAGCTCGCGGCGACCGAAAGCGCGGGCAACGGCACGCTGCTCCCCTACGAGACGTTGCTGATGAACTCGCTGTTCGGAGCGGGACCGTCGGTCAAGCTGTCCGACCTCAAGTACAAGTTCCGGACCGATCTCGCCCGGGTCCAAGATGCCATGTACGACGACACCGTTACCCAAGGTTGGTTCCGCATCCGCCCCGATCGCATCCGGCGTCGCTTCGTCGCGCTCGCGACCTTGGCGCTGCTGCTCGCGATTGGCGTGACAGCACTCGTGGGGATCACGTCGTCGTTCGCGCTGGTGCCGGTCGGCCTCGTGCTCGGCGCGATCACGCTGCTCGCGGCGGCGAATCGCATGCCGGCGCGCACGGGGAAAGGCAGCGCGATGTTCTCCCGGGTACGCGGGTTCCGGCGCTTGTTCGACGAAGGCGATCAGGGCCTGCGGGAGAAGTTCGCCGAGCAACACGAGATCTTCTCGCAATACCTACCGTACGCGATCGTGTTCGGCTGCACCGACAAATGGGCGCGGGTGTTCTCCCAACTCGACGCGGACCAACTCGAGACGAGTTGGTACCGGGGCAACGCGCCGTTCAACGCACTCTTGCTCGCGAGCTCGATCAACCACTTCGGAACGGTCGCGACCGGAACGCTGTATGCGAGCCAGCCGTCGTCGTCGAGCTCGAGTGGGTTCGGCGGTGGCTTCTCGGGCGGCGGTGGCGGTGGAGGGGGCGGCGGTAGCTGGTAGCCGGCGTCCGGTCGAGCGGAGCACCGACGTTGACGGACGCGACGCCCACGACGGCCAGGGTCCTGGGCGTCAGTGTTTGCGCCGGGACCGCAGCCAGAGCCGGTCGAGGAGCGCGCCGATTATCGCGGTGACGACGAGCACGTAGATGAGACGGGTCTTGTGGTCGGCGAACACGAAGCCGACTTTGACGTCGCGCGTGTTGTCGACGACGAATGCGACCATGAGCGCGAGGAGCACGACCGCGAGCACGATGCGGGCCGCGTCCCGGTTGCTCCGCGGTGGATGCGCGGGCTTGCCGTCGTCAGCCACCGTCGGACGCGCCTGTGAGGTAACCGTCGATCACACGATGCATATGGAGGATGTTCCCCTCCTGGCGCGGGTTCAGTCGCGCGCCCGTCCATCCGGCCGATCGCATCCCCTGCTGCACGTTGCCGAGGTTCTCGTAGTCCTGCTCGGTGATCTCACCCCAGCTGCGATCGCGCCAGTTCTCGTAGAACTTCGGCTTCACCTTCCGGTCGTCGGCCGCGTCGGGGGCGCGCCACTCGAGCACCCACGTGTCCTTGATCGACCGGTCGGGATCGGAACCGTGCGGCCGGACCCGGAAGAAGATCGCGCTGCCGGGGTAGATCGGGCCGACGACGTTCGGGAAGCAGAACACGTCGTCGGCGCTCGTCATCAACTCGCGCGACAGTCCGGAGACGTCGAAGCCCCGCTGCTCCAGCAGTTGCATGCGGCGGGCCTGGTACGCCTCGAGCAGCGTCGACCCGGGTGGGGGCCCGGTCGCCCGCAAGGCTTCGATCGCGGCGCGTTCCTCGCCGAGAAATGCACCGCCGAGCCCGCCGACGAGGTTGGCGAGAATCTCGCCTTCGTCGTAGTCGTCGGGCCCGAGGTGCAGACGCGGGCTCGGGCGCAACTCGCGCCGCGCTCCGGGCAGGCGCCCGTAGTGCGCGTGCCGCTCGAACTGCTCGTACTCGATGCTCACGTCGTCGGTCCACGGCAGGATCTGCTTGTGCAGCCCCTGTACGTGGTAGCCCTCGTTGAACGCATCGACGACCGCCTTCCAGTTCGCGTCGATGATCGTGCTGAGCGACGCACGGAGGCGCATCTCGTTCAGGTGGTACGGGGCGAGCATGGCCGGCAGCGGGTCGAGGAACTCGAGCAGCGACTCGGCGACGGGGTCGAAATTGACGAAGACGAAGCCACCCCACGTGTCGACGCGCACCGACGCGAGGTGGAGATCGGTGGGCAGTCCCGTGAACTCGGCCCGGTCGGGGACGTCGACGAGCCGGCCGTCGAGCGCGTAACACCACCCGTGGTACGGGCACCGGATCTCGGCGTCGGCAAACGCGCCCGAGCCGTCGGCGAGGCGCCGGCCCCGATGCAGGCACGTGTTGTAGAACGCGTGCAGGGCACCCGATCCGGCCCGAACGACCACCACCGTTTCGTCACCGATCGTGTACTCGAAGAAGTCGCCGGGCGCCCCGACCTGCTCCTCGCGACACGCGATCTGCCACACCCGCGGCCACAGACGCGACTGCTCCAGCGCGGCGAAGTCTCGGGTCGTATAGCGCTCCTTGGGCACGAAGCCGTCGGGCCGTACGAGCAGAGCCTGGAGGTCGGTCATGTCAGAATCGGACTGTATAGCGCCGGGAGCGCGCAGGAGCTGAGGGGCCGCGTTGGATTTCAATCTCGCAGATCTGTTCGAGCGGGTGGCGGACGCGGTTCCCGAGCGGACGGCCGCGGTGTGCGGCGGGGCCCGGTCCACCTACGCCGAGCTCGACGAGCGCTCGACCCGTTTCGCGCACGTACTGGCGACGGAGGGAGTGACCACGGGTGCGCACGTCGCCCTCTACATGCGCAACTCGATCCAGCACCTCGAGGCAATGTTCGCGTGCTACAAGCTGCGCGCCGTCCCGATCAACGTGAACTATCGCTACGTCGACGACGAGCTGGAGTACCTCCTCGCCGATGCCGACGCAGTTGCCCTCGTCCACGACTCCGACGTGCGCGAGCGGGCCCGGCTCGTCGCGAGGCGTTGTGACGCGGTCGCGTTCCTCCTCGACGTCGATGCTCCGGCGTACGACGCCGACCTCGCGGCCGCGTCGCCGGCCCGCGATCTCGGCCCGCGTTCGGCCGACGATCGCTACGTGCTCTACACCGGCGGGACCACGGGAATGCCCAAGGGTGTGATCTGGCGGAGCGAGGACATCTTCTTCGGCGCCATGGGCGGCGGGAATCCCGGTGGTCCGCCCATCGAGCGCCCCGACGACATCGCGGTCTCGGTGACCGACAATCCGGCTCAGCGGCTCCGCCCGTTCCTCGCGGCGGGCGACCCGGGTCCGGCGCAGTTCGTCTCGCTCGCGCTCGGTCCTTTGATGCACGCGAGCGGTCAGTGGTCGGCGATCGGCACGTTGCTCGGCGGCGGCAAGATCGTGCTCTACGACCGCACCCACGTCGACATGGAGCACGTGCTCGACCTGATCGAGAGCGAAGGTGTGAACTCGGTGAATCTCGTCGGCGACGCGAGCGCGCGCCCGCTCCTCGACACCCTCGCCGCGCACCCCGGGCGCTGGGACACGTCGTCGCTCCTGTTGCTCGGCTCGGGTGGGAGCATCCTCTCGGGCGACGCGAAGGAAGCCCTGATGGCCGCGCTCCCGTCGGCGCTCGCGATCGTGGAGGGCATCGGGTCGTCGGAGTCGCCCGCGCAGGCAGTCGCGGTGACCACGCGCGCCGGCACTGCCGCGCCCAGCCGTTCGCTCACGTTCTCGGCCAAGGCGGAGACGATCGTCGTCGACGACGAACTCCGGCCGGTCGCGCGCGGCTCCGGCACCGTCGGGCGGCTCGCCACCCGGGGTCGGGTCCCGCTCGGCTACTACAAGGATCCAGATCGCAGTGCGCGCACGTTCGTGGAGATCGACGGCGAACGCTGGTCGCTGCCGGGCGACATGGCCACCATCGACGACGACGGGACAGTGCACCTCCTCGGGCGCGGTTCGCTCTGCATCAACACCGGCGGCGAGAAGGTGTACCCGGAGGAGGTCGAGGCGGTGTTGAAGGGTCATACCGCGATCGCCGATGCGGTCGTGGTCGGCGCGCCCGATGCCCAGTACGGCCAGCGGGTCGTGGCGATCGTCGCGGCCGTGGCCGGCGCCCCGGCCCCCGACCTCGCGGCGATCCAGGAGCACTGTCGGACCCGTCTCGCCGGCTACAAGATTCCCCGAGCGGCGCACGTCGTCGACGAGGTCGTGCGCTCCTCGGCGGGCAAGGCGGATTACGCGTGGGCCCGAAAGATCGCGACGAGATGAGTCCGGTCGTCTCACCAGCAGTCGCCCTCGAGCGGACCTGGTCGGCGCTCGGAGGCGCAGCAGACGCGTTGGCCGACGTCGATCTCGACGACCGCCTCGATCCGATCCTGCCGTCCAGGTACGCGGTCGGCGCGGCCGCGGTCGCCGCGACCGGTGCTGCGGCCCGAGCCGCGGCGCTGGTCCACGAACGCCGGGGCGGGAGCCCGCAGCCCATCGCCCTCCCGACCGGCGCGGCGATCAACTCGTTCCGGGCCGATCGGTTGGTGCGCGTCGGCGGACAACGACCGGGCGAGGTCTGGAGCCCGATCAGCGGTTTCTACGCCACCGGCGACGACCGCTTCATACAACTGCACACCAACTTTCCGCACCATCTCCGCCGGACCCTCGACGTGCTCGGGGCTGCGAACGCGCGCGAAGCCGTCGCGGCCGCGATCGGTGCCCGCGGCGCGTTCGAGTTGGAAGACGCATTGGCCGCGGCCGGGGCCTGCGCGACCGCGGCTCGAACCCGGGACGAGTGGCTCGCGCACGAGCAGGGCCTTGCGCTGCGCGACCTGCCCCTTCTCGACGTCATCCCCCTCGGCGCGTCCGCGGACGCGTCGAGGCCGACGGCCGGAGACCGTCCGCTCGCAGGGGTACGCGTCGTCGACCTCACGCGCGTCATCGCCGGCCCGACCGCGACCCGCACGCTCGCGGCCCACGGTGCTGATGTGTTGCGGGTCTCGTCGGTTCGACTTCCCGAGATCGACGCGCTCCTGCCTGACACCACGCTCGGGAAGCGCTCGACGTTCCTCGAGCTCGACACGGCGACGGGTGCGGATGCTCTGCGAGATCTCGTACGCGGCGCCGACATCGTGGTGCAGGCCTATCGCCCGGACGCGCTCGACGCGCTCGGCTTCGGGCCCGAAGCCGCGGCCGAGCTCGCGCCCGGGATCGTCTACGTCTCGCTGTCGGCGTATTCGCATGCAGGACCGTGGCATGCCCGTCGCGGCTACGACACGCTCGTGCAGACGGCTTCCGGCATCGCCCTCGCCGAGGGCGCCGCCGCCAGAAGCCCGACCCCCCGGCACATCCCCGCGTCCGCGCTCGACTTCGCCACTGGCTACCTCGCCGCCGCCGCGGCAATGTTGGCGCTGGCCGCGCGCTACGACGACGGTCGCTCCCGTCATGTCCGCTGCTCGCTCGCGCAGACGCGGGAGTGGCTCGAATCGCTGGGTCGCGTCGACGACATCGAAGCTGTCCCGCCTCCCGACGACGGCGCGATCGTTCCCACCCTTCCGACCATCTCCGGCCCGGACGGCACAATCAGCTACGTACCGCCCGCAGGCGCGCTCGCGACTACTCCGGCCACGTTTGGACGCGGTCCCGTCGCACCGGGCTCCGATTCGCCTCGTTGGCTTCCCGCAACTCCCTGAGCATCACGCCGCACGCGGCCGTTACTGCAAGCTCACTCGGTCGGGGAAATCAGCCTCGAGGGCGGGGATCGCTCTTTTGCAACGCGGTGATCACTGCGGGGCCGATCGGCAATGGCGCGCAACCATGCGTCGTTCCACACACGAAATCGAACTGCCGTCGAGAGGCGCTGTGACACGACGCGCAGCTGCCGCCGAAGCGGTTCAACACCTTCGCGCCGCCTCGACTGAGGATCTTCGTTCCGCTCGCGGAGACGTCGAGCGAGAAGAACTCCCAATCCTTCGTCGATGGGCTGAAGCCCCGGGCCCGCTTGACCATCGCCTCGGTCGGAACGAGTTGGATGATCGTCCCAACCGGATACGTGCCGCCCTTGACCGATCGCGCGACCGCGAGTGCCTGCGCGAGCTGCCCGCGCATGTTGCCCACGAAGTGGTCTCCGACGCGCGCGAGCTTGTTGATGTTCCCGAAGTCGGCCGCGCTGAGGATCGCGTCGGGCACCACCGCACTGGTGGGCGGGGCAACCGAGCTCGCCGACGTCGATGCCGGCGGGAACGGAG
>JBBSFB010000065.1:0-22203 GCA_038239145.1 Acidimicrobiia bacterium
CGGTCGGCGACATGCTCGTCGAACGGGGCAAGGAGTTCGGCACCAACACCGGCCGGCGCCGCCGCACCGGCTGGCTCGACCTGGTGATGCTCAAACACGCGGTACGGCTCAACACGTGCACGGAGCTCGCGCTCACGAAGGTCGACATCCTGTCGCCGCTGGCGGAGCTGAAGGTCTGCGTCGCATATGTTGGTGAGGACGGCACCCGTTACGACCACGTGCCGTACCACCAGTCGGTGTTGCACAAGGTGAAGCCGGTGTACGAGACGTTGCCCGGTTGGGGCACGGAGATCGAGACGGCCGGTCGCCTCGAAGATCTCCCGCCCCGCGCCCGCGACTATGTGAAGTTCATCGAGGACTTCGTGGGCGTGCACGTGAGCATCGTCGGCGTAGGTCCCGCGCGCGAGCAGACGATCGTCCTTCCCCGCGCCGCGTGACCGGATGAGTGCGCGCGTCCTCGTCATCGGTTCCGGCGGCCGTGAGCACGCGCTCGCATGGGGCCTGGCGCGCTCGTCGCATGTCGACGAAGTGATCGGCGCGCCCGGCAATGCCGGCATCGCCGCGATCGGGGAGTGCATGCCGGTCGTGCCGACCGATCCTGCGGCAGTGGCCGACCTCGCCGCCAAGCTCGATGCCGATCTCGTAGTCGTTGCGCCCGACGATCCGCTCGTCGCAGGTGTCGTCGACGCGGTGCAAGCGTCCGGTCGCCGCGCGTTCGGTCCGAATGCGGCCGCGGCGAAGCTCGAAGGGTCGAAGGCGTGGATGAAGGACGTCCTCGTCGCGGCCGGGGTTCCTACTGCTCGCTACGCGACCTTCGGCCCGGGCGGGGAAGCGGACGCGTACGCGTTTCTCGAGACGCTGCCCGGGCTCTACGTCGTCAAGACCGACGGACTCGCCGCCGGCAAAGGCGTGACGGTCACCGACTCGCTCGCGGAAGCGCGCGCCGCGGTCGACGCGTATCTCTCGGGCGCGGCGTTCGGCGACGCAGGCCGCACCTGCGTCATCGAAGAAGGGCTGACCGGCCCGGAGGTCTCGCTATTCGCGCTGTGCGACGGTAAGCGCGCGCAGGTCATCGCCGTCGCGCAGGATCACAAGCGTGTCTTCGACGGTGACGGCGGCCCGAACACCGGTGGCATGGGCGCGTATTCGCCGGTGCCGTTCGTCGCCGCCGATCTCGTCGACGACATGATGGCCCGGGCGGTGCTCCCGACGCTGGCCGAGCTCGAACGACGGGGCGCACCATTCTCCGGCGTCCTGTATGCCGGTCTCATGCTCACGCCCGATGGCGCCAAGGTGCTCGAGTACAACGTGCGGTTCGGCGACCCGGAGACTCAGGTGTTGGTGCCGCGCATCGCGAGCGACCTCTTTGTCCACCTCGCGGAATCGGCCGCCGGTGAACTCTCGACTCCGGTCGTGATGGACGACACCGCGTGTGTCGGCGTGGTGCTCGCGGCCGAGGGGTATCCGCCCGCCCCGGACCGAAAGGGAGACGTCATCACCGGCATCGAGCGGGCGGGATCGCACGAAGGCACGATCGTGTTCCACGCCGGAACCGTGGCCGACGACAACGGACAGGTCGTGACCAACGGCGGCCGGGTGCTCACCGTCACCGCGGTCGGAACCGATGTTGCGGAGGCCCGCGACCGCGCTTACGCGGCCGTGGCCGAGATTTCGTGGCCGGGCGTCCACTACCGTCGGGACATCGGCGCCCAGGCTCTTCCGTGATCCCCCGCTACTCGCTCCCCGAGATAGCAGTGTTGTTCACCGACGACGCGCGCTTCGGCGCGTGGCTCGAGGTCGAGATTCTCGCGGTCGAAGCGTGGGCGCGCCTCGGGGTAGTTCCCGAGGTCGACGCGCGCGCCGTGCGGGAACGAGGCGGATTCGACGTCGACGCCATCAACGAGCGCGAGAAGATCACCGACCACGACGTCGCCGCGTTCGTCGACGTCGTGCAGGAGCACGTCGGTCAGCCTGCGGGCGCGTGGGTGCACTACGGGCTCACGTCGAGCGACGTCGTCGATACCGCGCTCGCGTTGCAGATGACCCGGGCCGTCGACCTGATCGTGGGCGCCGCCGCCGATCTCGAGAACGTGATCGCCAAGCGGGCGCGCGAGTTTCGCGATACGCCCATGGTCGGGCGGACGCACGGCATCCACGCCGAGCCCACGACGTTCGGCGCCAAGCTCGCGTTGTGGGCGCTCCAGGTGCGGCGGGATCGTGAACGCCTGGCCCGGGCCCGCACCGCCATCGCGGTGGGCAAGCTGTCGGGCGCGGTCGGGACCTATTCGAACGTCGACCCGTCGGTCGAGCGTTATGTATGCGAGCACCTCGGACTCCAGCCGGTGCCCGCGACCCAGGTGCTCTCCCGGGATCGTCACGCCGAGGTCATGTACACGTGCGCGTCGATCGGTGCGAGCATCGAGACGTTCGCGCTCGAGATCCGGCACCTGCAGCGCACCGAGGTGCGCGAAGCCGAGGAGGGCTTCCGCCCCGGCCAAAAGGGTTCGAGCGCGATGCCGCACAAGCGCAACCCGATCAAGTCGGAGCAGATGTGCGGGCTGGCCCGCGTTCTGCGCGGGAACCTGCAGGCCGCGCTCGAAGACGTGGCCTTATGGCACGAGCGCGACATCTCGCATTCGTCCGTGGAGCGGATCATCGTTCCCGACTCGCTGATGCTCGCGTACTACATGCTTGTGAAGTGGCGGCAGGTGATCGAGAACCTGCAGGTGCACCCCGAGCGCATGCTGCGCAACCTCGACGCTTCGTTCGGGTTGGTGTTCAGTCAGCCGGTGCTGCTCGCGCTCGTCGAAGCCGGACGCACGCGCGACGAGGCCTACCGGATCGTCCAGCGCAACGCGATGCAGGCGTGGGGAGAGGAGCGCTCCTTCCGGGATCTGCTGGCCGCCGATCCGGAGGTCGCGGCGACGCTCGATGCGGCTCGGCTCGACGCTTGCTTCGACCTGAAGCGCTCGCTCGCCAACATCAACCACCTGTTCGACGCGCTCGACAACATGGGAGAGCTGCAGGCGTGAGCGCCGGCGGATTACCGCACCTCTATTCGGGAAAGGTGCGCGAGCTCTACGAGGTCGGTATCGACGCGCTCTTGATGGTCGCGAGCGATCGCATCTCGGTGTTCGACGTGGTGCTCCCCGACCTCATCCCCGACAAGGGTCGCGTACTCACCGCGCTTTCCAATTTCTGGTTCGAGCGCACGGCCGACATCGTGCCGAACCACGTCATCTCGTGTGACCCGACCGACTTCCCCGAGATCGCGGGCGACGTCGCGGGCCGGGCGATGCTGGTGCACGCGGCCCGGCCGATCCGGCTCGAATGCGTCGTGCGGGGCCACGTGTTCGGGCACGGCTGGAGCGAATACCAGGAGAACGGGACCGTCGGCGGCTTCGCGGTGCCCGCGGGCCTGCAACAGGCGGACAAGCTCCCGCAGCCACTGTTCACCCCCACGACCAAGGCCGAGATGGGTCACGACATGCTGTTGACCGCGGCCGAGGCTGTCGAGGTCGTTGGCGCCGATCTCTACGAGCAGCTCAAAGATCTCTCGTTGCGGCTGTACGAAGTGGGTGCCCGCCACGCCGAAAGTTGTGGGCTGATCCTCGCTGATACGAAGTTCGAGTTCGGCGATCGCGACGGCGAGATCATGGTGATCGACGAGATGATGACACCCGACTCGTCGCGGTACTGGCCCCGGGAGAAGTTCCGGCCCGGCACCGTGCCGCCGTCGTTCGACAAGCAGTACGTGCGCGACTTCATGGACTCGACCGGTTGGACGCACGAGCCGCCCGCGCCGTCGATGCCCCCCGAAGTCATATCGAACACGCGCGCAAAGTACGTCGAGGCGTACGAGCTCGTGACTGACGACGCCTTCTCCGACTGGTATGGCGTCGACGACTGAGTCCCGTGTGCATAGGCGTCAGCGCCGGGTGGCGCGGGGTCGGTCGGTAGCATCCAGGTATGCCGGTGTTCAACGCGCACGTCGAGGTCACGCATCGCCCGGGGATTGCCGACCCGGCCGGTGCCACGGTCGAACGGGCGTTGCCCGCGCTCGGATACGCGAACGTCGCGCAGGTGCACATCGGCAAGACGATTCGGCTGGTGGTCGATGCGGCCGACGCCGACGCCGCCCGCCTCCAGGTGAACGAGATGTGTGAGCGCCTGCTCGCGAACCCCGTGATCGAGGCGTACGAGGTCGTGATCTCGTGACGGTGCGCGTCGGCGTCGTCCTCTTCCCGGGTACGAACTGCGAGCTCGACGTCCAGTTCGCGATCGAGCAACTGGGCGGCGACGCGGAACTGTTGTGGCACGGTGACGACACGACCGACGGCGTCGACGCGATCGTCGTCCCCGGGGGTTTCGCGCACGGCGATTATCTGCGTACCGGTGCGATCGCGCGGTTCTCGCCGGTGATGCACGCAGTCGGCGACTTCGCCGCTTCCGGTGGGCCGGTGGTCGGCATCTGCAACGGATTCCAGGTGCTCTGCGAAGCGGACCTACTTCCGGGCGCGCTGCAGAAGAATGCGGGCCTGAAGTTCCTGTGCCAGCCCGCCGCGTTGCGAGTCGAGACCACGTCGACCGTGCTCACGAACGAGGCAAGTGTGGGTGACGTGCTCCGCATCCCGATCAATCACTTCGAGGGAAACTACGTGTGCGACGAGCGCACGCTGGCGGAGTTGCGAGCCGAGAACCGGGTCGTGGTGCGCTATGTCGACAACCCCAACGGGAGCCTTGACGACATCGCCGGCATCTGTAACGCCGCCGGCAACGTCGTCGGTCTGATGCCGCATCCCGAGCGTGCTTCCGACCCGTTGCTCGGCTCGAGCGATGGCGTCGTGATGCTGAAAAGCCTGCTCGCAGCCGCGACTACGCGCGCGACAATCACTGTGTGACGGCGTACGCCTTCGGCGATACGGATCTCGCGCGTGAACGGCTCGGTCTGGTCGCCGACACCTTTGCCAACCCGACGCGGACGCTGCTCGCAGATCTTCCCGGAGCCGGCTATCGGTACGTGATCGACATGGGGTGCGGGCCCGGCTTCACGACCGCGCTCCTGCGGGAGGCGATACCGCACAGCTTCACGACCGGCATCGACGCCTCGGCCGCGATGATCGCCGAAGCGCGTGCTCGGGTTCCCGACGCACACTTCGTCGTCGGCGACGTGACCGAGGAGTTGACGCTGCCCGCCCACCTCGTCTTCGCCCGCCTGCTCCTCGGTCATCTCTCCGATCCCGCGGCCGCGTTGGCGCGCTGGGTGGCGCCCCTGCGCGTCGGCGGGCTCGTCGTGTGCGAGGAGCCGGTGCGCTACGGCAGCGATCTTCCACTGTTCGCGCGGTACGAGGGCGCGGTGACCGCGGTCGTCGCGGCCCGGGGTTCGACCCTGTGGGCGGGTCCGGCGCTCGACGTCGATCCACCTGGCTGCGTGCGGGTAATCGACCGGATCGTGGAGCATCAAGTTCCCATGGCGCGCGCGGCGGGGATGTTCTGGCGAAACGCGGCGACGTGGGGCGGCGATCCCGATCTGGTCGACGGGTTGCGCTCCGTCGAGCAGTCCGTGGCCGACGGTGTCGTGGTGTGGGAGTTGCGGCAGACAGTGTGGGAGAAGACGGCCCCGTGAGTGGCTGCGTGACCGGTGTCACGAGGGCTCGGCGGTTCGGCCTTCGTCGCTACCATCACGTCTGATGGCGGAGCCGCGCAACGAACAGTCCCAGCGTCGCGGCGAAGAAGCGTTGCATCGTCAGCTCGGCATGACCGACGACGAGCTCGCCGCAGTTGTCGAGGAGCTGGGTCGGGAGCCGACGCACCTCGAGCTTGCGATGTATTCGGTCATGTGGTCGGAGCATTGCTCCTACAAGTCGTCGCGCGCCTTCCTGTCGCGCTTCCCGACCGAGGCGCCATGGGTGCTCGTTGGGCCGGGCGAAGGCGCGGGCGTGGTTGACATCGGTGACGGGCTCGCGATCGCGGTACGGATCGAGAGCCACAATCATCCGTCGGCGGTGGAGCCATACCAGGGCGCAGCAACGGGTGTCGGCGGCATCATCCGCGACATCTTCTCGATGGGCGCGCGACCCATTGCATTGATGGACCCGCTCCGCTTCGGATCACTCGACGATGCCCGGACCCGCTACCTGTTCGAAGGCGTCGTTTCGGGTATCTCAGGCTACGGCAACTCGGTGGGAGTGCCGACCGTCGGCGGCGAAGTCGTGTTCGACGACACCTACCGGGGGAACCCGCTGGTGAACGTGTTCTGTCTCGGCATCCTCCCGAAGGAGCGGCTCGTTCTGGCCCGGGCCGACGGGCCCGGCAACCTCGCGATACTGCTCGGGTCGGCGACCGGGCGCGACGGCATCGGTGGTGCGAGCGTGCTCGCGTCGGCTTCGTTCGAGGAGGGCGACGAGGCGAAGCGCCCGTCGGTGCAGGTCGGTGACCCCTTCGAGGAGAAGCGGCTCATCGAGGCGTGCCTCGAGCTCCTCGACGCGAAGCTCGCGGTCGGGGTGCAGGATCTCGGCGCCGCCGGGCTGTCGTGTGCGGCATCGGAGACGGCAGCCAAGGCGGGCGCAGGGATGGACGTCGACGTGGCGCGCATCTCCAAGCGCGAGCCGGGCATGAACCCGATCGAAGTGCTGACGTCGGAGAGCCAGGAGCGGATGCTCGCGATCGTCGAGCCGCGCAACGTCGATGCGGTGTTGGATCTCGCGCAGCGCTGGGAGATCCAAGCGACTGTGGTCGGTCGCGTCACCGACACGGCGCGCTTTCGCATCTACGATGGATTGTTCGACGCGGTCGGCGTTCCCGGCGAGAACCCGAAGCCGCCGATCGGTGATCAGCCCACGGTGGGCACGTCCGACGCGCCGCCGATCGCCGACGTCCCGGTCGAGAGTCTCGGCGACGGACCGTTGTATCACCGTCCGATCGCGCGGCCGTTGTCGCAGGATGCGTTGCAGGGGGCCGATCCCGGGCCCCAACTGCGCGACAAGTTCCCGCGGGGCGCCGACCTCTCGGGCGAGCTCCTGACGTTGCTCGCAACTCCGACGATCGCCGACAAGACGTGGGTGTCGCGCCAGTACGACCATCAGCTCTTCTTGAACACTGTCGCCGGGCCCGGTGCCGACGCGGCAGTGCTGCGGGTGAAAGGGACTCGCAAAGCGTTGGCGGTGTCGACCGATGGCAAGGCGCGCTTCTGCCGGCTCGATCCCCGGACGGGCGGACGCTTGGCCGTGCTCGAAGCGGCTCGCAACGTTGCGTGCTCGGGCGCTCGCTCGATCGCGCTGGTGAACTGCCTGAACTTCGGCAACCCGGAGCATCCCGAGGTGATGTGGCAGTTCTCCGAGGTGGTCGAAGGCATGAGCGAAGCGTGCCAGGCGCTCGGCTTCCCGGTCATCGGGGGCAACGTCAGCTTCTACAACGCGTCGGGTGACGACGACATCCACCCCACGCCGGTTGCGGGCGTGCTCGGGCTCATCGACGATCTGCAGGAGCGCCCGCCCGCGGCGCAGTTATCCGCCGGCTACGACATCGTCGTGCTCGGCGCGATCCGGCCCGAGCTCGGGGGCTCGGAGTGGGCGGCCGTGGTGCACGGTCTCGATGGCGGCATGCCGCCGGTCGCCGATCTCGAATCGGCGCGGGTGGTGCACGAGCTGGTCGCCGGTTTCGTTCGCGACCGCGTGCTCGCCGGCGTGCACGACGTCAGCGACGGCGGTCTCGCGGTGGCGCTGGCAGAGATGGCCATCGCGGGCGAGGTCGGGATGCGCGTCGAACTGAACTTCGACGGTTGCTCCCCGGCCGAGGCGTGTTTCGCGGAGCCGGCATCGGTCGTGGTGTGCAGCGTGAGCCCGCCGGAGAGCGCGGCGGTGTGCGGCGCGGCAGCGGCCGCGGGCGTTCCGGCCCGGGTGGTCGGCGTGGCCGTGGGTGATCGGCTGATTGCGAAAGGCGCATTCGACGTCGCCCTCGCCGACGCGACCAGCGCCTGGCGCGACGCACTTCCGTTGCTGATGGCCGGTCCGGACGAGGTGGAGTCCGCGGTACCGGTCGCGCGCGTGAAGCGGGGTCCGGTCTTCTGACCCTCCGGAATTCGAGAACTCGGCGCGCCCGCTTGTTCCACCGCATCGATGCTCGGTGCTGCACCCCTGTGCGCGAATCCGTAATGAGGATTCCTCGGAATCTCGATCTCTCCGCGAGCCAGTGCCGCGCACCCATGAAGAACGCGTCGCGGCCGCCCAGATGCGCGGTGCCGTCGTCGACAATCACCGGTCGACCTGACGTTCCCGACGGTGTCGTTCGCGTCGGGCGGCCGGGTCACGCGTCACATCAGGGAGGGTGCGCAGGGCCTCGACCTCGAGGACACGTGGCTCAACTTCTTCCACGTCTCGACGAATCCCACGCGCGGAGCGCTCGAGATACATGAACACGGCGAAGGCTGGGCGGCGGTGCGCTCGAGCTTCTCGGTCATCGCAATCGGCGTCGGTGCTCGCCGCGACTTCGCCGCGGCCGCGATGTCGGCGAGCGGTGTGGTCTCCGGCTGGAAGGTCCTCGCTGCGAACCTCCGGGTCCGGAAGCTCCAGAACCTCACGAGCCTGCCCCGCGTTCTCATGCGTCTGACGGAGCTCGGGCCGCTCGGCGACGACGACAACGGAGACTGCTACGTGAGGCTTGCGCTTCCGGGCGTGAGCCTTCTCGACTTCGACAAGTTCGACTCACTGATGGCAATGGGCGAACGCGATGCCAAGCCCGCGCTCGACGAGTGGCTCGCGTCGCGCGATGCCGCTACCGAGTGAGGCTCACGGCACGGAGTCGAACGCGTCCGCGTGGCGAAATGGGTCCTTCTCGTTTCCGGTCGCCGAGTGGAGGTGGCGGACCTGGAAGTGCTCTCCGTACGAGTCTTGCGGTGCCGCGATCCGATGATCGGCGGCGGCGCCGATGACCGCGTGCATGAGCGCGCTGCCGATGCGCTCGTCCTGATAGTCAGGATGCACGCCGAGTGGTCCGAGTCCCAACACCTCGATGGAGTCGGCGATCGTCGCCCGGCTGCACACCACGTGGCCCACGATCAGTTCGTCGGTGATCGCGACGATCGAGAGCTCCGGGATCCACTCCTGCGACGCCCGCAGCTGCGCGACCAGCTCCACCTCGGGCGGCGCCGCTTCGGGCTCATCCGGACGCGCGAACGCGGCCGCGTGCACCGCGGCGATGGCCGCTTCGTCTCGCGTGCGCTCTCGACGTAGGAACACGCGCCCCGTCTACCCCCGCTCACAGCAGGCCGCGGCCCTCGAGCCACGCCAGCACCTCAGCCGCCGATTCCGCAGGCGTGCGGCCCGCGGTCTCGAGCGTGATCTCCGGATGCAAGGGAGCCTCGTACGGATCCGAGACGCCGGTGAACTCGGGAATCTCACCCGCCCGCGCCTTGGCGTACAGCCCCTTGACGTCGCGGGTCTCGCAATCTTCCAGCGACGTTGCAACGTGGATCTCGACGAAGTTGTCGAACCAGCCCCGGACCTCGTCGCGCAGGTCCCGGTACGGGGAGATCGCGGCGGTCACCGAGATCACGCCGTTGCGGGCGAGCACCGAGGCCACCCAGCCGATCCGGCGAATATTGATGTCGCGGTCTTCCTTGGAGAACCCCAGACCCTTCGACAGGTGCTCGCGCACCTCATCGCCGTCGAGTAGCTCGACCTTGCGGCCCCGGGCCCGCAAGTCCTCCACCACGATGTTCGCGACGGTGCTCTTGCCCGCCCCCGAGAGGCCGGTGAACCACAGACAGCAACCGGGCCGCTCCACAGCGGCGCAGATTACGGGAAGGTCCCGGCCCGCCGCACGGTTGGACCAGTCGAACGACGCACCCCCGTGAAATACTGGTGACCTTGGACGCAGACCTTTCGGGCCCCAAAGACGCGTGCGGGGTGTTCGGTGTCTACGCGCCGGGCCGGCCCGTCGCCCAACTGTCGTACCTCGGCATCTACGCCCTGCAGCACCGCGGGCAGGAGTCGGCGGGCATCGCAGTGAGCGACGGCGAGACGATCACGGTCGTCAAGGACATGGGTCTCGTCACCCAGGTGTTCGACGAACGCAAGCTCGCGCCGCTCGAGGGTCACCTCGCCATCGGGCACGTCCGCTATTCCACGACCGGTTCGAGTACGTGGCGCAACGCGCAGCCCGTCTACCGGTCGGTGGCCGACGCCGGTTTCGCTCTCGGTCACAACGGCAACCTCACCAATACCGAGTCGCTGTCGAACGATCTCGGCATGCTGCCCGGCGTCCTCACCTCCGACAGCGAGCTCATCGGTGAACTGCTCGTCAGCGAGTACGGCGACGGGACGAGGTCGGACGGCCGCGACATGGAGCACGCCCTCGAAAAGGTCCTGCCCCGGCTCGCGGGTGCGTTCTCCTTGGTCCTGATGGACGAGGCCCACCTCTTCGGTGTGCGCGACCCGCATGGCTTTCGTCCTCTCGTGCTCGGCAAGACCGAGAGCGGTTGGGTGCTCGCGAGCGAGACGGCCGCGCTCGACCTCGTCGACGCGCACTACGTGAGAGACGTGGAACCCGGCGAGATGGTCGCCATCGACGCGGGCGGCGTCCGGTCGATCCGTTTCGCCGAGGCGACCCCGAAGCTCTGCCTGTTCGAGTTCGTCTACATCGCCCGCCCCGACACCCAGCTCTACGGCCACAGCGTCCACGGCGCTCGCCAACGCATGGGCGAGGCCCTCGCCCGCCAGGCGCCGGCGAACGCCGACATGGTGATGCCGGTTCCCGAGTCGGGCGTTCCGGCCGCGCAGGGCTTCGCCCGCGCCGCCGGGATTCCCTACGGAGACGGGTTCGTGAAGAACCGTTACGTCGGCCGCACCTTCATCCAGCCGAGCCAGAAGAAGCGCGGCACCGACGTGCGGCTCAAGCTCAACCCGCTGCGCGACAACATCAAGGGCAAACGCCTGGTTGTCGTCGACGACTCGATCGTGCGCGGCACCACGACCCGCCAGATCATCGCGTTGCTGCGCGAGGCCGGCGCTACCGAGGTGCACTTCCGGGTGTCGTCGCCCCCGTACCGCTGGCCGTGCTTCTACGGGCTGGATACCGGTAAGCGCTCCGACCTGCTCGCGGCCGACATGGAGATCGGAGAGATCGCGCTCTACCTGGGCGTCGACTCGCTCGCCTATCTCGATCTCGACCACCTGATCGCGGCCACCGGCTCGCCGAAAGAGGCGTTCTGCACCGCTTGCTTCACCGGCGATTATCCGGTCCCGGTACCCGAGTACGACACCAAGCACGTCCTCGAGTCGGAGTCGCGCACGATCCACGTGCAGGGCACGATCGCCGAAGCTGCCTCCGCCGAGCGCGCGTGAACCCACCCGACCGCAAGCTGACCTACTCCGACGCGGGCGTCGACATCGCCGCGGGCGAGAAGGCAGTCGAGCTGGTCAAGGCCCATGTGCGGTCGACGTTCCGGCCCGGGGTCGTCGGCGACATCGGCGGATTCGGTGGTCTGTTCGCACTCGATTGGAAGCGCTTCCGCGACCCGCTGCTGGTGTCGTCGACCGACGGCGTCGGAACGAAATCCCTGGTGGCGAGGCTCGCAGGCAAGCGCAGCACGATCGGCATCGACTGCGTCGCGATGTCCGTCGACGACATCGCCGCCCAGGGCGCCGAACCACTCTTCTTTCTCGACTACATCTCGATCGGCAAGCTCGTGCCCGAAGAGATCGAGGAGATGGTCTCGGGCGTTGCCGAAGGCTGTCGCCAGGCGCGTTGCGCGCTGCTTGGCGGTGAGATGTCGGAGCACCCGGGTGTGATGGAGCCCGGGGAGTTCGACCTCGTCGGTTTCGCGGTCGGTGTCGTCGAACGTTCCGAGGTGATGCCCCGCGACGTGCGCGCCGGCGATCGCATCGTCGGGTTCGCGAGTCCCGGACTGCGTTGCAACGGCTACTCGCTGGCGCGCGCTGCGCTTCTGGAACGCGCGGGTATGGACCTGCATGCACCGGCGTGGCCGGGTTCGCACCAATCGCTCGCCGATGTCCTGCTCGAACCGAGTGTCATCTACGCGCCCGCGATGCTCGAGCTCGCGCGCAAAGTTCCCGTGCACGCGTTCGCGCACGTCACCGGCGGTGGCATACCGGGCAACCTCGTGCGAGTGTTGCCCGAGCGATGCGACGGCGTGGTGTGGCGCGGTACGTGGGAAGAGCCGCGCGTCTTCGCGGAGATCCAACGCGTGGGCGACGTCCCCGACGTGGAGATGCAAGAGGTGTTCAACCTCGGCGTCGGAATGCTGGCGGTCGTGCCGGCCGACGTAGGCGAGCGAGCACTCGACGTGGTGCGGTCCGGGGGCCACGATGCCTGGATCGTCGGCGAGATCGTCGACGGCCACGGCCGGGCTCACGTAGAAACCCGCTGAGGGCCTGATCAGCCCTGGTTTCGCCTCAGTACCTAGTACTGAGGCGGCCTTTCGGACAGTTTGTCCGAACCACGTCAGGTTGTCCTAAGATGGCAGACACAACGTTCACGGTCGGTGATGCTCCGGAGATTTGCGGAGTCTCGTCGGCGCCCGGATCGTGCCGATAGGTGTACTGGCGACAGCAGGGAGCAAGGTCCCGAAACCGTGCAAACGGCAACGGATCCTCGTCAGTGATTTCGGGCAGCACGAGCGTTGCGAATGCCGACTCCAGCTCCCAGTTTTGCGGGAAACGGGCAAGAGAAAACGGATGATCTCGATGGAAGAGGCGGAGGCCATGGAAGACCACGATGAAGAGACCTTGTTGACCCCCTCAGAAGTTGCGGCGATGTTCCGCGTGAACCCGAAGACGGTGACGCGCTGGGCACGAGCGGGAAAGATCTCCGCGATCCGCACGCTGGGTGGACACCGACGGTTCCGGGCGAGCGAGATCCGGCACTTCCTCGAAAGCGTGGAAGAGACCGACCGGATCTGACGAGCACGACTCCGGTGCACGCCGTTTCTCCGGACTCGGCGGCACCGGAGGTTCTCGGTCCTGCGCACATCCGCTTCGGGAATCCCCTACGACTTGGGAGTGGCCGGGACCGGCGTCGATCCGGTGACCTCGCGCTTTTCAGGCGCGCGCTCTGCCAACTGAGCTACCCGGCCGTGGCTTTCTTCGAGCGGTCCTGACGGGATTTGAACCCGCGGCCTCCGCCTTGACAGGGCGGCGTGCACTCCAAACTGCACCACAGGACCTTGTGTATTCGTCGGCTTGCGCCGAGTAGCACCCCCAGGGGAGTTCGAATCCCCGTTACCGCCGTGAAAGGGCGGCGTCCTAGGCCACTAGACGATGGGGGCTCGGTCTTCACCGGAGGGGTACAGGGTAGCAGTAGGTCGCTACGGTTTGCCCGTGCGGATGCGGGCGCAGGCGGTACGACGACTTCTCCGGATACGACGATTTCTCCGGATACGACGACGATCAACGACGCGAGCGCTCGTGGCGCTCTTCGCGCTCCTGACAATCTCGGGCTGTAGCAAGGTCGCCGGATCGAAGTCGCCGAACCCGGGCAAACCGCCGGCGTGCGCGTACGTGGCCAAACTCGACACGATCGCCGACACGGTCGCGAAGGCGAACGTGCAGGACCCCGATGCGTTCGACAAGACCTTGCAGACCGCGGTGCAGGACTACGTCGCCAACGTGCGTGAACTGCGCGCCAACGCGCCCGCCGACCTGAGCACGAGCTTGACCCAGGTGGAGGCGGACGTGCAGCAGTTCCGTTTCGACGCGGCTGTCACCGATCGTGCGCCGCTCGACGCGTACGCGGCGCGTTTGTGCGGTCGGGTCGCTCCGTCGTCGACCGCGTCGACCAGTCCGCCGACGACCGGGTTCTCGCCCAACCCGACGACGACCGTCCCGACCGGGCCGACGACCACCACCACGCCGTCCGACGGCTGACGCGCACACGCGCGGATCCACAGGTGCGCTGGCTCCGGCCCGCGTGCGAGCATGCGACGGCCAAGGGGGACGACATGCCCGAGACCGATTCCGAATCGCGACGCGCGCTGCGCGAGCTCATCGCGCTTTTGCAGGAGATCGACGAGCGCTACCTCGGTGACGAGTGGATGGCGAACGCGTTCGGCGATCTCCCCGACGGCTACCGCCAGATCGCGTCGATGCTCGAAGGTGGGCTCGACCTCGCGTTCGAGCTCGACCCCGAGCGCCCGTTCTTCCGGCGCATCGTCAACCGCGCCCGCAAGATGATGGGTGACAACGCCGACGCGCTCTACTACACCGCGCCGATCCGTTCCGACTACGCGTACCGGGTCACGGGGAACAGGGCCGGCTCCGTGTACCTGTCGTTCACGGTCGAGAAGGATGCGGCCGACGGCGGGTACAGCACCGAGACGGCTGGGGTCCTCAACGACCACGAGTTCGACATCGCGCCCGACGGGAGCTTCGAGGTGTTCTTCGGCGGCGCGCCGCGGGATCGCAACTGGCTCGAGCTCGTCGAGGGCGCGGGTGAGCTCATCGTGCGCTGCTACTTCGAAGAGGTCGATGCCGTCGCCGCCGATCCGAATCGGCTCGTGCCGCTGACCATCGACCCGGTCCATCCCGTCGGTCCGCCCGCGCCGTGGGACGACGCCTCGGTTGGCGCGGGCCTGCGCCGCGTCGCCGGCTTCGTGCGGGCTCGCACGCTCGAGCAACCGAAGCCGGGCGAGCGCGTGCAACCCACATGGGTGTCGACGACGCCGAACGTCTTCCCGCCACCCGAGCTCCCGGGGACGTTCGCGTTCGCGGCCGCCGATGCCGCGTATTCGATGGCGCCGTACTTGCTCGCGCCCGACGAAGCACTCGTCGTCACCGGCCGGTGGCCGGAGTGCCGGTTCGCGAGCGTCGCGCTGTGGACGCGTTACCTGCAGACCTACGACTACGCGCACCGGCACGCGAGCCTCAACCGGGCCCAAACGATGCTCGAGCCCGACGGAACGTTTCGGATGGTGCTCGCGCACGAGGATCCGGGCGTGCCGAACTGGATCGACACCGAAGGCCGAGGATTCGGGATGATGTTCTGGCGATTCTTCCTGCCCGAAGGTGCGGTGGAGACGCCGCAGGCGGCAGTGGTGAAGCTGGTCGACGTCACATGACCGCAGTCGATCTCAGCGCCGAGCGTGCCGTCGAAGAGGCGGTGGCGCAGACCGGTCTCGACGACCTCGGCGACGACTCCTGGAAGGAAGGGCTCGACCGGCTCGTCGACTCGCTGGAGAACGAGGCGGCGCTCAACGAGTTGGGTGTGGCGCTGGTCGGCGGCGAGCTCTCCGGCTATCTCGGCGACCGGATGCGGATCGTCGCGTACCGCAAAGCCCACCCGGAGATCGTCGGCGTCGATGTGGTTCCGCCGATCGTGATCGTCGGTCAGGGTCGCACCGGCACGACGATCCTGCACGAGCTATTGGCGATGGATCCGGTGTCCCGGGTCCCGCTCACGTGGGAGGTCGACCACCCGGTCCCGCCGCCGGATACCGCGACCTACGCCACCGACCCGCGCATCGCCGAGGTCGACGCCACTCTCGAAGGTGTCGACCTCGTGTTGCCGGGCTTCCGGCAGATGCACCCGATGGGAGCGCAGCTGCCGCAGGAGTGCGTGCGGATCACCGCCTCCGACTTCCGCAGCATGATCTTCCCGACCCAGTACCGCGTGCCGTCCTATGCGGATTGGTTGTTGAACACGGCCGACATGGCGCCCGCCTACCGCTGGCATCGCATGTTTCTGGAGCACCTGCAGTCGAAGCACCCGGCGCAACGCTGGGTCTTGAAGTCGCCCGGTCACGTGTGGGCACTCGACGCGTTGGTCGCCGAGTACCCGAACGCGCTGCTCGTGCAGACGCACCGCGATCCGTTGCGAATCCTGGCGTCGTTGTCGTCGTTGGTCGCGCGGCTACGCACGCTCGCGAGCGACGACGCGACCGTGCAGAACGCGGCCGCCGACTTCGCCGACAACATCCTCGAGGGGCTCGACCGTTCCGTGACCGCGCGCGAGGACGGCACCGTTCCCGCGGATCGGGTCGTCGACGTACAGTTCCGCAGCTTCATGGCCGATCCCTTCGCCACGATCCACTCGATCTACGAGAAGCTCGGTCTGGAGCTCGCGCCGGAAGCGGAACAGCGCATGCGTGCCTTCTTCGCCGCGAACCCTTCGGACAAGCACGGCACGCACGCGTACACGTTCGCCGACACCGGTCTCGACGAAGGCGCGTGGCGCGAGCGGGCGCAGCGGTATCAAGACTACTTCGGGGTGCCGAGCGAATCGCTGGATTGACCGCGAAGCCGAGTACCTTCGGGCATTCGACCACGGATCGGGAGGTCTTGGGGTGGGCGTTCTACGACGGCACCGGCGCGGACGCGCTTTGGCGGGGTTCGGAACGGTCTCGGTACTGCTGCTCGCCGCGTGCAGTGGCGGCGGCAGCTCGAAGTCGTCGGACACGACCGCGCCCGGCAGCGGCGACACCGCGACCAACGTCACTACCAGCACGGTCGGCGGGGGCGGTGGCAACGGCCAGTGCTTCACCGACCCGGGGCCGCAAAAGGCGCGGGTGCGCTTCGTGAACCTCTTCAGCAATGTCACCTATCCGGGCGGCGACATCGAGGTCCGCCAGGGCTTCAGTGGCTCCGACCCGTGCGGCAAGAAGCTCGCGACCGTGAAATACGGCGAGGCGAGCGACTACGTCGACGTGACCGCGGGCGACTCGTCCGGCAACTGGGATGCGGCCGCGTACCCGGCGGGCGTCCCGACCGACGAGGACCACCAGATCATCTCGCAGTCGGAGACGTGGAAGGGTGGCGAGCAGATCACGATGATCGTCATGAACCAGGACCCGAGCTCGGGGAACAAGCCGAGCGCGGGCAGCGACGAGGTCTTCTACGAGACGAACTCCATCAACCACACGTTCGACGCGGTATCGGGCAAAGCCATGGTCGCCATCGGTGCGCAGGCACTGCAGTACACGGTGAAGGACGGCGCGTGGGACGCGGGCATCGTCGGGCAGTCGAAGTGCCTGCCCGCGGTCGGCGACACCGAGACGACGAAGAGCGCCATCGGCGGCACGACCCAGCTCCCCTACGTGCTCGAGCCCGGCTCCCTGAACCTGGGGCTGTGGAAGAGCGACCCCGGCACATGCACCGGCGCGCCCGACATCGGCCCGGTGACGGTCGACGCGGCTGCCGGTTCCCGGACGTTCGTGTTCGCCTACGGACCCGACGCAAACCACATCAAGGTGCTCGTCCTCCCCATCTCGTCCTGACGCGACGCGTGAGTATCGGTCGGCTGGCGATCCGGACGGCGCGTAACCTCGTGCCGACGGGCCGCTGGCGCAATTGGCAGCGCGACGGACTTTTAATCCGCAGGTTCCGGGTTCGAGTCCCGGGCGGCCCACATCATTTACCCAGGTCAGTACGCTGGATGGACAGAGTGGCACGTGACGGACGTGTGGCGTCCCTCATGTATCCCTGAATATTTGCTCTCGGCTGCGTACTGTCGGATCCATGAGCGGCACGATCCGTCGAGGCAAACGGTCCGGGACGTGGGAGGTGCGCGTTTCGGTTGGACGCGACCCGCTCACCGGCAGGTATCGGCAGGTATCTCGAACCGTACGAGGAGCGCGCCGCGACGCGCAGCGGGCCTTGGCCGAGCTCGTCACCGAGGTGGCCGAGGGCTCGCATTCCAGCGGCGGGACGCACACCACTGTCACTGAGCTCCTCGTCGAGTGGCTCGATCTCGTACACGACCGGTTGAGCCCCACGACGTTTCGCAACTATCGATCCTGCGCGCGGTTGTATCTCGCGGAAGGTATAGGCCCGAAGCAGGTGCGCAAGGTGACGACACGCGACATCGACCTGCTCTATCACGCGCTTGTACGCGAGCGCGAGCTGTCAGCACGTACCGTTCACCAAGTACACGCGATCCTGCGTAGCGCGTTTGCGCAAGCCGTTCGGTGGGGCTGGATTCGCACCAACCCTGTCGTCACCGCCTCGCCACCTCCCGTGCGAAAGGCGGAAGTTCATCCGCCAGATCCTGAGGTCGTCGTAAAGCTTCTCGCGGCGGCTGACGAGATGGACTGCGACTTCGGCGTGTTCCTTCGACTCGCAGCCGCGACCGGAGCACGCCGCGGTGAGCTTTGCGCCCTCCGATGGAGCGATCTCGACATTCACGCCGCCACGATCGTCGTAGCGCGCAACCTCATTGAGGCCGAAGGTGGCGCTTGCATCGAAAAGGACACCAAGACCCACCAAGCACGTCGCATCGCCCTAGACGCAACGACGATCCTCATGATGGAGCGCCACCGCGTGACGTCGAAGGAACGAGCTGACGCGGCGGGTGTCGAGCGACTAGAAAATGCGTTCGTGTTCTCGCGTTCTTCGTCAGGTTCGGAGCCCTGGCTGCCGGGTAGCCAGACGCAAAGGTTCAAGACACTGTGTCGCCGTCTCGGCATCGAAGGTGTGCGGCTGCATGATCTGCGACACATGCACGCGACACAACTGCTTGGCGCGAACATCGATGTACGTACGGTTGCGGGCCGGTTGGGACACGCGAACGCTGCGACAACGCTCGGCGTGTATGCACAATTCCTGCACGCCAGAGACCGCGATGCCGCGCAGGTGATTGGCGCCCTCCTCAACCCGTGATCGGGGACCTAAACCACCGGAACGCCGTTCGCGAGATGTCGCCGCGTCCGACAGAAGGCTCCTGATCTGCGGTTTTGCGATGCGTCGTCCGCACGATTTCCTGCTGTAACAGTCAGTCGCGAAGCGTCCCGTTAGCAATCCGTTAGCAGATCCGCTTGGTCCTGCACGGCGCACATCCAACGCGGTGAGCGCAACGTCGCGCGCTTGGACATCTCGCCGACGCCATGAATATCGATATGGGAGAACTTCGCCCGAGGCCTCGTGCCCGACGGCAAGGCGTGATCGGACGTGGCCTACCCGGTCCGTAGGGGTGTGCGGACAGGAGCAGTGGCTCGGTCCGGATCCACCGATGGTGGGGCGAGCGGCAGAAGTATCGTGAACGTGCTGCCCTGCGGTGACGAGGCGACTCGCACGTCACCGCCGTGAAGGTCGACGATTTGTTTCACAATGCACAGGCCTAGGCCGGTCCCTGCAACCTCGTCTTCTTTCGACTGGGTTCCCCGAAAGAATCTTGTGAAGAGGCGGCTTTGCTCCTCTTCAGGAATTCCGATTCCCGTGTCTCCCGCTTGACAGCGCCAATCGGTCGTCCTCGGTGCGGGCCGCGATCTCGACGCGGCCGCCGGGACGGGTGAACTTCACGGCGTTCGAAACAAGGTTGAGGAGTGCGCGTTCCAATTGCACAGGATCACCGGCCAACTCCACATCGGAGGCGAGCTCGACCGTCAGCTCAAGTTCGGAGCTCAGTACGGTGAGTGCGACGGCCTGGCGCACGCGTCCAACGATTTCGGGAAGGTCGATGGGTCCGACCTCGAGGGCGAAGCTTCCGTCCTCGACTCGGGACATGATCAAGAGTTCTTCGATCAGGTCGAGCAGGCGACGGCTGTTGCGGTCGATGATTCCCAGCATGTCCTTCTGCTCATCGTTCGGCGTGCCGGGCGCGCCGTCGACCAGCAATTCTACGTAGCCGATCACCGTCGTGAGTGGACTACGGAGCTCGTGCGAAACCTTGGACACGAAGTCGGTGTGTGCTTCCTCGATGCGTTTCATTTGTTCCACCCGTGCAACCTCGGCGGAGAGTCGCAGGTCGTCACGGGCTTGGGCGGTCATGAGGTAGGCCGCCGCCACATCTGCCAAGCTTTGCGCGGCATCCATTGCTTCGGCGTCCATGGTGCCTGGCGTTGCACGGTACAAGTCGAGCGCGCCCAGCTGGTGCTTACCGTCGCGGAGCGGGAACGTGAATACTGCCGCCAGCCCTTCTTTCACCGCCCGTGGACCGAAGCTCGGGAAACGATCGTTCTCTCGCAGATCGGGTATCGCGACCGCTTCGCCGGTTTCGTAGGCCGCCATGCAAGGACCCTCGCCCAACTCCGACTGAAGCTGCTCGTAGCGAAGCGCGGAATCGTCCGAGGCTGCGATATACCTCGGATCACTGCGCGGCGAGATCAAGGTGACGCCCGCCGCCGTGATGGGCAGTATCTCGACGATACGCACGACAAGCTCATCCAAGATCGCTTGGATAGAAAAGTCAGTGACGAGCGTCCGCGCAAACTCGCTCAGAACTTTCGACAGCCGATGTTCAATATCCATGGGTCCATTTCGCGAGTCGACACGTCAGCGAAACCGCAGGGACCAGGCGGAGCATTATCCGTTCGTCACGACCATATCCGACTTGAGGTAATCTCCATTGTTTCATCAGCGTGACCGTTGCGCCGTCGGATCCAAGCACGGCAGCTCAAAGAACCGCGCAACGAGGGTCGCTAGATCACTCAGTCCAGATATGGAGAAGGTCGAGCCGCGGGCGAGGGCCGCGGTGTAGCCACGTTCAAAGGCGTGGAATCCGGCCGAGTCGATGAAATCAACGGCGGCGCAATCCACGATCACGTCGCCGGCGAGCAACGGCAAAGATCGGTCGATCTGGACGGTGGTCGCGAGGTCGATTTCGCCGGCAACCACAACCCGGCAACGCTCCCGGCTCGGCGTGCCGTCGTCGAAGGTGCTGATCGAGAAATCCCGCACGCGCCCGCTCCTGTCCGAGGAGGGGTGCCGAGGTCCGGGGCATTCCCTGCGAAGCGGAACCGAGTGGTAGCGCCAGCCACAGTGTCCGCCGAAAGCGTCGGGTAGTCAACTGGCCGCTCGGCGTCGTCCGTTTGGGCGCGTCATTCGTGCGGGTAGACGCTTTCGTGTAGCGTTCGGATCGCTACCCTTCGCGCCACAAAGTGGTCGGGGAGGATTCTGTGAGCGAGCCCCGGGCCCCGGCTTCTTCACCCGACATAGGGCAGACGCATGCTTGGGACGAGACCCCGTGGAGCAACGGCCGCAATCGATGCCGCAACTCTCGGCGCGGAACGGGGCGGGGCGACGACGGCAGCTATCTACCAGGACTGCGGTCAACGTGCTTTTGCCGTAGCGCGAGCCCTCACCTCTGATCGGAGCGCGGCCGAGCAGATCATGGTCGACGCCTTCGTCACCATCGACGGGATGCCGCGCTGTATCAACGCAGCTACCGAGCGCGAGCGAGTCTTCGCGGTCGTCGTGAGCGGATGCGAAGGTGCGCGACGATCAGCAGCCGCACACGAGTACAGCGACGACCCCGACACTGCATGGGGCCGTTTGCCGTGGGGTCATCGTGTTCTACTCGCATTGACGAGCGGCGGCCGATGCTCCCTCGATGAAGTCGCGACCATCTTGGCGGCCGACCGAACCCAGACCGCCCAACAACTCCGGGCCGCGCTGCACGCCGTCGCGTAGCCATAGTGACAACACCGGTAATTTCTGTCACATGTCCCGCGTGTCGAGTCGTCGTGCTACTCGAACACGATGCGACCGTTGTCATCATCATTCGGCTCCCGCACGAGATCGCGCGTGGCTGCACCATCGAGGCCCACGAAGTCACACACCATCAAGTGGTTCTCGCCCGGAACGAACACGCGAGCTATCGACGGCGTCCAACATCAACGCTTCGGTGAGAATGAGCGACGGTGGCCGAGTCAGCGAGCCCGTGTCAGGCTGAATGCCGTAGCTTCGTCGAGAGCGAGGGCCACGAACGCGGTGCTTCTCTGCCCGCGTCCTGAGGGCAGCTCCCCGCGACGATGGTGAGCGCCCTTCCCTGTGTGGCCGCGCCGCAGGTGGGCAGAACAGTCGAACCAACGGCTGCCAGACGGCGCGAAAGGACGCGCCGCCCTGCATCGTCACGGTGATACCGAAGATGGCAGCTCCGCGCGGCTTAACCCTGATGTTGCAGTAGTGAGCGGCTGATTGGTGGGTGCGCGTCCGCGAAAAGGCCCTTCTGGTGGGAGAAACTGCGCTTGCGAAGGTGCAGAACCCCAACCCAGAAGGGCACTTCCGAGATGCAGCGTAATGCGACGCGTCCGCGGCTGTTGGTGGCCGGTGACGCCAAGAACGTGGCCGGTCATGCCGGGTCGCGATTGTTGTGTGATCTGGCCGATGCGCTCGGTCTGAGCGACGGGCTCTCGGTGGCGATGGCTGCGACGAAGCGTCGTTGTCGGGGCCATGATCGCGGTGACGTGCTGATCGATTTGGCGGTGATGCTCGCCGCGGGGGGCGAAACGATCTCCGATCTCGCGGTGTTGGGTGA
>JBBSFB010000066.1:0-22152 GCA_038239145.1 Acidimicrobiia bacterium
CAGTCTTCGCCAAGCGGTGGTTGTCGTCGAGAACGGTCAGGGCCGGCGGGTTCTCCCCGACGAATACGTCGGCGGGCGAGGCGGAACCCTCCTGCAGCAGTTGGTTCGCCAGCGTCGCCTCGTCGTCGGAGCGGACACTGACCTTGATGTTCGATTGCTTCTCGAAGACCGAGACGAGCGCGCTCATCGTCTGCTCGTGCTGACCGCTGTAGACGGTGATGTTCCCGTCCAGCGACGCGGCCGCACCGCCGGCGCTCGAGCCTGCGACCGCGGTCCCCCCGGATGTTGTCGTCGACGACGACGATTTCGATGACGATCCACACGCGGCGACCATCAACATGACCGCGGCCGCGAGGACGAGAACCAGAGCGCGCCTCACACAACCTCCTGGGCGAAAGTAAGGTGAGGCTAACCTAAGTTCTACGGCGGATCAATCCTTACCTTCAGTCATCACCGTCATCACCGTCATCACCGTCATCACCGTCATCACCGTCATCACCGTCATCACCGTCATCACCGCCATCACCGACGTGCGCCGCATCGTCGTGGCCGGGACGAAAGGCCCCCGAGCACGCGGCGTGCCGACCCGGCCCGCCTACAGCCCCGACGCCGAGGATGGGCCTGTGACGCGCCCAGGGGCGCGTTCCGTCCGGGTTCCCCGTCAAGGAGATCATCGTGCCACTGTTCAGCCGAAACGATCGTGAGGCAGTCGGAGCTGCGGGTGTGGCGTTGGGAGTCGTCGCGCTGATGCTCGGCTTCTTCGCGTTCGTGGTCGCCGCGCACGCCGACAGCCGCAAGATCGGCGCGCCGGCCGGGGCGGTGGCCGTGTCGCTGAGCGAGTATGCGATCACCCCGACGACCATCGCCGCGCCGCTCAACGGCAAGCTCACCGGGACGAACGGCGGCACGATGGTCCACAACTTCGCCGTGCAGGGAACGCAGGTGCATACGAAGGACCTGCAGCCGGGCGAGACGGCCACGGTCGATCTCAAAGGGCTGAAGGCCGGGACCTATACGTTGTTCTGTTCGATCTCGGGCCATCAGCAACTCGGCATGCAGGCGAGCATCGTGATCGGCGGCGCGGCTACGGCGGCGGCGGACGCGTCGGGCATGGGGAACATGGATTTCAACAGCATGTCCCCACAACAGATGCAGGCCATGAACAACCAGATGGACGCCGCGATGGCGAAGCCCGTCGCCGCGTATGTCGCGCAGTTGAAGACCGGCCCGAATACGAAGGGCGTCGGCAACCAGCCGCTCGTCCCCACGGTCATGCCCGACGAGACCAAAGTGTTCCATCTCACGGCCGAGCTCGCCAACTGGGAGGTGTCCCCGGGCAAGCCTGTGCGCGCCTGGACCTTCAACGGAACGGTTCCCGGGCCCGCGATCAAGATCCACGTGACCCTACGAGCGCGCGGTCGACAAAGTCTCGAGCCGATCGACGGCCGACTCGTGCATGGCGCCCGTGAAGACGCGAGATCAGTTCTTCCCGTCCGCCTTGGCGGCGTACATGGCGAGGTCGGCGCTGCGAAGTAACTCGTCGGTGTCGGTGTGTTTGTCGCCGTAGGCGATGCCGATGCTCGCGGTGAGCGTGAGATCGTGTCGCGATGACGATCGGCCGGCGCAGCATCTCGGTGATCCGGCCCGCGATGTCGAGCGCGACCTTGCGGTCGGTGAGGCGTTCGATCAAGATCGCGAACTCGTCACCGCCGAGCCGCGCCGGGCGTGCTCGATCCGATTCCGGAACAGGCTCTGGTTTACGAGCCCGGTGAGCGAGTCGTGCAGGGCCTGATGGAGGAGCTGTTCGTGTTCGGTGACGTCTCGTAAGGTCCAGACCCGCCCGACCACTTCCCCATCGGGTGCCCGTGGATACGAGTCGCGTTCCAGCACGCGACCGTCCCGCCCAGATCTTCGCGAAGCGACGATTGTCCAACATGTTCCGGCCGACCCCGTCGTCCAGACCGATACCGAACAACCGCTCGGCCGCCGCGTTTGCCCATCACAAGTCGCCGATCCGTCGATCAACACGATCGGATCCGCCAAGGTCCGGGCCAGGTCGCCCAAATCGCCCGCGAATCGACACCAAGCCTCCGAACCGTTCACCCGGTCAGCATCGACCGGTCGCCGGGCGCGTCTGAGGGAGAAGTAGCGCGCACTGCAGGCTCCTAGCGTGTACACAGTCACCAACCACAGCGATTGGAGTCGGTGCGATGCCCAAGTACCGGATGGTGTACGGAGATGCGGAGAAGGTCGTGACCGAGACGTTCGACGACGTGGTCGTGGAGCGGGAGGACGGCTGGGTCGTGTTGTTCCGCGGTCCGGACGCGATCCTTCGAGTGCAGGAAGCGCACGTGCAGTCGCTCGATCTGGTCGACGAGTAGACATCGAACCGACGCCCCCCTGAGCCATGCCGACCCCGCGTTGCGTAGGACAGGTGCTCGTGCGCAGGGTGACCGCCATCGACGCGCTCAGGCGACGCCGTCGGAGCTCGACTCGTGGTGCGCGGCTGCTCCTCGGTTCGCGACGTCCGGCCTGTGGTCAACGCCGCCGCCCGCTTCTTGACATCCGGGGGGCACATCTCCCGGCGCTGGTCTATCGTCGGGGTGACGGCGCGCCGAAATGGTCGGGCACCGCCCGTGTGACAAGGGAGAGACCGTGGAGCACTCGAAGCAGTTCTACATCGGTGGTCGTTGGGTTGCGCCGCAGACGAGTGACACGCTGGCTGTGATCAATCCGGCCACCGAGGAGCCGATCGAGTCGATCGCAATGGGTGGCGCCGCCGACGTCGACGCGGCAGTGGCCGCGGCCAAGACCGCGTTCGAGACGTACTCGCTGACGACCCGAGAGGAACGCCTCGCGCTCCTCGACAGCATCATCGCCGGATACTCCGCACGCTCGGGCGAACTGGCCGACATCGTCAGCCAGGAGGTCGGAGTCCCGCTGTGGTTCGCCGAGCTCGCGCAGGTCGGCGCCGGCCTGATGCACTTCGTGACCGCTCGCGGCATCCTCGCCGACTTCGAATTCGAGCGTCCGTTGGGAAGCACGCTGCTCGTGCGGGAGCCAGTCGGCGTCTGCGGGATGATCACGCCCTGGAACTGGCCGTTGAACCAGATCGCGTGCAAAGTCGCGCCGGCACTCGCGACCGGCTGCACCATGGTGCTCAAGCCGTCGGAGGTCGCGCCGCTGAGCGCGATCCTCTTCGCGGAGATCCTCAATGACGCGGGTGTGCCGCCCGGCGTGTTCAACCTCGTCAATGGCAGCGGTGTCGAGGTCGGCGCCGCGCTCTCCGCGCATCCCGACATCGACATGATGTCGTTCACGGGTTCCACCCGCGCCGGCATCGAGGTCGCCCGCGCCGCGGCACCGTCGGTGAAGCGCGTCGCCCAGGAACTCGGTGGCAAGTCGGCCAACATTATCCTCGACGACGCCGACTTCGAGACCGTGATCTCCCGCGACATGGCCGGCATGTGTATGAACTCGGGCCAGTCGTGCAACGCGCCGACGCGCATGCTGGTTCCTGCGGCCCGGATGGACGAGGCGGCCGCGATCGCGGCCGCGGCCGCCAAAGCTGTGGTGGTCGGAGACCCCCGCGAGGCGACGAGCAACATCGGACCGGTCGTATCGGCCACGCAGTTCAGCCGCATCCAGCAACTCATCGAGAAGGGCATCGGCGAAGGCGCCAAGCTCGAGGTGGGCGGCCCGGGTCGGCCCGACGGTCTCGAGACCGGCTACTACGTGCAACCGACGGTGTTCTCGCACGTGTCGAACGACATGACCATCGCCCGTGAAGAGATCTTCGGTCCGGTGTTGGTGATGATCGGATACGAGGACGACGACGACGCCATTCGCATCGCGAACGACACGCTCTACGGGCTCTCCGGCTACATCTCCGGGAGCACCGAGCGCGCCAACGCGATGGCCCGCCGCATCCGCAGCGGCAACGTGCACGTCAACGGGGCGAGCCCCGACTTCAACGCTCCGTTCGGTGGCTACGGCCAGTCCGGCAACGGCCGCGAATGGGGTGCGCTCGGCTTCGAGGAGTACCTCGAGACGAAGGCCATCATGGGCTACACCAGTTGAGCCTGGTCGCTAGCCCTCGTCCCCGCCCTCGTACTTGAACGAGACCTTGATCTTCGCCCGGTAGGCGCTGACAACACCGTTCTCGATGACGAGGTCGAGCTGCGCGACCTCCGCGACACGCAGGTCGCGCAGCGTTTGGGAGGCTCTGAGCACGGCTGCGGACGACGCCTTTTCCCAGCTCTCGGTGCTGGTCCCGACCAACTCGACGATCTTGTAGACGCTTTCGGCCATCACAACTCGCTCTCGTGGTGTGCTTGTGGTTCCTGATGTTCCCGCCGCCTTCACCGTTGTCGGAGGCGCCGTTAGTGGAGAGGTCGTTGTCGCGGGCCGCGTCGTGGGAAGGGTGTCGTCGGCGGCCGTGATCGTCGTGACCGGGACATCGAACCGCCGGGTGGCGCGGTGCGCGAGGTCTTGACGAAGCCAGCGGGAGACGCGGACGGGAAGCGTGGAGATGACGATCTCGTCGAAGGTGTGCGACGCCACCGCCGTTTCCATCGCCGCCATCGGATCGCCAACTACCGTGCCTTCGGCCTTGACCCCGGCGTCGCGAAACCAGGTCAGGACGATGTGGAGCCGGTCGCGCGCGACTTCTTGAAGATGGTCTTGCATTCCCGGGTCGATGACCGTCACGCCGCTCATGACACCCATGGCGCCACCGACATCGACGACCGGTATCGACACCGGGACGACCACGATGAAGCGGGTGCTCGGGTCGGCGTCGATCACCCGGCGTAGATGCGCGCTCAGCGCTTCGCCGCCCAAGGTCTGGTTGGCGACCACCAAGACGAATCCCATGCCCGCCGTCCTCTCGATTACTCGGACCCTACCCAGACCCGGCGGGCCCGGCCGCCATCCTTCGCCGTGACGTCTCGGGGTGGGCCGGAAGCGGAAGTGGGGGGTCACGGACTCGCCGAGCGGCCCGGGAAGAACCCTGGGAGGAAGCATGGCCACCACGACACTCATCCAGCCCGCCTCGCACGACCGGCTGCGTCCGCGCTCCGTTTCGTGCTGTTCGCGCTCATCGCCGTCGGGATTCTCGTCGCCACTTTCGTCATGGCTCGGGTCTCGGCCCCGGCGCACACGATCCGCACGGTCGTCACCATCCCGCGGCCGTCCCACCGCGATCGAAGGCTGCCGTGTCGGCCCTTGCTGAGCGCGGCGCTCGCCGGCCGGCCGGCCGGCCGGGTTCGTCGTTGTGAGGAGGAGGTCGCGATGCGCGACGCTGATGCTGTGGACGGACCGGCACAGACGACGACCCTGGTCGGTCGGGTCGAGGAGCTCACACTGCTCGACCGCTTGTTGGCCGCGGCGCGCGAGCAGGTGACGCCGACACCGAGCTCTCCGTCGGCGTTGACGCCCCACCCCCACAGCGTGGGCGCGATCTGGGAGCCTTCTAAAGGTTCCGGATTCGGTCGAACGGCGCAAAGGGCAACGCGATGGGAATTCGGGCACGGGTTGCAGGATTTGCCGGCGCGGGGCTGTTGGTCGTGGCGCCGTTCGTGATCGGTCAGCAGCCGGCCGGAGCGGCGGTGATCGACTCGTCCAACGTGGCGCTCTCGTCATTCGTCGACTCCATGGGCGGAACGCAGAACTGCAGCGCCGTGGTGCTGGCGGAGCATGACACCACCAGAAAGACCCTCAACGTGGGCACGCAGTACGGCGGAACGACCGGATGCATCGACATGCGTTTCGAGCTCGATATCGACTACCGCGATGCAAACGGGACGACGCAGAACGTTGCAATCCAGGACTCGGGCACCACGGACGTCGACCTGACCGGTGTCGTGTCGAACGTGAAAGCCACGTACACAGTGACCTTCTTGCAGACCCTCAGTGCGAATGGAGTGGGGCGCGCAACCCGTTTTCTCGCGCTCGTAGCCAGGTCGAGAACGCCGACGCCGGACACCGTTATTCGACTATGACGGCGGATATTCGACTCAGTATGGCAAAACCGTGTTCATTTGAGCAGTGGCGCCGGTGTGTCGAGGATGCACACCTCGAGAACGGTCGACTACGTCACCCGACCGCAGAGGGCCTCGGACGCGCTCGCGTGTCCGAGGCTGCCTCGGGCCGCCACCCGGCTCGAGTCGGCTGCAACCAAGCGCGCGACCGAACTGCAACGCGAAGAGGCACCCCGGGCGGTGGGGTGCCTCTTCAAGGGCCGAGCAGGGATCCTCGACGCAACGCAAACCTAAACCGAACGACCGCACACTGCAATGTCTTCCCGTCAAGAATGCAAGTAGATCACGCATCACGCATCACGCGTCGCGCTACTCACACCACGACGCCGACGTTGGCGACGCGCCTTCGCAATCTGCTTGCGTTCTCGCGCCTCCGCCCTCGATGGCTCCGACCGCGCCTTCAAGAGCTTCGCGTCGCTCGGACTACCGCGGGACGTACGCTTGTACACCACGATCGCGGTCAGCAATGAGAACGCGGCGACAACCGGAAGGATGATGAGCCCGGTTGGAAACCCGGACCCCGGCGAGCTCGAGTCGGTGGAGTCAGTCCCGCTCGTGTCGGCGGGAAGACTCGACAAGTGTCCGAGCGAGTAAGCCAGCACCTGGAGGTAGCGGGTGCCGTACTTCTTGCTTGGCTCGATGTGGGAGTTCTCGCTGAACTCGTTCCAACTGATCACTCCGAGAGCATCGGGCGCGGATGCGTTCGCGGCCGCGAGCTCGTGCTGGAGCACCTCGCCGTTCTGCCGATCGACGATCGTCTTCCCACCGATCTGACGAGCATCGAAGCCCGCCGCTGCCGGTGCGATCCAGATACCGCCGTGATTGTGAATGGCATTCGAGAGATCGACGAGCTTCTCCAGATAGCCGGAATTCGTGTCCGGATTTACCGAAGACCAGTAGTACGCATCTCCGTCGACCGACCCCGCGAGACGCTCGTAGCCTGCGACGCTTTTCTCCGACGCGAGCACCATGATGCCGGGCCGGACCAACTGGGTGACTTGGGCAACGTCGGTGGCGCTGTACATCCAAGTGCCCGACCAAATGAGAAGCGGTTTCGCAAAGGCACGGAACGGAACTCGGGACCCAAAAGTCGTGGCGAAGTACCGAAAATCAGCAGCGACCCGGGCAACCGGTTGGGGACTCCTGTTGAAATCGAGACCTTCGTAGATCACCTCGAGCGAGAAGTGCTCGCTCTCGGCGACGTCGACGAGTTGCGCCAGCCGGCGATCCAATGTCGCGGTGTGCTTCCAGCTGACGATGAATCCGTCGATACCGGCGGACTTGGCCCAGACGATGTGCTGTCGCATCACGTTCGGGTCGTCGCTCGAATACTTGCCGAGCGTGGGCAGATCCGTCTTCGCCCGGTTCCACGACGATGGATCGAACCAGATGTAGTAGTAGGCGAACACCGGTGTGGCGTGGGTGGCCGCCGCGCGCACCGGAGTTGCCTCTGCCGGTCGAGCGATCAGGGCGGACGACGACACCGCGGCCATGAAGAGCAGCGCGGCAGCGAGAACTCGTCCCATTTCGGCTACGTCCCCTGCGTAGAACGCTCCAAGACCCGCTGATCGAGCGCGCCTGTCCGGTCGGCATCCTGCTTCTGCGAAACCGACCGTCCTCGTCGGCGCGTGCGACTGATGAAGATAAGCGCCCCCGCGATCACCTCGAGCACGATCAGCACGACGGCGACGTCGAGCCAGCTGATGACCTGAAGCTTCACGACCTGGTTGCGAGAGACCGAGAGCGACTTGTCCGACGAGAGTCCGGGCGCATGGACCTTCAGCGCGTATTCGCCCCGAGGAAGGTCGACAAACGTCACGGACCCGTGCCTGATCGCCGCGTGCTGATTCGTCCCGTCGGTGGACTTGAGATCGACCGCAGACCCGAGGGCGAGTCCGAAAAAGGCGTCGTGCGTGTTCAGGGTGACCGTGAAGAGAAGGACTTGGACGGTGACCTTCCGCTGGTGTGCAGGCACAAAACGTTGCTGGTCGACGTGAACGACGTTGTTGCCGTGCAGCTTCACGCTCGAGACCTTGTACTCGACGTCGTTCACGCCGAGATGGCCTCCCGTCGACGCAACTTTGACGCCGCGCAGCCAAACCGGGGCAACCTTCGCCAGAGTGATCGTGGCGCCGGCCGTCGTATGAAGCTGCATACCGCCGTAACCTGCGAGCTGCACGGCGGAACCGTTCGGCCGCACGAACGAGAACGATGTGAGGTAGTCGAAGTCGAACGCGGCGCGGAGCAACTGCCCGGACCTGTTGGTGCCGTCGTAGTGGTATCCGCCGTCATACCAACCTGCGAACTGGGCACGAACGCCGGCCTGGATTGCGATCGTGGACGACGCGACCGAGAGATGCGCGGCTCGACTCGTTGCGAGCCCGTCGCGCTGCGTCTTCGTGGTCGTCGTGCGGACGATGCCGTCGGCCCCGGTCACGAGCACTCGGCCGTCCAGAATGAACTTGGCGCCGGCAATCGCCGGCACGGTCTGGATCGTCAGAGGCCGGACAATGGGCGCGGCAGGAGCTGCTGGTTGCGGGCCGGCCGCCAACGCCGGACGAATCTGGAGGAACGAGACGCCAACCATCACGAGCAGGGCCACGCAGGCCGATCTCCGGTTCATGCCGTGGCCCGGTGCCGTCGACGCTTCGTTGTCACGGCGGCCACCCCGATGAACGCGAGCGCGACGAACACCGCCCCGCCGTACGCGGGGTAGATGATGCCGGTCCGTCCGGTCACGACCGTTGGCGACTGCGCCTCACTCGCCAAGAGCTCGGGTGGCCTGGGTTGCTGACCGAAGTCGAACGCCGTGAGCAGGTTGTTCGCCCGTGCATCGCGACTCGCGAGGGGCGCCACTCCCCAGTTGTTCTCGATGAACTTGAGGATCGACGTGTGGTCGAGTTGCGTGTGGTCGACGTCACCTCGCTTCGCGTACGGGCTCACGAGGAGCGCAGGAACGCGAAACCCGAGTCCGAACGCGTCGACTCTCGGTGGTGCGACGTGGTCGTACCAACCGCCCCAGTCGTCGTAGCTCAACATGAACGCCGACGATGACCACGACGTGCTTTCCTTCAGACCGGTGACCACCTGACCCACGAAGGCCTCACCACTCTGCACGCTCCCGGGCGGATGCTCGCTGGGGCCCGCCGGAATCACGTAGGACACTGCAGGCAGCGCGCCCTTCTGGAGATCTGTGTAGTAGTCGTCGAGCGGCGCGATGTGGGCGGCGAGCGTCGGATCGTCGATGTACCGGGACATTGCAAGGACGGGAGCCCGGACCACCTGGGCCGGCTCCGGCCCTTTCGCCCGAAACGTTTGCGCGGGTTGGTAGTTCTGGATGTAGACCTTCCACGAGATGCCTTTGGCCTGCAGCCGATCGAAGATCGTCGGCACCTTGAATCCACCCGACGGGACCTTCTCTGCGACCGGGTTACCAGGCGTCGCCGTCATCCAGAACATGTGGTTCCAGAGGCTGCCGGCACTCGCGGACGAGAAGTAGTTGTCGAACAGGACGTACTGCTGCGCGACCTGCCAGTAGTACGCGATGTTGGTCGCGTCGTAGTGCGCCATCGTCAGGTCGGCGGTCGCCGCACGGGAGCTCAGCGCGGAGACGAAGCCATCCATCGCGCCGCGGGCGTATTGAGCGGCGAACACGGTGCGACTATCCGGGAGATTCTCGCTCCCCCGGGTACCGATCGGGAACGGCTTGATGCAGCCGCTCGCAGTGACGCGAACGTCCTTCGGTATGCAGACGCCGACCGGGATTCCGTTCGCGCCCGGATACGTGCCGAAGTAGTTGTCGAACGAGTGGTTCTCCTGGAGCAGGGTGACGAGGTGTTTGATCGGAGTCTTGGTGGCGCTCGACGCGGGGGGCGCAGCGGAAGCCGTGGCTGCGAACGAGACGCAAAGAACTGCGCCGAGAAGTGCGAGAGCCACCCGCTTCATGGCCTGACCGCGTAGACGATGATGACCGGCTTCACGCGGTTCGCGCTCTTGATCGATTCCGTGTGAATCGCGTGTCCGTGAAATCGGGTCACGTAGCCGAGCAGCTGCGCCGCGAATCTGGGCGACCGGTCGGCAGAGTAGGAGTCCCACACGAGGTACTGGACGTCACCACGCCGGATCGCTGCGTCGGGATTCGGCAAGGGTTGGTACACCGGATTCCGGTGAAGCGAGTTCGTGCTCACCGAGAGGCCCCACACCTTGCGGTTTCCGTAAAACTGCAGGACGTTGGCCATCGAAGGGCCGAGTGCGAGGAGGCGGGCGTCGGGCGGAACGTTTGCGTGCAACCACCTGCCCGCTTCGCGACCGCCGACAATTCCGCCCGAGCCGGCCAGGAACGTTGTACTGGTCGTCGGTTCGATGCGAGCCCAACTCGACACGACGAGCGAAAGGCCGAGAACCGCGATCAGAAGCGCGCTGGCCGCGACCTTGACGACGGGAACGCCCCGTCGCAGCGGAAGGCGGCTCAAGGTTCGTGCCGCGAGCGCCGCGATCGCGGGAGCTGTGGGAAGGAGGTACTGAAAGCCCTTCACCGGCCAAAGGGTGAAGAACACCAATGGCACGAGGATCCAAGCGAGCAGAAGTGTCTCTCGCCACGAACGATCGCGCCAAAACCATCCGAGCCCGGCGATGGCGACCGCTATGACAAGCAAACCAATGGCGGGCAGCGCGCTCCCGAAATAGAAGAGCACGCCGTGATTCGGCCGGCGCAGGATCTGCCAGACGAAGAAGGACTGCCCGGTCGAGGTCGCTCCGCCGACGGCGATCGACAACGGATACGCGAGCGCGATGCCACCGAGCACGCACAGCGCACCGATCAGGTCACGAGAGCGCGACGGAACGTCCGGCGAGAAGGCAAGAAAGAAGACGACCGCGCCCACGAGCACGATCCCGGTTTCCTTCGAGAGGAACGTCAGACCCAACGCGGCTCCGGTTGCATACATCCACAGGGGATTTTTCGACGACGCATACCGGACCAACGTGTAGAGCGCGAGGGTCGCGAAAAACGTTTCCGTGATATCGAGCAGCGCCTGTCGGCTCGTGATGACGTGATACGGCATCACTGCGAGAATTGCAGCGGTCGCAAGCCCGGCGCGACGACCGTACAGCGCTCTACCGAGCGAGTAGGCCAGTACGACCGTCGCCAACCCAAACATCACCGCAACGAATCGCCCGACGAAATCGCTGACGCCATGTCGGTAGAAAATCGAGAGCAGCGTCTGGAACAGCAACGGGTGCGCGCGGTAGATGGGGAAAAACGGAGTGAATTCCTTCACCTTGGCGATCGACGCGGCTTGACCGGCGTACACGGCTTCGTCGCTGTTGAAACCGACGCGATCGAGTCCGTAGATCCGAAGGAACGCGGCGACCGTCACGATCAATGCCATCGAGGCACCGATCGCGATCTTCAGCCGGGTGACGTTTTGTCGGAACCAACTCGACGGTGGCGTCGCCCCGGCGGGCGTGACGACCCACTCGGCTGGCGGATCCTCGACGTGCACCGTCAGCGAATCGTCCACGACCGCGGAGCGCGTCCTTGTCATCCGTAGCATTTCACCAGGTCAATCGGTGCGCGTCGGCGCGGCAGCGAGCCGGCTCCGCCGCGCCGCTAGTCGCTGAAATCGCTGATCACGTCGGCGCCCGGCCGTGCAACCGGCACTGGTTGCTCGACCGGTACCGGTTGCTCGACCGAAGTCGGAACAACCGACATCTCCTCGATCACCTCGATCAACCCGGGGATCCGGCTCGCCCAGTCGTAACTCTTGCTCGGGATCATCACCGTCGACGCGTTTTCCAGCGCCCCCGCAATGATCTGCCGTTCGATCTCACGAAGGTTGTCGGACGCGCCGGTGAGCACGAAGTTCTCGATCGTGTGGTACGGCGGGAAGCCGTAAGCATCCTCGGTGTTGGCGAGGACGATGTCGAGGGTCGTGTCGACATCGAGCCACTCGAGGTTCTCATCACTGCGATGGATAATGAAGATGCCCTTCACCTTCGCCGACGATGCGATCTGGACACCCGGAACCAGGCGCTGGACGGGATACTTGGGCGGCGGGATGAGGAACTGCGCGAACGCGTTGATCGACGCCGCCGGCAGCTTCAGCTTCGACAGCAGGAACGCGAACTTGCGTCCGTTCCGAGAATGCAACCGACTCTGCAGAGGCAGCGTGGCGCGCTCGCGCTTGGTCAACAGATGACGTTTGACGGCGTGGAGCGTGTGGCTGCTGATCGTGAGCGGCTTCGGGTACGGCCGGACGTCGCCGCTCGACGAGACCAGCGTGAGGTCGTCGGAAACGAATTCGTACGGCCGTTCGTCGAGCAGCTTCAACATCGTCGTCGTCTTGCCGGTGTCGGTCCGAGCCGTGATCAGGTAGGCATCGTCGCCTTGGACGATGCAGGCGCCATGCACCAGCGCGTAGCCGCGTCGGACGAATTCCCACCTGAGGATCGGTTCGACAAGGTTCGTGTAGAGCACGTGCGGTGAGTGCGCCAGGAGAGGCGCAGCCAGAATGTGCACCTGGTCCCGGATGGCGATGTCGGCACCGAACCCGAAGTTTCCCATCTCGGCGTAACGCATCGAGACGTGGAACGGATTGGTCTCGGCCGGCGCGCTCGAGTTCACGAGCGCGGGCAGCGGACCGATCTTGACGGAGATGTCGGGTTCGCCGGCGAGGGATTTCACCCGGAACGCCTCGAGCTCGGGCAACTTGCCGTCCGATTCGACGCGAATAATGCCGTGGATGTCGTACCGGTGCTTCGTACTCGCCGCAAGCGACCGCTTGGATCGAATGGTCTCGCCGCGAAGCCGGCCAACGTGCGCGAGGTAACTCATACCGACTCGGGCTCCTGCCTTGCTGTCTCCGCCATTGCGATCCCCGAACGAGAATCCCACTTCCGCGATCCGCAGACCACTCGTGCGCACCGCGATCTCCAAGAGGATCTTGAACCCGCTCGGCTTCAGCGATTCCGGATCGATTGCCTTCTTCTCGACGAGGAAGAATCCACTCATCGGATCGGTGATCGGACGCAGCCGACGAGGGAAGAGCATCCTGGCAGATGCAGCCGCTCCCCGCGACGCGAGAACTCGAGACTTCGGCGAGAGCCCGACCGCGCTTCCGTTGTCGCAGTAGCGGCTCGCGACCACGAGATTCGCGTTTTTCTCCGCTGCCTTCGCGAGGAGCAACGGAAGGAGCTCCGGCGGATGCTGAAGGTCGGCGTCCATGACGCAGACCCACCGCGCTCTCGCAACTCGAAGCCCTTCCACGACCGCGCCGCCGAGGCCACCTCGTCGAGTTCCTTCGGGTCGGTGCAGCAGCCGGATCGTGAGCGATGATGCAAGCTCTTCGATCAGCCCTTCCACGACCCTCGGCGTCTCGTCGTCGCTGTCGTCGACGAAGATCACCTCGGTCGGCACACCTTGTTGCGCCTGCGCTATCCGCGCCACGAGCGGACGTATGTTCACGCCCTCGTTGCGCGTCGGAACGATGACGCAGAGAAGCGGCACATCGTCCAACCCCGAAACTCTGTAGTCGGGTGACCGCGTAGCGTGATCACCGGGTCCGGACAAAACGGAAAGCGCGTCGGCGCTATCCGAACGCGCTTGTACAAACCATTTTGACACGTCGTGAGCCTCCTGCATACCCGACGCCTCGCGGCGCGCCCCAATCCCATGACTCCCAGTGGAAACGTAGGGGAACGTTCACGTCGTGTCAAAGAGGTGGCCACTCAAAGTGCACTACGCGGCCACAAAATCGCCCTTAACGCGACGAATCTGCTGGTACGTGAATTTTCACGTCCAGATTTTGACCCTCGAGTGTCGGTTCGTCCGACACGCAGCGCGTCGTTTCGATCGAACCGACCGGACGCGCCGGCTCGCTCAGTCCTCGGGAAACGCGATCGCCGCTTCCGCGAGAAGTCCGAGCACATCGTCGAGCGTGCGAGTCGGCTCGTCGGACCACGCGGCAAGGTTTCGCTCGCCGAGCAGGTCGCGCAGGTGGGCCCCGACCCGGCCGGCACGGGCGAATTTCGTTCCCACGGTCGCGACATGGTCCTTTACTCCGACAGCCGCATCGATCGCCTCGACCAGGCACATGGCTTCGCCTCGCCGGGGCGCTCCCTTGACCCACCCGTGGTCGCGCAGTTCGGCAATCACCACGTCGTAGATGGTCGGCGTGGATCCGCGACGAGTACGCGACTCCGGCGACCAGCTCTCGGTCCTGCCGGACAGCGGACGATCTTGATTGGGTGTCATCGAGTCGCTGCTCCCGGGACAGAGGTTTCGAAACACGTGTACGTGTTCACATCGACCACCACCGAGACGAGTTAACCGCGAGGACCTTACAAGTCCGTGAGGCTTTTAATAATTTTGACCGAATTCGAAGAGGACTCGCAACTGCTGGGCATCAGGGGTACTCGTCCATAATGTCCGGTTCGCGAGGGCGCGAGGGGGATGCGGTCGTGAACACTCTTCGTGGCAGGTGTGTTCACCCCTCGAACGAGGGCACATCGCTTTCCCGGGCCGGAGCCCAGATCCAGTCCGCGAGGGCGAATCGGGCGACCACCACGACCACGAGCGTGAAGAAATTGCTGATCAGATAGTTGATTCCCAGCACGCTCGTACAGAACACGAGGAGCGGGAGCGTCGCGAAGTTGGCGACGTTGTTGACGACCATCAGCATGAGCCAGCGGTGCCAGGCCCGGTTCCTGTGCGTCTCGCTGCGGAATGCCCACACCTCGAGCAGCACGAAGTTCCACAGGGTGGAACAAGGTGTGGCGAGAAGCGCCCCGACGATGTAGTTGACGTGGAAGACCGCGACGAAAACGACGAGCGCGGCCTCGTTCACGAAGATGCCCGAGGCACCGACGATCGCGAAGCGGACGAATCGAACGAACCTCACGAATCGTCGAGACCGATTCGAGGACGCCGCGACCGGCGGAACGTAGGCCTCGGCCCACACTTCGTCACGCAGTGCACGCAGTGCTGCCTGCTCGCGTTTCCGCCGACCCATCTCGATCCCTCTACCTCGTCAGCAGTGCCGTCGCGAGGCAGTCTCCGTGCCCGACAGCAATGATGCGCGTGGCGAACACTCATCCGTCAAGGTCGAAACGAAGCAACTCCGCACACGCGACAGTATGTATTCGCGCGCGAGGCAGCCGAATCCACGCCCTGGTCCCAGTTTGCGGGCGACGCGTCGCGATGTCTGCGTCAGCCGTAACGAAAGGTTTCTCGAAACGCGAAACCCTTTCCGTCGACACGGACGCGACCGTGGTTGTCGAACACCTCGAATGTCGCGACGCCGCGCACGCCATCGATCGTCACCCGGCCGACGGATGACGCGTCGTTGATCGCCGCCTCGGTCTCGCCGGCCAGCGCCTGCGGACGACTTGCGAATCCCGGCCCGATCGCGGCCTCGGTCGCGCCGTCCGCGAGAGTGCCGCGTGGATTGGCGGGCTCGGGAAACTCCGCCATTGGAGCCGCCACCCACTCCGCCACCTTCGTTCCGAATCGGGCCCAACACGCGTGGTGATAGTCGCCGCTGATGAACCGAACATGCTCGGCCGGCGACGTCTGGCACGCCCGGATCACCTCGGCGCGCTCGGTCGCATACGGCGTCCAATCGCTCGTCGTCACATGCCCGATGGAGGTCTGCGACGCCACGATGACGAGCTTCGCGGACGTGGTGGCAAGCTGATGGAGAAACCAGGCCTTCTGCTTGGAGCCGAACACCGTTTTCTCGGGACCGTCCGGCTGCGCGAGCGGCGAACGATAGGCGATGCCCTCGGTCCACAGCATCAGAACCCGATCATGGTCGAGGAGCACGCTTCCGTATCGACCGACCCCGTCGGTCGAAGGATCGTTGTTCTGCCACTGCGCGAACGCTTGACTCGCGAGCGGATTGCACGTCGTGGAGTCGCAATCATTGCTGCCCATGTCGTGATCGGAAGCGATGTAGATCCAGGGCATCCGCTTCAACCGGGCGAGTTGCTCCTCGAACAACATGTCCGTCCAGATCGCGTGGTAGCCCGCAACCGTCTGCCTGTACGCGTTGCTGTCGGGATAGCAATAGTCGCCGAGATGTACAAAGAAGTCGGGCGCGAGGCGCATCGCCGCGCCGACGGCTGTATCGACGAACGGCGCCTGGTTGGGGTTGTTGCACGACCCGAAGCAGAAGGTGAACACCGAGGGGAGGCGCGCCGGGTCCACCCGGGTCGGACGGACCAGCACCACTGTCGGTTGTGGGTTCGCCCACGGGAGGCGCTGCTCGCTCACCGCGAATGCGTCGAGGTGGATCTCGAACGTCGAACCGGTGTGTTGGAGGTCGTTGCCGAGTGCGACAATGTCCTTCACGGGTCCAGCGAGCTTCGCGTTGGAGCCTCGCCCGACGAGCTTCTCCCGCTGACCGTCGAACGCCCAGAGCTCGACGGTGCCGTCCGCGAGCACGCCGACCTGGAGCTGGGTCCACTTCTGCATCGGCAGGACGAGAGCGCCACTCGGTGCGCTGCTCAGCGATACACCGTGCTGAGCGGACCAGACAAGTCGTTCCTGGCCGGCGCTCTTCGACGACCGCACGCGGATCAGGTGCACCCGGGCCGTCGGCTTGCCCGAGTGCATCGGCCGGACGGCAAGACGTACCCAGCACGCTATGAGCGACTGTTGGCGATGATCCTTGGAGGCCGCTGCCGAGAGCGGATCGGTCCCGCTCATCAGCAGACCTTTGCCTCCCGACCCGAATGCCGCCCCGGAGGAAACGGTCATGGTCGTACCGCTCTGCACTTTCGTCGTGAGCGCGATGGGCCCGTCGTCCTCTTGGTCGAATCGTCGGGCGCGCACGGCGCCGAGAGCAAGGACCTCGAACTGCGATGGCGAGCTCCACTGCGAAGCGGAGCTGGAAACGGCCCGCACCCGCCACGTGTTGACACCCTCGACGAAGCCCGACGCGCCGTCGCCGTACGCCAACTCGGCGGTGGGCACGCGTAGCCCGGTCAGGACGACCGCGCCGTTAAGCTCGACGTCGTAGGTCGATGCACCGGGCGCCGCGGACCAACGCAACGGCAAACGGGTTGTGTTGCCGACGTCGACGAGTCCCGCAACGGGCACCAGCGAGACCGAGCGTGATCGGTTCGAACCCGATCCGGAGCAGTTCGCCACCGCGACCGCGGCCGCCAGCGCGGCTCCGGCGAGGACGGTCCGACGGCTGATCGCGGTCGAGTCGGCCCAGAACGAGTTGACCCTGCGATCGTCTGTCACCGCCCGATCCGATCGACGATGGGTACCAGGTCGCCGGAGTTGGGGCATCGAGCTCGTCTCCGCACCCGCCCAGACTGCCACGGCGTCAGCCCGGGGGGGCCGCGTGCAGATCGTCCATGAATTGTGAGGTGCCGCTGCCCCGCCAGTCGCAGTACGTGCCGGAAGGTATCGGGCGCCTACAAGCGGACGCGCTCTCGACGGCCGTGCCTTCGCCCCATTCGTTGTAGGTCGTGATCAGCTGCCAGTGCGCGCCCGAGGCGCGCATGCTCGCGATGCTCGCCCGCCATCGGGCCCGATCGCGAGAGAGAAACGGAGCCGCGCCGTGCGCAGCGCCGGACTTCCAGTATCCGGGAGAGATCGAATAGGAACCGTCACCGGGCGCGGCCGAGAAGTTCTGGGTCGCGCTGGCGGGCTCGTACTGGTGCCAACCGTCGATCGCGGCAGCTCCGGGGCACGACATGAAGTGAGGGAAAACCTTCAGGTCTACGTAGACGGAGAAGCCGTACCGGGCCTTCACCGTCTCCCGCGCCACAGTCCAGCGCGCCACCGTGTCGCACCCCTTCGCGCGGGTGAGATCGTCAGCGTTGTAGACGAAGACGGGCATCGCCCCGCCACCGACCTTGGCGAGGCCCGAGCCGCCGTAATGCGAGCGCAGGTACTCGAGATCGGCGCCTATCTGTGTCGGGGAGGGATCGGAGATCCCTTCGGGCTCGTAGTACGGAGCCCAGGTGAAAGTGCTGCCCCGGGCGGCCGCGATCAACGCCGGCCAGTGCCGGTCAGTCGTGGTGCCCGCTCCGAACCACGACGCGATGCCGATGCTGATGTCGCCGTAGTGCATGTCGGCGATCTGTGCACGAACCGTGGCGGCATCGGTGCGATAGAAGCCCCGCGCGGGCTGATAGTTCGTGAATGGGTTCTGGCCTTGCTGCGCCCATGCCTCGGGAAACCACGGGTAGTAGAACGCGGCCCGAATTGGTGACGCCGGGTTCGGGAGTAACACGGTCGTCGGCAGCGAACCCGGCGTCGAGGGCGGCGCAGTTGTCGAAGGGGTGGACGACGTCGATGACGCGTCCGGCTTCGAAGCTGACGATGATGCGCATCCGACGAGACCGGCGAAGCTCGCAACTATCAAGCCCCCGAGCAAAGCGGTGCGACAAAGACAACCTCGCTCCATTCGATGCCGCGCCGGGACCAAGAGCAGCTAGGTGGCCCGTTCGACCTGTTCGACGAACGCGTTGAACAAGCGGCCGAGCTCGTCGCAGGATTCGCGATGGCCGAGGGCACCGAGCATGTAGCCCGCGGCAAAGCATCGGATCTGCATGAGTGCCACGACCCACTCTGTCGAAACCCCCATCGCCGTCTGCTCCCGGGCGATATCGAACTGCGCGCTGAACATCGGGTGCGGATCGTCATCTCCGGCGCGTACGGCCGCCTGCGCCGCGGCGGCGGCCATGTACGCCTCGCTCAGCATGCGTGTCGAGCGGGCGGCGGGCTCGTCGGACCCGCCCGCGGCCCGAGCGATTCGGGGGAAGCGCTCCAGCCAGTCGTTGACGGCTTGCGACGCGACCTGAAAGACGCGGGGGTCGTCATCGCCATACGCCGCGCGAGCCGGACGAACTCAGCCGGGATCTCGTTTCGTTCTTTCAGTCGTCGAATCAACGTCGGACTCCTCGCAGGCGTACGACGTTATCCCCTGGTCGCCACCGGCGCCCCGAGCGCCGGCGCGGCCGTCCTCGCCCAAGATCAGGGAAGGAGCTGACGGATCGCCACCAGGTCGGCGGCGCCGTACCGGAGACTCGGCTCTATATACGTGTTCTCGAGGAACTCGTTCCACGAGATCAGCATCCAGCCGTCCGGATTCGAGGTCGCATTGCCGGAGTAGAGCATCCGGAGGGTCTGGGTGCCATTCCGGGGGACACAGGATCCTGCAAGCCCGAAGTTCGACTTGTTGTAACCGGCCGCGAGCGGGCTGAACCAGAGCTTGTGCTCGGCGTGCAAGGTTCCCGACAGCGCCCGCAACTGCTCGAACGATCCGGGATTCGTATACGGATTCTGGGACGACCAATACCAGCCGTCACCGTCGAAGACGGCCGATGCGCCGCGGTTCCAGTCGGTGAGGCCGTGCTCGTCACCGACGAACGTCACCCGGCGATGGAGCGGGTCGATGATGGCGTGCAGCGCCGGTACCGAGAACTTCCTGGAATCGAGAAACATCACAACCGGCTTCGTCCCGTATGCAGGGACCCGAAACACCGGGCTACTCGCATACGCGCGCACGAAGTAAGCGAGATCGTTCGCCACCGCCGCCGTCGTTCTCGCGGAACGGGAGTTGTTGAGGCCCTGGTAGCCGATCATCAACTTGAACGGGCGCGCTCCCGCCACCGCGTTGTGGGCTGCAACCGCGCTCACGAGCATTGCGAGCCGCCGCGAGAACGTCGTAGTCGCCGCGGTCTGCGCGGCAGTTCCACTCCCCGACCACGAAACTACGAAGCCGTCGATTCCTGCGGCCGATGCCTCCTGCACGTGGCGGACGAACGTCCTCGAGTCGTCTTGGGAGTACAAGCTCGGCGCCGCGGGGACATCGAGCAGCGTGTCGCCGGTGTAGCGCGTGCTGCCAGTACAGCCGTTGGCGGCGAGCGTCGCCGGAAGCGACGCCTGAGTCGTCGCCGCGTATGTCGTACCGACCTTCGATTTCCAGTGCGCGCTGTCCCACCAGAGGTAGTAGTGGACGAACAGAGGCTTGCGGTTGGTCGCCGCAGGTGGGGTCGACCCCGGTGGCGTGGGAGCCGTCGTCGTCGGCGCGGTGGGGTGCGCGACGGTGGTGGTCGTCGTCGCGCGCGTCACCGTCGGACCGGTTGCCGGAACGGTGGTCGCCGCGGTCGCCGCCGTCCGCGGAATCGTGGTCGCGCTCGCCCTTCTGATCGTCGTGGTAGCCGGATTGCTCGGATCCGTCGTGGTCGTCGGCGGAACCGTCGTCGGTGCGGTGCTCCCGATTCCGGGCACGGAGTCGGGAGTACAGCCGGCGACACCGACCACGAATACGGCAATACCGAGAATTGCTTGCGTACGACTACGCATCTGGTCCCCCCGCGTCGCGCGATCGTCCGTCAACGAACGATCCGCGTTTGTTCGGCGAAGGCATCCGAGCTCTGAAGGACTAATGCGAAGCAAGCCGGTCAGTTGCTGCAACACCACACGAATCTGTCGACGCGTTGCACTCTGTGTTCGGGCTCATGTGGCTTTCGCGGACCGGTGGGCGAATCGTCCGGATGTGGGGAGATGTACGCGGCGGACGAGAGTCGCGAATCGACCCGGTCCGCCGAGAGCGGGCAACATACGGCCGATGACGACACGACTCGTGATCGTGGCCGCGTGGATCGGCACAGTCACCCTGACGGTGCTGGTCGCGTTCGCGACGCGGTCGGCCGCCGCCGACGTGAATCCGGTCGGTGGCGTGTTCATTATCGTCGGATGCGCGGTCGTGGCGGGCGTCTGCGCTGCGTTGATGCGTCCCGTCGTGATCTTCGGCGCAGTCGCAGCCATCGGAACGACCGTCGGCGCGTTGCTCGCGTGGAACGTCCTGCACGACGAGTCGTCGACGGCGGCGATCGGCGTGATTTCACCGCCCGTGATCGACGCCCTGGTCGCCTTCGTCGGCTTGAGGATCACCACGAGGAACGACCGCTCACCAACAACGAGGCGTCCACCGACATAGACGCGTCACGCCGCCGACTCGAGATCGGCATGGAGCGCAAGGCGCGATCTCGCTACCGTCTCAGAGTCTGGGCGGGAGATTCGTAGCGTTTCGATAGGGAGGTCGATCGTGAAATTGCCGTTGGCCAACGAGGCTTCGATAGTCCGAACTGCGGTCTCGAATCTCGAAGAACGTTTCGCCAACATCGAGCACGATCGCACCGCATCCACCGTCGAGCGACGGGTGCAGGAGCGTTATGCCAACGCCCGCATCACGACGTTCGTCGGAATCATCGCGGAGCGGGACGCCCGCGCCGAACTCGAGCGCGAGCTCGTGCAACGCGAAGATTCCTCGAAGTCGGCTGCGAGCTCCCGCTAGTTCGCAGCCCGGAAGATCGCGATACCCGCCGCCCAATACATCGCGGTGCCGAATGTCGCACTGAAGGTCTCACTGCTCGCCGAGCTGAGGATCTTGTAGCCGGTCACGATCGAGGCGACGGTTCCGGTGCTCGTTCGTTGCGCCTGAGCCGTATATCCCAGTGCAGTGACGGTGATCGCTTCGGCGTTGGCGTGACCGGTGACGAATCCGACCGCCAACTCGTTGGCGGTGGTCCCGCCCGCCGGTCCCGTGGTCGCAGCAGCACTCGTATTGGATGTTCCTGCAGAAACGTCGAGCGCGCTCAGCGCCGCGATTCCCGAGAACTCCTGCACTCCAAGCGCGACCGTCGCCGCCGACGCGAGGTGCGCCGTCACAGAGGTCACCGACGCCGCGTTTGCCGAATACCACATCTCACCGTCGGAATTGTGACTGGCGACGCTGAAGGCACCGACCCTCGTCCAGGTGTTGCCGGCCGAGTCGGTGATCGACGTGATGTGGTTCGTCGCACCCGTGTAAACGCTCGCCGAGAGGACTAGCAGGTTCCCGGCCGTCGTCGGGTTGGGGAACGTCGCCGCGAGGGACGTCGCGGTCGTCGTCTCGGTAGCACCGGTCGACTGTGCCAGTGCCGGCGCTGCCGAAACCGGAGTATTCACCGTCAACGACAACAACGACGAATGCGTCGCCGACACACCCGTCCCCGTCACCGACACCGACACCGTCCCCACCGGCGTCGACCCCGACGTCGACACCGTCAACGTCGAACTCTGCCCCGAACTCACCGACGCCGG
>JBBSFB010000067.1:0-21979 GCA_038239145.1 Acidimicrobiia bacterium
ATGGGCAAGTGGCCAATCCAGCACGTCCGTGGAGTGCGCCGCAGTTGAAAAGTGCTGGTCAGAGAAGCGCCCTCGGCATGATTCGAACATGCGACACACGGTTTAGGAAACCGATGCTCTATCCCCTGAGCTACGAGGGCTGTGGATGGCGCGTTTTCTGGCGCGAAATGCAGCCGCCAACGCCGGTCCGCCCGCCATGCTACGGGCTCGGCTCCGTCGACTGCCTGGAGACGGTGTCCCGCGACGGCTGCCGACGCCCCGAGGCGCGCCGCTCGACGACGTTACGCGGCGTCGGGTCGCGGCGTAGGGGGTGGATTCGCGATGGGAGACCGGCGGGGTTCACGTTCAGGTGGTGAAGCGCCGCGGTTCTCGGTGCGTTCGCGATGGTTGAACTGGGAGCGGGCGTTGATCATCAGCGCGGCGCAGAGAAGGGCGAAGTGCTGACGCGGGCGTCCGACGGCGGGCGCCAGATCGTTCCACCACTTGCGCTTGATCAGCGCATTGACGGACTCGGCATTGTTGCGGATGTACAGGCGCTCCCAGTCGGCGTCCGTTCGGGGGATGGCCGAAAGAACTTCTGCGCGATTGAGACCACGTTTGCGGTCATCTTCCGTCGTGTCGAGCCGACACCTGCCGGTCGCGCCGCGAAGATTCACGGGGGCGGGAGCGACGTTTGGCACGCGGTATTCGCCGTACCAGCGTCCGGGTCGGCGGACGAGTTTCGTGCGTTCGAACGCGACGAAGACTCTCTTGCCGCCGACCGCACCTCCATTCCGAGCGCGCCGTTCACCGCCCAGACCGGCACCGTGGTCACCGTCCCGTCGGGTGATGAGAGGTCCATCTGCTCGACGAGGGCGGTCTTGTAGCCGCCGCCCGGCGCCTTCGCGGTCTTGACGATGGACAGCAATCCCAGCTTGTAGATCGCGTCCCGGTGCTTTCCGCGCATGGCCTTGTCCCAGACGAAACCTTGTGCGCCGGGAAGCAACGGAGCGAGTTCGCCGATGGATTTGACGCCGAGCGCGGCCTCGTCGTTGCCTTCGCCGGGGCGAATCGCGTAGGTGGCGAGGATCACGCGTTCGTTGTCGGTATTGGGAATGGATGCCGAGACGATTCCGAATGCGATGCCTCGCGGCCCCTGAATGGGTTCGCCGGTTTCTCGGTCTGTAACCGTGATGATGTGCGCGTCGGGGTCGTAGCGGCGTTGGATCAGCTCGCCCGTGTCACGGTCGAGTTGGAGGTCGCCTGGAACGGCTTTGAAGCGGGGTTTGAACGTGGTGCCGTCGCCGACCCCGAGGTTCTCCACAGCCGGATGCGTCCAGCTCCCCTTCGTGCTATCGAAGAGTCCGAAGCTCTTGGCAAGCTCGCACGAGCGGGCCCGGAAATCGGCCCGAAGCTGTTCGAAGACGCCTTCCTTGATTCCGTAACGATCGCGGTAGTACCGGAAGTGATGGCGCTTCATCGGGAAGTCATTTCGTTCGAGCCCCGGGTATCCCGGGTAGCGAAATAGCAGCCTGCGTCGCACGCTTTGCCACAACGCCCGGTCTTCCTCGAACGCCACCTCGACTGCGCGTTCGCCTCCCAACTGCCATGCCGCTGCACCGAAGAGGAGTACTGCTGCCGGTGGGAAGTGGGCCGGACGACCCACCGTCCCGTCCTCACGGCCGGGAAGCCGGGCTGCGATTTCGCAAAGTGCGTCCCAGTCGAGGAGGGCAAGGATTTGTGTCCGCGCGGCGCGGGTTCGACGCCTCGTCGGCTGGTTGGGACGCCGCCGCTTGACTGTGTAGTCGAGCGCGGTCACCGCCAATCCCACCTGATGATGCGGGCTGCTTGATCGAGGGAGCGGACGCCCAGCGCTCGCGCCGTCTGGTCGATGCTTCCGGACTGTTCGAAGACTTTGCGACCGGCCCAGGCCGGAAGCGAGGATGCGCGCAGTCCCGGGTCGTCGTCGAGACCTGCCCGCACGAGCACCTTGTACAGGGCGCCGCTCACCGACGCTTGTCCGGATCCCCCGCGACGTGCGCCGTCGAAAACGATTCGGGCGCCGGGTGCGCCACCAAGCTGTTCGACTCGATGCGCTAGCTGGTCGACGCCCCAGCCGGTGAGGTGACCGATGCGGGGGGCACGCTTGTGACTGCCGGGCAGCGACACGATCCGCTCATCGAGACGCAGATGGGCTACCTCGACGCGGGGCATTTCCGACGTCGTCGCCGTTGCCTGACCGAGCGCCCACGCTGACGGCCAGCGAGTTTCGAAGAGGGTGTGTCGGGACCAGACCCTTCCGAGATCCTCCTCGTCGTCTTCGAACGGCCGGGTCCCGCCCGCGGTATTGCGGGGCGCCAAAGTCCCACATCTTGGGGTGTTGCATCTCGAAATCGGATTCGTGCGACACCCTCAGCGCGGGCATTATTTGTTGGTCGCGATTCGAACGGAGAGAATGATGGACGAAATCGAGTTCACCTTGGTCGAGTGCGCACGCCTGTGCAAGGACGCTGCGAAACGGGCCGAGACGGCGGTCGAAAACATCGAACGGACCGACCGATCGCTAGCGATAGCGCTTCGCCTTCTACTTGACGACGCCGCAACGCTCGGTGGGCGGTTTGACATCATCGCCACGGCTTGGCAGGGCCACGAGAGCTAGGCAGGCGACGTTCCCAGGCGCCGAGACAGCGCCCGAAAGCGGATTGCTACTTCTTTCAGCGCGTAGCCGAGGCCGTCGCCGTCATCGATCAGGAAAACGATCTCGCCACGCGCCCTTGCTTTCTTCGCCGCGATACGGTCCGTATCGTCTCGACCGCAACGTCCACCTTCTCGTCTCGTGTGAACTCCGCGACGTGGTGCAACAGCCGCCACGCAGATGCCTCGGCGTCGTCACCTGCATTTGCAGCCGGCTTCCGCAATCGTTGTCGGCGGTGCAATCGACGCCGTCCTCCCGACCGGGCCGTAGAGTCGCGGGTCGCCAAGCGGCTCCATCCGGGCGGTACTCAACGAAAATCTGCGCGGTCCGCAGCTCGGCGTGCTCTCGGCGATGCGCGGCCCGAGATCGACACGCGTACGACGCCGTCATCTCCCAAGTCGGCTGATGCGGATCGGGGGTCACCCCGCCTCGCGACAACCTGAGGTGCAGCGTCGGCCGGTCGCGGTGGTATGCCGGTCGGGGTGGTATGCCGGTCGGGGTGGTATCCCGGTCGGGGTGGTATGCCGCCCGCGGGGTCTCGTACGGGTAGGCGACCGTGCCGCTCCTGCGCTCAGCTCGGTAGCGCGTTCCGGATTCGGCCAAAACGCGTTCCGAGGGGCGGCCCGTGGACCGCTGTGACCAGCGCCGATGGAGTTTCGCGCCATCCACACGAGGGCTGACCTGCGGTTTCGCGCAATACGAAGCTACTTGACGACCACGTGACGGCCACCGAAGTGCGTGGGCGTGGGTCCGGGGTCCGTCTGGTGTTCCTCTGGAGCTTGCCTAGTTGCAGGTCGCCCCGTCGGTCAGATGATCGTCGTGTCGACGGTGGTGCGCGTTCGGCGGGTGACGCTGTGGTACTCACGAATAGCGCGCGGAGTGCGAAGAACGCGACTCGGAATCGCGACATTTCTTGACGGCGCCGGCACGCGCGACGGCCGGGGAGCGAACGAGACGCGCGCGATGATGGCGCGTCATGGCTGCGCGCGCCACAACTGCGACTCCGACGGTGATCGCACCCGATCTCGGCGATCGGGTCGCCGACGCGGCGCGTGTCTTCGTCGAGTCGGGGAGATTCGTACCGGGACTCACGTTGGGTGAGGACGGGCGCGCCCGCTCGTGGTGGTGGCCATTGCCGGCGGCGGGGGACCGTGAGCTGATCGCTTCGCTCTGCGCAGACTCGTCGGTGGAGACGCAGCGTGATGTCGCCTTGCGTCTGGCGACTGAGGTCGATGCGCTTGTGCGGGGCCGGCTCGTAGACGCCGGCGCGAGTCTGCTCGGGCGGCGTTCGGGGCGCCGGACGGTTCCCGAGGCGTGGTTGCACTCGCTGACCCAGGCCGATCCGTGGGTGGCGCGGTCGGTCGATGTCGAGAAGCTGCGCGCGCTCGAGCGCGTCGTCGTGGAATGGGTGGCGTCGGGAGCGGCGTCCTCGGGACGGGTTCGATTGTGCCTGCGATTTGCGGAGCCCGGAAACCGCGGTGACGATTGGAGCGTCGAGCTGCTGGCGCAGGACCTTGACGATCCGAGCTTGCTCGTCTCCGCCACGCAGATCTGGGATGGCAGCGTTTCGCTGGGCCCGCTCGCGATCGAGGAGCTCCTCCGTGGGCTCGGCCGGCTGGCTCGGCTCGCGCCCGAGTTCGCTTCGGTGCTCGACGAGCCCGAACCGGACCGCGTCGTCCTCAACGGACGAGCAGTCGTCGCGTTCGTGCGCGAGCGCGCGGCAACGCTCACCGACGCGGGTGTCGGCGTGCTACTGCCGTCGTGGTGGGCGAATCGGCGTCGCCTCGGCTTGCGCGCGAAGACGTCGTCTCAGGGGAAGACATCCCGTTCGACGGTCGCCGGCGGCGTCGGTATGGACGCGCTCGTCTCGTTCGAGTGGAAGGCCGCGCTCGGGGAGCGGGCCATCACGCATGCGGAGCTGCGGCAGCTGGAAGCCGCGGCGGCGGCCAAGCAGTCGCTCGTGCGGGTCCGGGGTGAGTGGGTGGAGCTGCGTCCCGAGGACATTTCCGCGGTCCGGTCTCATCTCGGCAAACGAGGAGAGGTGACCGTCACCGAGCTGCTCCGCGCCGGTCTCGGCCTCGACCAGCTCGACGTGTCCGACGACGTCGAGATCACGGGTGTCGACGCGACGGGATGGCTGCGCGACCTCCTCGCCGACGCGCTGCACGCGACGGTGACTCCGGTTCCCACACCCGACGGTTTCGTCGGCGCGCTCCGCCCGTACCAGGAGCGCGGTGTCGGTTGGCTCGCGTTCCTCGGTCGGCTCGGGCTCGGCGCGTGCCTCGCGGACGATATGGGTTTGGGGAAGACCGCGCAGCTGATCGCCACCTTGATCGCCGATTCGGTGCCGGGACCGACGCTGGTGGTGTGCCCGGTGTCGGTGCTCGGCAACTGGGAACGCGAGTTGGCCCGGTTTGCGCCGCAAATGTCGGTGCTCGTTCATCATGGACCCGACCGGTTCACACGTCATCGTGCTTCGCTGCCGAAACGGGCGCGTCGCACCGATGTCGTGCTGACGAGTTACTCGCTCGTCGCGCGTGACATCGATCAGCTCATCGCAGTTCCGTGGGCACGTCTCGCGCTCGATGAGGCGCAGCAGGTGAAGAATCCCGCCGCCGCGCAAACCCGCGCCGTTCGATCCATACGCGCGCCGAGAAGGATCGCGTTGACGGGCACGCCGGTCGAGAACAACCTGTCGGAGCTCTGGTCGATCATGCACGTGCTGAACAGGGGGTTGTTGGGATCGGCGCGATCGTTTCGCGACACCTTTGCGATCCCGATCGAACGCGAACACGATCCAGAAGCAACGGAGCGGCTGCGGCGGATCACCGCCCCGTTCGTGCTCCGACGGCTCAAGACCGACAAGAGTGTCATCGACGACCTGCCCGACAAGATCGAGACCACCGAGACGTGCCCGCTGACCCGCGAGCAAGCGACGCTGTATCAGGCAGTCGTCGATGATGTGATCGCGCAGTCGGAGGACGCGGAGGGGATGAACCGTCGCGGGCTCGTCTTGGCCGGCCTCATGCGTCTGAAGCAGGTGTGCAACCATCCCGCGCATTTTCTGCGCGACGGCTCGACCCTGCCGGGACGGTCGGGCAAGCTCACTCGTACCGAGGAGCTTCTGGACGAGATTCTGGCCGAGGGCGACAAGGTGTTGTGCTTCACGCAGTTCGCGGAATGGGGCGGGTTGCTCGCTCCGTATTTCGAACGCCGCTTCGGCGTCGAGGTCGGTTGGCTGCACGGCCGCGTCACGCGCCCGAAGCGCGAGCTCATGGTCGATCACTTTCAGAGTCCGGACGGACCGCCGGTGCTTCTCGTCTCCCTCAAGGCCGGCGGGACGGGATTGAACCTGACTGCGGCGTCGCACGTGATCCATCTCGACCGTTGGTGGAACCCCGCGGTCGAGGATCAAGCGACCGATCGCGCGTACCGCATCGGCCAAAAGCGCAGCGTGTTCGTGCACAAGCTGGTGAGTACGGGCACGGTCGAAGAACGTATCGACGCGATGATCGCCGGGAAACGAGCCTTGGCCGAACAGGTCGTGGGGAGCGGTGAGGGTTGGATCACCGAGCTGTCGACCGACGAGCTTCGCGAGGTGATCGCGCTGCGCGCCGACTCGGTGGAGGAGTGATGGCGAAGCGCCGATGGGACGACCGCTGGCAGCGCTACGACGAATCGGTGCCGATTCCCGCGCGGGATGGACTCGCGACCTCCAAGCAGCGCGGCACGATGGCCGCATCGTGGTGGTCGCGGCGGTTCGTCGACATGCTCGAGTCGTACGGCCTCGGCGCGCGCATGCAACGAGGTCGCAGGTACGCGCGCGCCGGTCAGGTGCTGTCGTTCGATGTGCATGCGGGGATGCTCGTCGCTCAGGTCCAAGGATCTCGCCCGACGCCGTACGTTGTCACGGTCGCGGCGGAGTCGCCGACGGTCGAGCAATGGGCGAGCGTCGACGCCGCGCTTGGCGGTCGCGTCGGATTTGTGGCGCGTCTCCTCGCCGGTGAGGTCCCGTCCGATCTCGAAGATGTGTTCCGCGACGCGGCGGTTGATCTGTTTCCTGCGTTGTGGTCGGCACTTGACGCGCGTTGCAGCTGTCCCGATTGGGAGAACCCGTGCAAACACATCGCCGCGGTGATGTACGTGTTCGCCGACCAGCTCGATGACGACCCGTGGTTGCTGCTCGAGTGGCGCGGCCGTACCCGCGATCAACTCCTCGGCCCGTTGCGCACTCGCACGGGCGCGCCTGTTCCGGCGAGCGAGTCTGCGATCGCGCCGTGGTGGCCATTCGACGCCGGCGCCCGCCTGCTCGCAGGCTTGCGTGCCGAACCCGATAGCGGGCTCCGCGAGGCGCCGGACCCTCCCGACGGTGTCTTGCGCCGCCTCGCAGCTCTCGACGTTCAAGTGCGTGACGCACCGGTCGCCGATGCTTTCGTCGTCGTATACGAGATCGTGTGCGACCGCGCCACAGAGTAGGGGCGGTCGCGGTCGCGGTCGCGGTCGCGGTCGCGGTCGCGGTCGCGGTCCCGCCCGACGTCGCCTGCCAGCACACTGCTCGGTCCCAGATCTCGGAGTGATGTCTGCGGAGCGTCGCGAGGGTGCCGTGCATGGGCGAAGGGACTGCGGTCGGTTTGGTTGACTTCGTGACGTGTGAGGATTTGTCCTGATTGGGGGATGATCATCATGACGGAGCACCTCTGCGACCGCCTTGTACGGTTCCCTTCGATACAATGCATCCATGACGAAGCAGATCACGACCGCTCGAGTGTCGCATCGCGGCCAGGCGAGCCTGCCGGCGAGTCTCCGGCATCGTTGGGGCATCGAAGACGGTGGTGAGGTTGCGTTCGTGGACCTCGGCGACGCGGCGTTGGTACTGCCCGGTGGTATCGCGAGAGCGCGGGCTGAGCTGCGCGACAAGCTCGTCCGCGGGGGCGGTTACGAGGCCGGAGTCGCGGCGTTGAACGATCCCGAACTTGCCGATCAATAGATCGCTGATCGACGATCGGCTCCTCGTCGCTCGCCTCGTCGGCGAGAAGATCCGTCTCCCGCGGGCGGGACTGGCCACGACCAGCTACTGGTACTACCGCGCGTGTCGCGCGGCGATAGTCGGTGGGTCTGGACAACTCTCGGGTCCCTTCGCGCAGCTCGAGGCGTACGAGCAGGCCGCCGCGATCGGCACGATGTTGAGGCTTCCCGACGACATCGCGCTCCCGGACCCGCGCGAGCTCGTGCCTGAGATAGTCGCGATGCACGAACGCCACTCCCAGCTCAACATCATGAACGTCGAAGCGGCGGCGGCGGCGAAGCTCCTTGCGGCCCGGGTCTTGCTCTCGCCTCGGGGGGCGGACGGGATCCTCGCGACGGTGCTCGATGCCGAACGGATCTCGTGGCGAGTCGTGACCATCGGCTGACGCACGCTCCACCCCGGCGCGCGCCCAACGAAGCTCGAGTTGACCAGGTTTCGCGGACACCGGATTTGCGGCGCGACCGATGATTCGTGACGATCGAATGACGACCAGAGTTACGGCCTACGCAGCGAACGAGCACGGCTCCCCGCGGACATCGGCAGCTTTGCCGCTACGGCGACCGGGCTCGTACGAACGATGATGGACACCGGCGAACAACGCTGATGGGGTTTAGGAAACCGATGCTCTATCCCCTGAGCTACGAGGGCTCGAGGGCTCGAGGGCAACGTATTCTGACCTGCGGTTTCGTGTGTCCGTCAGCGCACGTGACGGCGTAACGGTAGCGAGTTGGCGACCAAATTGACGGCCTACGGCTCCGTACGCGTCTGTCGGTGGCCCCGTGCGAACGTCGGCGAACGGCTCTCCCGATTCGACGACGAACGGTGTGTGCAACCGCGTATCGCGGGCCGCTGGTTGTTGCGGCTTGTTGAACGATGTCGCCGATGTCTCGCCACGGCGAGCTCGTCGACGGAGGATTGGGACCGCGCGCCGCGGGTGATCCAATGAACGATCCGCTCGGACCGAGGTTCTTCATCGGGAAGCCCACCTCGACGAGGGTCGCGTGTCGTTGCGCGTCTGCGAGGCGACGGCCGAGGGCGCCGACGCTCGTTCAGCTCGACTCACTTCGCGACGATCTCACTCGAGGCGTGTTGGCACTCGACGGACGCCGAGACGGTGACCGACTGGCTTACGAAGTAACCGAGCGTCTCGTCATACGGCAGTGGTGCAGGCGATGGCCGGGAGGTGTGCGGCGAGGTTCGTCGCGTCGGCGGGTGTGTGAAAGAGCCACAGCGACATCGTGCGCAGCGCGGCCCAGTCGTTGCCGGCCACCCGCAGAGCGCCGATCTCGCGACCGGACGACCGGTCGCGCGTGGTGACCATCTCCATCTTGATGGCGGGCGCGCCGGGGAACCCGACTTCGACGTTCCCAGCCTTGGGCAATGTGCCGGACGGGAAGCTGACCGCGGCGTTACCGACGGAGGCGTCGACGAGGAGACCCGGGATCCCGTCGATGATGACGGTCGCGACCGTTGACTTGCCGCGACGTGCCAGGGAGCCCAGTGGGCGAGGCCCGCGGCCGCGTAGGCAAGGACGGCCAGATCAATTGTGGCGAGTGTGATCAGGATGCGCGGCGGTTGGCCGCGGTGGCGGTCGTCGGCGCCGCCTTTCGGCGTGACTTCGAAATGTAGGGTGCGGCGCGAGATGAGCCACCACAGACACGCCATACCGACGGGGACGCGAAGCACGCGTAGCGCGAACGCTGTCGGCCAATGGATTTGGTGTCGCACAAGGCGCCGTGCGCCCCAGAGTCGCACGGCGAACATCGCTACGAACGCGCTTGCGGTCTCGGGAGCTGCGGTCGAGGTCTCGGCACCGGACGCGAGCACCGCAATGGGTACGGCGAACGCGACAACTGTCGCGATCCCTTCGAGCCACCAGAGCGTGGCGTTGAGGTACTCCCAGAACGTCCTCCATGACATCCACCGTTTCGCGAGCCAGAGGCGTTCGGACGTGAGAATCTGCATGGCGCCCACGGGCGATCGCCGTCGTCGAGTACCCACGTCTGGTGGAACGGCGCCAGGTCACACGCGGCGGCGACCGTCGGCGCGATGACCTCCACGGGCTCGTTACAGGTCGGGATGAGCACCACGACCCGCACCCCGTTCGGCGCCTCCCGCACGGCCGCCGGGACCACCGTGTCGATACTCCACAACAAGATCGTCTTCAGCACCAGCCCTGCCAGCGGGAGGGCCTCGAAGCCGACCAGGATCAAGGCAACCCGCCGTTCGGCTGCGTTTGGGGGAACTGTCCAGCCGATGCGCCACACCAAATACGTCGCAAGGGCGAGGCAGGCCGCGCTCGCCTCCGCGACGTGGCCGGTGAGCTCGCTCGACGTCGCTCTCGATCACCACAGGACTCCGGACCCGCTCGAGCGCGATCGTCGTAGCTCACATGTCTCCCGCTTCTCCTCGTCGATCGATCGGGCCACTTGCGGCATATAGACGCAGTACCGAACGAGCGAGCGCGCTTCCTGCAACGGGTCGGCTCAACGTCGGTCTGTCGCCATCGATCGACGGCCACAGTTACGGCCTACGACACGGACGAGAGGGTTGGGGCGACGACGACGGCGTTATCCGCGCAGGCAGGTGGCAGGTATGGATGTTTGCGAGCGCCGATGGACGTTGACTGTTGGGAATAGGAAGTCGCCCGTTCGCGCTCTCGGACGTGAACGCGACCGGCCATCACGCGGCGACATGCGCCGGTGTACGGGCGCGGCACAACTCCCGCGAAGACGTGATTAGGGCCGGTGCGAGTTGGTCGGCGTCGGGACCGGCGGCGTCGACACGGGAGGGCCGGAGACTGGCGGAGTTGAAACGGGCCGCCCCGACACTGGCGGCGTCGACACTGGCGGCGTCGAGACGGGTGGCGTGCGGCCGTGCGGGTTGGACCCGGGCGTCGCGGCGTGCGAGTTGGAGGCCGGCGTCGTGTCGGTTTTGGGAACCGATCCGGTGGTAGTGGTCGTACCGTCGTTGGTAGGCGGCTCGGCGTTCTTGCAGTAGTCGGCGACGCTCATCCCAGCCTCGTCGGCGGCCTTCTGCAAGTTGGTGAAAGCGACGGAATCGTTCTTGCCGCTATGCGGATTGGTGGTCGAGGGTCCGGCCGCGTACGCCGTGCACAGCCCGTACTTGGCTTTGCCTGTCGCGTCGGGGCCAACCGCGTTGTCGCCGGCGCTGGCGCTGTGACGGCCAGCATTCGCCTTTCCGCCGTTGTCGGGCATTCCGTGCTGAGGGGTCGCATGCGCGTTTTCGTGGCGGTTCGGCGCGGGTACCGACACACCAACGTGAGAGGCCGCGTGGCTGATTGCGGTCTGCGCGGGAGCGGGAAGGGTGTTGGTGGCGGCCGCGGCGGCGGTGGCACCAAGAACAGACATGGCCGCGATTGCGGCGACCTTGGCACTGAGCAGTTGAGCGAGCATGGACCTTCTCCGAAGTGGTTGGTGTGCGGGCATCTTGGAGCGCACCGCTTCGACCATGGCCGCGACCGTGAGCGTCTCCCGAGCGGCGTCAGTCGCCGAACTCGAGTTGGCGACGGCTTGTATCGCGTCGACGGTCGTTCCGTAACCGGGGGGCGCGTCCGCAGGCGCAACCCGACCCGACAAGAGCCGATCGGCGGTGATGTCGTCGAGACCGAAGCGTTTCATCTCATCGTCCTGATCGCGTTCGCCGGTCATTTCGTTACAGGCTCCGCCGCGAGTCGTTCTGCCATCGTTCGCAGCGCCCGGTGTTGCAAGACGCGAATCGTTCCCGCACGCTTGCCCACGATCGCCCCGACCTGTTCTGCGTCGAATCCCGCCACGACCCGCAACAACACGATCTCGGCCTGCTCGCGAGGCAGACCGGCGACGAGCGCCTGGACGGCCTCGTCCGCGAGGACCCGTGCGTCCGGCTCATCGTCCGGGCTGGTCGAGGTGTCCATATCGCCCAGATCGGCCGGATCAGTGGTCCGATATGGACGCCGCCCCTCTTTGCGCCAATGGGTAATCAGTTGGCGGCGCGCGATCGTGAACATCCACGCACGAAATCCGTCCTCGTCGCCCGAGAAGGCTTCGAGACCCCGTGCCAACGCCAACCAGACCTCTTGTGCGAGATCCTCACCCAAACCGGCCGCCTGGGCGCCCAAAAATCGTACGAGCGTGGGGTTGAGGTCGCGGTAGAACCGCGCAACCGCGACCTCGTCTCCGGCCTTTGCCCCGCTGAGCACCTCGTCGAAGTCAGCGCCGATGGCCATCAGTCTCGAGTGCTCGCCAACGCATGCCCTATCTCATCGACCGAACCCAACCCCGCCTGAACGCAGCCTGAAGGCCCCCGTTCTCCGGACACCCAGCGTTTGCGACTGCGGCTGCTCATCTTGTCGAGAACTCGAGTCGACGCTCGGGTCAGCGGCTGCGCAATTTGTTGTCGACGGATGTCTGCGCGGTCAACGAGGGTTTCGATGTTGACGGACGGAGTTACGGCCTTGAAGCGGACGAAGGGCAGAGGAAACCGACGCTCTATCCCCTGACCTACGAGGGCTGAGAGCTGACCGGACAGTTTCGCGCATGGAGAACGGTTGCCGGCCAAATGATGGCCGACGTCAGCGACGCGCTTGCTCGCACACGTTCATAACGGTCCGTAGCGAGGCACCTCGGCGGCGGCGATCGCCACGGTGCTCGGAAGCAGTGGTCACGCGAGGGGTACTCGTTCGGTCGGTCAGCTGCTCATACCGGGACGTGCGTGCGCTCGAGTCGCCGTGCCACCTCGGGTGCCGCAGACGGCAGACGCAGGTGAGCGGAAGACCGCGAAACAAGAAGTGGCCGGGTCGGTGGAGCAGCTCGATGACGGAGTCGGACTCGACGGCGACGTCGATGAGGGTCGTGTACCGCAGGAATTGAAGATAGCCGCTTGTCGTCGCGGCGATCGGTGTGCCGTCGGCCGCGAGAAGCGTCGGGAGGTTCCCGGACGCTCCCAGAGGTGCGCGGGTCCTTCCACTTCCCGAGAACTCTGCGGTGATGGCGGCGGAGAGCTCGCCGATGCCGGCGATGACCTCCGGCAGCTGAATCGATCTCGCGACATGGTGAATGAAATCGACCAGTACGCCGAGATCCAGAAGAGTCAAGGCGAGACACACGGTGATCGACACATGCGGCACGAAGTCCGGATGACCGTCGCTCACCGAGCCCAGCGTCAGGATCGCGTAGAGGAAGGTCGCGACGAACGTCCCGAGCGTGAGCTGGACCCCCGCGGTCGCGGAGAAAGGTGCGCAGCATCCGAGGCCCAAACTGCGTCGACGCCAGCGTGAGCGCAACGATCAGGATCGAGAGGACGAGCCCGACGACCGTGATGACGGCCGCGGCGATGCCGGTCAGGACCTCGCGAGCCGCATCGGCCGAACCACTGTTGACCCAACCGGGCAGGGTGAGGTGCGCGTTATACGCCGCACGGTCGAGCGCATACGTCAGGACGAAGAGTGCAGTGGCTGCAACGATCTCGATTTGACGCCACGAACCAGAGTGACGTTCGCAGGGCGTCGCGCCGGTGCTCGGAGAGCCTCGGGCGAAAACCTCGTCCAGCATGGCGCAAGGCGGTCAACAGGCTCCTCGGGGCAGGTCGATGTAGCTGCCGACCAGGCTTCCCGGCGCACCGGGCGATCAAGTCTTTCTCCCGGTCGAGAACGCGCTGTAGCGCGTGTGCGGGCTCATGACCCAACGCCAGCTGCTCGAGGAGGTGGGGGTTGAGCGACGTGAAGAACAACTACGTCCGTACGTTCATGGTCGCAATCCGTCGCAAGCTCGAACCCGACCCAGCCCACCCCCGCTGCTTCGTGACTGAGCCGGGCGCAGGTGTCCGGTTCGTTCCGGAAGGAACCGGGCCCGATTCTGCCGGCCCAAACCGATAGCGGGTATGCACCGCTTGGTGGGATTGGGAACCGGTGCTCTCTCTCTCTCTCTCTCTCTCTCTCTCTCGCTCTCTCTGAGCTATGAGGCCAACGGGCTCTGAACTGCGCCCTCGCGCGCTCGAGAGAGGTCGGGGCGATTCCAGGCAACTTGATTGCGACCGCGTCGTTTGGCCCGGTAGAGCGCGTCGTCTGCGTTTCGAATGACGGACTCGGCCGTATCGCCGAATTGGATAGACGCGATCCCGATGCTGTTGTCGATCGCAATGCGCCGGCCGTCGCTCGAAACGGACTGCGAGGAAATCGCATCGTGGACTCGCCGGGCAATGTTTTCCATCTCCTCGGGGCTCGACGCGGATCCGGCGACCAGGAACTCGTCGCCACCGAGTCGGGCGACGACATCGGACTGGCGCGTAGCGGCCCGAAGTGCTTCAGCCGTCAGTCGGAGCGCCGCGTCACCGACGTGATGGCCGTAGGTGTCGTTGATGTTCTTGAAGGCGTCGAGGTCGATGAACAGCACCATCATGGGAATCTCGTCCCGCTGCGATCGCGCGACGTCGCGCTCGATCGCGTCCATCGCCGCGCCTCGATTGAGGAGTCCGGTGAGCACGTCATGGGTCGCCGCTTCTTGCAGCTCGACGCGGTGGTGCTCGCGTTCGTACACCGAGTCGCGAAGTTGATCGACCGTTGCTTGCAGTGCCGCGCCGGTCGGACCCGGGAGACGTCGGTTCAGCGTTGGCGACGTGGGATCGCGGGCGAGCGTGATGGCGTACTGCTCCAGCGCGGCCAAGGTCGCCGTCAGGTCGTTCAGCGCGCGGCTCGTGTCGGCGAGCTCGCGGACTCCGCTGCGGGAGAGCGGGGGAATGGAGAACGCCCCGTCGCTGATCCGGCGGGCGGAAGACGCCAGCCGCCGCGCGGGCCGGGCGACCGCGCTCGCGGTCAGCGCGGCTGCGACGGCGGCCAGGACTATTGCGAGTGACGCGCCAATCATCGCGAGCAGAAACGCGCGCTGTGCCGAGGCCCGGAGGAGCCGGATGTGATCGTTCAGGTCGATGGACGCCGCCGCGTTCACGTGCGTCAGGTCGACAACCCAATTGCCTGCGGCGATCAGCGAGGCCCCGTACGCGGTCGGATCGGAAGAGAGCGCGGAGCGGGCGCCCCCGACACCGACTCGGATGGCTTCGTCCACGACGGCGTCGAAGTGGCGGCTGGCCGGGTCGGCCTGCACTTCGCGCCATGCGATCGTTGCTCTGGGTCCGAGCCGGCTACTGAAGTCGGCGACTGCTGTCGAGAACCGGGTATTGGCCGCGATCACTGCTTCGATGTTTGCCTGCGTCTTGTGCCCCGTCAGGACGGCGTTGGTGAAGCTGGTGCGCGCGAGTGCGGCGTGAAACGCGGTGAAGGTCGCCTGCACGACGTCGAGTTGGTCGCTCGCGGAACCAAGTCCGTGACTGGCCGTGGTCTCGAGGCGGCGCGCATCGTCGAAGCGGTTCTGCCAGCGGCGGTCGATGTCGCCCTCGAACCTCGCGAACAGCACCTCGACGGCCGCGAATCCCGAGTTTCCTGCGTCGATTTCGGAGCGGAGTACTCGCAGGCGCAGCAGATCTGCTGTCAAGTCGGGATACGCGGTCACGGTCGGGTCCGCATTGACCGTGTCGCGTGCGAGTCGCATCTGACCGATGAAGTCGATGTGATACAGCGCGGAAAGGCGGGCCGGGCTGATACCGAGGTCAGTTCCGGTCGTGATGCTCGCCGCGGTGACATGCTCGGAGGCAACGTCGCCGCGCAGGACGATGAGCCGGTCCAGTTCGACCGCGTCCCGAGTCATTGCGTCGGCGGCGTCTCGCTGGGCCCACCGCGTCGTGGCGGTCGACGTCGCCAGCAAGGCCATCCCGAGTATGGGAGGCAACACGACGAAGGTGAGCAAGAGGCGGATCGGCGGTAGCCAACGCGGATGATGGCGGCCCGACGAGCGGGGATGCCGACGACGGGGAAACAGTCTCACACCGTCCTTTCGACGGATTGCGCCCCGCCCTCAAGCCCACCCGGCGGGTCGAGAGGGGCGGGTTTGGCCCTTGTTTGGTGGCTTCGGACCCGGAGACGAGGACGGCAGACGTTCGCCGGTGCGGTCGCGCCGAGGCCGCGCCCGACGTTGACGGCCAAAGTCACGGCCTACGGATCGTACGATGGGTCGCTGCGGACGTCGGCGGCTTCGTCGATCCAGCGACCGGGCCGGTACGGGACGTCCGCCGACTCCGGGGGATCGAGGTCGCTGGGCCTGGGAACGGATGCTCTATCCACCGAGCTATGAGCGCGTCACCTGGAGAACGCGGGACGCCCGTTCCCGCACTGCCAGGTCGCATGCGGATTCAGACGCTACGCCCAGTGCGAGGGTTCCACGACGCGGAAGTGCGCGGTGGTTTGGCCGTTCGTGTTTACGGTTCGTTTCTGAGCCGGAGGAGTTGCTGAAGCCGAGCGAGTCCTTCGGCCGATCCCGGCCAGTGCTCCGCCAGCTTGTCGCGACCGGCGTGACGGACGAGATGGTGAAGGACGAACGACGTGATGATCACGTCGTCGGCGTAACCGATGATCGGTATGAAGTCGGGGATCAGATCGATCGGCGATATCAGGTACGCGAGCAGCAACCACACCGGGAGCCGCGTGCGCAGTGGGATGGTGCGGTCGGTCGCGAGGCGCTTGATCAGCCGGACCGTGTCGGGAAGGAGCCGCGCCGTTTCGGTCACGGTCGCGCGGTCGGGGCGAACGATGGCGAGGAAGACCGCGAACCCGACCCAGAGAGCTGCCAGCGAGACGCCGATCGCGAGTAGGTACCACCACACGCAGCCAGTCAAGCAGTTCGTCGGTCCGCGTCGGTGTGATCGGTTGCATCGCCGGTACGGAGCCTTCGTGGCCCCGGGAGCGTCGCGTTCGGTATGAGACGCATGTTCAGCGTGCTCGTCGCGCCGGTTGCGATCCTCGGCTCTTCGGGGCACAAAGCCGCATCGCCGACGTCGACGCCGCTGGTTAGCGTTGCCCGATGCCTCGATCCGCCGACACCCGGGCGCGACTTCTTCGACGAGGCGTCGCCCTCGGGCAGATCACCCTCGGCTGGAACGTCATCGGTATCGTCGTCCTCGCATTCGCTGCGATTTCGACCCGTTCGGTTGCGTTGGCCGGGTTCGGGCTCGACAGCTTGGTCGAGATCGGGGCGAGACCGTCGTGTTGTAAGAGCTTTCCGGCACCGGGGAACAGCGTCAACGGCGCGCAGCGCGACTCATCGGCTCCGCGTTCGTCGCGCTCGCGAGCTACATAACGGTCCAAAGCTCGATTGTTCTCGCAACCGGATATCCACCTCACCCGAGCGCCGTCGGAATCGCCTGGACCGCGGTCACGGCCGTGGTCATGTTCAGCCTTGCCGCCCGAAAGTCACGAACGGGCCGCGCACTCGACAATCCGGTCCTCATCACCGAAGGGCGCGTCACGTTTATCGACGGCTCCTCGCGGCGTCCGTGCTCATCGGACTCACGTTCAACGCGACAACCGGCGCGTGGTGGGCGGACCCACTCGGCGGATTCGTCATCGTCTTCTACGGTCTCAAGGAAGCACACGCGATGTTCACCGCCAACGGCTAATCGAGCGCGGGCGGATGTTCGAACGGTCGACGAGGGCCCCGATGTTGACGGCCGGAGTTACGGCCCTTCCGCTTTGCACCAGGTTCCCGCTCACGTCGGCGATGCCTCGTCGCCGGCGGACCGTCTCCGGCCGCCTTCAGCTCTCGATCATCTCGGTCGACCATGTGGGAGCTACGAAAGCGTCGCAACGCGGGTTGAGCAGTTGCTCGTGCGGGCGCATGCTCGCCTACGAGACGTGAGCGAACGGCTTATTTCGTCGCCTTCGCGCTCTTGCGCCAATCCGGCACGCTGGGCGCGTGCGGCTCGAGCGAACGCAGGTACGTGATGACCTGACGTACTTGTTCGCCGGTGAGTGTCCCGCCGTAGTCGAGGCTCCACGCAGGCATCGCGGTCCCCGACACGCCGCCGGATACGAGCGCGAAGATCTGATCGTCGGTCGTGTTCTTCAGGAACTGAGTCGAGTTCAACGTGGGGGCACTCCCGCCGCCGGCCGCGTTCTTGCCATGGCACTGTGCACAGCTGGCGGTGAAGATCCCCGTGCCTATGGCGGTGTAGCTCGTGGTCTGCGCGCGGGTTGCGGACCTGCGCAGGCCCGGTTCCCGCACGCGGTACGCGACGAAGCCGGCGAGCAACAGGATCATGAAGACGAGTCCCCACGCGAGATAGCGATTCAGGCTTCGGACGAGCCACTCCGGTTCGAACGGCGGGGGCTGTGGGCGTTCACGGGGCACGTCAGGCCTTACCGATGCAGCTCGGACCCTTGGGTGGAGTGAGGAAGTTCTTCGTCCCGCGCGGCGGACCGGCTTTCAAGACGCCTGTGTTCACGATGACGTTGTCGCGGTCGAGCGTCACCTCGTAGCGATCCATGCCTCGCGGTGCCGGGCCTGCGATGTATTCGCCGGCGAGGTCGTAGATCGAACCGTGACACGGACACTCGAACCGTCCCGAGCTCTCGCAGTACGGCACGTGGCAACCCAGGTGCGGACACTTTTGCGACAGTGCGAACAGGTAGTCGTTGGCGTTAACGACGTACATCCGGCCGGCACTCACGTAGGTGCTCGTGCCGGTGGCGAAGGTCGAGGTCGTTCCGACCGTGATCTTGGCGCCACTCGCGCCGGAAGCCAACGGACGGAGTGCCTCGTAGCCGGTGTAGGTGGCCGCGCCGATCAGCAGCGCGCCACTGACCTTCCAACCATTCCGGAGGAAATCGCGTCGACTCTTGTCTGCCATTGAGACTCCTAGAACTCGATGTACGAGTGGGTCCACGGTGCGATGAACTTCCAACCCGGACCGCGGAAGAAGGTTCCGATGACGGTGAGCACCACCGCGATTGCGAGCACGAGACTGAACAGAGCGATCGCGACCTTGCGATGGCTCGCGCGCGTGTCGGGGTTGCGGTCGATGTACGGCAACAAGACCAACATGAGCACGGCCCCCGCGGGGACGAGGATCCCGGCAACGAGCGGATCGAAGCGGGAGAGCAACTCCTGGAGTCCCGCGAAGTACCACGGTGCCTTGGCGGGCTCCGGCGTGACATTCGGATTCGCGAGGCCGCGCAGCGGCGCGCTGTATGACACCGCCAGGCCCAACACGACCGCCGCCGTACCGAGCGCGACCACGACGTGACGCACCAGCAGATGCGGCCAGGTGAAGACGGTATCGTCGACCGGTCGCTCGGCTTCGGTGATGGATTCGCGGTCGACGACGCCGAGCAGGCGCACGCGTCCGCCGTACAGTTCGGGCGCGGCCGCAGCCATCGGCGAAGCCGCCGGCGCCGGCACACGGGGAAGTTCGGTGGCTTCCTCGGAGAACGCACCAACGCTCGTGCGCTCGACCGCGAAGCCGTCCTTGCGCACGCGCCAGATATGCACGACCAACATCAATGCCAGGACCATCGGGAGCACGGCGACGTGGAGCGCGTAGAACCGCAGCAGCGTGTTCTGGCCTACCTGTGGGCCGCCGATCAGGAGGTCCTGCAACTTGCCGCCGACGAGTGGGACGTAGTGCACGAGGTTCGTACCGACCGTGACGGCCCAGTACGCCAGCTGGTCCCACGGCAACAGGTAGCCGGTGAACGAGAAGCCGAGCGTGACCAGCAGCAGCATTACGCCGATCACCCAGTTGAACTCTCGCGGCTTCTTGTAGGCGCCTGCGTAAAAGACGCGGACGAGATGGAGCGCGACCACGAGCACCATCAGGTGTGCCGACCAGCGATGCACGTTCCTGATTAGCTGACCGAACCCGACGCCCGTCTTCAGACTCTGCATATCGCCGTAGGCCGAGCCGACGGAGGGCGTATAGACGAACATGAGATAGATGCCGGTGACGGTCAGAATCCCGAAGAGCACCGCCGCGATGTACCCGAGCCGGAACGAATACCGGAGGTTCAGGACGCGCTTGGGGATCTTGACGGGATAGACGTGCAAGAACACGTTGCTGAACGACTGGAGCGCGCGCCCGCGAGGTGTGTCGAGCGGTGCGTGACGAAATGCGGAGCGCCACGGGTCACTGCGCTTGATGCGCGCCGTGATGCCGTGGTCGACGGACGTGCGGCCGGGCTCGAGGTTCTTGTCGACGTCAACCATGCGTGAGTTCCTTCGCGTGAACCATCGACAGTGCGCCGGGCGGGCATCGATTGACACACAGGCCGCAGCGAATACAGAGGTCTTCGTCGAGCAGCAGCACCGACTGCTGCTCGGTACCGAGCCCGACGCGATCGGCCCGGGCGATGGTGATGCAGTTGGGCGGGCACACGTCGACGCAGAGACCGCAGAGGATGCACAGCTCGGGCGAAAGCGTGATGTTGTCGAAGCAGCGCAGACAGCGCAGGCCTTCGAGGCGGGCCTGGTGTTCGTCGTAGCCGGTCTCGACCTCACCGAATCCGACGCGCCGATCCGTCGGCGTCGAAGGCACCGGTTGACGAGGGATGGCGTCGTAGTCGCTGTCGAGACGGCGGAAACCACTCCGCAATTCGACGCGTATCTCATGGGTCGATGAGACCGGGGCCGCGCCGGTAAGTACGCCGTGGATGGAAACGGCTGCACGTCTGCCGTCGGCGATGGCGTCGATCAGGTTGCGAGGGCCGCGGGCGACGTCGCCGCCGGCCCAGATTCGCGGGTCCGACGTGCGCAGCGATTCGGGATCGATCTGCAGGCCGCCCGGTGCCGTGCGCTCGAGCGAGGGTCCGGCGTCGAGGAAACTCACGTCGGCGCCCTGACCCACGGCGAGAATTACCGTGTCGGCGGCGATCACCGACTCGGTGCCGGCCTCGAAGGTCGGCGAGAACCGACCGTCGGCGTCGAACACCGACGTCACGGCGACCGTCTCCAGCCCGGTCACGTGCGTATCACCGACGAAACGGTGCGGGCCGCGCCGGTACACGATCCGGATACCCTCGCGTTCGGCCTCTTCGATCTCCTCCGGGTCGGCCGGGATCTCCTCCGCGGATTCGAGTGCGACGATCGTGACATCGAGCACGCCGGCCCGGCGCGCGGCCCGAGCAACGTCGAGCGTCGTCGTCATCGCCCGCCGTGCGTCCTCGCCGGCGTTCGGTCCGGGCGCGACGGGTGCGGGCGGCGCGCTTCCGGTGGCGGCCGCCCGCAGCGCAGTGCGAGCCGCGTCGAAGGCGACGTTGCCGCCACCGACGACCACCACCCGATCACCGAGTGCCACCCGGAAACCCTGGTTGACGTTGAGGAGGTATTCGACGGCGCGCAGTACCCCGTCGAGGTCATGCCCCGGAAGATCGAGGTCGCGCGCCTTTCCGGTTCCCGCCGCGAGAAACACCGCCGCGTGCCGTTGCAGGAGTTCGTCCATCGAATGCGTATGGCCGATGGTGGCGTTCGTCTCGACATCGATGCCGAGCTCGATGATCGCCTCGATCTCGCGCGCGATGAGCGCTCGCGGGAGGCGGTATTCGGGGATGCCGAGCACCATCATGCCGCCGAGCCGGTCCTGCGCTTCGTAGATCGTGACCGGATGGCCGGCGAGGCGGAGATCGCACGCGGCGGCGAGACCGGCGGGGCCGCCACCGATCACGCCGACGCTCGGTCCCGACGCGGCCGGCACTGGGCCGTGCGCCGCGTGCCACATCGTGTTCGCAGCGAAGCTCTCGACGCCGAAGCGCTCGGTGACGAAGCGCTTGAGCGCTCGAATCGCGACCGGCGCGTCGACCGAACCTCTTCGGCACGCGCGCTCGCACGGAGCGGCGCAGACGCGTCCGCACACCGACGGGAACGGGTTCGGCGCGCGCGCGATGAGGTACGCCTCTTCGAATCGGCCTTCTGCGATCGCGGTGACGTAGGCGCCCGCGTCGGTGTGGACCGGGCACGCCGCGCGACACGGCTCGTTTTCCCAGAGCCAGTTCGCGTCGGGTGCGACGGGGATCGGCATCAGATCAACTTCCGGCGTTGGAGCCACCGAAGGCCCAAGGCGATCGCGAACAGAATCACGAAGAACAGGGGCGTCACGATGCCAACGAGGCTGCCGCGCGTCTTGCCGTGCATGGTGAGGATCGCGTTTGGCCCGTAGACGAGCAGCGCGACACCGATCACGACGACGACGACGCCGGTGAGGATGGCGCGCGGCCAGCCGATCGTGTGCGGAGCTTCTCTGTCGGTATCCACGTCATCAACCGATCGTGAGGGGGGCGCGCATGCCTTTGCCGTAGTGGCCGGCGAGGTTGCAGACGATGGCGTAGTTGCCGGCGGTCATGTGTTTGATGGTGAAGGTGCGGGTGTCGCCGGGTTTGAGGTTGGGGTCGCCGGTTTCGCCGA
>JBBSFB010000068.1:0-21930 GCA_038239145.1 Acidimicrobiia bacterium
CCTGGGCCGGTACGCCGACCGCTTCATCGCCGAGCTCTCGACCGGGACACGAAGGATCGTCGAGCTCGCGTCGGTGCTCGCCGTGCAGCCGCGTGTGGTGTGCCTCGACGAGCCCACCGCCGGAGTCGCCCAACGCGAGGCCGAGGCGTTCGGTCCGCTCATCAAGCGCGTGCAACGTGAGCTCGACGCCACGCTCATCGTCGTCGAGCACGACCTCCCGCTCATCTTGTCGATCAGCGACCGCATCTACTGCCTGGAGGCAGGAGGCGTGATCGCCGAGGGCAGCCCCGAAGCCGTGCGCTCGAACCCGCTCGTGGTGTCGTCGTACCTCGGCACCGACGATCGCGCGATCCAGCGGTCGAACGCGAACGCCAAGCCCGCCGCCGTCTGAGCGACCCGTGCAGTTCAGCCCGGAGTTACGCACCGCCGTCGCATCGGGTCGCATCGCGTTGACGTTCCGATTGTGGACGCGCCCGCAGGTGAAGGTCGGGGGCCGTTACCAGACCGCGGGCGCGTGCATCGAGGTCGACGCGATCGAGATGGTTCCGTTCTCGAGCGTGACGGCTGCCGACGTGCGGCAGTGCGGGGAGAAGGATCGCGAGACCCTGCGCCGGCGAACCGCGCACGCCGGTCCCGTCGCCGACGAGACCCTCGTGTACCGGATCGAGTTCCACGTCGTCGCGTAGTTCACGCCTGGCCGACCTCGAGACGGAACCTCATCGTGGAGTCGAGATCACCGAAGCGGCTCGTGATCTCCCAACAGCCCGGGGCCGAAAACACGACGATGATGTGACGAACATGCCGCTCTCGCCAACGGCGCGATTGACCCCGGCTCGGAATGTGCCCGGGCGTCGATACGGCGCGCGTCGATCCGGGGCAACCCGAACGCACGCGCGAACCACGGGAACTTCACCAACCATCCGCCTCTGCGAGCGGGGTGTTGTGGGGAACGGCGAAAGCGGACCGAATCGTCCACAACGCGCCCCGGCCCACGACGGGAACCCCCGCGCCCATACCTGGACGTCGTACGGGACCTCGCGGCGGGAACCGCGACGAGGAGCACCGGGAGCACGAGGAGCCGGGTTGATCTCGCCCGGCTTAGACACCGTGGCCCCGGGAACGGTTCCCGGGGTTTCCGACGGCCCACGTCCGGATTAGCCCGGCTTCGTCACGTCGCGCAGTGGTGTCAGCGCCTTCCAGTCGCCGTTGGCGCCCGAGGTCGGATCGAACGCGACCAGGGCGAAGTTGTTGTCGGCGTCGTACTTGCCGGTACCCAACGACGCAGCCGAAGTGCCGACGAGCTGAATGGTGCCGAAGTTGTCGACGACCCGGGTCCAGTTGGTGTTGTTCAGGTTCTTCCCGACCTTGTCGGCGATCGTCTTGAAGAAGTCGAGGTCGGAACAGGAGTCGCGCACCGAGATCCAGACCTCTTGGCGCTTCCCGTTCTTGTCGGGCTTGAGATCCTTGGGTGCCACGACCGTCTCGCCGCTCGCGGTCTCGTACGTCTTCACGCACGCCTGCACCTTCGGCGTCTCGAACTGCTGCTCGTCGCTCAGGCCGGTGAGGCTCAGGATCCCGTCGTACGGGTTCGGCCTCGCTCCCGCGTGTACCGCATCCTGCGCGGCACCCTTCGCGCTCGAATCGGTGTCGGTCATGAGCAGCACGTCGGGCATCGACGCCTTGATCTTCTGCACGAAGACCTTCGACACCGCGCCGAGCCCGGAGATGAACACCGCGTTGTCGTTCTCGCCCTTCCACCGCTCGATCAGCGGCGCCATCTGGGCCTGGCCCGCGGTCGTGTCCTCGTCCTGGCCGATGTTCAGAACTCCGGCCGTCCCGTAGCGGATGCCGAGCTTCTTCAACTCGGGCTCGATCGCGGACGTGATCCGCGATTTTGTACCGGTCTCCGCGAGAATCGCGAACTTCTTACCCTTCAGGATTCCCTTGTTCATTCCGAGGTCGAGCATCGTGCGAGCCGAACGCTCGGCCAACGCGTCCGTGGTCAGCAACAGACCCGGGTCGGCCTTCGACATCACGTCTTCGGACAACTCGTGGGTGAGCAGGATCGAGTGGTGCTGCTTCGTGAAGCAGAGCTGGCCGCCGCCGCTCGCGTCGATGAGCACGCCGATCGTCGCGAAGACCTTGTCGTCCTCCGTGAACTGCGTGCATGCCGCCAGGGGTCCCGCACTGCCCGCCGGGAAGTACGTGTTGTACGACGGCACGAGCTTGCGCCCACCGGCGACGCCACCGTGCGCGTTGATGTCGTCGACGAACGCCTGGAAGATCTTCTGTTGGTCGCCGCGCTGGAAGTCGATGAACTGCGCGATGGCCTTGTAGTCGACGAAGACCACCCCGATCTTCACGGTGGTCGCAGTCACGCCCTGGCCGTTGCCGGCCAGCTCCGGAGTCGTGTTCGGCGGCCCGGTGGTCACCGACACCGTCTGCGGCGTCGTCGTCGTCTTGGCGCTCGAAGGCGTCGAAGACTTGCTGCTGCTCCCGCACGCGGCGAGCCCGACGGTGAGCGCCAACGCGCCGGCACAGACTGCCGACCTGCGCTGACGCGACGAACGTGCAAACACGTGCATGGTTCCCCCCTGGTCACATGACTCGCGGACTCTATGACGTACGCGTCAGGTTGTCTTGGATGACCGATGCCGCGCGATCACGCGTGCATCGGTCAGGGACTGAGCACGTTCTGCACCGGGGTGACGTGGCGCCAGTCGCCGTCCTCACCCACGGTCGGGTCGTACGCCACGAGACCGTACGTGTCGTCGGCGTCGTACTTCCCCTTGCCGAGCGTCGCGTACAGCGTCGACATGTCGTCGACCGGGCCGAAGTTGTCGACCGCGTGCACCCAGTTGGTGTTGTTGAGATACGGCCCGACGCGCGTCGCAATGGTCTGGAAGAAGCGCGTGAAGAGGCACGCGTCCTCGACTTCGGTGTAGATGTCGTTCTGCTTGCCGTTCGGAAGTTTGACGACGACGTTCGGCGACGGGACCTTGCGCCCGGTCGCGTTCTGCCAGATGTCGCGGCAGATCGTGAAGTGGGGTGTCTCCATGTGCTCGATGCCGGTCTGCCCCTCCGCGGTCATGATCCCGTCGTAGGGATTGGGCGAGACCTTCGCCTTCTGCTCCTCGCGGCCCGCGTCGAGCACGCTCGAGGAGTCGGCCACGAACACCATCGCGGGAATCGCGGCCTTGATCTTCTCGACGAACTGCTTGGAGGACACCTCGTCACCGACGAGGATCAGCGCGTTGGTGCCGTCCGATTTCCAGCGTTCGATGAAGCTGCTCAGCTGGGTCTGGGCCGCGGTCGTGTCGGTGCCCGAGATCGACAGCGTGGCATCCGCGCCCCGCTTGACGCCGAGAGACCGCAACGCGGGAACCACGACCTTCGTGACCCGGGGCTTGTCGCTCGCAACGTCGGCGATGGCGACCGTCTTGCGCTCGAGGGTTCCGCCCTTCTTCAACAGCGTCATGATCACCTGCAGCCGCCGTTCCGAGGTGATGTTCGGGGTCACCATCAGCCCCGGTGGTCCGCGGTCGACGAGGGCCTGGGTGAGCGAGTCGGCGATCACGATCGTGTGGTGCTGGTTGGCAAAGCACAGCTGCGCGTTCCCGCTCGGGTCGTAGAAGGTCCCGATCGCCGCGAAGACTCGGCTGTCGTCGGTCAACGCGGTGCAGGCGGCGAGTTCGGTGCTGTTGTCGATCGGGCAGTACGACTTGTACACGGGCACGATCTTGCGCCCGTTGACACCGCCCTTGTTGTTGATCGAGTCGATGAAGATCTGGAATGTCGCCTGTTGGTCGGGCTCTTCGCGATCGACGAACTGCTCGACGCACTTGTAGTCGATCATCACGACACCGACCTTCACCGACGTCGCGGTGACGCCCTGACCGAGCGACGTGTCGGTGGGCTGGAACACGGTCGTGGAGGGCGCTCCCGACGTGCCCGTTGCCACCGTCGTCGACGACGGACCCGCGTTCTTTGAGCTGCTCCCGCACGCAGTCGCCACGACGAGCACTCCGGCGACGACGAGCCGACCCGACCGACCGATCCTGAGTACGCGCACGGTGTCCCCCCGCTTCCGGGTCTCGGTTCCCCCGGAGTTCAGAGCTTGTTGTCCTCGAAGATCAGTTCTTGATGTCCTGGTACGGCGAAAGCGCTTTCCAGTTACCTGTGGGCGCGATCGACGGGTCGTACTCCTGCAGCTGGAACGTGTCGTCGAAGTCGTATTTGCCGGTGTGCAGCGACGCAAACGGACCACCGCCTCGGTTGGCGATGTCTCCGTACGAGTTCACCACCCCGACCCAGTTCGCGGTGTTCAGATGGGCGCCGACCCTGGTGGCGACGTCGTGGAAGAGCGAGATGATCTGGCACGCGTCGTTGATGCTGCCGTACGTGTCGATCGTCTTGCCGTCGGGACCCGGGATCACTGTGAAGGCGTCGGGCGCGGTCTTGCCCGTCTGTGCCTTGTAGATGGCCGCGCAGTACTTCCAGTTTGCACTCTTCACGTAGTCGGTCGGCAGATACGTTCCCGCAATCTGCAGACCGTCGTACGGATTGGGCGAGACCTTGGCCGTCACTTCTTGCTGGGCGAAGCTGAGGCTGTCGGCGACGTCGGTCAGCAAGGTGACGTTCGGCATCGACTTCTTCACCTTCTCGACGAACTGCTGGCTCGCGACGTTCTCGCCGGCGATCCAGAGCGCGTTCACACCCTCCGATTTCCAGCGCTCGAGGAAGCTCTCCAGCTGCGCCTGGGCCGCGGTGGTGTCACTGCCGGAGACGTTCAGGAACGCGGTCGTGCCGGTCTTCACCCCGAGCGCCTTCAGTCCGGGCGTGATGATCTTCTTGACCGCGGTCTGGCTCGAAGACGACGCGAGTACGGCGATCTTCTTGCCGTCGAGCGTGCCCGCGGCCTTGATCAACGACAGAAGCGCCTTGTCCTGGCGTTCGGGCGCGCTGCACGGGCACAGGATCATTCCCCCGGGCGAGAGCGCCATCTGCGTCTCGGTGAGGTAGGTGATCAACACCGTGTTCTGCGTCTTCGCCAGGCATTCCTGGGAAGCGCCGTCGTTGGTGGAGTCGGTGAAGTTCCCGATCACCGCGAACACCTTGTCGTCCTGCGCGAACTGTGTGCACAACGTGACGGTTCCCGACGTACCGATCGGGCAGAACGTGTGGTACACGGGGACGATCTTGCGCCCCGCGATGCCACCATTCTTGTTCACGTTGTCGATGTAGGCCTGGTACACGGCCTGCTGGTCGACCCGGATCGAGTTGACGAACTGCTTGATGCAGTCGAAGTCGACGAGGGCGACGCCGACCTTGATCGTCGTGGCCGTCACCCCGCGCCCGACCGGGGTGTCGGCGGGCGTGAACGCGCTGGTGGGCGTGGTCGTGCGCCCCGCGGCCGCCGTCGTGGTGGTCGACGTCGCCGCCTTGGAGCTACTGCCGCACGCGGCTGCGATCGCGACGAGTCCGATGACGAACATGCGTGCCCATCGCCGAGAACCCTGTTTGCGCCCATTCATGCTGCTGTTCTCCTCCACAAGGTGGGAGGAGCATACGCGCAGACTGACGCTGGTGTCAGGAACACGATCCCTGGGAGCCACCTGCGAACCGGCATGGCTCGAGGGCACTCCGTGTCCCGAATTCACGTCGGATGGGGTTGCAACCGCGTTACGCGAGCTCGACGAGGTCGAGGAGGTCGTCCGACCAGTAGTCGAGGACGCCCTCGGGCATCATCAGGACGCGGTTGGGCGCGAGTTCGGTGACGAATTCGGGGTCGTGGCTGACGAGCACCATCGCACCCTTCCAGTCGCGGAGCGCGTTGCCAATCGCGACGCGCGACGGCGGGTCGAGGTTGTTCGTCGGTTCATCGAGCAGCAGGAGGTTGTGGCGACCGGCGACCAGCATCGCCAGCGCGAGCTTCGTCTTCTCCCCGCCCGACAGCGTGCCTGCGTCCTGGAACGCGAGCTCACCCCGGAGCCCGAACATGCCGAGCAACCCGCGGAGGTACTGCTCGCCTTCGCCCGACGCCTCGCGGATGTGCTCGAGCACCGGCCGTCCCGGAGTGAGGCCCTCGTGCTCTTGGGCGTAGTAGCCCATCGACGCGCCGTGGCCGAGCTCGACGTCGCCGAGGTCGGGTTCGAGCTCGCCGACGAGCGACCGGAGCAACGTGGTCTTGCCTGCGCCGTTGAGCCCGAGCACGAGCAGGCGCTCGCCCCTTCCGACCTGGAACGACACGTCCTCGAAGATCGTCTTCGGGCCGAATGCCTTGGCGAGATCCGTGACCTCGAGCACGACGCGCCCGGCGTGCGGCGGATCGGGAAGCTTCACCCGCAGGGTCTGGTCGCCCCGACCGACCTCGATCTTGCTCGCGCTCATCTTGTCGACCCGGCGATCGAGGGTCTTGGCGATGCGCGCCCGCTTCTGGGTCTGATGACGCATCGAGTCGGCGAGCGTGCTGAGCCGGCGGATCTCCGACTCCTGGCGCACCGCGATCTTCGTGCGGCGTTCCTCGTCGGCCTTCCGGGAAACGAGGTATTGCGAGTACGTACCGCGGTATTCGATGAGCTCACCTTCGTCGAGGTGCATGACGCGCGTGATCGCCTGATCCAACAGCGCGAGGTCGTGACTGATGACGAGGAGCGAGCCCCGAAAGCCGCGCAGGAACGACATCAGCCACGCCTTGGCATCGACGTCGAGGTGGTTGGTGGGCTCGTCGAGCAGCATCAGGTCGCCGCCCGCGAAGAGGATCCGGGCGAGCTCGGCCCGGCGGCGCTCACCGCCCGAGAGTGCACCGATCGGGAGATCGAGGCGGTCGGGCGGCAGGCCGAGGCCGGCGACGATGCGCCGTACCTCGGACTCGGCCGCGTACCCACCGGCCGCCGTGAACGCGTCCTGTTCGTTGCCGTACGCCTTCACGTTGCGGGGCGAGGGATCGGCTTCGACCTTGAGCCGCAACTCTTCGAGACGGTGCGTCACGACGTCGAGGCCCCGGCCCGACAACACGTGCGAGAGCGCGGTTCCGTCGAGCCCAGCGCCCCGCGCGGGCGGATCCTGGGGCAAGAAGCCGACCCGATCGGGACGGAGCACGACCCCGTGCGCGGCCGGAGTCGCGCCACCGAGCACGCGCAGGAGCGAGGTCTTGCCCGCCCCGTTACGGCCGACGAGGCCGACTTTGTCGCCCGCGTGCAGCGAAAAGGACGCGTTGGTCAGCGTGAGCCGCCCACCAACCTCGACCGCAAGTTCGCGCACCTGGAGCACGGACAATTATGACGCGTCCGGCTCGGGCGCCGGTTCCCTTTTCGTTCGGGACCCGCGAGCCAGGCGCGACCTCAGGATCTCGACGATCGCGTCGGCCGCCAGGAGCAGGACCGCGACCCATGCCAGCGTGCGCGCGTGCGGGAACAACGTGGGCCATTCGAACACCGGCGGATAGTGATACCGGTGCTGCTGGATGACGATGTACGCGCCGGAGAGCGCGAGCAGTGCCGCGGGCACACCCATGACGAGCGGACGAAGGCGCGGCCGTTCCACGAGCGCGAACACGACGACGGCGATCAATACGCCGACCCAGGGCGCGACGACGAGCCCCGCGAGCAGACCGGTCACGACGGGCGCGACCCAACGCACGCTTCCCCGACCGGTCATTCCCGCCCGGGCGCCCACTCCCGAAGCCGCCCATTCGAGACCGAGATCGGCATCGCCGGGGCGCGCGGTCGCCATCGTCGCGATCACGGCTCGACGCCGTACCCACGTGAACGCGATGACCGAGAGACAGAGCACGCCTCCGACGAGCGACAACCAGATCGCGAGGTGCACCTGCCGTTGCGGTGTCCACTCGAGCACGACTTGGAAGGTGCCCGATGCCCGGGGCGTGACCTTCCACCCGTTCGCGTAACCGTCGACCAGCTGAGACGGTCCGAGATCGCCGCCCCCACTACCCACGACACGCGCGTGCCAGCCGGGACTCTGGGACTCGCCCAACACCAACCAGAACGGCTTCGTGGCCGCGCTCACCTGCACCCGCATCTTCGTGTCACCCTTGTGCACGACGGTGACCTTCGCCGGTGCCGGTGCGCGCGGCGCGCTCTCCACCTGGACACGACCACCTGCGGCGGCGACGGCTGCCGACGATGTACCGGACGCGAAGGCGAGTCGGTCGACGGAGAGACCAACCACCTTGCCCGCCGTCGTCTGGACGACGTGGGTGCCCTTTGCGAGTTGGAGTGCCGCGCCGCACGGCGTCACCGCGAGCCCCGAGGTCGTGGTCGCCGCGCTCACCGCGCCGGTGATGCGGACGGGAACCGCCCGGCCGTCGATCGCCACGAGATCCGAGCGACATCCGCTGTCGACGGCGGCGGTCCCGACCGCGCGCACCGATACTCCCGGAACGCCGAACGTCGCGATGCCGACCGGCTCGGTGCGGGTCCGGCCGGTTCCGTACAGCTTCGTCTGTTCGGCGCGGACGCCGACGATGGTGACCCGGACGGTGTGGCCCCGCAACGCCGGGAACGTGACGCGCACCGGCACGGTCGCGTTCTCGGTCGACCGATCGGCGATCGCCGGGAGCACGACGTCGCGACCCTGCCCGTCCACCTCGACGCGCAGGCGCGTCGGGACCGAATGGCGACCGTCGGCAATCACCGAAAGGTCGAGATGATCGATGCTCAAGGGTGTCGCCGACTGCACCTGCGCCCACTGACCCTGCGGCTGGTCGAACGGCGTCTGCCACGCGGTCGTCGGCGCGTCGTCGAACGCAGCGTCGACCCGGCACGTCAGGCATCCGGGCAGGAACCCGCTCTCCGAGATCGTGAGTCCCGGGTGCGCCGCCCCGGGCAGGAGCGCCTGCTCGATCGTCGCATCGGGCGCGTCCGGGCTCACCGTCGCGTTGCCGGTCAGCTCGAACGTCCGCGCCGACGGGAGGTCGAACGACCGCGAGATGGAAAGTTCCGGTTGCGTGCGGGGCGGGACGGGACGGATCTGGTCTCGATTCATGACGAGGACGAGCGGGTGATCAACCGATGCCGAACCGAGCGCGCCGAGCAGGTCGTCGGGCATCTGCACGACCTCGTCGACGCGGACGTCCTGCGACGCGTGCGCGTCGCGCAGGCGGATCTCGGCGAATCCGACCGGATCGTCCTGGCCGAACAGATTCGTGCGGTGATCGTTCGTCTCCGTGATGCTGATCGAGAACGTCCGGAAGGTTCGCGTCGGAAACGCGAAGGTCTGGCCGACCGCGGTGCGCGAGGTCGGATCCAGCGCGAGGTCGACGGGCTTGGCACCGTCGAAACTGACCTGCGCGTTCGTGATGAACCGATTCGGGGACCCGCCGAGCGGTTGCACGAGGTTGACGTGGTCGGTCGTGATCGAGGTCTTCAGGTCGATCTCGATGCGTTGGCCGCGTGCGTCCCCGAACCCCTGGGTCCGCCACGCGGTTCCGGTTTCGCCGTCGAGCGCGCCGTCGGGGCGGTCCTCGGGCCAGTAGGTGTTGGTGTTGCCGTAGGCAGTCGCGACGACCCGCTGCACGCCGACCTGATCGGTCGTCGTGAGCGCGGAGGCCTGTTCATCGGGGAACACGTCAAGGCGCGCGTCGGTGGGATCGGTGGTGAGTGGTTGATCGGCGGCGCCCGCTTGCTCGGTGAAGCCGACCGTCTGGGTCACCGTCGTCCAGCGCCGGGCCCGCAGACGATTGTTGTCGGTGACGACGAGCACGTCGCCGGCGCCGGTCGCGGTCCGCAGCGTTGCCGCTGACGGGTATGACGCCGAGTACCTGATCACCCCGGCGCCGTCGAGCAGACCGATGTCGGCGGCGTCGACGAGGCCCTCACCGTCGCCGCTCACCATCAGCGCGTGATCGGTCGACTCGCCCCGCACAATCTGGGTCGCGTTCGTGACGGGGTAGACCTGTACCGGGGCAACGGGCGCGTCCGTCGCCGGTGTCGCCAGACTGATCTCGTCGCTGTAGCCCGCGGGCAGGGTGAAGTTGGACGGCGGCCCGTAGCTCGCCGCCGGGCCGAGGCCGGGCGCGGCCCGGAGTACCGCCGCGAGATCCTCGGGCCGGACGAGGTCGTAGCGCTCGTAGTTGATGTCGTTGCGAGCCACGACGTCGCCGACACCCATGCGCCGCCACAGCGCGGCCAGGCCGGCCGGGTCGGCGACACCCTCCTGCAGGCGCCGGTCGATCGCGTTCAACAGGTCGGCGGTCCCGGGCGTACCGTACGGGATCAACTCCCGGGCGACGTACGGCCGGTCGGTCAGTCCGGGCGTGATCGGGTCGACGGTGTTGCCCCACGTGTATGAAGCGAAGTCGGCGCCGGGCTCCTCGAGGATCCGGGTCTGGTGGTCACCGCCGTTGAGATTGGCGATGGCCTGGGTCCAATAGCTCGGCAGCGTCTCGTCGCGCTCGAGGTTCTTGCCGTAGAAGGTGCCGTCGATCAGCGCGGGAAAGTTGACGAAGATCAATATCCCGACGAGCACCGGCACCGCGAACGCGAGCACCCCTCTGCCTCGCCCCTGCAGCAGGCGGAAGACCACATTGGTCGCCAGACCGAGGAACACCGCCGACGCGAGCACGACGAGTGGCGCGGCGCGCCCCGTGCTGCGCAGCGCGAGTCCGGCACTCGAGGAGTTCGCGAACGACTTGAAGAGACCGCCGAGCGGCGTCGGGCTGTCGTAGGGATGGGCGCCGACCGAGATGACGACGCCGACGAACAGGAGCAGCACGAAGAACACACGGTGGCGCCAGCGCAGAAAGGCCGCGGCCAGGAGCGACAGGACGACGAGGCTGTATCCGGCGAAGATCACCCAGGAGTGCTGGGTGTAGTCGCGGGCCGCCTCGATCCACGGTCCCAGTCGGTCCTGACCGTAGAAGAACCAGTAGCCGAGACCGCGCAGGACCTCGTTCGGCGTCGACGTAAGCGCGACGGTGCGCACGGTCTCGCTGTACTTCAGCACGTCGAGGCCGTACGTGCCTTGCATGCGCAGGCCCGAGATCCACCACAACGACGTGAGCAACGTCAGCCCGCCGGTACGAAGCGCCACACCGATGGCGCGGCGGGCCACGACCTCACGGGCCCCGAGCCACGCGTACAGAATCCACAGCACCGGGCCGACGCCCGCGTAGATCAACGACGTCGCGTTGACGCCGCCGATGATCTGCACGATGAGCGCGAAGATCGCGGGATATCGCCAACCCTTCTCCCGCAGGGCCTTGCGAATAACGGCGATCATCCACGGCAGCGCGGCCCACGGCATCAGCAACACCGAAATGCGCGCCGCGTAGTCGAGCACGTACGGCGTGCACATGAAGGCCAACGCGGCGACGACGACACCCGGACCGCGCAGCCCGAACGAGCGCAACAAGAACAAGACACCGAGCGCCGCGGCGAACAGCAACGAGCCGAGCCAGATCCGCTGCGCGACCCAGGCGGGCGAGCCGATTGTCTCGAGGAGCCAGTAGTACGGGCCCATCGGGAACGCGTACCCGATGTTCTGGTGCGTGACCGTGCCCATACCGATGTGCGGATCCCACATCGACACCGATCGCGAGAGCAGGCGGCCCGGGTCGAGGTAGAGGTACTGCTTCGTGTCGGCGCCGACCTTGCCGGGCGCGGTGAGCAGCGGCGGTATGTAGGCCAGGAGCGCGAGCAGGGAATACCCGATCGCCGCGCGCCGGCGGCGCGTATCGAACAGTTCGATCACGCCGACTTGTGGCGAAGCGCCTCGGCCGCGAGCACCTCGAGCGTGCCGCGTGCGGTGGCCGCCCACGTGAAGTGCGACGCGTGCTCCAAAGCATTCTTGGCCAGCAGCGCACGGAACGCGTCGTCGCGCAGCACCCGCTCGAGCGCGGTGGCCAACGCCATGTCGTCGTCGACGAGCATACCTGTGGTGCCGTCGATGATCGCGTCGCGGTGGCCCGAGATACGCGTCGCCACCGCCGGCGTGCGGCACGCGGCGGCTTCGGTGATGGTCATGCCCCAGCCCTCGTGCCGCGACGCGCTCGCGAGCACCCAGGCCCGCCGGTAGAGGTCGAGCAGGGTGGCGTCGTCGACCCGACCGGGCAACGAGAGCCAGTCCCCCGCGCCCACCTCGGCGATCCGGCGCTCGAGCGCGTCGCGCTCGTAGCCCTCGCCGACGATCACCGCCCGGAGATCCGGACGCCGGGCCTTCACGTCGGCCAGAGCGTCGATGAGGGCGTCGAACCGCTTCACCGGAACCAGGCGACCGACAGCGACGACGAGCGGCGCCGGGTCGCGCGTTCCTCCCGGCGTGAACGCTCGGTCGATTCCGGGCGGGACCACCGTAATGTTCGACGGGCGGAGCCGGAGCCGGCGCACGATCTCGTCCTTCGACGAGTCGGAGAGGGTCACGATGCGCGACCGGCGGTAGATCGGGGGGGCGACGCGGAATTCGATCGTGCGGCCAATCCGGGCAAGGCGAGGCGGCAGTGTCATTTCCCACATGGAATCGTGAACGTGGTGCAGCCATACCGCCCGGGGCCGCGACGCTGCCCAGAGTGGAGAGAAGAACGGCATCCCGTTCCAGATCTCGACAAGGGCGTCACTGGCGCCGTGCCACCCCATCATCTCGCTGAACGCAGCCCGCGGGAACACGAGGTACCGGCCCGCCTTGCGGATCACCCGATACCCGTCCCGCCAACTGACCTGCGCCGACCCGGGGGCGTACGACGTCCGCATCGTGACCTCGATGCCGGCCTGACCCCAGAGCGCTGCGACCCTCGACGCGTGCAGCTCCGAGCCACCGGCCTCCGGGTCGTCGATGTCGCGCCACGCCAGGATCGCGATCCGGCGCAGGCCGGCCGCAGCCGCGATCTCACCGAGCTGGGCTACGTCGCCCGCGGGGGCGAGGTCGCGGCGGCCGGCGCCGACGCGGGCGGAATCGCTCAAGGGTAGGCCTCCGCGGCACGGACGGACATCGAGGACGGCGCGGGAGTCTAGAGCCCGTCCCCTCCGAGAGCTGGGCGCACCCGCACCGGGTCGTCGCCGGAACCGACCGCTCTTCGCGTCGTACTCCGCTGTACGCTCGAGCGCTTGTATGCGAGGTGACGGAGCGGGAAGGACATGAAGCTCACCGGGGAACGCCCGATGCACGGGGCGACGCCTGATTCCCTGCTCGCGTTTCACGACGCCGGCTACCGCGAGGTGCTCGCGCGCCTCGGTTCCGGGGTCACTGTCGACGTCGGTTGCGGCGTCGGCGACGAGACCCGTCGCCTCGCCGGGAACGATCGTCTCGTGATCGGCGCCGACTACAGCGCGCAGACCATGGTCGCAGCCGCGGCCGAGCAGGCGCCGAACGATCCGCTCCGGTTCTGCGCGTTCGACGGCTCCGCGCTCGCGCTACGCGACGACAGCGTCGACAACATCGTCTCGTCGCACATCATCGAACACTTCGAGAATCCGGTTGCCCATGTCGCCGAGCTCGCGCGCGTGCTGCGGGCCGGAGGTACCGCGTTCGTCGTCACACCGAATGCACCCGCCGACTTCGAGAACCCCTTCCACGTCTATCTTTTCGAGCGTGCGCAACTCGTGTCACTCCTCTCGCTCTTCTTCGAGGACGTGACGTGTCTCGGCCTCGAAGGCGACGACGCGCTTCACGCCGACTTCGCAGCCCGCCGCGCGAGCGGGGAGCGACTCCTCCGTCTCGACGTGTTGAAGCTCCGCCGTCGTATGCCCCGGGCGGCGTACGTCTGGGTGTACGAGCGCGTCCTCCCGGTCGTGTACCGGCTGCTGGGCAACGATCGCACAGGTATCGGATCCGGGATCTCAGAACACGACTTCTTCTCGACCGAGGTCGTCGACGAACGCACACCCGGGTTGTTCGCCATCGCCCGGCGGCCGCGAGTGCAGACGCGCGCCGAACGACAGGTAGCGCGGGCGTTGTGAAGGATTCCCGAGTGTGGGTCACCGTCCCGACCTACGAGGAAGCCGACAACATCGAGCTGTTGGTGCGACGCGTGCGCGAGGCCGTACCCGACGCGCACATCCTCGTGGTCGACGACAACAGCTTCGACGGCACCGCGCAGAAGGCGGAAGCGCTCGGCGCCGAGCTCGGTGGCATCGAGGTGTTGCGCCGGCCCCGCAAGCTCGGCCTCGGCAGCGCCTACCGCGCCGGCCACGCGGTCGGGATCGCCCGCGGCTTCGACGTCATGATCCAGATCGACGCCGATCTCTCCCATGATCCCGCCGATCTCCCCCGTCTGCTCGCCGCGATCGATCGGGGCGCCGACCTCGCACTCGGGTCCCGGTACGCGCCGGGCGGGAGCGTCCCGAACTGGCCCCGGCACCGGCTCGCCCTTTCGGTCGCCGGTAACCGCTATACCGCGTTCTGCCTCGGTATGGGTGTCAAAGACGCGACCGCCGGCTATCGAGCGTACCGCGCGTCGATCCTGGAGACGATCGACTTCGACACGACCGCGTCGACGGGCTACGCGTTCCAGATCGAGATGACCCATCGTGTGCTCGACGCGGGCGGGAAGGTCGAAGAGATCCCGATCGCGTTCACCGACCGGGTGCGGGGCAACTCGAAGATGTCGTGGCGCATCGTCGCCGAAGCGATGTCGCTCGTCACGTGGTGGGGACTGCGGGACCGCCTCGTCCGCAGCCGCGCCCGGCGCTGACGGGAACCCGACCTAGGGTCGGGGCAGGAACGGAGCGTCGCGGCCGGTCCGACCGCTCTTGGTCCCGTCGGCGTGCTCTTCGTGGTACTCGGCCTCGACGTTGACCGTCCAGACGTCGTGGTCGGTCCCCAGGAGGATGTTCTCGACCGAGAGCATCGCGGTCAGCATCGAATGATCCTGGTTGTTGTACCGGTGCATGCCGTTGCGGCCGCACGGGAACACGTTCGCCACATTGCCCGCGAGCCACTTGCGCATCGTCTCGACGTTGCCCTCGTAGACATCGTCGTACACCGGATACGCCTTTGGCATCCGCACGACGTACCCGGCTTCGACCTTGTCCGGGTGCGAGATCAGCCCGAGCCGGTACAGCTCTTGCTTCCCCTGTTCGACCAAGTCGGCGTCGGACTCGTTCCACATTCCTTCGCCTTCGTTCAAGAAGTACTCGAGGCCGAGGCAGGTGCGGCCGTCCTTCACCATGTACGGCGACCACGACCCGTAGTTCTGGACCCGGCCCACTTCGACGTCGGGGTCGTGGATGTAGATCCAGTTGTCGGTGAACGAGAACTCCTGTGGGACGACGAGCGCGACCGTGAGGTGGGCGCGGTACCGCAGGTCGACGGCCGAGGCGAGCGTGGCGTCGTCGACCGCGGGCTCCATCGCGCGGCACAACGCGCCGATCGGCATCGACGAGATCACGTGCGTGCACGGGTATACGTGCTCGACACCGTCACTCCCGACCGCGACGACCGCGGTCGCGCCACCGTCGGCGTGGCGGATCTCGGTGACGCGCCGGTCGAAGTCGAGCGTCGCGCCGGCCGCGACGACCTTGTCGGCGGCGACCTCCCACATCATGCCGGGGCCGAGCTTCGGATAGTTGAACTCGTCGATGAGACTGGTCACCATCTTCGACTTGTCGCGTGCGGCTCCGAAACGCTTCGGGGTGAGCGCGTCCTTGATGGCCTGGAACAGCGAGAGATCCTTGATTCGCTGCGCGCCCCAATCCGACGAAATCTCCGACGCGGACACTCCCCAGACCTTTTCGTTGTAGGCCTTGAAGAAGTGGCTGTAGAGCCGCCACCCGAAGCGCGCCGCGATGAAGCCTTCGAGCGTGTCCTGGTTCTTGGGCTTGCGGACACGCACCCAGAGATACGACAGGACACAACGGACCGCTTCGATCGGGCCGAGATTGCGCAGCGCGTTCAAGGGGACGAGCGGATAGTCGTAGAGCTTGCCCTGGTAGAAGATCCGGCTCTGGCGCGGGCGCCGGAGGAAGTTCTCCGCACCGAGAATCTCCCACCAAAGATCGTCGACCGGCTTCACCTTGGTGAAGAAGCGATGGCCTCCGATGTCGAAGCGCCAGCCGTCACGCTGCACGGTCCGGCTGATCCCGCCGACGACATCGTCGGACTCGAGGATGGTCACCGCCGGCGCATGACCGGCCTTCATCAGCTGGTACGCGGCCGTGAGGCCCGCAGGACCGGCGCCGATGACGACGACCGAGAGGTCGGATTGTGCAGGGGCAGCGGTCGACATGACCGGGCGATTGTAGTGACCGGCGCAACCCGGACCCGGCTCCCGGTCGAGCTGCGATCAATGCCCGATCGAGCGCGTCAGGGCACGATCACCCCGGTGAAGGCCAACATCGATGCTGCGACCAGCCCCGCGGCGGCCAGACACATGACGAGCCGTTCAGTTGCGGGCTCCGCGAGCAAGTCGGCGCCTCCCAGGACGAACGGCAGCGTCGCCAGGCCGTAACGCTCGAGCGAATCGAGGTTCCGGCTGCTGAGCGCGACGACGAGGGCGGCCGCCGTATAGAGCGTGAACGACAGGGGCCACCGGCGGGCGAGCACCAGGAGCAGCGCGACGAATACCAACGCACTCACTGCGTGGAGTCCGGCGCTCACGTGGTCTCCGACGAAGAGCTGGTGCACGTTGTGGGCGACGGCGCGCACCGGATCGACCCATTGGCCCCGACGACTCGGATCCTGCTGCGCCCGCAGCGGATACCAGAAGTCGTGGGTGCGATGCGCGGCCCACCCGAGATACACGAGCAGACCGGCAGCGGGAGCGACAACGGGCGCGATCGCTTTCGCGTCGCGCTGCTGCCAACCCTCGACCGCGGCAGGCACCGCGAGCAGCACCCCGACCGGGCGCGTCACTCCGGCGAGAAGGCCGAACAGGGCGGCGACCCACCAGCGGCGCGACCGGAGCCCGATGAGCGAGATCGCGCAGAACGTCATGAACGTCGCTTCCGCATACCCCATCACGAGCACGAACGCGGGCGGCGCGAGATACACCAGCCAGACCGCGCGCCGGGCCAGATCGGGATCGTCGCGTTCCTGCATCACCAGCGCGTGGAGCGCGAAGCCGAGTACGAGTGCCGACACGTTCGCGACGAACAACACCCCGAAACCGCTCGATGCCCCCGGCAACGACGCGACCGCGCGACCGAGGTACGGGAAGAGCGGGAAGAACCTCAACCCTTCCGACGCGACGCCGTCGTAGCCGCTGCGCGCGATGTCGCGATACCACGACGCGTCCCACGCGAGCAGGCCCGCGTGGAGTTGGAGGGGAACGGGCGTGAGGTGCCCGGTGGAGACGATGTGCCGAATAGTGGCGAGCGCGCCGATCACGAGCGCTCGCGACACCACGAAGGGGACGAGCACCGAGCGGAAGGTGCGGCCGGAGAAGCGCATTCAGCTCTTGTTCTGCGCCGGGAACATCTGGAGCGCGGGCTTCTCGAAGATCTTGTCCTTCGACACGCTCCGCTGAACCCGGGCTCTCGCCGCCGCGAACTGGTCGGAGAGCGCCTCACACGTGCCCACGTGGGTGATGTACCCAGGCGCGCTCACGTACCAGAGCGTGTGCGTCCCCGCGCGCGCCAATGCGTCGCGGGCGAACATCGCCGGGTTCGCGGCGGCGAGCTTCTTCTTGTAGTCGACCCAGTCGACGCGCGCCGGGCCTGCGAAGCTCGGGTACACGACCTCGTCGAGCCCCGGCTGCACCAACCGGTGCACTGCGGGACCCACCTGATCCGGGCAGTACACGACCAGGTCGCCGGGTTTGGCCTCACGCCGCAACACGGCCGCGACCTCCGGCGCCTGGGTGCGTTGCGTCGACAGGTTGCGCACACCGCCGACGAAGCCGAACAGCACCACGACTCCGAGGAACGCCGCGAGGATGCGGGTGTCGCGCAACATCGTGAAGCCGCGCGCGACGAGGAGCACGAAGAACGGGAACACGATCGCGCTGTACCGCGACTGGAACGCGCCACCGGCCACGTCGTTGAGCGTCAAGGCCACCAGCAGGCCGACCCCGCCGACGAACGCGAACAGTCGGGGCTCCCGCGGTACGTGGAGATCGATCTCGACGCGCCGCTCGTCGATCGCCCGGCCGAACGTCCCGAGCATCAGCATCGGCAGCAACAAGAAGAGCAACACCCAGCCCTCCTGGCGGTCGGCCGAGGTCCCGCTCGTGCCGCCCGCGAAGTCGCGCAACGTGTAGCCGAACGGAATACCCGGCAGTGTCGGCTCACCCCACGGTGTCCCCGTGTGCGCGCGCTGGTAGAGGAACGTCGGGACCCAGGGCAGAAACGCCAGCGCGCCGATCACCATCGCCAGGAGCAACCGCCGGGCTGCGTCCTTCCGTTCCCCGCGCCACGCCGCAAACGCGACGACGCCGAACACCACGACCAGGAGGTAGAACGACCAGTACTGGGTGTACATGACCAGCGCGACCAGCGCCGCAACGACCGCGAGGCGGTCGAGCGTGGGCCGCTCCAGGGCTCGTTGAAAAGCGGTGATCCCGGTCGCGACGAGGAAGATAACGAGCGAATACATCCGGGCCTCGGTGGCGTAGCGGATGGCGTACGGATTCGCGACCATCACCACCGCAGCGAGCCACGCACCGGACGGGCCGACGAACCGGCGCGCCGCGAACCATGTGGCCACCACCGCGGCCGACATGAACCCGCCCGAGAGTGCCCGCGAGGCGACATCGCCCGTGCCGAACACGGCGGTCCAGAAATGCAGGAGCAGGTAGTAGAGCGGCGGGGCACCGTCCTGTTTCAGCGCGCCGTGCAACTGCGACAGCGGCAGCCGGGCGATGTTGACGGTCAGGGCCTCGTCGAGCCAGAGCGCGGAGCGCGTATAGAAGAAGAACACCGCGCCCGAGCACCCGATCGCGACGAGCGCCCCGACCACGATTGGTGACGGTTGCGGACCACGGAACCGGGTTTCTCCCGACCCTTCACTGCGCAACGGCGCGTCGGAGAGGGTCGTCACGGATGCGAAATCTAGTGCCGGGAGGTGCTCAGAGCTGTACGTGCGGCACGACGTCGCGCGCAACGGCCTCGAGACTCTCCGACGACGGGAAGTCGCGGAACCACAGAACGAACTCACGACACCCTGCGTCGACGAACTCCTGCGCCTTCTCCGCGACCTGCTCCGCGGTCCCCACGAGGTTGTCGCGCACGTACTCGTCGGGATCGCCGCGACCCCACAGGGAGCCGCCGCCGGGCGAGTCGAGCCACGTCTTCATGTCGGCTTCGGTGTCGAAGACCCGGCAGTCGGGACCGTGCGTGCGCACGATGCTGTCGAAGTCGCGACCGATCTCCTCGCAGTAGCCGCGCAGCAGGTTCGACTTGCGCACGAAGCCCTCGATGCCGGTCTGCCAGTTCGTCTTGTCGGCGTGACGCGCCTCGATGCGCAGCGTGACCTTCTCACCGCCACCGCCGATCCAGAGCTCGGGGAGCTGCTGTATCGGCTTCGGGTCGCAGTACGCGGCGTCGAACGTCAGGTGCTTGCCCTGATAGGTGACGGTCTCCTCGGTCCACAGCTTCTTGATGACCTCGACCGTCTCTTCCAGGATCTGCAAGCGGGTCCCGGCACTCGGGAACGTGAAGCCGTACGCCTGGTACTCCCGCTCGTACCAACCGGCGCCGATCCCGAGGATCAGCCGGCCGCCCGAGAACACGTCGACACACGCGGCTTCCTTGGCGAGCAGGCCCGCGTTGCGGTACGCCGCGCAGGTGACCATCTGGCCGAGCTTGATGGTGCTCGTGTGTTGGGCGACGGCGGCGAGCATCGTGAACGCCTCGAACATGTGCGTGGACTCGCGCCGGGGAACGGTCTCGACGTGGTCGTACACCCAGAGATGGTGGTACCCGAGATCCTCGGTGAGCTTGGCGAGCTCCTTGGTCCGCTCCCACGCGTCGGCCGCTGACCAACCGGTGTACTCGAGCTTCCAGCCCTGAGGGGCGAACGCGCCCCACTGCAACGGCGCGCTCACGCGTCCCCCTTTACTGTTGTCACACCCGGATCGGCGACCGGGCTCGGGTCGTGGTAGTCCCACCACTGGATCTCGCACAGCATCGGGAGCAGGTACCCGATGTAGATGCTGGTGATCGCCAGCATGCCGTGGTCGTCGACGTTCTTGGGGATGATGTCGACGCGGTCGTCGCGCTCCTTCCACTTCTCCGCGCGCTCGAGGATCTCGTCCAACTCCGATTCCGCGCCGACCGACAGGCCGAAGTGGTCGAGGCGCGGGCACTCCATCGCCTGGCCGCCGTCGTCGGCGATGAGGAACACGAACTGCTCGATGTTGTGGACCTGGAAAACCTGACGCTTCCGGTCGATCGTCATCATGGGGATGTCGAAGAAGCCGAAGACGTCGCCGAGGAATTCAGCCCGCAGTTTGCGGTGCTCCTCGTCGAGCATCTCGGCCGTGAGGCTCATCGCAACGTGGTTGAAGCGAGGCTTCCGGGTGGCGAACTCTGGTCCGATGATGGGCATCGCCGGCTCCTTCAGGATGTGCGGGGGACGACCATGGCTTTGGCCGCAAGGTCGCCCTCGTGGAGGCCGATCGCCGCGTCGAGCAACCGGTTGAGCGGATAGTCCTCCTGCTCGACGAGCAGGTCGTTCGGCAGCTCGCCCGACGCGAGCATCTCGAGCGCGCGCGGGAAACCGTCGTAGTCGTAGACGAACGCGCCGGTGATGACGAGCTCGTTCAACAAGATGCGATTCGGGTCGAACTTGGGCCGCGCCATGCCCGCGCCGACAAGCACGAGGGTGCCGCCGCGCTTGAGCTGGGCCAGCGCCGACTCCTGGGCCTTCCCGTTGCCGGAGCACTCGAGCGCGACGTCGAAGGGCTCCTCGACCGTGTCGAACGGCATGCCCGGCGTGATCAGGTCGGCGGGGTCGACGACGCGTGCGCCGAGCTTCTCGCACAGCGCGCGGCGGCTCTCCTTGGGTTCGCTCACGACGATGTCGTCGACCCCGAGGGCCTTCAGCGCCGCAACCGACAAGAAGCCGATCGGGCCGCCGCCGGTGACGAGCCAGCGCGTCCCGGGCCGGGCGCCGCCGGCCTGGGTGATGCCGTGGAGGGCGACCGCAAGCGGTTCGGTGAGCGCGGCGTGCTTCAGGGAGAGGCCGTCGGGGATGTGGAGGGCCTCGGCGGCCCGCACCGTCTTATAGCCGGCGAAAGCTCCCTGCCAAGCGTCGTTGCCGGCCACCGAGTTCCGTTCGATGCAGAGCGAGGTGCGCCGGCTCAGGCAGTACTCGCACTTCCCGCACTTGGGCGAAGGGCCCCCGATGGCCCGGTCCCCGACCTTCCAGCCGGTCGCCTCTGTGCCCAGCGCGGCGACGGTGCCCGAGAACTCGTGGCCCTCGATCACGCCCGATTTCCCGCCCCATTCGATGAGGAAGTGCAGGTCGGAGCCACAGATCCCGCAGTGACTCACCTCGAGGAGCAGCTCGTTCGCCGCCGGCACGGGCGTGGGTCGGTCCTCGACGGCGACGTCCCGCAGCCCCATGAACACCGCGGCCGGCATCGTTTCCGGGACGGCGGGCTGGGCTTCCGGGACAGTTGTCATGGGAGAAGGGTCGCCCGAACCTGACACGTACGTCAACTACGACCCGGCACCGTTTCCGTGCGCGAGACTCGGGCGGGCCCGCTGACGTGGGCGTCAGCGTTTCGAGGAGCACCATGACCGCAGACGGCACGACGGCAGACATTGTCATCCGGGGCGGAACCGTCGTCGACGGGACGGGCGCCGCCGGCCGCATCGCCGACGTTGCGGTCACCGACGGCATCATCACCGAGATTGGCGCGGGCCTGACCGGCCGCCGGGAGCTCGACGCTTCCGGCCAGATCGTGACCCCGGGATTCGTCGACATCCACACCCACTACGACGCTCAGGTCTTCTGGGACCCGGCGCTGTCGCCAAGCTGCTGGCACGGCGTGACGTCGGTCGTCGCCGGCAACTGCGGCTTCTCGATCGCGCC
>JBBSFB010000069.1:0-20427 GCA_038239145.1 Acidimicrobiia bacterium
GGTCGGCGCTTCCGTCGTGGTCGTGGTCGGCGCTTCCGTCGTGGTCGTGGTCGGCGCTTCCGTCGTGGTCGTGGTCGGCGCTTCCGTCGTGGTCGTGGTCGGCGCTTCCGTCGTGGTCGTGGTCGACTCGCCCCCGTTACACACGTGGGTGAGGTTGAAGGTCGAGCCGTCGTGACCGTTCGTCACCTGCGCGGTTGCGCCGATCAGTATGTCGCTCAAGGGCACCTGGACACTCGCGAACTTCGGGTTGGCGAGAACCGTGCCGGCGACGGTGCCGGAAGTCTGGAAAGTCGCCGAGAGGCTGACGAAGGCGTCGCCCTGCGACGCGGGCAGCACGAAGATCCAGCCGGGACCCTGGGCGCAGCTTTCTGCAAAACCCGTTCCGACGGTCCCGACCTGACCGGGGTTCAGCGTTGCGAGTGTCGACGCGCTCGCGGCCGTCGCAGTTCCGGCATGCGCGAGCAAGACGGCGACCGCAAGCGCGGAGAACGCCGACAGGGAAAAGACGCGCGTGCGCCTAATTCGACCGAGACCTCTTGACATCCGTGTGCTCCCAGCTCCGCCGACGAGCCCCAACTCGCCGACTGCAACTTCTGCGCATCATGCGCCCCATCGACACTGTACGGGTCTCACACTCCGTGGTCAAGTCAGTTCCCATTGTGAGAGGACGGCCGTATCCCACGACATCCTCCAAGCGGCCGAGGTGCCCAACGCCCCACCTATGTGTCGATCGGCACTCGCCTCGCCGACGCGACCGGCCGGACCGCGACGAGCACCGCGCGACGTCACCGCGGTGGCTGAGGCAGGGGCAGCCGCGCGAAGCCTGAGCGCCGGTTTGTCAGACCGTCCGTCGACAGGTTGACGGATCGGCGGCCGGGTAACGCGGAGGGATCCACGACGGGCACGAAGAACCCTCGATCGTCGTCCACCGCGCCGCAGGGATCATCTCGTTGCAACTCGGTTGCAGCCGCGCTGGCGAGCTGAGCGAGACGCTCCATGTTCTCCTCGGTCAACAGTCCGTAGGACCGAATCGTGCGCGAACTCACACCAGATCCGGTTGGTATTCGGGCGCGCGCACGACAACGCACGTTTGCGTGAGCAACGCGACGTCCTGGCTCAGTCCGACGGTGAGGAGCGCTGCCGCCGCGAGGTTCAGCACATCGACGTCATCAGCATCAGACGTCATCACTCCCCTGAGAAGTCGCGTTTGGAACTCGACCCATGGTCGACCGCGATCGCCTAGCCGTTGTCTGTTCAGCCCGCTGGTCGAAGATGGACGCGGGAGGAAGAGCGGTGCTTCGAAGCCAAGCGCGACCGACGCGCCGACGCTCAGATCTGCAACGAGCAGTTCGGCAAGGGCATTGAGATCTCGTCCACCGGCGTCGAGGCCGTCGGCATCGACGCGCCACCAGCCGATGTTCGCCAGAGATCCCAGGTCGACAGCAGCAACGACGAGGCCCATCCTCCAACTGAATCGCCCTGGGTTCGATGGAGTTCCAGACTTGGAAACGAGGATCGAGTTATGCCAGGAGAGAAGACACCGGGGAAGCCCACAACGCGTCGGTACTCCGATCAAGAAAAGCAGCAGGCGATCCGGTTGGTCCGTCAGCTCCGAGCCGAGTTCGGGACCGATCAGGGGACCGTGTTTCGGGTTGCGAGCAGCTCGGTTACGGGGTCGAGGCGGTCCGGGCGTGGGTGCGTCGAGCGGACATCGATGAGGGCGTGCGCTCGGGGGCGACGGCGGCTGAGCGGAGCGGGTGAAGGCACTTGAGCAGGAGAACCGCGAGCTGCGGCGGGCGAATGCGATTTTGAAATCGGCGTCCTTTCTTCGCGGCGGAGCTCGACCGCCCACAGAAGTGATGGTGCGTTATATCGATGAGCATCGTGACGAGTTCGGAGTCGAGCCCTCTCCACGATGTTGCAGGTGGCTCCGAGCACGTATGACGCGGCGGTGCTCCCGTCCTGTCCCGGCTATTCCGGCGATGAACGGCACAAATCACGGCACCAATCGCGATGCAGAGCGACGGCTCGCACCGCGTGGTCGCGCGTCGCAAGACGATGGCTATGGGTCCTCGGCTGGGCGCGCGATGTACGCGTTCCAAGCGTCGAACGCGGTACGGGCGTCCATCGCCGCGACCTCGACCGGCGGAACTCCCGCGGTGTTGACGAGTCGTTCGGCGAGCCAATCGGGAACAGGTTCCTCGCGCGACGCAAGCCCCGCCTCTGTCAGCTCGACACCGGCGAGTCGGCCGAGTCGTGCGACGACATCGGCGAACGACATGAGCTCAGGACGCTTGTCGATCGCCGCGCGCACGCGCGTCATTGCCTCGGCGTACACGGCCTCGTCGCTCCGTGCTCCCGCCGCCCAGATCTCGCACACCTCTATCGGGCCGTCTGCGGCGACCCGATAGACAACGCGCCAGTCTCGATTCCCGACGACGAGCTTGCGGTATCCCGTCATCTCGTCGCTAAGTGGAAGACCAGCATTCGGATCCGTCTCGAGGACGAGGATCTTCTTGAGAATCCGGGGCACAACACTCTTGGCGACGCGGCGAAGGTCTTCAATCGCGTCGGCCGTGAACCGGATCTCGGCCGGAGGACCGCTCAGTCGTCATCCTCGGGAAGAGCCTCGAGTGACTCTCGGGTGTGACCGAACGCGGCGAGGACATCGTCGATCGGCGTTCGCTCGCCGGTGTCGGTTGCCGCTCGCGCCAGCACAAGCGCGAGGTCGCGCAGGTCCGCACTCACGGCACCAAGTTGAGCGAGGCGCTCGGCGCTGATGATCGCTGCGACCGGCCGGTTCCGCCGAGTCACGATGACTGCGTGACCGCCTTCGGCGTCGGCAACGAGTCCGGCGATACCCCGCTTGCCGGCGTCAGTCACCGAGACGGATTCTGAGATCTCGAGCGCATCCACCTCACGAGGTATACAGATACCTGTACAGGTTCGCAAGCCTTCCCGAGGCCGCGCAACCAACTCGAGTCCGGCCCTTCGCCGATTATGAACATCCTTCCAGTGAGGACAAATCCTCACACGTCAGGAGCCAACCAAACCAACAGCAGACCCAAGTGGCGCACGAGATCTTCGAGCTCGTCTGAGCCAACACCCGGTGGGCCTAGCCGGCGGTGACGAAGTCGATCAACCGCTCGACCGCGCCGACGACGCTGCCCTCGAGATCCTTGTAACTCGTGACGCTCGCCAGCAGATCGTTCCAGAGGTCTCGCGGTTCGTCGTAGCCAAGTGCGGCGCACACGCCTTCCTTGAACGGCTGACCCTTCGGGATCTCGGGCCAGCGTTCGAGCCCCAGCACCCGCGGCCGAACGGCCGTCCATACGTCGACGTACGGGGTGCCGGAGAACAACACGTAGGGACTCGACCAGCGCTGTGCAACCCGCGCCTCTTTGCTGCCGGAGACGAGATGGTCGACCAACACGCCGAGTCGGCGCGACGCTCCGGGTTGGAAATCGGTGAGGAACGCCTCGATGTGATCGAGGCCGTCGAGTCGTTCGACGACGACACCTTCGATCCGAAGATCGTCGCCCCACACCCGTTCGAGGAGCTCTGCATCATGGATACCTTCCACGACGATGCGCGACGCGCGAGCGGTTCGGGCTCGGGCACCGGGAACGGCCACCGAACCCGACGCGGTTCGGGGCGCCGCCGTGGTGTTCGATGGCTCCCGCCGCAAGGTGACAGGCGCGCCGTCGACGACGAACGCGCCGGGCTCGAGAGGGAAGTGCCGGACGAGTCCCGTGTTTCCGGCAATCGAAACCTCGTTGGACCGAACGGACGCCACCGTGCCCGAGAATCGACTGCCCCGATGCGCCACGCGCATCCCGACGTGGGCATCGACGACTGGGTACATGGTCGCCAGTCGCTCTCGAGGGCCAACCGGGCCCGCGAGAATGCCACTGGAGGTCTGGCGCGGCTTCACGACTGCGAATGTAGCGATGCGTCCGCTTCACGGATGGCCACTACGACCGTTCCCGGCGGTCGCGCCGCGCTCTTCGTCAGGCTTCGCCAAGCCGAGACGGGAAACCACCCGTTGCGATCGGGCCCCATCGTTCAATCGTCAGCCGGAGCAGGCTCTTGCCCTGGCGCAGCATGGCTGCTCGGTACTCGTCCCAATCCGGATGCTCGCCCGAGATGGATCGGTAGTACTCGACAAAGGCGTCGAGCGCGTCGGGAAGTCCCAACACGTCGAAGGTCCCCCACAGCTGTACCCAGGAACCATTCCATTCATCGGAGAGCACGACAGCCGAGCCCGCTGCGCTCCGGCGTGCGTTACGGACCTTGGCGCGTTCCGGATAGGTAGACGTCACGAGACGACCTTGAGCGTCGAGTCCCGCAGTAACGGGTGACGCCTGGGGCGAGGCGTCGCGCCGTCTCGTCAACAGGATGACGTGATGCCGCGTGCGCACGAACTCCTCGAGTTCGGTGCGGTCGACATGCGTGTTCGTGGCGATCGAGCGCGGCGACATTCGCTCACACTAGAGAGTTCCCGTCCGCACATCGGTGACGCGATCGGCTGCAATCGCGTCAGTCCGGAGAAGCAGCTCCGCCACTCGCTAATGCTGTTGCGTCCGGGGTCGGTCAGCCCGTGGTGCGGATCGGAGACACTTTGAGGCGCTCGTCCCAATAGGTCAACTCGTCCGACAGCGCCAGGGGCACGCTGAGGGCCAAGCGCTCGTGCACGGTGGGATCGATGAAGCGAAGCAGCATCTCATCGCCGCTGATCTGTTCGCCCGTCTCGGCCCTGGTCAGTCGGTCGAGCGCGAGCACTCCGGCCGTTCCCGATCCGGGGTCGATCGTCGCGAACGCGGCCAGCAACTGAGCGGCGCGGTCAGAGCGCTGCTCCTCGAGTGCCAGCCAGGCGAACGCCACATTGAACTGAGACTCGTCGTATATCTGAGATCCCAGCGGATGCCAACGCGCGAGTTCCACGATCTCCGCGGCGCGCCGTTCGATCGGGGCGTCCATCGCGACGGCCGCTGCAACGGCCACCCGGAGCTGGGAGTAGTGCGACACTCCCAGCGCACGCGCTTGCGTCAGTTCGGGGCCGCGCGGGAGGCCCCCGGTGTACTCCATCCACAGCAAATGAGCCAGCGCCGCGTCGTACCCTCCCGACCGTGGTGCCGCCCAACGCAACGCGAGGTGTGCGGCTTCGTGGGCGCCGGCGAAGTCGGGGACGGAAAGCATTGCCATCGAGCGCGCCAGGGCGATGAGCGCCGTCGCGTAGTCGTACGGCCGGTCGACGGTCTCGAGCAGCGCGGGGATCAATGTGTCGGTCTCGACGATCACGGAGGCGGGATCGGCGACGGCCGACCCCATCAGTCGGTACGCGTCGAAGAGCCGTCGGCTCGGATCGTCGTCCGGCAGATCGGCGAGTGCGTCGATCGCCGTCTGCACCATGTCGCCCATCTGGAACGTAAATGTCTGGAGCCACATCTGGGCAACCCACGACGCGGTTCGCCCGCTGAGGCTCAGAGCACCGTGACGCGATCGGAGCTCGCGGACTTCGGCGAGCATCTGGTGATGCGCGCCCGGTTCGTCTGGTGAGGTCGCCGACGCGAAGATGAAGGCGGCAGACTCGATGCGTTCAGCTCGATGGGCAATCGACGCGGCCGATCGCCGGGTCGTTGCCTCGAGCGCGTTGCGTTCGTTCCAATCGCAGTACACGTCGCTGAACGCGAGGTAGTCGCGAGCGATCTCCTCGTGATCGGGGACAAGTGCCGACTCGAGGGCCAGGTGAGCGACCTCGACTTCTCCGTTGCGTTCGAGTTGCTGGCGGCCGAAGGCGCGCATCGACTCGAGCATCCGGAATCCACGCGTCGTGCGGCCACCGACGACCCCGTGGATCAACGATTTGCCGAGGAGCGATTCGAGGCGGTCCGCCGCCGCCAGCGGGTCGAGTCCGAGAAGACGAGCAGCCGTGTCCAACGTGACGGGACCGGCGCACACCGCGAGCGTTCGCAGTGCCTGTTGCTCCTCGGGACCGAGGAGGTCGTACGACCAGGCGATCGCGGCCTCGAGACTCTGTTGGCGCGGGTCGCGCCGGCGAAGGCCGACGAGCAGCCGGAACCGCTCGTCGAGGTTCGACAGGATCTGTGTGGGCGTCAGCGTTCTGATTCGCGCCGCTGCGAGCTCGATCGCGAGTGGGAGGCCGTCGAGTCTGGTGACGATCGCGGTGATCGTGGTGAGTTCGGCGTCGTCGAAGTCCAATGCGCGGTCTACAGCGAGCGCCCGCTCGACGAACAACTCCACCGCCGCCGAGGAACGTGAGTCGGTCCCCAACGGAGGAAGCTGCACCACGTGCTCGTCGTCGCTATCCATCACGACGCGTGACGTCGCGAGCACCGACACGTTCACGACTTCGACCAGGAGCTGACCGATGAACTCGGCGACCTCGTCGATGACGTGCTCACAATTATCGACGACGAGCAGCACGGGCGCGCCCGTGAGTTCGGTGAACAAGTGTCGTTCCGGAGAACGCTCGGGTAGGACCGCTCGGGCGACGCCGTCGACGAACGCCGACACCACGGAGCCACCGCCGGCCACCTTCGTCAGATCGACGAAGAAGGTGCCTCCGGGGAATCGCGCTCGTGAGCGTTCTGCTGCTTCGACTGCGACCCGAGTCTTCCCGGCGCCGCCCGGGCCGAGCAGTGTAATCAGTCGGGCCGAGCGGATCTCTTCACGAACGAGATCAACATCGTCGTCCCGCCCGATCAGCCGCGTGCGTTGCTGCGGGAGGGTCGACCGGAAATCACCGAGCGACGCAAGTGGCTCATGACCCGTCTCGAAACCCGGCACATCGACCTGGTGCAGCGACCACCGACCATCCAAGTCGCGCAGCCGATGCTCGCCGAGCGGTCGCATCGGGCGCGTCACTCCTCCGGCGACTTCGTCCGACACCACGATCTGACCGCCGTGGCCGACGCTCATAATGCGTGCCGCTTCGTTCAGTGCCGGCCCGTAGAAGTTTTGATTGCGCTCCTGCGCTTCCCCCATGTGGATACCGATACGAACTGCAAGGCCACCATCGACGGCCCACGGGTGCGCGCGGAGGAGCTGCTGGAGCTCGACCGCCGCGTCGACCGCCGCGTGGGGTGTCGAAAAAGCCACCGCGAAGGAATCGCCGGCGGTCGAGAAGATTCGACCACCGCGGTCGGCGAACACCGACCGACAGAAGTCGTCGTGCACCGCAAGATCCAGTCGCATCCTGTCGGCCTGCTCTGCCCATAGCCCAGTAGATCCGACGATGTCGGTGAAGAGGAAGACCCGCAGCCTCTGACCAGTCACGATCACAGGCTAGCTAGCCAGCATCGGCGAAATCACTAGCCCGGTCCGAGCGCAGCCTTGCGCGAAAACACGCTACGTGCGCGATCGACTCGCGGTACAACGACACGCGACGGAGTATCGGAGAGACGACGACACACGAACGTGTCGCACTGCGTGACTATCGCACGCGGCCTCGCGTTGTACGGCACCACGCGTGCGACGGAAGCGCCTCGTTACGGCACCATTTGCTGCACCACACGCACGACGAGATGAAGGACAACAGCCGTCCGCGCGTGGCGGCTGGTCGGCATCAACGACTCAACCCTCGGATGCCGTCGATGACATCGCGTTCGCCGGCTGGGCCACCGACGCTGCCGCACGAGACGAGGCCGCCGGTGAGAAGGTCGAGTTTGCCGTCGCGCAAGCGACCGAAGAGATTCTCCGCGCGTGCGGCGTTCGTGGCTTGCCGGGCACCGTACGACCTTCGGGTTCTTTGCCCGATGCGATTTCGGCGACGTCGATCGCCGACGCCGTTCGCACCGTCGACTCGCGGTACAGAACGACACGCGATGGGCGTAGACGGGGTACGGCAACACGAAGCGTGTCGCGCTGCGCGGCCGACTCGCGTGACCATCGGGTTGTACGGCACCACGCCGACGACAAGATCGGCGACGTACGGCATCATTTCCGGCACCACTCGGTCTACGAATGCAACAGGCCGGTGCAGGTGCACCGGGCCTGACCTGCATGTTCGTTGGTGGCGGGGGCAGGATTTGAACCTGCGACCTTCGGGTTATGAGCCGGCCAAGTGTCGTGACCTCTACTCCCGACTACTCCCGTTCAGTACGGCGGACGAGGCGCTTCGTGCGTCCGTCGTGACGTCTGCTCCCATCCTGTGCCACGCACTCCGGCAACGAACGGCACCATTCACGGCACCACGCGCGATACACATCGGCGTGACGCGTCGCATGGTCAGGCACTGAACCGCGGGCTCTACCGCGGGTTGCGGGCCAGCTGCTCGTGCAGTTCATCGGCAAGGATCGCGGTGCCGGCGACCTCGTCCTCGGAGAGCGCCTGTGCGCCCGCGGATCGGTCGTTCGCGCGAAATCGGAGAAGCGTGTAGCGGAGATCCTTGCCGAATGCGCGTTCGATCTGGCCGGCGACCCACACCGAGAGTTCGTTGTCGAGCGCGACGAGATCGGTCGCGACTGCTCGCGCGCCCGTACTGGTAACGAGTCGGACAAGGTCGTGAATATCCGACCCCACCTTTTCGGGGTGACGGCTCTGCGACCGTCGGACCATCGCCACAGTCTTGAGCGCGACGAGCGCGGGGACCGTTGCCACCGGAATCACGACGTCTGCCACGACGCTGTTCCCGCGGTCGGTCGCGATTATCCGCTCACTGAACGCGGAAGCGAGTGCGCCTCGGCGGGCGAGCGCGAACGCGCGGCACCCACTGTCAGCTGGGAGCGGCTCGTCGGCGAGATCCATCACGTCGATCTCGACGGTCTCATTCCCAATCGGGACCTCGATCTCGCCCCCGGAGACAACGGTCGCGATTTCGTCGTTGACGAGTCGTGCGATGAGGTCGGCTTGTGAGCGGGCGACCGTATCGGCGTCCGCGGTGGGACGGGTGACGGACCCGAGCCGAATGAAAACGCCCAATCCTCCAATCAGCACCCACGGCTCTCCGCGCGGAAAACGACCGAGTGCCTCAAGCGCTCGCGTCAGCACCATGTCGCGTTCAGCCGCGAGAAGGATCGGGGAGCGATCACCAGACACGACGCACCTCGGCCGGCAGATGACGTGACCATTGCTCGAGAATCTCGCGACCACGCGCGGGATCGCTTGCGAGATCGAGCGCGGCAACCACCGGACTCGGGGCGAGGTACGGTTCAACGGATACCGCCGCTCGGTCGTACCGCCTGCGACACACAAATGGGGACGGAGCGACGGCCACGGTGCCCGCGCGCCCATCGAACTCAGCGTCGCCGAGCAAGGTCCGCGCCAACCGAAGCACTGACAAGTCCGGAACGTAGAAATCGGGAGGCGCGTCACCGCTGAGCATCACAGGCGCGCCCCACGCAGCCGCCGCAAACGCGTCGGCGAGCACCCAGCCCGGAGCCTTGGGATCGTCCAGACCGAGCTGCAGTCGCTGGTTGACCCGACCGGCACCAGGATGCGGCAGCTCGGCGAGCGGCACGCGAACCGGGTGCCATCTCTCGAGTACGGCATCGAAGAGATCCGGCACTGTGGGATTGCCCTCGACGTCGGCCAAATGTGCGCGACGCAGAACCGCAAGCTGCTTCGAGACCGTGCCGGGAGAGCGATTCATCGACGCCGCCGCGGCTCGTACGCCGCGCCGCGCGACTCCGTCGAGCACAGCGAGCGCAACATCGAGAAGCGACGGCACCTCGAAGCGCGGCGAACCGCCACCAGCCGCCGACGGACCAATCGCCCGAACCTCGGCATCGATCAACATTGGCGGATGCCACAACCGAAGATGGCCGCGGCCGTCGAAGTACCCGATACCTCGCTCAGCGAGCTCGTCACGTACGGCACGCGACAACCGTCGTGCGGCGAGCACCTTGTACGCCCCAGCCGACTCCACCCGCTCGAGTGCGAAGACGTCCGCCGCCGTCGGCGCGGCCTTCAGCTCGACAGCGACCTGAATACCCTCGATTGAGCCGACCGCGTCCCACCGCACGGTTTCTGCGGGCGCAATGTCGAAGGTCGCTCTGAGCCCGAGATCGGCCAACGCGGCCCGGAACGCATCCCAGACCTCGTCCAGAGACCGATCCACCCGACGATTGTATCCGTTTCCTGTTTCCGCATGCAGAATCAGGAAACGGACCGCAGCCCATCGCCGCCAGGCGTCCCATCAGGCTCGTCTTCCGCCCATTGGCGAACTCTCTACGTCAACGACCGCGATCACGCCAAGGATTTGTCAGGAGACGATCGAAGAAGTCGCGAGGAACTGGAGACGGGTCCGGCACACGGATCATCCCGAGGCGTCATCGCGCCAGCCCAGGGCGGACAGCGGCGAGTAACGCTGTCTGCGCAACGGACACCGGGATGCGTTCTTGTTCGATGCGCGGCGGCAGTCCGTCAACGAAGCATGCGGCTCGGGGAGGCGTTCAAGGAGACCCTCGCGCCGTCGTCGCTCCCCGCATCGGGTCCCACGATCTGGCGACACACGCACGCCACGTTTGCCTTATTGCCTGACCAGGCCCAGCGGCCGGACCCCAGGCCTGCCCACACGGAGCCCAGCTGTCCCACATCGGTACCTCGTGCCACTGACCCGGGCATTCGGACCGAGCCCTGGCCTGCCGTCGCGTTCCGCGCCGGTGATCGGCTGAAAATCGCGGACGCGGCGTACGGCACCATTTCGGCACCATTTGCGCTTCGAACACCCGGATACGCAGAGAGCCGCTGCTCGCGCACCGGCTCTGACCTGCGATTCTCGTTGGTGGCGGGGGTAGGATTTGAACCTGCGACCTTCGGGTTATGAGCCGGCCAAGTGCCGTCCCTTCTGGTCCCGTCTACTCCTCGATGACAAGGCAATTTCGCGCTGACTTCGTGACGTCTACTCCCATCTACTCCCGTCCCGTACGGCGATGAACGGCAGAATTCACGGCACCACGCGCGATGCAAGCCTGCGCACCGGCGGACTCACCGGTGAACACGGCCGGCGTCAATTACGCAACCGCGTCGCTGCGGCGCGGCAGCACCCAGCCCGGCCGTGGGAAGTGGCACGTGTAACCGTTCGGAACGCGCTTCAGGTAGTCCTGGTGCTCGGGCTCGGCTTCCCAGAACGGCCCGGCCGGGACCACCTCGGTGACGACCTTCCCCGGCCAGAGTCCCGACGCCTCGACGTCGGCGATGGTGTCCTCGGCAACGAGGCGCTGGGCGTCGTCGACGTAGAAGATGGCCGAGCGGTAGCTCGCACCCATGTCGTTGCCCTGACGATTGCGGGTCGTCGGGTCGTGGATCTGGAAGAAGAACTCGAGCAGCTCCCGATACGACGTCTGCTCCGGGTCGAAGGTGATCTCGACCGCCTCGGCGAGCGACCCGTGATTCCGATAGGTCGCGTTGGGAACGTCGCCGCCCGTGTATCCCACGCGGGTCGACAACACACCGGGGCGCTCGCGGATCAGGTCCTGCATTCCCCAGAAACAGCCTCCGGCCAAGATCGCCTTTTCGCTACTCATCGCACTGCCTCCTTTGCGTCCTTGGGCTTCTCGAAGACCTTTTTGTACTGGCCGTGGCCCTCGGCTTCGAGATCTTCGTAGGCAACGAACCGCAACGCCGCCGAGTTGATGCAGTACCGCAAGCCACCCTCCGCGGCCGGCCCGTCGTCGAACACATGACCGAGATGGCTGTCGCCGTGACTCGAACGCACCTCCGTACGGATCGTGCCGAAGCTCGTGTCGGTCTTCTCGACCACGTTGGCGGGCTCGAGCGGAACAGTGAAGCTCGGCCATCCGCAATGGCTGTCGAACTTCTGGGTGGATGCGAACAGCGGCTCTCCCGAGACGATATCGACGTAGATGCCGGCCTCTTGCTTGTCCCAGAACTCGTTGTCGAACGCCGGTTCCGTCGCCGCATTCTGGGTGACTGCGTACTGGCGCTCGTCGAGCTTGGAGATCGCGTCCGGGTCCTTGCGGTAGTCGTCTCTCATGTCGCTCATGCCTTCCTCGATTCTCCGACTGTTCCGCGTGGATCGGGACGCGCGCTGCTGACGGGGATCCGAAGATCGGCGAGCTCGAGAATCGCGTCGGCGAAGGCGTCGGGGGCTTCCTGCGGAAGGTTATGACCCGCGTCGGCGACTTGATGGTGCACCCGTGGACCGGTGAAATGGGCCGCCGCCGCGCTGCCGTCGGTGGCCGGGAAGTTGCCATCGGCAGTGCCGTCCAAGGTCACCGCCGCGACCGAGATGGGGGGTTGGGCGGCCAGTCGGCGCTCAATGTCGGCGTACGGCGCACTACCCGCCCCGTACCCGAGACGATGACGGTACGAATGCAAGACGACCTCCACGTAGTCGGGGTTGTCGAACGCGACCGCGGCCCGATCGAACATCTCGTCGTCGAAACGCCACCTCGGTGAATTGCGCGTCCAGATGACCTTCGCGATCTCGCGTCGATGCTCGGTGAGGCCAGCTCGGCCGCGTTCGGTGAGGAAGTAAAAGAAGTACCAGAGGCCGGCTTCCAGGTCGGGACGGATCGGTGTCATCGCGTCCGCGATGTTTTGGATCAGGTAGCCGTTCACCGAGACGAGCCCGGCGCAACGTTCGGGCCAGAGCGCAGCCGCGACGCACGCGGCGCGCCCTCCCCAGTCGTAGCCGGCAAGCACCGCGCGCTCGACGCCGAGCGCGTCAAGGAACGCGATGACGTCGGCGCCGATCGCGGCCTGCTGGCCCGACCGAGGTGTCGCATCGTCCAAAAACCTCGTCGGGCCGTGCCCCCGGAGATACGGGACGACCACACGACGGCCCGCCGCCACCAACCGAGGGATCACGTCGACATAGCTGTGGATGTCATACGGGAAACCGTGCAGGAGCAGAACGACGTCGCCGTCGCGTGCGCCTGCTTCGTAGTACGCGATCTCGAGCGCATCGGTACGGGCGAACTGCAGTGGTTCGAGTCGAGCGAGCTGTGTGTTCGTGGTCATCGTCTACCGGCTGTCGTGGTTGTGGCGGCCCGTCGTTCGTCGGGGCGTTGTCGCTAGCTGACCGCGGCGATGGCGGTCAGGATCACGTCGGTGACGGCTTGGGGCTGCGAGATCATGATCACGTGCGATCCCTGCACCTCGGTGATCTTCGAACCGGCACGCTCGGCCATGGAGCGGATCACATCCGCGCCGGCCGCGGTATCCCCGGTCGCGACGACCGTCCACGCGGGCAGGTTCTTCCACGCAGGCACGCCGCTCGGTTCGGAGAACGCCGCGTCGGCGACGGGTCGTTGCGTTACGGCCATCACCGCGGTCTGCTCGAGCGGCAGGTCCTTGGCGAACGCGTCGTGGAATTTCTCGGGGTCGATTGCGAACTCGGTCGCGGTCGCACCGTTGGTTCCGGTCGGGTAGGTGAGTTGCACCAACGCCGAGTTGAGGACGCTGTCTTTGGAGTCGCCGACGGCTTCGCCAAGTGCTTCGCCCTCTTGGGGTGCGAACGCGGCGACGTAGACGAGCCCGACGACGTTGTCGGCGTTCGTGGCGGCGTTCGTGATTACCGCGCCGCCGTAGGAGTGTCCGACGGCGAGGACGGGGCCGGGGATCTGGGCGAGCACGCTGGCGATGTAGGCCGAGTCGAACGCGATGCCTCGCAGCGGGTTCGCGGCGGCGACGACTTTCACGCCGCGGGGGAGTAGCCGTTCGCATACGCCGTTCCAACTGGATGCGTCGGCAAACGCGCCGTGCACGAGGAGGACGGTCAACGGGCTGTTGGGAGTGGGGTTCGTGAGGGACATGGGAGCTCCTTCGGTGTTGAGGTTGGTGTTCGATCGTGATCGGTCAGCGCGCGAACGCGTTGCGGAGGAAGGTCGTTGCTTGCCCGATGATTTCGCGGCCCGCGGGCGCGCCGGCGATCGGGTTGAGCAGTGCGAAGTCGTGGATCGTGCCGAGGTACCGCTCGCTGACGACCGGGACTCCGGCTTGCGCGAGCTTGTGCGCGTAGGCCTCGCCCTCGTCGCGGAGCACGTCGTTCTCGTCGGTGATGACCATCGCGGGCGGGAGCCCGCTCAACTGCTCGAGTGAGGCGTTGAGCGGTGTGGCGGTCGGCTCGCTGCGCCGGGCGATGTCGGGCAGGTACGCGTCCCAAAACCAGCGCATCGCTTCGCGCGTCAGCCACGGGCCCTCCGCGTACTTCAGGTACGAAGCGGTGTCGAGGTTGGCGTCGGTGACGGGGTACATGATCAGCTGCGCGACGATCTCGGGCCCATTGCGCTCCTTTGCCATCAGCGTGAGCGCGGCGGTCATGTTGCCGCCGACGCTCTCGCCGGCAACCGCGATGCGCGAGGTGTCGATCCCAACCTCCTCACCGTGTTGCGCGACCCACTGCAGCGCCGTGTACGCCTGCTCGTTTTGCACCGGGTACTGCGCTTCCGGCGCGTTCGTGTAGTCGGTGAACACGACGACGGCCCGCGCGCCCGCGGCGAGCTCTTGGATGAGCCGCAGATGGGTTTCCTTGTCGCCAAGGATCCATCCGCCGCCGTGGCTGTACACGATCGCCGGCAGCAGTCCCGGCGCGCCTTGGGGGCGGACGATGCGGATACTGACTTCGCCGGTCGGTCCGCCCTTGATGATGCGGTCCTCGACGTCGGTCGCGGGAACCTTGACCGCGACGCTCGCCTGGATGTTGCGCAACACCGCACGCGCGTTAGCCGGAGCCATCTCGTACAGCGGCGGACCGCCGGCGGCCGCGAGTTGATCGAGGAACGCCTGCGTGATCGGCTCGATAGTCGGGATGAGGGACAAGTCGTTGGGCGCGGGCTCGGTCTTCATGACGGACTCCTTGGGATTGATCGGTTCGCGGCAACTCCGGTTCCGGAGGCCACGTCCAGTGTGCGACCGCGCCCCACGAACTCGCATCGGTCATCTGACCGCGTTCGCACGCGGCGTGAGACGCGCATCGGCGCGCCGTCGAGCGCGAGCGCCGCCTGCGATGCCGCGATCAGACCCGCGTGGAACGCGTTCTGGGCAAGAAAGAGGGAGGCGATCCCGCACCCGGCCAGTCCGTACGTCTGCCAATGCACGAAGAGCAACGTCGAGCTCGTCGACACGTCGCCGTCGAACGCCTTGATCAGCGACGCCGTGAACGCGAACCTCACCGGCGCGACCGCGCCGAACATGGCGGCGCGCCACCAGCGCGGCCGCGCTACCCAGCCACTCCCCGCCAGCCGCTATCGACGTCGAACCACACCGTGAAGATCAACACCAAGAAGCGCAACTCGGTCGTAAGGACGGGCTGCACCTGGCTGAGTTACCCGAGACGTGGCGCGATCGCCTGCAACACGAACGAGCCGACCATGAACGCGAACCCGGGGAGCCACACGCCCCGCTTCATCGCGTGAGTCAGCAACCGGAGGCGGAGGCTGTGAGCATCGGTGCGTCCTGCACACCCACGCGTTGCAGAATGCTGGTCAACGCGTTCGACAACGCCCCAGCGAGGCAACGACGCAGACCGAGCCGGCTTCACCCGAAGGAGCTCTCGTTGAGCCGACGCAACTGAGCGTCCTCGGCTTCGAGACCCTTCATTTCGGCTCGCAGATCCGCAACACGGGGCTCGATCTCGGTCAGCGTGTAGCGCGGCGTGATGTGTTGGGGACAGTTCCAGTCGAAGGCCGCGACGGTCACGAGCACCGCGCGCTCGACAACCGCGTCATAGTGCGGATCGGCGAGCTCGGGTTCGTCAACGGCTGATGCAACTCCGGCCCGCCCGAGGATCTTCAGCCGACGCCGGCGCGCGTAGTCCATCAGGGATCATCGCGACGCGGTCATCGCCCGCGAGATTGCCGGTACTGACGTATTGCAGATTGCCGCGGAAGTCGGCCCAGCCGATCGTACGGTCATCGAGAACACGAAGGAAGCCCGGTGGCCCGCCACGAAATTGCACGTAGGGCCATCCGGTCTCGCCGATCGACGCGAGATAGAACTGTCTCGCTCGGCGATGAACTCCCGTTCGGCGTCGCTGAGCGGGTCGGACTCGAACGTCTCGCCGTCGCGCCCGTTGCGGCGGCCGTAGATTCCGCGGCTCCCGTACTCGGACTGGGCTTCGCTCACGGCCTTCGTGAACGCGATTTCACCGTGGTGACGGCTCATGGTGCTGTGCCTTCCGATCAACCGTCGACGAGGAGCCCGTAGAGCGCCGCGGCGATGGTGCCGCCCGCGAAGGGTGCGAGCAGGTAGACCCACCAGTCCGAGAAACGTCCGGCTGCGATCATCGGTGCGAGCACTCCCGCAGGATTCACCCCCGCGCCGCCGAGCGGCGCGCTGATGAAGAACGCAACCGCGAGCGCCGCGCCAATCGCAACCGAGGCGACCGCCGACGCCTGCTCGCGCTCATTGGCGATCGCGGCGATGACCAGCACGAGGACGAACGTGGCGACCGCCTCGGCCGCGAACACCCGGCCGGCGCCCACGCCGAGCGCCGGCTCCGGAGTCGCCAGGTGTGCGATCGTGCGCGCTTTCGGGCCGTAGAACCACCAGACGAGCAGCGCCGAGCCGATGGCACCCACGAACTGCGCCAGCACGTACGCGGGAACGCGTGACCACGGGAAGCGCCGGCTCACGGCCAAGGCGACCGTCACAGCGGGGTTGACGTGCGAGCCGGAGATCGGGCCAACGCTCGCGGCGAGGAGCGCGAGCGCGATACCGGCCACAAGCGGCACAGCGAGCGAGCCATACGCCACTCCGCTCCCCGGTGCCGCGAGGGTGACCGCGACCGCGGTCCCAATGATGGCGACTCCCAGCACGAACGTACCGACCAGCTCTGCAAGGGCGGCCTTGACCAGACTGGCGTCGAACGAATGGCCGTGAATACCGGTCCGAACACTCGCCGCGTCCGCCTCGACCGGTTCGGCGACCTCGGCCACGACGAGGATCGCCGACATCACGCGACCTCCCCGAGTATCGCAGCGGCACGCATCGCGCCGAGGCCGACTTGGAGCAACCGACATATCTGCATCTGGCTGACACCGACGCGCTCGCCGATGTCGGCCTGGCCCATGTCGCCGAAGAATCGCATCTCGACGACGGAACGCTCACGTGCCCCGATCTCGTCGAGCAGCTCGTCGACGACGTGCCGATCCTCGAGCCGCGCGTATTGGTGTTCGAGCATGCCGGTTTCGCGCCCGCTGCCGTCGTAGGTCGAATCGAAATGCTCAAGATTGCGGTGTACGCGCTCGGCGATTGCGTCCCGCACTTCTTGCTCCGTCCACGTCCCGTACCTAGCGATCTCGTCGGTCTCGGGAACACGGCGCAGATCGCCAGTGAGCATGTCGAGCGCGGCGTTGACTTCGAGGTAGCGCTCCTGCAACGACCGCGGTGGGCGGATCGCCCACGTGTGATCACGCAGGTGACGCTTCAGCGCGCCGACGATCGTGGGCGTCGCGAACGTCGAGAACGCGTACCCGAGCGAGGAGTCAAAGCGATTCGCGGCGGTGACGAGCGCGAGCATCGCAACTTGCCGAAGATCATCCAGTTCCTCGCCGCGCCCGACGAAACGCCGTGCGAGCGACGCCGCGAGGTCTGCATGCGTCTCGATCAGACGATTGCGAGCCGGCAGTTCGAGAGTTGTCTTCGACGATCCGAGCTGATGTGTGACTTCGTCTGATGTGACCAGCATGCGATTGAGCATGACCCGCTTCGACGAGTGCGGCTTCCGTCATATGACCGCGTTCTCGCGCGTCAGCTGGTCGTCGAGGCGATCGCGTCCGAGTGATCGGCGTCGATGCAGTCATTTCCCTGATGTGCATTACGGGGAATTGGCGGGATGCTGATGGCAGTCCGCTTACTCGATCAATCAGGAGGTTCGGCAATGCCTTCCGCCCCCGTAACGAACACCCAGCCCGGTGACGCGCTCGCCGGCAAGCTCGAGCGCACCGAGACGCAGCACGAGCCGTCGTCGATCCCCGGCCGCGAGATCGTTCAGGTGATCACCCGGATCCCCTGTGGCGTCGAGTCGGGCTGGCACATCCACCCGGGCGAAGAGGTCGGCTTCATCGTCGCAGGGACGGTCGAGATGCACATCGAGGGAAAGCCCACGCTCACGCTGCCCGCCGGGACCGGCTTTCTCATCCCGCCGCGCGTGCCGCACAACGCGCTCGACATCGGCCCGGACACCGGCGAGATGCTCTCGACCTACATCGTCGAGATCGGCGAGCCCCTCGCCACCTTCGTCGACGGCCCCGCGATCCGAGGAACGTAGCCCGACCTCCCTTCAGCAGTCATTTGGCAGATGTCCGGTTCGTCGGTTCCGTGGATCCTGGACAGGAAAGCGAACCGCTGACACACCCGATCTGGGGGCGCATCATGGCGAACAGGCCCGCGACGACGCAGTCGGTCGACGCGCTCGCGAAGAAGTTGAGACGAACGGAACTGCAGCACCACGAGTCCTCAAACATCGTGATGATGATCCAAGGCGGAGCCGCGCTCCAGCTACGTGGCGGAGACGGCTTCCTCGGCGCGACGCAGCTGACACGCAACGCGTTGGATGCCGGCCCGGCCACGGTGAAGATGCTCTCCAGCTACCTCGTCGAAGCGGGGGCGCCCTCGGCCACGTTCGTTGTCGGCCCATGAGCTCCGCCGAGGGGCCCGTTGCCTTCGGGGTGCACACCAGAGTCAGCCCGCTCCCGTTCGAACAGACCGTGCAACACCTCATCGACTCCATCAGCGAGCACGGCCTCCGGCTCTTCGGGGTCATCGACCACCGAGCCGCAGCCGCCGAAGCAGGGCTCCGATTGCACCCGACGAAGGTGCTCCTGGTCGGGAGCCCCGAAGTCGGCACACCGCTGATGGCCGAGTGGCCTCTGGTCGCGCTCGAGCTGCCGGCGCGGATCCTGGTATGGCAAGACGCCGCGGGCACCGTTCGTGCCGGATGGTTGGGCGTCGACGCGCTCGAAGAGCAGTTCGGACTCGACCCGGTGAAGGCCGCTCGCCTCACTGTGGCGGGAACGCTCGTCGATCTGCTGGCCCGGCCGGCCGACAATCCACAACGACCGTCGGGTTGGGTCGCTCGGCTGGCCTACCTCGGTGTCGACCTTCCCCCGGTGCCCGACCCGGTTGCGGGGTACGTGGCGGCGGTGCGAAGCGGCTCGATGGTCGTCACCTCCGGCCAGCTCCCCTTCGTCGACGGCTCACTCCCAACTGTCGGTCGGCTGGGCGAGCTGGTATCGATCGACGAGGGCTACCGCCTCGCTCGAACGTGCACGCTGAACGGACTCGCGGCGGTGGATGCGCTCGTCGGTCTCGACGCAGTCGTCAAGATCGTGCGGGTCGTCGGCTACGTCGCATCGGGCGAAGAGTTCACCGATCAGGCAAGCGTCATCGACGGGTCATCACATCTGCTCTCCGAGATCTTCGGCGACGCCGGCCGGCATGCTCGTTCGGCGGTCGGTGTGGCGTCGCTGCCGTTCGGCGCGCCGGTGGAGATCGAGATAACGGTTGAGGTCGGCCCGGTCCGACCCTGAGTGTTCATACCGAACGATTGCGGGAAGTCGCTGGACCTGGCAACGTTCGAGGCAGGCAGGCAAAGGCCCACTCGGAGGCGGGGGCATGACGAACGACACCGACGTTTCCCGTCCAACGGCTCGCGAACAGCTCATCGGTCGCGACCTGGAACTGAGAGTAATTAGGTCGTTCCTCCGAGCCGCCGCAATCGACGGTGACGCGCTTCTGCTCTTCGGAGAGCCGGGCGTCGGCAAGAGCGTCTTACTCGAGACCGCGGCGCGCGAGGCCGCGGCGAGCGGAGCGCGCGTTCTCCGCGCCGCGGGCTCGGAGTTCGAGGTCGAGGTGTCCTTCTCGGCCCTGAACCAAGTGCTCCTGCCATTGCAGACAGAACTTGCCGACGTCGCGCCATTGGAACGGGATGCACTGTTGGCCGCACTGGGAGGCAGCGCGGCGCCGGTCACTGATCGGCTCGTGATCTCCAACGCGGCGCTGTCGCTCATTCGGCGTGCCGCCGAGGCCTGTCCCGTGTTGCTGGTCGCCGACGATATTCCGTGGATCGACCGTGCAAGTGCAGGGGTGCTCGCGTTCGTCGCTCTCCGGGTCGCAGGGACGAGGGTGGGGATGATCGCGGCGACACGTACCGACACCCATAGCTTCTTCGAGCGAGGGGGACTGTCCGAGCACGAAGTGCGCCCGCTCGATGAATCGGCCGCCGCCGAACTGTTGTCGGCGCGATTCCCAACCATGGCTGCTCGCGTGCGAAAGCGCGTTATCGCCGAAGCCGACGGCAACCCGCTCGCCCTCCTGGAGCTGCCGAGCGCGCTGAGCGAGCACCAGCGCACCGCACGAAGTGCGCTGCCCGAAGTCCTTCCGCTCGGTCGGCGGCTGCACGCGGTCTTCGAAGCGCGGATCGAGCCGCTCCCGCGTCCCACCCGTTCGCTGCTGTTGCTCGCCGCGCTCGACGGTACCGGCGACGTGCGAGTCCTA
>JBBSFB010000070.1:0-20219 GCA_038239145.1 Acidimicrobiia bacterium
GTTCCACGTTTGGACTGCGTGGGTGGCACGGCCGAGATCGAGTGATAGGTGATCCCAGTCGATGTCGCCCCTGTCGCGGCCGTCAGCCACGATCGACTCGATCTGGTCGAACGTCTTTTCGTTCTTGACGATGATTCCTCGACCTTCCAGCCGGTAAGCGACCGAACGAGGGTTCAACTTGAACCCGGCCGCCGCGTACTCATCGACGATCGACTGAATGTGCGGGAGGAGCGCCGCTTTCTCGCGGTAGAAGCGTTTGTTCGTATAGGCGACCCGGGCCATCACACGACCGCCATATCCATGTGCGTTGCGGCGGACATGAACCGGCACACCCGCGCGTGGCACACAATCGCGTGACCAGCGGCTATTACGAGCCCGTCGTGATCGTCTTCGAGCAACGCTGCCGCGAGTGCCGAATCGGCCGCCTCGAGGAACCTTGCAGCCTCGACGATCAACATGTCGGCGTCCTCGGCCAGCCAGGGCTTGACGTTGCGCTTCGTGTCATCGATTGGATCAGAGGATGCGGGTAGAGTCGCCATTGAAATCGTCTCCTGTGGCAGGGGGTTCGGCTTCGGTTGAGGAAAAAGAATTGATGCGGCTCCGGGCTTGTGGTCCCGGAGCCGTTTCGCGTCCTGGGGCGCGCAAAATCGCCGCGACCCGAGCGACGATCGCGGCCTCTTGGACCGGTGCGAGCTTTAGAGCCGTCTCGTGGCCGGCGCGGCGCGCCGACTCGACCTGCGAGACCGTCACTCAGGCCGCCTCGGACTCGAACAGGTCCGAAGGAGAACATCCGACCGCGTCGGCAAGCGCGCAGACGACCGACGCCGGCGGGTCCACCATCCCGCGCTCGTAGAGGGCAACGCTCGACACCGAACGTTCAATCGCTACAGCAAGCATCTCGGGCCGGAGCCCTCTCGCTTGTCTGTGCTCTCGGAGTCGTCGACCGGAGAACTGGAATTGCGCCAAGGCGGATCACACCCCTTTGAGGGTCATGTGATCGCCAGGCACCTGGCGCACCCTTTTGGCGGGTGACCGGCCGTGCAGCGAACGGAACAGACGGTACGGTACTACTACAGCCTGATTCACTCAGCGATGGGTTAAGTAGTGGCCACCGTTCACGGCAACACTGACAGCGAACGCCTGGCGCGCGAGACATTCGAGGCAGTCACGCGCTCCGAGCTCAAGGTGACGTGGATCGGCCGCAGGTCACCGATTCGGGCCGCTTTGGCCGAGCTGGGAAGTCTCGCGGCGTCGGCACCGAACTCGATCGCGGTATCCGGCCCGTTTCCGACCGATGATGGACGCGGAGTCGTGGTGGCGTTCGTTCCGGCCGGAGATGGTCCCGAGCCGCACTTCCCGACGATCATCTATTGGGTCAAGGCCTGTGGGCCGCAGCTCACCTTCCCAATCGAGTGGAACGACGACGACGACGTCGTCGTCGGTGATCCGTACTTCGTTGACGCGACTAGGAATCCACCCAACCGAGCGTGACACTCGTCGGGTCGAACGTGCGCCACCGGCCCTTCCCTATCGGATGCACGATCACTCCGCCGGGAAGAAGCTCCTTCAAGATCGCTCGCCGGCCGTCGAGGTCGAGTCGCTCCCATGCCTCGCGAACACTCGGCCCAGCGATCGCCGCCGCCGCACATGATCGCCGGGCCCGCGCCAGATCGCGTTCGATCCTCTGACGACGTTCGTCAAGCCCCGCGCGAGCTGCTGACCATTCCGGTCGGGTGAGGTCGTCCTGTGCCCAGGCGACAGCGAGCTCGGCCAACTTTCCGTTCACCGCGTCAAGTTCGGCTGTCAGCGACGAGGTGTCCAGCCCCTCGTCGGGCGCGAGCGAGCCGAGTTCGGAGCGCTCGAGCCGTGTCAGGACTGCCTCGGTGACGAAGATGTCGAGAACGTCGGCTTCGCGCGCTACTCCCCCGCAGCCGTAGCCGTGATCGCCCTCGGGCGGGCAGCCGTACCGTCGATTCCCTCCTTTGCGAGGTCGGGCGCGGATCGCCGCACCACATTTTCCGCAGCGGCCCACGCCGCCGGTGAGCAACATGCGAGCGGGTGCGCCGACGCGGGTGCGGCGCGACGGATCGGCCCGTAGGGCGCGCAGACGGTCCCAGGCCTCGCGGTCGAGAATCGGCTCCCAGGTCGCTTTGATGAGGTCGCCGTGGTGGGCGCGGAGCCCCGCGGTATGCGCCACGGTTAGACGTTGCGCGAGGTTGCCGCCACCGGCCCACCGCTTCCCGCGCGGGCCGAGCCCGCGGTTCGACAAGTCGAGCGCTATGCCGCGGAAACTCTCCCCGGCAAGGACACGGTGAGCAGCCTCTCGGAGCACAGCTGCTTCCGGCTGGTTGATCGTCATGTCCCGATTGCGGCCGTACGGTGTCGGCCCGCCGTTCCACTCTCCGCGCTCGGCCTTGTCCGCCTTCGCTCGAATCAACCGCTTCTTGGTCTTCGCAACTTCCTCAGCCGCGACCGCAGCCTTGATGCGCGCGACGAGCAGCCCGTCGCCCGTGGTCGGGTCCACGTTGTCGGCGACAGTCACGAGATGTCGCAAACCCACGCTGTCGGCGAGCGACAAGAACTCCTCGAGCTCGCGCGGCTGGCGGGTCAGGCGGTCGAGATCCCACGCGACCACTGCCATCACGTCGGCGGCGCGGACCGCTTCGAGCATCCGCTGGTAGCTGGGTCGGGTGACCTTCGGGTCAGCAGCCGTGACGTCGTTGTCGACGAACTCCAGCGGCTTCCAGCCTCGCTCGCGGCAGATGCGCCGGCCGTCTTTGATCTGTCGGTTTACGCCGAGGGATGTGCCTTCACGGTCGGACGAGATGCGGGCGTAGACAGCTGCGGTTTGCTGGGTGGTCGGCATGAGGGTAGATATTACTACTCGTCGGGTCGGCAAGCTCTTCCTTCACGAGCTCGAGCGCAGGCCCGGTCCCGAGCACTCGAGCGAGCTCGGGGAACCGCACGAAAGCCTCGCGGAGAGGCGGCGGCCCGGTCGCGGCGAGCGAGTTGACGGCCTGGGTGAGCGATCGCCCGGCCGCGATCGACGCGACCACGTCCCGCAGTCCGTCGGGCCACACAGCTTGCACTTCGCGCATCCGGAGGCGGCGTCGACGGGCGAAGTATCCACGCGGGAAGAGCGCAACCGCCGCGGCCGGGACGAAGGCCACGAAGACGGATCCGGTCAACGCGACGAGCAGGAGCAGCGCGAGGAGGCCGGCGGCGGCGCTCCCGGCCCAGAATCGTGCCGGAGTGAGGCCTGCGCCCGCTTGTTGCAACCAGAGGCGATTGCGCGTCCGCCGCGGTGCGAAGAGATGTTTGGGGAGCGGGACGTCGGGAACCACTCCCATGAGCGCGGCGGCTACCAGCGCGCAGCAGATCCCGACCAGGAGAGCCGCGAGCACCCTCACACCGCCACCCGCCCGCGCTCGACGAGCCGGCGCAGGGTCATCCCGTCGGGCAGGACGCGATCGACCCGGTGTTCGAACTCGGGTGGCAACACTCCGGTCCACTCGAGCGGGCGTCCGAGCCCATCGCGCACGAACACGGGCTCGTACGTCTCGCCGTCGCTGAGGCTCGGGACGACGGCCGCGATCTCCATCACCTGTCGACGGACATGTCCGTCGGCCCGGGCGACGTCGTCGCGATCGAGATGGACGACGAGGTCGAGCGCCTCGACGAAGATGCGCCGGACGATGCGCTCGGTCACGTTCTCGCCCGCCATGAGCGCGGCGTTGACAAGCGCGTTCACCGCGTCGTGCGCGCTGTTCGCGTGCAACGTGCACAAGAATCCGCAGCCGGCATTGATCGCACGAGTGAGCTCGAAGGCTTCGGCCCCGCGTACCTCGCCCACGACAATTCGATCCGGCCTCATGGCCAGCACGAACTTCACCAAATCTCGCAGCGAGATCTCACCGGTGCCGTCGAGACCGGCCGGGCGAATCTCGTAGTACCCGCCGTGGAGGACGGGAACCGCGAGCTCACGGATCTCCTCGCAGCTCCGGATGCAGTGCGCGGTCGGGACGGCCGACAACAGCGCCGCCGCAAGGGTCGTCTTGCCCGCACCCGGCTCACCGGAGACCACGACGCGACTCCGCAGCTGCATGGTCGCCCACAAGAAGTCGGCGGCTTGCGGTGTCAGCGCGTCCCTGGCGACCAGCGCGTCGAGCGTGACGTCGCGGACCGTGTAGCGCCGCACCGTCGCCGACAACCGGTCCGCAACGGGTTCGATCGCCGCGGTCAGCCGCGCGGTGCCGTCGAGGACACGAGCTTGCACGAGGGGGTTCTTGGCGTTGAGCTGTCGTTCGGTCGCCGCGAGCAGCCGATCGACGATCTGACGGTTTTCGGCTTCGGTCGTCGGTTCGGTCAGGCCCCGCAGGCGCCCGTCGGTGTCGAGGTACGTCACGCGCGCACCTTCGACGAAGACCTCTTCCACATCGCGACGCGCGAGCAACTCGCTGAGCGGACCGAGCTCGGTGATCGAACGCAAGACCCGCCGGGCCATCTCGGGGGGATCTCCAAGGGGGACTTCGTCGCCGAGTCGAGAGCGGCGTTGGTACTCGTCGACGGCGCGTTCGATCTCGACCCGGACTTCGTCGATCTGGGCCGCAGGCTGGAGTCGGCGGCGTTCGATACCCGCGATCGCCTCGCGGCGAATGATCTCGTAGGCGTCGGTCCGCACCGTCACGAGGCTTCCTCCAGCACCGAGGCACCGAGTCCCGCGACCGGCGACCTCTGTGATCTTGCGACCAGTTGGAGCGCAATCACCTGCTCCGCGATGCCCGCGACCGCCCGGGTGAACGAGCCGCGCCCCACGGCGGTGCCGTTCCAAGCTGCGTCACCAACTCGTCGGTCGACCGGAACGAACGCCACGTCGACGAGAGGCAGGCTCGTCGAGATCTCCTCGTAGATCTCGGCCCGGCGGAACCGCGCTTCGGGTGCGCGGTTGACGACGACGAGCAGCGCCACCTCCGGCGCCAATGCCAGAGCCTCGACGCACCACGCGAGGAGGCAACCGATCCCGTGCGGAGACGGGTCGCAGACGGCGATGAGCAGGTCGGACTCCGCCACGAGTGCGCGCGCGGTCGCGAATCGACCGCGGGCGCCTCCGTGACCGAGGTCCTCGAGCATTCCCGCACCGTCGGCGACAACGAACTCGGCGTCGTCGGCAAGCCGATCAACGACCCTAACGATCTCACCCGGGCGCACCTGCCCCCACGCGCTCGCGTTCGGAAGTCCCGTCACCACCTGCAGACGGGAGCTCGTCTCCGCGAGCACGCAACGCGTCAGCTCGCCCCGCCCGTGCTCGACCGCATCGATCGCGGTGCGCACGTTCGGTTCGATCGGCATGTGCAACCGCGACGCGACGGCCGGCGCGACGTCGTCGGCATCGACGAGCACGACACTCGAGCGCCGTCCGACGGCGAGCGCGAGCTCGATTGCGATCTCGGTGCGTCCCGTGCCCGGCGCGCCGCCGACCGCGACGAGCGTCCCGACCCGAGTGTGCGCAATGTCGCCGCCGATCCGTGCCTCGTCTCGACGGTCGGCGACGCTCGCGATCACGCGCACGAACGCGTCGGGCCCGGCATCAGATCCGACAAGGGCGTCGACGCCCAAACCGACGAGGTGCTCTCGACTCGCGGGCTCGTCGAGGTCGTGTACGCCGACAACTGCGCGACCGTGGGCGTGCACGTCGACCACGAGCGCACGCGTCAACGCGGGCCAGCGATGCCCGGCGACGAGCACGTCGTACGACTCCTCGAGCGCACCTTCGGGTTCGACGAGCAGCGTCCGGACCCGGGCTCCGCCGTGGTCGGTCAGATGGCGATGCAATTCCTCGACCCAGACGTCGGCCGTGAAGGCCAGCGCGATCTCCGGTTCGGTCACTTGCCGGTCCGCGCCACGAACGGCGTCTGACCGTGTGCCACCGGAGCACCCGTCGACCGCACCAACATGACGGTTCCCGCATCGACGGCCGAAGCCAGCTGGGGCGCGGTCGCAGGATCCACGACCAGCGTGATCGTGACGTCGTCGGACGCGCCTGAGAGCGCGCCACCGCTTCTGCCTTCGACCGCAACCACCTCGGCATCGGTGATGACGTATCCGGCGTGTCCAGAGTCGTGATCGACCGCGAGCACGTCGACGCGATCGCCCGTCGACAACTTGCCGCCCACCGCCCGGGACCGCGCGATCGGAAAGCTCATCTGGCGCGTCGACGCGTGAGCGTCGATCGAGCTCACCGAGCTCCGCGCGACCAGTTCGTCGGCATGGACGATCGTGGTGACGACCCGGCCGCGCAACGACTGGAGCTGATCGGTAGCGAACAGCGTTGCGAGCACCGACGCGTCGGCGTGAACGCGCGCGACATGCACGCCGGCGTCGGTGATGACCGTTCCCGGCGCGAGATCGTGCGACGCGACGAGCACCGGTCGCGTGTGGTCCGCCGAGCGCAGCACCGTCAGGGTCAAGAGAACGCCGAGTGCGCCGGCCAACACCATCACGACGTGACCCGTCGACACCCGAGACGTGACCTCACGACGGGTACGACTCACCACCGTGCCCCGCCCGGTCCCCACCCGAATCCCCATCCCCAACCCGTTCAGCCTCCGTGGCTGCTGAGCACTGCAGCACACGACCGCCGGAAATGCCAGATTCTGTCTGAGGAAGTGTCCGACGAGACTCTTGCTGTCTCAGAGCGTTTGATGTTGTGTCAAAGGACCGCTACGGTGGGCGGGACAATGCCCGCGTGAGTGATCGACCGCTCACGGTCCTGGAACCGTCCACCCACGGCCTCGCGTGGCCGCGCCCGGTTCAACGTCCGCCGTTTGGTGTACGGCGAGCGAGCCGTGGCATCGCAGGATGCGCGAAGTTGTGCCAGGCCACGGGTAACGTCCTTCTCATGTCGATCACCGACGGCGAAACCAGCCCCCCGACCAGCCGTTATCCCGAGATCCTGACCACATCGCTGGCCGCGGAGATGCTGCACGTGCACGTGGAGTACCTCCGCAAGATGGTGCGCGAGGGCCGCGTCCCGGCCCACCGCTTCCCGGGCGGCCGTGAGATCCGCTTCCTGCGCGACGAGTTGATCACCTGGGTGCGCGACCAACCGGGCGAAGACCGCTCCCCGAGCGCGGCCGAAAAAGCCCAGTCGTGACCGATCTGAGCGGCAAGGTCGCCATCATCACCGGCGGCAACAGCGGCATCGGCAAGGAAGCCGCGGTCGAGATCGCGCGCCAGGGCGCCCACGTCGTCGTCGCGGCGCGCAACGCCACCAAGGCCGCGGCCGCGGTCACCGAGATCGAGACCCGCGGCGACGCGAGTGGCCGCGTCGAGACCATGCCGATCGACCTTGCGTCGTTCGCATCGGTTCGGGCCTTCGTCGACACCTTCAACGCCAAGCACGATCGCGTCGACATTCTCTTGAACAACGCGGGGCTCGTGTTGCACAAGCGCACCGTGACCGTCGACGGGCACGAGACGCAGTTCCAGGTGAACCACCTCGGTCACTTCCTGTTGACGAATCTTCTGCACGGTCCGCTGGCCCGCGCTGCGCCCGCCCGCGTCGTCAACGTGTCGTCGTACGCGCACTCGACCGCACGCAAAGGCCTCGACTTCTACGACCTCGACTGGGAGAAGCGCCGATATCGCGGCTTCGGCGTGTACTCCGCGACCAAGCTCATGAACCTGCTGTTCACGCGCGAGCTCGCCCGCCGGATCGATCCCGACGCCTTCACCGCCAACGCGCTGCATCCCGGATTCGTCGGCAGCAACTTCGCCCGCGACGGCGACTTCGGCCTGCTCGGCACGCTCGCGATGCCGCTGATCCGACCCTTCGCGATCTCGGCCCAGAAGGGCGCGCTCACGTCGATCTACCTCGCGTCGTCGCCCGACTTACTCGGAATCACCGGCCAGTACTTCTACAAGGGCAAGGCGCTAAAACCTTCCGACCGCGCGCTCGACGATGCCGCGGCTGCGCAGCTGTGGGACGTCAGCGAGCGGATGACCGCGGCCTGAACGATCGACGATGCTCGCAGACGATCTCTCCCCCGTCGCCGGCACGGAAGTGCACTACCTCGACTCCGACCACGTCGGCGACGAGTTCAAGATCTTCGTCGGGCACTGCGGCGACAGCGCCTCGGAACCGGTTGCCGTGTTGTACGTCAGCGACGGGAACGGACTCTTCGCGGGCGCGGTCGAGATGATCCGGTTCATGCGGCTCTCGAAGCATCTCCCACCGATGCTCGTCGTCGGCATCGGCTATCGCGTCGGTGCGATCGAAGAAACCCTTGCCGTGCGCCACCGCGATTTCACGCCGAGCTACCACGAGGCCTACGCCCGCCTCTTCCCCACCTTCACGGCGTTGGGTGGGGCCGACAAGTTCCTCGCCTTCATTCGCGAGGAACTGCAACCGTGGGTGGGCGCGCGGTACAACGTCGACCCGGCGGCGTCGGCGTTCTTCGGCCACTCGCTCGGCGGCCAGTTCGCCACCCACGTGCTGCTCACCGAACCGACGACGTTCTCGAGGTACGGCATCGGCAGCCCGTCGCTCTGGTGGCACAACGACAGGATGTTCGCGTACGAGGCGGAGTACGCGAAGACGCACGACGATCTCCCGGCCAAGGTGTTCTTCGCGGTCGGTGAGCACGAGACCCACGAAGGGCGCCGGCGCGAGGCGAGCCGGTTGTCGCCCGGCGAACAAGCCGCAGCCGGGTCGCGCTACATCGACATGGTCGCCGACACCGAACGCATGGCCGACGCATTGCGCGGGCGGGCGTATCCGAGTTTGGAGCTCGAGAGCGTCGTGCTCCCGGATGAGTTCCACCCGACGGTCGCGCATCTCAACCTCTCCCGCTCGTTGCGATACCTCTTCGACGCGCCACGCTGACGCAGGTTCGCTCCGTCGTAGTTGTCACACCCTCCTGTCATGATCGGTGAGTGGCAATTGCGATCGACGAACCCATCCGGGTATCGAGTGTCTCGGTGAGGATCATCGAACGCGCGCTCGGGTCGTTGGTCGATGTGCTCGACCCGGACGACGTCGCGTTGTTCGACGCGACCGACGTGTGGAAAGCCTTCGACGGGATCGAGCGGTTTGCCGCGAACGCAAAAACGCTGCTCGCGTTTCGGGTCGAAGAGACCGGCGATTGGAAACGTGCGGGCGCGCGTTCGGCAGCCGATCATCTCGCACAGTTGGGCGGGACATCGACGACGGCCGCGCGGCGGGACTTGGGAACATCCAAGGACGTTCGGGAATCGGCGGTGCTGGCCGACGCGACGCGCAAGGGAACGCTGTCGCCGGCGCCGGCCGAAGCGATCGCGCCCGGCGCAGTTGCCGATCCGGGCGCGACAGACCGTCTGATCGATCTTGCGAGAACGACCAACGTGCGTGAGCTGCGAGACGAATGTTTGCGGACACGGGTCAAGGCGGACCCGGATCCGGACGCAACTCACGAACGCATACGCAAGAACCGCAACATGCGAACGTCGGGCGACGCCGAAGGCGCCTGGCGGATCAGCGCTCGGGGTACTGCGGACGCGGGGGCGCGGTTCGAAGCCGGGTTGGCGCCGATCATCGACGCGATGTTCGACCGGGCGCGGGCTGAGGGCCGCAACGAACCGCGGGAGACGTACGCGTTCGACGCGCTGATGGGCCTCGTCGACCGCGACGAACCTGTCGACGGGAAGAAACGGTCACCGAAAGCCCGGTACACCACCCTGTTGCACGTCGACGTCGAAGCATTGGTACGCGACCGGGTCGAGGGTGACGAGACGTGCGAGCTCCCCGGCTACGGACCCATTCCCGTTCGCGTCGCGCGGGACCTGCTCGGGGAGTCGATCTCGAAGTTGGTGATCACCAAGGGCGTCGACGTCATGAACGTGACTCATCTGGGCCGCGGCGCAACGGGCGCAACGGATCGCGTTGTTGTGGGTCGAAACCGAAGTGTGCGAACAAGGCGTGTTCGAGCATGTTCGTGCAGATCGACCACCGCGACCCCTGGGCCGAGACCCATCACACCAAGCTCGAGAAGCTCGATCCGCTCATGCCCGCATGATCACGACTTGAAGACCAATCGGGGCTGGTTGCTCGTCGACGGCAGAGGCCGCCGCAAGTTCGTCCCACCGCAAGATCCCCGCCACCCCCGCAATCGGCGCCCGCCGTGACCGTGGCGACGTCAACGCGGGACCGGCGCGACCCAGGCGACGTGCGCGATCGGGACGATTGTCTCCACGCCGTGGGGCGACACCACCGCGACGAAGTCGCGCGCCAACTTCAGCGTGCCTTCGATGCCGTCCGGTTCGAGCAAGGTTCCGACTCGCAGGCCGGACTGTTCGTCGCGCCCGATCATCGCGTCGCGAAACGTGCGTCGTACGAGCGAGCGGGCGCCCCCGCTCGTCGGATGTTCGACGAGCTCGAACGAAATCGGAATCGCGTCGCTCACATGGATCTCGACCCGACCGAGCGGCGTACGCAACGCAACCAGGTCGTCGCCGACCTCCTCCACCGGGCCCACGAAGGAGTGCCCCAGGACGAGAGCCGCGACCCGGTCGCCGGCGTGCATCCGGTTCCGCAGCCAGTCGGTCAGCGAGCGGCCGTGCCGGAGCTGCGCGGCCGCGTCGGCCGTCGCGGCTTCTTGTTCGTGTCGCCACTCCGCCCGCATCTCCCCGGCAATGCCGGAGAGGTCGGGATGATCGGAGTAGTCGTGGTCGCCGTTCCCGTCCGTGGGAACCGTCATCAACGAGCCGCGGCGGCAGCCCGGTACTTCGACGTGGAGTGCTCCGGGTCCTTGTCGAACCGCGGGATCACTTCGTCACCGAACAGCGTCACGGTCCGCTCGAGCAGCTCGTGCGGATAGATGCTGCCCGACGGGCCCATGATCAGTTGGTCCACGCCGATGTCGACCCACTTCTGGATGCCCTGCGCACAGTCGTCGGGGTCGCCGACGATCGCGGCGCCACTCTGGAAGCCCTTTTCGATCTGGTCGAGAGTGGGATCGGGGATCTCGGTCGGCCAGTCGGGAACGAACGGCGGCTTCGGGAACGTGTCGAGGTAGTGGAACACGAGCGTCTGCTGGCGACCGTTGCCGGAGTGCGCCATGTAGTTGCGCGCTTCGTCGCGGTCCTCGAGACACATGAAGCTCGTCGTGATCGCGATGTTGTCGTTGACGTACTCGCCGACGGGCTCCGCGTTCTTGATGTGCTTCTTGTACGTCTCGACCAACGGCGCCATCTTCTCGGGCGTCCCGCCGGTGAAGCAGATGACACCGATGCCCATCTTGGCCGCGCGTTCGAACGTCTCGGGGTTGCCGGCCGCGACCCAGAGCGGAGGATGCGGCTTCACGTAGGGCTTGGGCAGCACGTTGCGCTCGGGCATCGAGAAGAACTTGCCCTCGAACGAGTACGGCTCGTCGCGCCACATGCGCACGATCTCGCGGATCGCCTCCTCGTACATGTCGCGGGTGATCTCGGGATCGGTGATGCCGAACCCACCCATCTCCGTTGTCGACGAACCGCGGCCGGTACCGAACTCGAATCGGCCATTGGAGACGAGGTCCATCATCGCCACGCGTTCTGCGACCCGCGCCGGGTGGTTGACCGGCGGCGTCACGTTGATGATGCCCGAGGCCACGTGGATGTTCTGGGTGCGTGCGAGCACCCACGCCATGAGCGTCTCGCTCGCGGAGATGTGCGAGTACTCCTGCAGGAAGTGATGCTCGGTGAACCAGGCGTACTTCCAGTTGTGCTTGTCGCCCACCTCGCAGAGCGCGACCTCGCTCATGAGCCGGTCGTGCTCGGCATTCGGGTTCTGCGCCGCAAGGTCCTTGTGAACGAAGCCGCCTTGGAACAGTCCGAATTCCATGTCGTGCAGATCCTCCACCGTCAGCCGTTTTTAGAACGCGTTCTAAATCCTAGAGCAAGGTGCAGAAGGTGTCCAACACACCCAGGCGCCCGCAACGGGAGCGAGAATGCACGGATGCGGCGGGTCGTGATCGTGGGCCCGGGCGGGGCCGGCAAGTCCACCCTCGCCGACGAGATCGGCCGGCGGACCGGGCTGCCCGTCGAGCACCTCGATCAACACTTCTGGCACGAAGGCTGGGTCGAGACCCCGCTCGCGGAGTGGCGCGCCGTGCAACAGGAGCTGTTCTCGGGCGACGAATGGATCGCCGACGGCAACTACAGCTCCACCCTCGACGAGCGTCTCCCCCGCGCCGACACCGTCGTGTTCTGCGATTTCCCGGCGTGGAGGACCCTGCCCCGGGTGCTGCGGCGCACGCTGCACAACCGGGGCGTGGCCCTGCAGGCCGAAGGCTGCCCGGAACGCTTCGACCTGAAGTTCTCTTGGTGGGTGCTGCGCTACCGGCGCCGCAGCCGGCCGCGGGTCGTGCGGGCGATCGCGACCCTGGCTCCGGGCGCATCGCTGTACGTGCTGCGCAGCCCGCGGGCGGTTGACGACTTCCTGTCGGGAATCGTTGGCGCGTGACCGCCCGCACCGTTCGCATACCACGAAGTTGTCACACCCCGGCAGTACCGTCGCTCTATGCCCGAACACCCGCTCGTTCCCCCGCAACCGGTCGGGCGCGTCATGGGCACCGAAGACGCGACCCCGCTGTCGTTCTGGGTCGCGATCGCCCCCGAGCAGTACCTCCAACTCGACGACGTCGTCGTGTGCGAACGCGTGGTTCCCGGGCGCGACGAACCGATCCAGCTCTCGGGTCTCGTCACCCAGGTCCGGGCCCGGCACGAAGGTGCCCGCTTCGACTCCGACGTCTTCCTGATCGAGGCCGGGCAGCTCCCCGCCGAACCCGTCGAAGCCGCCGAAGTCCTCACGACGCGCGTCGAGCCCGAGGTGTTCGTCCCGCCGACCCCCGGCACCGCGGTCCACCGCGCGACCGGCGAAGCCCGCGACCACGCACTCTTCTTCGACCAGATGCCGCGCAAGCTCCCGATCGGTCTCGGCCGCGACGGGCGCGCGCTGTACGCGAACCTCGACTTCCTCGACGGGACGCGCGGCGCCCACGTCAACATCTCCGGCATCTCGGGCGTCGCCACCAAGACCACGTACGCCACCTTCTTGCTCTACTCCGTGTTCAACTCCGGAGTCCTCGACGACGAAGCGACGAATACCCGGGCCCTCATCTTCAACGTGAAGGGCGAAGACCTCCTCTTCCTCGACCACGACAACGTCGTGCTCTCCGACACCGATCGCGACAAGTACCGCGAGCTCGGCCTGATGCCGGGGGCCTTCAAGTCGGTCGCGGTGTTCGCGCCGCCCCGCAAGGGCGATGTCAACGCCCGTCCCGATGTCGCGAACCGCACTATCGGTGTCCACGCCTTTTACTGGACGCTGGCCGAGTTCGTCACCGAAGAGCTCCTCCCGTTCGCCTTCGCCGACGCCGAAGACGACCGCCAGCAGTACACGATGGTCGGCCACAACGTCGCGGCCGCGCTGCGCCGGGAAGGACTCCCCGGGATCGACGGCGCCTGGCGGATCGACGGCCGCACGCTGCGCACCTATCGCGCGCTCGTCGACTTCGTCATCTCGAAGGTGCAGAGCGACGACGACATGATCCGGCGGGACTGGGCCGGACCGGCGACCGGGACCGGAACGGTCAACGCGTTCGTGCGGCGCCTACTCACCTCGCAACGCGCGCTCGACCAACTCGTCCGCGCCGACATCCCCGAGACCGCGCAGCACCGGATCGACACCGACGACGCGCAGGTGACGGTCGTCGACCTCCACAACCTTCCCGATCGGGCCAAACGCTTCGTCGTCGGCGTCACGTTGCGCACCGCGTTCGATCGCAAGGAACAGTCGGGCACCTCGCGGCCGTTGCTGTTCGTCGTGCTCGACGAGCTCAACAAGTACGCACCCCGCGAGGGCGACTCCCCGATCAAGGAGATCCTGCTCGACGTGGCCGAGCGGGGCCGTTCGCTCGGCATCGTGCTCGTCGGCGCGCAACAGACCGCGAGCGAGGTCGAGCGCCGCATCATCTCCAACTCGTCGATCCGGGTGGTCGGCCGGCTCGACCCCGCCGAAGCGACGCGGCCCGAATACGGATTCCTTCCGGCCACACATCAGAAGCGGGCGACGATCGCCAAGCCCGGGACCATGTTCGTGATGCAACCGGAGATCCCGGTGCCGCTGGTGGTCGAGTTCCCGTTCCCGGCGTGGGCCACCCGGCCTTCGGAGCGCGGCGCCAACCCGGCCGCCACCGGCGCGTCCGCGCTCCCCGACGATCCGTTCGCAGGCCTTCCGACCTCGCCCGACCCCTTCTGAGCCGTGAAGATCCTGCACACCTCCGACTGGCACGTCGGCAAGCTGCTGCGGGGCATGTCCCGGCTCGACGAGCACCGCGCGGTGCTGCACGAAATCGTCGAGATCGCACGGAGCGAAGCGGTCGACCTCGTGCTCGTCAGCGGCGACCTGTTCGAGTCGGTCGCACCCGCGCCCGACGCGCAACGCATCGTCTGGGAGGCTCTCCTCGCGTTGCGCGGTACCGGCGCCGAGGTCGTCGCGATCGGCGGGAACCACGACAACCAGCACGCGTTCGACGCGTGGGCGCCCGTGTTCCGCGCCGCGGGCATCACGGTGTTGGGCCACGCGGCGCGGGCCGACGCCGGCGGCGTCGTCGAGTGCACGGCCCGGAACGGTGAGCGGGCGGTCGTCGTGCTCGTACCGTTCGTGTCCCAACGGTTCGCGGTGCGGGCGGAGCAACTCCTCGATCTCGACGCGGCCGCGAACAGCGGTCTGTACTCCGAGCGCATGCGCGCCCTCATCGCCGCGCTGTGCGGAGCCTTCCGTCCCGACGCGGTGAACATCCTCGCCCTCCACGGTTACGTGCGCGGCGCCAAGCTCGGCGGCGGCGAGCGCGACGCGCAGGTCGCCAACGAGTACGGCATCGAAGGCGTCGGCTTTCCGATCGGAGCGCACTACGTCGCGCTCGGCCACCTGCACCGCACGCAACGCCTCGAAGCGCCCGCGCCCACGTGGTATTCGGGTTCGCCCATCCAGGTCGACTTCGGCGAAGAGGACGACGTGAAGCACGTACTCCTCGTCGATGCCGCGCCGGGAACGCCGGCCCGGGTCGTCGCCCGGCCCCTCCGGTCCGCGTGGTCGTTGCGCACCCTCGAGGGCACGTTCGCGGAAGTGCAGGAACTCGCCGAAACCGCCGGTGACGCCTGGCTCCGCGTGATCCTGCACGAACCCGCCCGCGCCGGCCTCGCCGACGAGGTGCGTGCGCTCCTGCCTCGGGCCGTCGACGTGCGCGTTGTCCGGCCGCCGAGCGAAACGTCGGCCGAGCCGTCCCGCTCGCGTCGCGGCCGCAGCGCACGCGAGCTGTTCGACGAATACGCAGCTTCCGAAGGCGTCGACGACGAGCGGGTACGCCGGCTGTTCGCCCGGCTGTACGACGACGCCCGGGCCGAGGTCGGCTGATGCGTCCGGTGCATCTCCGGGTGGAGGGCTTCGGGGTCTTCCGGGCGCCGGTGGAGCTGTCGTTCGCCGACGTCGACTACTTCGCGCTCATCGGTCCGACCGGCGCGGGAAAGTCCACCGTCATCGACGCGATGTGCTTCGCCCTCTACGGCAGCATCCCCCGCTACGACGACGAGCGGCTCGTAAGCCGGGTCGTAAGCCTCGGCTCGCAGCAGGCGAAGGTGTCGTTGACGTTCGACGTCGGCCCCGGCCGTTACCGGGCGACCCGAGTCGTGCGGATCCAGAAGGGGCGCACGGGCGGCGACGCGCTGCTCGAACAGATCTTCCCCGACGGCACGTCGGAGCTCCTCGCCGAGAACCGCAGCGCCATGAAAGGCGCGGTCGAGAAACTCCTCGGCCTCTCGTTCGCGCACTTCACCAAGTGCATCGTGCTCCCCCAGGGTGAGTTCGCCCGGTTCCTGCACGACGAACCGGCGAAGCGCCGCGACCTCCTGGCCCGCCTCCTCGACCTCGACGTCTACGACCGCATCGGCCAGCTCGCCCGGGAGCGGGCCAAGGAGGCTGCGAGCGCGGTCGAGCACGAGACCCGCCGGCTCGAAGAGCTCGCGTTCGCCACCGACGAAGCCCGGGCCGCGGCACAACATCGCGTGGAGCAGCTCCGAGCGATCTACAAAACGATCGACGATGCCCGCGTCGACGACGACCGCGACGCGGCTGCGATCACCGAGCTCGACACCACGCTCCGGGCGACCGTGGAACACGACCGGCTGCTCGCCGAGGTCGTCGTGCCGAGGGGCGTCGAACAAGCGGCCGCCGAGATCGAGCTCGCCCACGCCGCGCTCGCGGTCGCGGTCGCGACTCTCGGGCGGGCCGCGTCGGAGGTCGCAACGGCCGAAGCCCGGGTCGAGACCGGGCCCGAGCCGACCGGGCTGGTGCGCGCTCGCGACGCGCACGACGGACTCGCCGCATTGGCAGTTCGACTCGAGGCGATCGACGGGGCCGTCGTCCAGGCGACCACCGAGCTCGCACGCACCGAGAAACTCGTCGGCGGCGCCCAGGATCTCGTCACCGAGCGCCGGAGTGCGCTCGACGAGGCCCAGGACGCGCACCGGGCGCACGGTCTACGCGTCCACCTGGTCGCGGGAGCACCGTGTCCGGTATGCGAGCAGGAGGTCGCGGTCGTCCCGAAACGGCGCAAGCCGACGGCGCTCACCAAGAGCGAGGACGCGGTCGAAGCGGCGCGCACGATTCTGAACGGCGCACGCGAAACTCACCGGCTCGCCTCCACCGCCCACGCGACTGCGCTTGCGACCCGCACCGAGCTCGGCGAGCAGCACGCGATCCTGCAGCTCGCGATCGCCGAGTATCCCGACCGGAAGCGGCTCGCGGACGTAATCGCCGACGCGGAGGCGCAGCGGGCCGCACTCGTCGCGGCACGGGCGACCGAACGCGCCGCCGTCGCCGCCGAGACCGAGGCCAAGGCCGCGGCGCGGGCCGCCGATCAACGCGCGGCTCGAATACGCGAACAGCACGCAACCCGCCGCGAGGAGCTGCTGCGCGCCGGCCTCGATCCGCCCGCGCCGGGTGCCGACGTCGCCGCCGACTGGACCGCGCTCGCCAATTGGAGCGCGCAGTCGCGTGCCGATCTCGGCGCCGCGAGCGACGAAGCGCGCGTGGCGCTCGCACGCGTGCAGGGCCGCCGCGCCGAGCGCGTGACCGAGCTCGGTGAACGGGCCCGAGCCGCGGGAGTCACCGACTCCGGTACCGCGCTGGCTACGTTGCGCGACGCGGTGATGGAACGGGGCGGCGACGCCCGCCACGAGCTCGACCGAATCGACGAAGCCCGGGAACGTGCCGGGAAACTGCGCGAGCAGGTCGAAGCCGCGCGCGCCGACTACGACGTGGCCCGGTTGCTCGGCGAGCTCTTGCGCTCCAACCGCTTCGAGAAGTGGATGCTGACCGAGGCGCTCGACGTCCTCGTGGAAGCCGCGTCGACCACGCTTTTCGCGCTCTCACAGGGGCGGTTCTCCCTCGCCTCCAACGACGACGAGGAGTTCGTCGTCGTCGACCACGCCAACGCCGACGAGACCCGTTCGGTGCGCACGCTCTCCGGGGGCGAGACGTTCCAAGCCTCGCTCGCGCTCGCACTCGCGTTGAGCGACCAGCTCGCGGAGCTGTCGAGCGCGGGTGGCGCCAAGCTCGATGCCATCATGCTCGACGAGGGTTTCGGATCTCTCGACGCCGACACACTCGACGCCGTCGCCACCACCATCGAGGCGCTCGGCACCGAGGGGCGCATGGTCGGCATCGTCACCCACGTCCCCGCGCTCGCGGAACGGGTACCGGTGCGGTTCCGGGTCGCCGACGGCGCGATCACGCGGGAGGAGTCGTGAGGTTCACGGTCGACCCGTGGGATCCGGGCTACGGCACGTCGACCGATGCCGACATGTCCGACTCGGAGGCCACCGTCGTCGTCGACATCGAGTGCGACGCGGCCGACTGGTGCCCGCGCCTGCCTCCTGCGGGCACCGTCGTTCCCGACGCGTTGATCTTCGTCGACGGCGTCCGGCGTCTCGAAGCCCGCGCCTGGGTCGACGCGCCCGGCGGTGACGCGGTCGCTGGGATCTTCGCGTCGTACGCGGCGGGCGCGGTCCGCTGCGACGGGAGAGCCCGGGTGGTCGATGTCGTCGTCGGGCGCGGGGTCTACGCGCCGACGACCGCCATCGCCGACCTCGACACGCGCGCCGGGGTGTTCCTCGGCCACAAGACCGCCGACTCCCGACCCGAGTCCCTCATGTACGCGGTGCACAACGACATGACCGAAGCCGAAGTCGTCGTGGCCGAACAGGCGCGCCGGCGGGGCGACGAGCTCTTGTTGCTCGACGGCCCGTTGCGCAAACGCGCGCACGTGCCCGACGCCGTAGGCATCGTGAAGACCCATCACGTCCGCTATCTGCCGCCCGATCTCGATCGGGTCGTGAGCGCGTTGGGTCCGGGCGAGCGGACCCCGGTGTTCCGGGTCGACGCTCAACCGTTCAGCCGCCAGTCATGGTACGTGCGCCTGCCCGGACCGCCGGGCGGACCGTGGGCCGGGGTCGTGCGGTGCGAGGCCACGGGTGCACTCGGAGCCGAAACGGTCGTCGCCCTCGCCGACCGCATCACGCTCGCGCTGCCCCCGTTCGCATCGGTGCCCCACAAGGACAACCGGGCGCCGCAGAACCTCTCTCCGATCGGCGGGCTCGAGCGTCAGCTCCGGCACCGCCTCGGCGACGCGGCCGTCGTGTATCGGGCTCTCCGGCGAGCGAGCGCCACCCCCGTCCCGGCCCTCTGACCAGCGGTTCTCGCCCAAGGCGAAGCGGCGACTGTCAGACGGCCGCGGAATTGCCGACAATTCCAGGACCGCCGCCGACCGAGAGCAGCTACATGACTCGACTGCGTTCGAACGCGATCGTCCTGATCGCGCTGGCGCTCGCCGGCGGGGCGGTGTCCGTTCCCGCGGCGAGGGCCGGTGCGGCCACGGGGCGGACCCGTCCGGCGCGGCTCGCGGTGCCAATCCCCCCGGGTTCGACCGCCCTCGGCGCGCTCGCCGACGGTCAGACGCTCAGCTTCGGGATCGTCCTCGCACCCTCGCATCCACAGAAGCTGCGGGCGTTGGTCGACGGCGTACGCAACCCGGCGTCGCCCGAGTTCGGCCACTACCTCGCGCCCGGCGAGTTCGCCCGTCGGTTCGGTCCGACCGCGGAGCAGATCGCCGCGGTGACTGGATGGTTGCGCGGCGCCGGCCTCGACGACGTCACAGTCGCGGGCTCGGTCGTCAGCCTGCGCACGACCGCCGGCGGCGCGAGTCGCGCCCTCGGCCTCTCGATGCAGCGCTACCGACGCCGGGCCGACCCGACACATTCGTTGCAACCCAAGCTCCGCTGGTACCGACCGCGATCGCAGGAACCATCGTCGCGTTCACCGGACTGACCGGCGCACCCGCGGCCGCACCCCGGCTCGATCTCGATCCCGGCGCGAAGCTCGCCCGGCCGATCGTCGGCATCAGCGCGGACGTCGAGACCGGTGGTTACTGGATGGTCGCGACCGACGGCGGCATCTTCGGGTTCCACGCCCCGTTCCTGGGGTCGACCGGCGCCATCCACCTCAACCAGCCCATCGTCGGCATCTCCCCCACCGCCGACGGCGACGGGTACCGCATGGTCGCCCGCGACGGTGGCATCTTCAGCTTCGGGAACGCACGGTTCTCCGGATCCATGGGCGGATCACATCTGAACCAGCCCATGGTCGGGCTCGCGTCGGCTTCGTAGACCCGAAATCGCCCCGGGGGTCGTGTCCTGTTGGAGGCGGCGGCGGGAATCGAACCCGCGTGAAAGGTTTTGCAGACCTCTGCCTGTACCACTCGGCTACGCCGCCCGTGCACTCGGATGCGCGGTCGCGAAGGTCACAGCCTTCGCTAGGCACGACTCGGAGCGTAGCGGGTCTCTCCCGCCCAACCGAGAGACGTCGCCGACGCGAGAACGGGGTAGCCGGCTCTTTCCCGGCGGCGCCTGGACGTCCCCGCGATATCGTCGCTGCCTGTGGCGGAGGACGAAGCTCCTGCGGCTGCGGGCTCGATGTTGCACGAGCTGAGTTCGCGCCGACGGCACAAGCCACTCCGAGAGCTTCCCACCCTGCTCCGAGAAGCCGTACAGCTCGTGTGGCGCGCCGCGTCCCGGGAGGCGACGGTCATCGTTTCGGTCAATGCCGCCACCGGGATCCTCACCGCGGTACAGCTCGGGCTCACCCA
>JBBSFB010000071.1:0-19987 GCA_038239145.1 Acidimicrobiia bacterium
CCCCCCAAAGAGGTGGCGGAGAGCCCCCCCCCCCGGGCCCAAACCCCCCACAACGTTGAATGAAAAGGGCCGCCGCGTCCGGGTCAGGGGAGGGCGATGAGCTGTTCGAGGCCGTCAGTCCCGCTGATGCCCGACGTCGTCGCCCCGTCGGACTCCCGCCGGATCTCGACCTGGTGATCCTGGACGACGAGCAGCGAACCGCCGTCGGCCGTCCACGTGACGGGCAGGGACGGGCTGGCCGCGTTGACTGCATGCGTCTCCGCGAGAATCGCCGCGGTCTTCGTGTCGAGGATGAGCACGCCACCGAGCGTCGTGGCGATCGCCAGACGAGTGCCGTCGGGCGAGAACGTGGCGAACTGCGGGACACCCTGTAAGAACGCGGTGACGATGGTGTGGTGTGTCGGATCGTCGATGTCGACGCTGCACGAGTTGATGGAGCAGTCGTAACGGAACACGATGTGGGTCGCGTCGCTGGCCACCAGCTGATAGGTCGAAGGCGCGAGCGTTTCGATCGACGTACCCGACCACAACACCCAGCGCGCGTTGGGCGGGTCGATCCCGACGAAACCGGCCTGCACCGCGGCCGCGCTCCGCACGCCGGGTGGTTCGTGGGTGACGGAGGTACCGACGTCGCTCCGAATCGTCCCGTCCGAGCCGCGCAACCACCATTGTGAGGGCGTGACCGAACGGAAGGCAGTGTCGCGGGCCGACAGGACTCGCGTCCCGCTCGATGCCGTGGCGACAAGCGTCTGCGCGAACGTGTCGGCCACGAGCGAAGAACCGTTCTGATCGTCGATCGTGACGTGACCCTCAGGAAGGGGGACGAGCCTGGTCTCGGCTTCGGTGCTCGCTTGGTCGAGGAGGTACAGGCGGTCGTCGGCGATCACGGCGAACCGTCCCGATCCGACTCCGCGCAGTCCCGCCCACAGCCGGGGCGCCAGCGTCGTGATCTGTTCGGGCTGTGGAGCGATCGTGGCGGGCGCGGTCGGTGGCGGCGCGGGCGGGAGCGCGCGCCTCGGGGTCCCGTCTCTCGTCACGGCGGCGACGGCCCAGGCCGCGAGCCCGACCACGACGGCCCCGAGCCAGATCCACGGGGCGCGGACGGGACGGGCGCGCCGCGGTTCGTACCTCGGCGCGTCGTCCATCGGGCCGAGCTCGACTGCATCAGGATCGACGGTCACGGGATCGACGGTCTCGAGATCGATAGGTTCGCGATCGTCCCGCGCCACTGACCGCGAACCTAGGCCCGGATCCGCGGTCCGTCACCGCGCGCGTGGTCGGGATCCGTCACCGCGCCGGGAACAGGACCGGGAACGCGGACGGCGTCGACTCCATGCGAACGCCGACACCGCGAGCAGTGCTGCGAACGGTACAAGGCCGGCGGCCAACGCCAACCGATTGCGCCGCAGCCAAGAGGTGTGGCTGGCACGGACCGGCGACGAGTCCGGGTAGCGGGTCGAGGCGGAGCACGGCGCGTCGACACTCGAGACGAAACCCGTGCCGTCCCAGACGATCTCCACCCGATACATCGTGCCGATCTGCAAGAACCGGATGTCGGCGTTCGGGTAGCGAACGGCCAACGGCTTTCCGACGGAGGGAGTCGACGCTTTCGGCTCGCTTCCCCCCGCGTCGGGCGTCGATACGGGCGTGAACGTCGCGGTGTTGCCCCGCGCCTGTGTCAGGCGGCCGACGACCGTCCCGTCGAACGAGAGGTCGCCACAACCGGTTCGTCCACACGCGACGAGCGCGTTGGGTGCGACACCCAGGATCGCGATCATCGTCAGCACCGTCAACCCGCGTGCGGGGTGCACCAGTCGCGACTTCCGTTGCAGCCAGGTCTGACCCCGTCCGATCGGCAAGAGACGTTCGTCGCCGCCCGGGGAGCGAACCGCAAGCGTCGCTCGACTCGGAAGCGCATTCGACCATGTTCTCGCGAAATGGTCAGGGCCGCCGCCCGACTGCGGTGCGGCTTTCCCGAGGTCAGGCGCCGCGGCGGAGGCGGAAACGCCGGCGCTGTTCTCGCACCTGAGCCTCGTCGGCAGCCGCCGTCGCAGCCGCCGTCTCGCGGGCCGCGACGAGCTCGCGGTCGTACTCGTCGAGCCGGGCGATCGCCAACTCGTAGCCGGAGTCCATCAGCTCGCGCGCCCCGGAGAAGTCGAAGAGCTCGCGGGAGTCCGTCGGGCGGGGGAGATCGATGATGTCGACGTGCTCGATGGCCTGGCGCCGCTCGAGCTCGTAGCGCTGGTTGCGTGCGTGCATGAAGCTCGTCATCACGACGTCGAGGGGCGAGCGCACGACGTGGTCACCGGCTCCCGAGGAGACGTTCAGCACGAAGACGCGGTCGACCGGTCCCGACAACGCATGCCAGAGGGGCACGTTGTTCACCACGCCGCCGTCGACCAGGCGACGGCCGTCGTGGTGCACGATCGGGAAGACGCCGGGGAGCGCGGCACTCGCGAGGAGCGCGGGCTTCAAGGGTCCCCGCGCCAACACGACTTCGTCGCCGGAGTCGAGATCGGTGGCGATCACCCGGAGCGGGATCTCGAGGTCGGAGAACGAGCGGGCGGGGCTCGAGTGGTGGATCAGCGCCGCGAGACCGTCGTTCCCGAAAAGATGTGTGCCCCGGCGCACCACGTTCCAGGCCCGATGGATGCGGCCTCCCGGGAACACGTGATCGGTCTGGAGTTGCTCCCACACCGCCGCGAGCTGGGCCACTCCGGTGAGGTTCGGGGCGTAGGCGATGGCGGCGCCGTTGAGCGCCCCGGCCGAGGTCCCAATCACGACATCGGGAACGATGCCCCGCTCGATCAGGGCCCGGAGCATGCCGACCTGGCTCACGCCTTGGTTGCCGCCGCCGGAGAGTACGAACGCGGTCCGCGGTCGCGACGGGTCCGGAGCGCGGGGCTCCCGGCGCCCGGCCGGAAACGGCAGCTTCGTTCCCATGGTCGGTTCTTCGGCCGATTCGGGTTCGGGCTTGTGGGTGAACGTGGGCAACATCTCCCGCCGACGGTACCCATACGAGGGCGGCTCACAGTCCCCCGGATGGGGCTGCGACCACGGCTAGGGCACGGTTCGTCACGCCAAACAACCCCCCGCGTATACTCCGCCCGACCCCGAAACAACCCGGCAACGGAAGCGCGCGTGACCGAGTTCTACAGGCAGTATCTCGCCGTCGCGGTCTTCTTCATGGCCGCGTTCGGAATGGTCGGCGCCATGCTCGGCATGGCTCGGCTCCTGCGTCCCAAGGTGCCGCAGGACGAGAAGTACATCACGTACGAATCTGGCTCCGACCCGCTTCCCCTGTTCGGGCAGATGAACGTCCGGTACTACGTCTACGCGCTCTTGTTCGTGATCTTCGACGTGGAAGCGGTCTTCATCTTCCCGTGGGCCGTGAACGTCGACGCGCTCGGCTGGTTCGGGCTCGTCGAGATGACCGCGTTCGTGGCGATCCTGCTCTTGGGCCTCGCGTACGTATGGCGAAAGGGCCTGTTGAAATGGGCCTGATCAGTTCGGGCAAGGCGCCCAAGCCCCTGATGCACCTCCTCAACTACAGCCGCAAGTATTCCTTGTGGATGCTGCAATGGGGCCTCGCCTGCTGTGCGATCGAGATGGGCGCCGCCCTCGCCGGCCCCCGCTACGACGTCATGCGCCTGGGCGTCATCCCCTTCCCGGCCAGTCCGCGCCAGGCCGACCTCATCGTCATTTCCGGCACCGTCACCGACAAGATGGCGCCCGCGATCAAGCGCCTCTACGAGCAGATGCCCGACCCCAAGTACGTCATCTCCATGGGTTCGTGCGCGAACTGCGGCGGCCCGTACTGGGACTCGTACTCGGTCACCAAGGGCGTCGACCAGATCATCCCCGTCGATGTGTACGTGCCCGGATGCCCGCCCCGGCCCGAGGCATTCATCCAGGGGATCGTGCTGTTGCAGCAACGGATCATGAGTGAGGACCCGGCCGAGCGTTGGCGCGGGGTGACGCGGGAGCCGATCGTCGTTGGCTGACGACGCTGCCACCGAAGCCGCGACCGACGCGGGTCCCGCGCTGCGGGAGCAGGCGGCCGACGCGTTGGCGCGCCTCCAGGCCGAGCTCGGGGACGCGATTATCGAGCACGGAGTCGCGTTCGGCGACGCGATCGTGCGCGTGCGCCCCGACGCGTGGCGGCGCACCGCCCAGATCTGCAAGGAGCAGCTCGGCTTCGACTACCTGTCGTTCGTCGCCGGTATCGACTGGATGCCCACGCCGGCCGTCACCGAGGAGGGCTCGGGCGACACTTCGACCCCGGCCCAGCCCAAGGAACAGACGTACGGGGTGGGCGGCAGCGACGGCCGCTATCAGCTGCTCGCGGTCGTCGAATCGACGCGGCGCAAGAGCTGGCGCATCATCTTGAAGACCGATCTCGCCGAGTCCGATCCGCACGCGGATTCGTGGGTCGGCGTGTACCCCGGCGCCGATTGGCACGAACGCGAAGCCTGGGAGATGTACGGATTCGTGTTCGACGGCCACCCGAGCCTGCGGCACCTCTATCTGCCGTCGGAGTTCGAGGGCCATCCGCTGCGCAAGGACTACCCGCTGCTCGCACGGGAAGTGAAGCCCTGGCCGGGCCTGGTCGACGTCGAGCCCATGCCCGGCGAACCCGGCGACGGCGACGACGCCACTGCCGACGGGGGTGCATCCGCATGACCACCACAGATCTTCCGGCGCCGGGGGAGCTCCCCGAGATCGCAGTCGACCCGGCGGCGTTTCGTCATCTCGCCGAGTCGCAGGTGAACGTCGAGCTCGACACCGGCGACATGGTCCTCAACATCGGTCCGCAACACCCGGCGACGCACGGAACGCTGCGCCTGGTCGTCCGGCTCGACGGCGAACGAGTCGTGTCGGCCGACCCGATCATCGGCTACATGCACCGCGGCTACGAGAAGCTGACCGAGTACCGCACGTACCCGCAGATCACGACGCTGATCAACCGGATCGACTGGCTCTCGTCGTTCGCGAACGAAGTGCCGTTCATCGATGCCGCCGAGCAGTTGATGGGCATTCAGGCCCCGCCGCGGGCTCAGTACCTCCGCACGATCCTGACCGAGCTGTCGCGCATCGCGACGTTCGTCTTGTTCCTCGGCGAGATGGGACTCCAGGTCGGCGCGATCACGCCCGCGTTCTACGGCTTCCGCGACCGCGAGTACGTCCTCAACCTGATCGAAGCGGTCACCGGCGGCCGGTTCCACCCCAACTTCAATCGCATCGGCGGCATCAAGGACGACCTGCCGTGGGGTTGGATCTCGGAGTGCCGCACCGTCATGAACAAGGTGCTGACGTCGTGCGACGAGTTCGACGACCTCGTCGTCGGGAACCCGATCTTCGAGAAGCGCACCCGCTCCATTGGGATCATCCCCCAAGAGCTCGGCGCCGCGTACGGCGTGTCGGGCTCGAACCTGCGGGCATCCGGGGTCGACTGGGACCTGCGCCGCGACGGTCCCGATTACCTCGTCTACAACGAGCTCGACTGGAAGGTCTGGACCCACCCCGACGGCGACTCTTTCGCCCGCTACTGGGTGCGGCTGCAGGAGACCCGTGAGTCGGCGCGCATGGTGCTGCAGATGCTCGACCAGCTGCCGAGCGGCCCGCTCATGGCGAAGGTGCCGCGCATCATCAAGGTGCCCGCGGGCGAGGTCTTGGTGAACACCGAGAACCCGCTCGGCGAGATGGGCTACTACGTCATCTCGAAGGGCGCGACCGGCCCGTTCCGCACCAAGATCCGTAGCGCGTCGTTCAGCAACGTCTCGATACTCCCGTGGTTGTTGCGGGGCGTGTACGTCCCCGACATCGTGACGATCCTCGCGAGCCTGTACTTCATCCTCGGAGACATCGACCGGTGAGGACGAGTTCGTGATCGCACTGCAGATCGGATGGGGAACCACCCTCGCGATCAAGACGGTGGTCGTGCTCGCGATCGTGCCGCTCACCGCGCTGATCCTCGGCTACGTCTTCTTGTTGAAGATGATGAGCCACATGCAGAGCCGGCTCGGCCCGATGGATCCGGGCGGGTTCCACGGTTGGTATCAGCTCATCGGCGACGGCCTGAAGTTCCTGCAAAAAGAAGACATCACGCCGGCCGAGGCCGACAAGCGCGTGTTCGCGCTGGCTCCCGCCATCGTGGTCCTCTCCACGTTCCTGGTGTTCGTGGTGGTGCCCGCGGGTCCGCGCGTCACCGTGGCCTCGCTCGACAACGGCCCGTTCGGCAAGGGCGGATTCGGCGGCGTCGGCGTCTTCTACGCGCTCGCGGTCTCGAGCCTGTCGGTCATCGGCGTGCTGATGGCCGGTTGGGCGAGCTCGAACAAGTACGCGCTGCTCGGCGCGCTGCGCGCCGCGGCCCAGCTGATCGCGTACGAGCTTCCGCTCGTGCTCGCGGTCGTCGGTGTGGTCATCCAGACCGGCACGATGAGCCTGCAGGGCATCGTGTTCTGGCAACAGCGCGGTTCGCTGTTCGGCTGGAGCGGCATCGGCTTCCCGCTGATCCTCACGCAGTTCGTCGGGTTCGCCCTGTTCATGGTCGCCGCCCAGGCCGAGCTCACCCAGCCCCCGTTCGACATGCCGGTCGCGGAGTCGGAGCTCGTTGCCGGGTACATGGTCGAGTACACCGGCTTTCGCTTCCTCTTCTTCTTCATCGGGGAGTTCGGCACGGCATTCGCGTTCGCAGCGTTGGCGGCCACGCTCTTCCTCGGCGGCTGGTCGGTCCCGTGGGTGCACGGCACCGCCGCCGACTTCCTCGGGCCGTTGGTGTTGTTTGCCAAGGTGATGTTCGTCGCCTTCTTGATGTTCTGGGCACGCTTCACCTATCCGCGTTTCCGTGAAGACCAGCTCCAGGCGATCGCGTGGAAATGGCTGATTCCGATCGCGTTGGGCAACATCCTCCTCACCGGCGTGTTGAAGGTGGCGTTCTGATGGATGCGAAGACAGTGATGGGTGCGAAGTCATGAAGCGTGAAGTCAAGGGAATGCTCACGGGACTCGGTGTGACGTTCCGTACGATGATGAAGCCCGCCGTCACGGTCCAGTACCCGCACGAGCGGGAAGAGCCGGCGCCGCGCGCCCGGGGCGTCATCGCCCTCAAAGAGGAGAACTGCACCGTCTGCATGTTGTGTGCCCGGTCGTGTCCCGACTGGTGCATCTACATCGAAGGGCACAAGGAGCAGCGGCCGCCGCGGCGCGAAGGCGGACGGCCCCGCAGCGTCAGTCTCCTCGACCGTTTCGACATCGACTACGCGCTCTGCATGTACTGCGGGATCTGTGTCGAGGTCTGCCCGTTCGACGCGCTGTTCTGGAGCCCCGAGTTCGAGTATTCCGAGACGCGCATCGCCGACCTGTTGCACGACAAGCACAAGCTCGGCGAGTGGATGGCGACCGTGCCCGAGCCCGAGCCGCTCGAGATGGGTGCGGAGGTGAAGGGCAAGAAATGATCGCGGAGAACGTGGCCTTCGGGATCATCGCGGCGGCGATGGCGCTCGGCGCGATCGGCGTCGTGCGTACGAAGAACGTCGTGCACGCGGCGCTCTATCTCGTGGTCGTCCTCGCGGGCGGGGCCGCCCAGTTCATCCTGCTCGGCCAGGAGTTCGTCGCCTGGGTGCAGGTGCTCGTCTACATCGGCGCGGTCATCGTGCTCTTCCTCTTCGGCATCATGCTCACGCGAGCACCGATGCACCCGAAGGACTCGCTCGACAACGACCTGCGGTGGCCCGCAGCGGTGACCGCACTGTTCCTCGTCGGGATTCTGGTCGGGTTGCTGGTGCACACGTTCCACGCCGACAAGGTCAACGTCACCGAACCGGTGCGCACCGCGCAGATCACGAGCGCGGTCTTCACCACCTACATCATTCCGTTCGAAGTCGTCGGGGTGCTCCTGTTGGGCGCGCTGATCGGCGCAGTGGTCTTGGCCCGGAAGGACTAGGGATGCTGCTCAACGAGTTCCTGATCCTGGCCGCGTTCTTGTTCTGCACGGGGGTCTACGGCGTCCTCGCCCGCAAGCACGCGGTACTGGTGCTCATGAGCGTCGAGCTCATGCTCGCGGGCGTGAACCTCAACCTGGTGGCGTTCGGTGCCTTCCACCACAGCAACATCGGCCAGGTCTTCGCGCTGTTCGTGCTGACGATCGCGGCCGCCGAAGTAGGCATTGGGCTCGCAATCGTGTTGCTCATCTACCGCAACCTGCACAGTGCCGACCTCGACGACGTCGACACGATGAAGGGCTGATTGGTGTTCTTCCTCGACAGGGCGTGGCTGATACCGCTGATCCCGGCGCTTTCGTTCGTCGTGATCCTCCTCTTCGGCAAGCGGATGCCGCGCCACGGTTCCGAAGTCGGGATCTTCTCCGTCGGCGCGTCGTTCGTGCTCGCCTGTGGCGCGCTGATCCGTTGGATCACGCGGGTGCAGGACGCCAAGGGCGGAACTGCGCTCGGCGCTCTCGGTCGGAGTATCGGTCACCTCGGCGCCGGGAGCGGCGAAGCGCAGGTCCTGCCGGTGCTGCACCATCTGACGTGGTTCCAGAACGGTGGGGTGCGCCTCACCGTCGGCATCCAGATCGACGGCCTCGCAGTGATGATGATGTTCGTCGTCACGCTGATCTCGCTGCTCGTGCACGTGTACTCGCTCGAGTACATGCGCGGCGACCGGCGCTTCACGTACTTCTACGCTGCCCTCTCGCTGTTCACGGCGTCGATGCTCCTGCTGGTCGTGGCCGACAACACGTTGCAGCTCCTCGTCGGGTGGGAGCTGGTCGGCGTCTGCTCGTTCATGCTGATCGGGCACTGGTGGGAGGAGAAGCCCAACAGCGACGCCGCGCTCAAGGCCTTCCTCACCACCCGCACCGGCGACATCGGGTTGCTCACCGGTGTGATCATGACGTTCTTCGTCGTGCAACGGGCCACGGGCGTCGGGTCGTTCAACATCGTTGCGCTGAACTCGGCCGCTTCCAACCCGAAGGTTGGTCACACGCTCATCCTGTGGTGCGCGGCGGCCCTGATGCTCGCCATCGTCGGCAAGTCGGGTCAGTTCCCACTCCACACCTGGCTGCCCGACGCCATGGCCGGCCCGACGCCGGTCTCCGCGCTGATCCACGCCGCGACGATGGTCGTCGCCGGCGTGTACCTCGGCGCGCGCGTCTACCCGGTCTTCTTCAACGGTTTCTCGATCGGCGCCGGCGGCATCAACCCCATGGCCGCGATCGGCGGCATCACCGTGTTGATCGGGGCCGCGCTCGCGTTCGTACAGGACGACATCAAAAAGGTTCTTGCCTACTCCACAATCAGTCAGCTCGGCTACATGGTGATGGCGCTCGGCGTCGGCGCGTGGACCGCGGCCGTGTTCCATCTGTTCACCCACGCATTCTTCAAAGCCGACCTCTTCCTCGGCGCCGGCTCGGTGAGCCACTCGGGCTCGCACCACTCCTTCGACATGAAGACCGACATGGGCGGCCTGCGCAAGTACATGCCGCAGACGTACAAGACGTTCGTGATCGGCACGCTTGCGCTGTCGGGGATCTTCCCGCTTGCCGGCTTCTGGTCGAAGGACGAGATCCTGGCCAATGCCGGCCACAACGACTACAAGCTCTTCCTCGTCGTCGGTCTCGTCGGTGCGTTCATGACCGCCGCGTACATGACCCGCTGCGTGTACCTCACCTTCCACGGCGAGTACCGGGGCGCGCACGCGCCGCACGCCGTACCGCACGTCGACGAGGCCGAGCACGACCCGATCGACACGATGGCGTCGGTCGAGCACGACGCCGAGGTGCACTCGCCCCACGAGAGTAATCGCCTCATCACCACGCCGCTGTGGGTGTTGTCGTTCTTCGCGGTCGTCGCCGGGTTCTTGAACTTCCCCCACTTCGACAAGTTCGAGAAGTGGTTCCAGCCTCGCTATCCCGCCGCGTTCGCGGAGATCCCGACGCTCGCGAACCCGGCCGCGTTCAACATCTTCCTCGCGATCGGCTCGGTCGCGCTCGCGTTGGGAGCCATCGGGATCGTCTGGGCCTACTACACCGGAAAGTTGCCCCAAGGGCTCAGCGAGCGCAACGCGCTCGCGGGCAAGGGGAAGCGCTTCCTCGTCAACAAGTACAACCTCGACTACCTGTACGAGCAGGTCATCGTCGGAGGTATCAAGGGCCCGATCGCGGCTGGTGTCTACTGGTTCAACCAGAACGTCATCGACAACGTCCTCAACTACACGGGCAAGGGCGCGCAAGCGCTCGGCCGCTTCACGTACAACGTCATCGACCAAAAGGGTGTCGACGGCATCGTCAATGGACTGGGCACGCTCACCGGTGATTCAGGAGGCGAGGTCAGCAAGCTGCAGACCGGTCGCCTCCAGTTCTACGCACTCATGCTCGTCGCTGCCGTCGTGATATTCGCCGGCGCGCTCTGGATCTTCACCTAGGCAAGGGGAATCGGCTCGATGCATACCTGGTTCGACTCCTGGGCGTTGACCCTCGTGGTCTTCATCCCGGCCATCGGCGCGGTCATCACGATGCTCATTCCGCGCGAAGAAGAGGAAGCGATCAAGTGGACCGCGCTCCTCACGACCCTCGCGACCCTCGGATTCACGATCGCAACCGTCGCCAAGTTCGATTTCGACAAGACCAGCACGCTGCAGTTCAGTGTTACCAAGAACTGGATCGACGTCATCAACAGCCACTACCACGTGGCCGTCGACGGCATCTCCCTCCCGATGCTCGCGTTGTCGTCGTTCATCACAGTGCTGTGCGTCATCTATTCGTGGAACCACTTCCCCGAGCCGCACAACCCGAAGGCGTTCCTCGCATTGCTACTGATCCTCGAGGTCGGCATGAACGGCACGTTCGTTGCCCAAGACCTGATCCTCTTCTTCATCTTCTTCGAGATCGTGCTGCTCCCGATGTTCTTCATGATCGGGGTGTGGGGCGGTCCGAACCGCGAGTACGCGTCGATCAAGTTCTTCTTGTTCACGCTGTTCGGCTCGGCGCTGATGCTGTTGTCGTTCCTTGCGCTGTATTTCAAGGTCGACGTACCCGGGGTCGGGCACACGTTCGACATGGTGCTGCTCTCGCACGCAGCCGGCGCGGGTCTGGTGAAGAGCACCGGGCTCATCATCTTCGGTGGCCTGTTCGTCGGCTTCGCGATCAAGGTGCCGATGTTCCCGTTCCATACGTGGCTGCCTGATGCCCATACCGAGGCGCCGACGGTCGGCTCGGTCCTTCTCGCCGCGATCCTGCTGAAGCTCGGTACCTACGGATTCATCCGGATCGCGCTGCCGATCCTGCCCGAGGCGGCCAAGAGCTGGGCGCCGTGGATCGGGCTGCTCTCCGTCATCGGCATCATCTACGGCGCGCTCGGATGCCTCGCGCAGAAGGACATGAAGCGCCTCATCGCGTTTTCGTCCGTGGCGCACATGGGTTTCGTCATGTTGGGTATCTCGACGCTCACGACGTTCGGCATCAACGCGGCCATCTTCGGCATGGTCGCTCACGGTCTCATCACCGGAATGCTCTTCTTCGTCGCCGGTTCGGTCCAACACAACTACGGCACCCGTGAGCTGTCACGCCTGGGCGGTCTTTTGAAGCAGGCGCCGAAGATGGGTTGGATCCTCGGGTTCTGCGTCATGGCGAGCCTCGGCCTCCCGGGGCTCGCCGGGTTCTGGGGCGAGTTCCCGGCGGTGCTTTCCACCTTCAACCCAGGCGGCAACCTCTCGCAGCCGCTGTTCCGTACCTACATGGTCGTCGCCGCGATCGGCACCGTGCTCGCGGCGGGCTACCTCTTGTGGATGTTGCAGAAGGTCGCGTTCGGAGTACCGAAGGCCGAGTTCGCCGACGCCCATATCCACGACGTGTCGTCGTTCGAATGGACGGCCTGGGTCCCGATCCTGCTGCTGATCGTCGCACTCGGCATCTTCCCGAACATCATCTTCCGGGTCACCGACGACGCGGTCGCGTGTCAGACCGCGGCGCCGTTCGTCTCGAAGACGACCACCCCGGTCTCCCCGTCGCTCAAGTGCCCGGCCGCGCCGGCGACCGCGGTGGTCACGGCCAAACGGTCCGGGGGCTGAGTTGCTGTCTGCCGCGGCCCAAACCATCGCGACGCCGGCTTTCGACTGGCATGCGTTCGCGCCCGATCTCGTCCTCGTCGCGACGATGGTCGTGGTGCTCGTCGCCGATCTCGTGCTGCCCGATCGGGAGTCGTGGCGGACTTCGAGCATCACCGCGGTTGGACTGCTCGGCGCGCTGATCCCGATCGCCACGCTGGCGCACTCCGGGCACGAACGGGTCATGTTCGACGGCGCGTACGTCGTCGGTCACTACGCGCTCGCGTTGAAGGCCTTTTTCATTGTCGCCTGTTACGTGACCGTGCTCTTGTCGGTCGACTACATCGGCGAGGGCGACTACTACAACGGCGAGTTCTACTTCTTGCTGCTCGTGGCGACGTTCGGCATGAGCATCATGACGGGCGCGCGCGACCTGATCACGTTGTTCGTGGCGCTGGAGACGATCTCGATCCCGACGTTCGTGCTGGCCGCGTTCCGCAAGCACGATCGATCTTCCAACGAAGCCGGGGTCAAGTACTACCTGATCGGTGTCCTGTCGTCGGCGCTGATGCTCTACGGGTTCTCGCTGATCTACGGCGTCACCGGGTCGACGAAGCTGTCCGAGATCTCGGCGTACATGTCGCAACACGGCACCGTCCCGCTGGTCGCGGTCGCGATCTTCTTGTCGCTCGTCGGCTTCGCGTTCAAGGTGAGTGCGGTGCCGTTCCATTTCTGGGCGCCGGACACTTATGAAGGCGCGCCCACGCCCGTGACCGCGTTCTTGTCGGTGGCATCGAAGGCGGGTGGGTTCGTCGCCCTGATCAACATCGTCTACTTCGGGTTCCTCACCTCGAGCGGGAAGGGCGCCGACTCGTGGTGGCCCGTGATCTGGGCGCTGGCGGCGCTGTCGATGACGATCGGAAACCTCACCGCGCTGCGGCAGACCAACATCGTGCGCATGCTCGCGTACTCGTCGATCGCGCAGGGCGGGTTCATGCTGGTGCCATTCGCGGCGGCAGGTATCGCGGGAGCAGGTGGTCACCTCGACAAGGCGAACACCGCGATGAGCGCGGTCGTCATCTACCTGTTGATCTACGGCGCCATGAACCTCGGGGCGTTCGCGGTTGTGATCGCGGTCGCGAGGCGTACGCGCAGCGCTGAGATCTCGTCGTACGACGGCTTGTTCCAGACCGCGCCGACGCTGGCCGTCGTCATGGGTGTCTTCTTGGCGTCGCTCGCCGGGATCCCGTTCTTTGCGGGATGGTTCGCCAAGTTCGTGATGTTCCGCTCGATCATCGACGCGGGCACCGGCTGGGCGATCGCGCTCGGGATCATCGCCGCGGTCAACTCGGTCATCGCGTTCTTCTATTACGCGCGTCCGATCCGGGCGATGATCTTCCACGAGCCCGCCACCGAGGATCGCACCCCGCTCGTCGTGCCCCAGCCTCTGATGGCCGCGATCGCGCTCACGTTCGCGATCGTCATCGTCATCGGTGTCTATCCGCAGATCTTCGCCCGGGTGGGAGAGCTCGCGTTCTGACGCGAGCTGCCGGGGTGCGGGTGTGAACGCCGTCGCCGCGCACCTGGCCCAGATGATCCACCGGGAGGGGCCGATCACCTTCGACGGGTTCATGGAAGCGGCCCTCTACGGCGAGGGCGGCTTCTTTACCGACGGTCACGGCGCCGGGCGCGCGGGCCGCGACTTCGTTACCAGTCCCGAGGTTGGCCCGCTGTTCGGCGTGTGCATGGCCCGCGCCCTCGACCGGTTGTGGCGCGCACTCGACGAGCCCGATCCCTTCCTCGTGATCGAAGCTGGCGCCGGCAACGGCCGCCTCGCCCGCGAGGTGCTGAGGGCCGAGCCGGAATGTCTTCGCGCGCTGCGGTACGTGCTCGTCGAGCGTTCCGACGCGCTCCGCGCCGAACAGCGCCGGCGATTGGCGATGGAGCCGGCCGACGAAGCGCTCGGGCCGTTCGTGCTCCGCGGCGACGAAGATCGTGCAGAGCCGGCGCGCCGCGCCGGGCCCGTCTTCACCGCCCTGGCCGAGATGCCGGCCCTCGCCGCGAACGGCGCGGTCGTCGTCGCCAACGAGTTGCTCGACAACCTGCCGTTCGGGATCGCCGAGTTCGACGGCGAGCATTGGCTCGAGGTCCGCGTCGCCCGAGATGGTGCCGACGGGTTCGAGGAGGTGCTGGTCCCGATGGAGGCTGATCTCGGGTACGAGGTCCCCGCGGGTACACGCGTACCGATTCCGCGCGGGATCGACGACTGGTGGCGCGAATGCGAAAGCGTCGTACGCGAGGGTTTTGTTCTCGCGATCGATTACGCGACGACGATCGCCGAGATACACGACCGGTCATGGCTGCGCACCTATCGGGCACACGCCGCAGGAGGCGGGCCGCTCGAGGCGCCGGGCGAGCAGGACATCACCGCCGACGTGGTGCTCGAACAGCTCGACGCCGGTGCGCCGTTCCCCTGCATCGTCAGCGATCGGCAGGACTCGTGGCTCGCCGCGCTCGGCATCGAGCAGCTTGTCGGGGAAGGTCGCGAGGTGTGGGCCGCGGGCGCGGCCGAAGGCGGTCTGGCCGCGCTCACCGGCCGCAGCCGGGTATCGGAAGCAGCCGCTCTCACCGACCCCGACGGCCTCGGTGCCCACCGGGTCGTGCTGTACGCCGCCGGCGGTGCGGGCGCCGACTTCCATTGGAGCGAGAGCTAGCCTCCGCGGGCATGACCGAAACGCTCTCCGCACTCCTCCAAGAAGGCCGAACGTTCCCGCCGCCGGTCGCCTTCACCAAGGACGCGCTGGTCACCGACGCGGGTGTCTACGACGACGCCGAGCGCGACTGGCAGGGATTCTGGGCCCGCCAAGCCCTCGCGCTCGACTGGCACCGCGAGTGGGACACCATCCTCGACTGGCAGCTGCCGTTCGCCAAGTGGTTCGTCGGCGGCAAGCTCAACGTGTCCGAGAATTGCCTCGACCGGCACGTGCAGTCCGGTCACGGCGGTCAGGTCGCCTTCCATTGGGAGGGTGAGCCCGGCGACAGCCGCGCCGTGACCTATCAGGAGCTCCTCGACGAGACCTCTCGCGTCGCCAACCTGTTGCGTGAGCTCGGTGTCGCCAAGGGCGACCGGGTCGCGATCTACATGGGCATGGTCCCCGAGACGGTCGCGGCGATGCTCGCGTGCGCGCGCATCGGCGCCGCCCACTCGGTCGTGTTCGGGGGCTTCACCGCGCAGTCGCTGAAGGACCGGATCAACGACGCCCAGGCTCGGGTGCTCATCACCGCCGACGGTGCCTGGCGCCGCGGTTCGGTCGTCGCACTGAAAGACATCGCCGACGAAGCCGTGGCCGGGGCACCGTCGATCGAGCACGTCGTCGTGTTGCGGCGAACCGAATCGGAATGCGCGATGCAGGAAGGTCGAGACATCTGGTGGCACGATGCGGTCGCGCACCAGAGCACGGAGTGCTCGGCGGAGTCGATGGACGCGGAGGACCTGCTCTTCATCCTCTACACGTCGGGCACCACCGGGCGGCCCAAGGGCATCATGCACACGACCGGCGGCTATCTCACGCAGGTCGCGTACACGCACAAGTACGTCTTCGACCTCAGGCCCGACACCGACGTCTACTGGTGCACGGCCGACGTCGGTTGGGTCACCGGTCACTCCTACATCGTCTACGGACCGCTCGCGAACCGGACCACGTCCGTGCTCTACGAGGGCACGCCCGATCACCCGGGCAAAGACCGACTCTGGTCGATCGTCGAGAAGTACAAGGTCACGATCTTCTACACCGCGCCCACCGCGATCCGGACGTTCATGAAGTGGGGAGACCACCTTCCCGCCACGCACGACCTCACGTCATTACGCGTCATCGGCACGGTCGGCGAGCCGATCAACCCGGAGGCGTGGGTCTGGTACTACGGCGTGATCGGCGGCAGCCGGTGCCCCGTCGTCGACACGTGGTGGCAGACCGAGACCGGCGCGATCATGATCAGCGCACTCCCGGGCGCGACCACGCTGAAGCCGGGCAGCGCCACGTTCCCGCTGCCCGGCATCCAGGCGGGCATCGTCGACGACGCGGGCGCGTCTGTCGCGATCCCCGGGGGCGGGTACCTGGTGCTGTCCCGCCCGTGGCCGTCGATGCTGCGCGGTGTATGGGGCGACGAGCAGCGCTATCGCGACACCTACTGGTCGCGGTTCGGCGACAAGTACTTCGCCGGCGACGGCGCCAAGCGCGACGACGATGGGTACTTCTGGTTGCTCGGCCGCGTCGACGACATCATGCTCGTCGCCGGTCACAACATCTCGACGACCGAGGTCGAGTCTGCGCTCGTCGATCACCCGTCGGTCGCCGAGGCTGCCGTCGTCGGTCGCGCCGACGACACCACGGGTCAGGCGATCGCTGCGTTTGTCACGTTGCGGAGCGGCATCGAACCGAACGATGCGCTCGTCGACGAGCTGCGCGACCACGTCGCCCAGCTGATCGGCCCGATCGCCAAGCCGAAGACGATCCTGTTCACCGAGGAATTGCCCAAGACCCGCTCGGGGAAGATCATGCGCCGCTTGCTGCGCAACGTGGCCGAAGACGAGACGCTCGGCGACACCACGACGCTCGCCGATCCCACGGTCGTCGACGGCATCAAGTCGAAGTACCTCGCTTCGCAGCCGCCCGAGGAGTAGCGGACTCTGCCGTATCTCCCCGAGCACTGGACATGGAAAACCGACGCGGTGGTCCCCGCGCGCTCGGTCGTCGTCGACATCGACGGCGTGTTGTCGGACGCGTCGAGCCGCCAGCACTACATCGAGTCACCCCGCCAGGACTGGCGGGCATTCTTCGAGGCGTGCGGCGAGGACCCCGTGATCGAGGAGGTTCACACCCTGCTCGCGCTGCTCGATCCTGCGCTGCAGATCGTGCTCCTGACCGCCCGCCCGCACCGGATCGCCTACCTGACCGAGGCCTGGCTGCGCCGGTACGACATTCGGTGGGATCTCTTGATCACGCGACCCTGGGGCGACTACGACGTCGCCCGCGACTTCAAGCAATCGACGGTCTGGGAGCTGCGGACCGCCGGCTTCGAGCTGGCGCTCGCCTTCGAGGACGACCGCCGCAACGTCGAGATGTTCCGGGCCGAGGGAATTCCGTGCCTCTACGTGCACTCGGGCTACTACGACTGAATCGCACAGCCCTCGCAGGAACCTCCCAGGAATCGGTGCGACCATGTTGACCGGGAAGACCCGACGGGTGGTCGGTGTTCCCTCAGATTGAGGTGACGGAACATGTTCAAGAACAACGTCAAGACCGTGGTGCTGCTGACCGCCCTCGCGGCGCTCTTCATGGGTATCGGATCCATCTTCGGTAACGGTGGGCTGGTCATCGGGACGATCCTCGGCCTGGTCTTCGTAGGCGGGTCGTACTGGTTCTCCGACAAGATCGCGGTCAAAGCCGCGGGCGCGGTTCCCGTTTCGGAAGCCGACGCACCCCAGCTGTATTCGATCGTCCGCGACCTGACCACACGCTCGAACATGCCGATGCCGGCGATCTACATCAGCCCCGCGTCGCAGCCGAATGCGTTCGCGACGGGCCGCAACGAGCACCACGCCGCAGTTGCCGTGACGCAGGGCCTCATGCAGGTCGTCGACCAGGAAGAGCTGCGAGGCGTGCTCGCCCACGAGATCTCGCACGTGCGCAACCACGACATCCTCATCGGTTCGGTGGCTGCCGCGGTCGCGCTCGGTATCACGTTCCTCGCTCGCATGCTCATGTGGGGCGCGATCTTCGGCGGCATGGGCGGCGGCAGCCGCGACCGCAACGGCAACGCGCTCGGTGCGATCGCCATGATGATCTTCGCCCCGATCGCGGCGGCGCTGCTCCAGATGTCACTGTCCCGCTCGCGTGAGTACGAGGCCGACCGTAGCGGCGCCGCGCTCCTGGGCACCGGCGAGCCCCTCGCCCGCGCGCTCGAGAAGATCGACGCGTACGCGCAGCAGATCCCGATGAACATCGACCCCGCCCACGCAACGGCGTACATCATCAACCCGCTGACCGGGAAGCAGGCGAACTTCGCCAACCTGTTCCGGTCGCACCCGCCGACCGCCGACCGCATCGCGCGGTTGCGGCACCAGTCGGTCCACAGCCACTGAGGCGCGTCAGCATGCGCAGGCTGAGCCCCGCGCTCAGTCGCGGAAGTTGTTGAACTCCAGCGGGACCCCGAAGTCGTGCTCGCGCAGCTTCTGGATCGCGCTCTGGAGGTCGTCGCGCTTCTTCCCCATCACCCGTAGCTGATCGCCTTGCACCTGGTGCTGCACGCCTTTGATGCCGAGGCCCTTGATGTACTTGCCGATCTCCCGGGCCTTGTCGTCGTTGATACCGACCTGTATCGAGACCTTCTGCCGGGCGCGGCCCTTCGTCGCCTCTTCGACCTTGCCGTAGTCGACGGCCTTCAGCGACACCTTCCGCTTGACGAGCTTCTCCTCGAGTACTTGGGTCACGGCCTTCAGCCGTTCCTCCGACGCCGACTCGAGCTCGATCGCGTTGTCGCTCTCCTTCAACTCCACGGTGCTGTCGGTGCCCTTGAAGTCGAAGCGGTTCGCGAGCTCCCGATTCGCCTGATCGACTGCATTCTTGACCTCTTGGAGATCGACTTCGGATACCACGTCGAAGCTCGGCATGAATATCGCTCCCTCGCTTCGCCCAACGGCTCGGCTCGTATCGACTCGGCTCCCGCGGCTTCGCAAGGGGCTCGCTCGTCCGTACTCGCTAGATTAGATCCGGGTCGGTACCCGAGTGGCCAAAGGGGACGGGCTGTAAACCCGTTGTGTTTCACTACGTTGGTTCGAATCCAACCCGGCCCACCACTCCTTTTGTCGTAGGCTTGCTTTCCGGGCTCGCTGGCGCTCGCAATGTGAGGCTGCGCCTGACTCCGGCGGGCTTCAGCGCTGGCGCTTCGCCCCGCGCTCGGGGCGCCGCATCGCCTTGCCGCTGCGGTCAAGGGCAGCTGGCGCGCTGATCGCTACAGCATGTTCTGCATCAGGACGACGTCGAGCCAGCGGTTGAACTTGCGGCCTACCTCGCGCTCGCGTCCTACTTGCTCGAATCCGCAGGCGGTATGCAGCGAGATGGATGCGTCGTGGTCGCCCACGATGCGCCCGATTACGCAGTGGAACCCACTCTCGCGGGCGAGCACGACGAGGTCGGCGAGCAGCAACTTGCCGATGCCTTGACCGCGGGCGTCCCGGTGGACGTAGATCGAGTCCTCGACGGTGGTCGAGTACGCGGGCCGGGGCCGGTACGCGCTGAGTGACGCGAATCCCGCGACATCGTCGTGGGCGTCTACCGCGACGATCGCCGGATGCCCACCCGAGTGCTCGTCGATCCACGCCACCTGTTCCGCGAGAGACCGGGGCCGGAGGTCGAAGGTGACGGTCGACTCGAGCACCTCGACGTTGTAGATCGCGCGCAGCGCGTCCGCATCCCGGCGCTCGACCAACCGGGTCCGACAGGGGCTCGTGGGCGGCACGACGGTGACGCTACGCAACTCGCAGCCGCGGCCCGTGCCTGCTCGGCTAAACTCGTCGGGCTTCGCCCCCTTAGCTCAGTTGGCAGAGCACTTCCATGGTAAGGAAGGGGTCTACGGTTCAAGTCCGTAAGGGGGCTCGTTGGGGCAGGCCCGGTGGGCCCGTCACCGCACGGCGGAGTAGCTCAGTTGGTAAGAGCACACGGCTCATAATCGTGGGGTCGCGGGTTCGAGTCCCGCCTCCGCTACCCATAAATCCCCACTCGCAGCACCCGAAGGTGAATCAGCATGGCGAAGGAAAAGTTTGAGCGGACGAAGCCGCATTTGAACATTGGGACGATTGGTCATATTGACCATGGGAAGACGACGTTGACTGCTGCGATTACGAAGGTTCTGCATGATCAGAACCCGAAGAATTCGGCGATGGC
>JBBSFB010000072.1:0-19964 GCA_038239145.1 Acidimicrobiia bacterium
GCAGAGGATGCATTCGGCTTGGTCGATGTGCAGGAATTGTTTGGGTTTGACGGCTTGGGTGAGCCATTTGGGGTCGACTTCTTGGAGCACGTACGACGTCGAGAACTCCGGCATCGGCGGATTCGCATCGTTACGGGCCATCGCTACGACTCGCTCGTCGTGACGGGACGGCCGAACGCAGATGTCCGCTTGGCGCGACGCAGCCGCGAGAAGATCGTGCCGCCGGTGATCGGACCGGGCTCGGCTTCGGTGCCCTCGGCGACCGGCTCGGCGACCTTCCGCTTCTGCCACGCCGCGAAGAACATGACGTTGATCGTGAGCACCACGCCGTAGATGAGCGCGGCGCCGACGTCGATGAGCTTGTCTCGCGTGATAGCGAACGGGACGATCCGGTTCTTGTGCAAGACGAAGGACGCGCTGTCGAAGTTGAGGTACGAGTTGCCGAACGTCAGCCACTCGTGAGGGATGACGCCGTAGCCGAGCGCGAACATCACCCACACGAACATCGCGCCAAGGACGCACTGCGCCCAGGTGGGCGGTTCGTCGCTGCGTTTGGGCGTGCGGATCACGAGCGACGCGGCGACGCACCCGATCGCGAAGAGCACGATCCCATACAGGAGGCGTGCGGCCTTGCGTAGCCACGGAACGTGGAACGACAAGAAAGTTCGCGGTAGCACATTGGGAACGTGCACCGCGAGGAGGTGCCATACGTGTATGTCGCGCATGCTCCCCGGCGCTCCTTTTCACGTCGGCCGTGTTGCTCTTGTTACCACGCTAGGGGCGGGTGCGGCACATTGTGCGCCACTCGACTTCACGCTTCGTTTCGAACCCTCCGAGCATGTGATCATGTGCTCGTGAACGCGCATGATCCGAGCGAATTTCCCAACGATTCTTCCGGCGATTTCCCTGCGGATCAGCTTGGCGATCTCGACGTGCTCGTCATCGGCGCCGGACCGTCCGGCGCGGCCGCCTCATACTGGCTGGCCTCCCATGGACATCGGGTACTCGCCCTGGAAAAGAAGCACTTTCCGCGCGAGAAGACCTGTGGGGACGGTCTCACTCCGCGCGCCGTCCGCCAGTTGCACGACATGGGTCTGGCCGAGCGGCTCGAAGGCTTCCAACGCTTCGACGGGCTCCGCTCGATCGCGCACGGGGTCACGTTGGAGCTCGCCTGGCCCGACCATCCCGATTTCCCGCCGTACGGATACGTCGTCCGGCGGCGCGAGCTCGACGAGATGGTCGCCGAGCAGGCGGTGAAAGCCGGGGCGACGATCTGGCAGGGAGCCGAGGCGATCGCCCCCGTCGTGGACGGTGGTCTGCTCGCCGGGGCGATGGTGCGCGACAAGGACTCGGGGAAGGTCACGCCCGTGCGCGCCCGCTATGTCGTGGTCGCCGACGGCGCCAATTCCCGGTTCGGCCGGGCCCTCGGGACCTCCCGAGACCGCTCGTACCCTCTCGGTATGGCGATTCGCGGCTATTTCACCAGTCCGTTCCACGACGAGCCCTGGATCGAGAGCCACCTCGACATCCGTGACCGCGACGGCAACCATTTGCCCGGCTATGGGTGGATATTTCCGGTAGGTGACGGGACGGTCAACGTTGGGGTCGGGCTGCTTTCGACCTTTCAGGGCTGGAAGCACGTCAACACGACCCATCTGATGGAGGCATTCTGCGAGACCGCCCCCGATCGCTGGGGACTCTCGCCCGAGACCGCCACCGGCGCGCCCACCGGCGGGCGGCTCCCGACCGGAGGCTCGGTGCTGCCTCGCGTGGGCCCCACCTTCGTCGTCGCCGGCGACGCCGCCGGGTTCGTCAACCCGTTCAACGGCGAGGGCATCTCGGTTGCGTACGAGACCGGCCGGCTCGCGGCGGATGCTGTTCATCTGGCCTTGACCTCGGGAAACGGGCTGGCGCTGCAGACCTACGACGACCGGCTCGAGGAGGTCTACGGCCTTTACTTCAAGGTCGCACGGGTGTTCGTGCGGGCGATCGGGAACCCGCGGGTCATGCGGGAGCTGACCCGGGTCGGCATGCAGAGTCACACGCTCATGGAGTGGGTGTTGCGGATCATGGCCAATCTCCTGCGCCCGGAGGAGATCGGTCCGGCCGAGGCGGCGTACCGGGCCGTGGCTGCGCTCGTCCGGGTCGTGCCGGAGTGACCGATCGACGGCGCGCGATGACCCCCGTTGTGCCATGACCTCCCTCGTGATCGCCCATCGGACTGCGCCAAGGGACGAGCGCGAGAACTCGCTCGCCGGGATCACGACCGCGGCCCGCCTGGGGGCCGACGTCGTCGAGCTCGATGCCCGCCGGAGCCGGGACGGCACCGCGGTCCTCTCGCACGACCCGCTGCTACTGCGCGTGCAGCACCTGCCGCTCCCGGTGAAGTGGCTGCGCGACCCGCAACTGGCCAAGATCGGGGTGCCGACCCTCGCCCAGGCGCTCGAGACGGCCCGGGAGGCCGGTGTCCGGCTCGCGATCGACACCAAGGATGCGGGCGCGGGCGCCGCGGTGCTGGCCGCGGTCCGGGATGCGGGCGCGATGGATCAGGTGCTCTTGTGGTCGCAGCACATGCCGACGGTGCGCACGTATGTCCGGGCGTTACCCGACGCCGAGGTGGCGCTCCTGCGCGACACCTTCGACCCGACCGCGCATGATCGGCTGCTCGCCGACGCCGCCGCGATCGGGGCTCGTGCGGTGTCCGCACACCAGGACGTCGTCACGCCCGCGTTCATCGCGGCGGCCGCGGCGCGGGGCCTGGTCGTGTACTGCTGGTATCAGCGCCTCGATCTGCAGCAGGCGCGCTTCGCCGGAGACGCGGCCGCGGGCCTGGCCGGTGTCGTCACCGACTGGCCCGCCGATGCCCGCCAACGCCTCACGACCGAGGGCTAACCTGGAAGGCGTGCGGACGAGCGAAGGCTCCGTCCGAAGAAGCACGACGCGAGTGCCGTAGCCGAGGGAGCCGTAGTCATGTGCGCGCAATGTGTCAGCAAAGCCGACGTGGTGGTCGGCTGCATCGGTTTCGCCGGGTTCTTGTTCAAAGGACCCTGCGAGGACGCGCTCATCTCGATGGGCCTGCTCCCGGAGCCGCATCCTCTCGCCGTCGGGATGCGCACGGTCAACTTCCTGCGTGACCTCGATCTCGACCCGGCGCCCATCCTCGGTGACGACGTCGTCGAAGCGGTCGACGCCGTGCTCGCGTTCCCGCGTCAGGTCGTCTTCCGGCGCACGTTCCGCCAGGCGATCTCTTTGATGCTGCCGCTCTCCATGCGTTCCCAGAGGGCGTTCGCGACGAAATAGACGACGCCGAGCAGGATCAGCGCCATCGGGAGCACGACCCACGGCGTGACCTGCGGCAGCGTCACGTGCTGGACCCACCAGGGCCCGGTCCACGAGAGGTCCCACGGGTAGCCGTTGCGTTTCACGCCGTTGATGACGGGCCGGGCCACGACGTGCGCCCACGTCGTCCACGCGATCATCCGGCAGACCCCGTAGAAGAAGACGCCCCGGTACAGCGCCAGTAGGCCCCGGTCGTCGAGCCATTGGCCCAGCCACGACCAGACGTGGGGATCGGCCGCGACGATGTTGGTGCGCCAGAACTCCTTGGTCAGGACGCGCCACGACCCGATCACGACTACGAAGAACCAGAACAGGTCCATCATGAAGCCGAGGCTGCTGTAGTACGCCGCTGCGTCGAGATACTTCCCGCCCTTGATGGTCGCCGCGTACGCCCAGGTGTGCAGACTCCAGTTCAGCGTCGAGAACGGGAACAGCAGCATCGTCCCGATGCTGTCGTTCACGTCGGTGAGCACGTGGGCGGCGAATCCGAGCAGGAACCCGATCGTCCAGGCCCGGTTGTGCTTCCAGGCCCAGATCCCGAGGCAGCACATCGCCCCGAAGAAGAGCGTGTGGCTGATACCCATGCCCGGCCAACCCCGGTGCCACTGGTACGGCTTCGACGCGCCGTAGTGCTTGCCGTGGAAGTTGAACCCGTAGACCCAGAACTTGGCCAGGAAATCGGGGGTGAAGTCGCCGAAGAAGATCGCGAACCAGCTGATCTGGCCCTTCATCTTCTTGGGGAGGTGCGCCTCGACCGCGTAGACCTCGAATTGGTGCGCCGCCCAACTCATCCAGGGGTCCGATCGGGACCACGGCGCGGCTTGACCGGCTGCCGGCGCACGAGCTTGACGAGCGAGGGCAGGCCCCACACCCACGCGACCAGCCACAAGGGCCCGACGATCCAGTCGAGCAACCACTTGTTGTAGATCGCCAGCGGGATATAGGTGGCCGCCGCGGACGCGTAGAGGAAGAAGTCGATGTACTTCTGTCTCTGCGAACTTCCGGAATCGGGGACACCCGACTCGGACGTCCCCGACGCTTCCGGAGGCGACGGCTCGGTCATCGCGGGCGCACGCTAGTGCAGACGCTTCGCTCTTCCGGGCGGGTAGTCGGGTAGCGTCGGAACCAATGGCCGACTATCTCCCGATCCTCGTGATGGCCGGGCTCGTGATCGCATTCGTAATGCTGTCGTTCGTGGCGTCACAGATGCTCGCGCCCCAGCGGCCGAACTCGGCCAAGCAGGCGCCGTACGAATGTGGCATCGTCCCCGAGGAAGAGCCGGCCGAGCGCTTCCCCGTGAAGTTTTATCTCGTCGCTATGGCGTTCATCGTCCTCGACGTGGAGATCGTCTTCCTCTATCCGTTCTCGGTCGTGTTCCGCGGCCTCGGCGCGTTCGGCCTCATCGCGATGGCCGTGTTCGTGCTCACGTTGCTCGTGCCGTTCGCGTACCTGTTGTCGGTCGGCGCGCTCGATTGGGGACCGGTCAAGGACGTGCTGCAACGCATGCCCGGACCCTTGCTGCGCACCGGGACTGCGATGTACGACCCGAGCGCGACCGCCGGCGACGCGACCGGCCTCGGTGTCGAAGACGAGGCGGCCTGATGGGTCTCGATCAGATCCCGCACAACTTCGCGACTGCGCGGCTCGAAGACGTCGTGCGTTGGGGTCGGCGCAACTCGGTGTTCCCGGCCACGTTCGGTCTCGCGTGCTGCGCGATCGAGATGATGGCCACCGGCGCCGCGCACTACGACCTCGCGCGCTTCGGTATGGAGGTCTTCCGCGCGAGCCCGCGCCAGGCCGATCTGATGATCGTGGCCGGGCGCGTGTCGCAGAAGATGGCCCCGGTGCTGCGCCAGGTCTACGACCAGATGGTCGAGCCCAAGTGGGTCATCTCCATGGGCGTGTGCGCGAGCAGCGGTGGCATGTTCAACAACTACGCGATCGTGCAGGGTGTCGACCAGATCGTCCCGGTCGACGTGTACGTACCGGGTTGCCCGCCCGGCCCCGAGACGTTGATGCACGGCATCCTCACGCTGCACGAGCAGATCCGTACCGGCGAACTGTTGCGCCGGCGGGAAGCGTCGCCGACCGGCGGCGCAGCTATCGATCTCGGTCGCGAGCCGGTCGGGCTCTCGACTTCTTCCTGACACGACTCGATCAAGGCGACGGGAATGGCGGACGACACGGCTCGTGAAGATGATCACGAGCCCGCGACTGACGGCGAGGCCGCGCGCGAGCCGATCTCGGACGAGGTGGCCGCGGCCGTCGTGGCCCGGTTCCCGGGCTCGGTCTTCGTCGAGAGCCACGGGCAGCCAGTCGTGTACGTCGACCGCATGGTGATGGCCGACCTCGCCCTCATGTTGCGCGACGAGGAACAGTTCACGATGCTCGTCGACACCGTGGCGGTCGATCACCTCCTCGACGGATCACGAGTGTCCGTCGCCGGAGTCGCGCCCGAGCGGTTCGAGGTCGTCGTCAACTTCTTGTCGCACGCGCGCAACCGCCGGATCCGAATCGTCGCGCAAGTTCCGGCGGCCGACCCGACCGTCCCGTCGCTCACTCCGGTGTATTCCGGTGCGAACTTCCCCGAACGGGAGTCGTTCGACCTGTTCGGCATCACGTTCGAGGGGCACCCGGATCTCACTCGCATCCTCATGCCCGACGATTGGCAGGGACATCCGCTGCGCAAGGACGATGCCGCGGCGCGCGTGCCCGTGACGTTCAAGGGAGACCCGAGCCCGCGATGAGCCGAATCCCGGAGAGCGACTTCGCGAACCAGGCCGCCGAGAAGGAAGACGCGCGCCTGGAACGACAGACCGACGAAGGTGCGCAGGAGCTCAAGTCGCGTACGCGCGAGATGGTGATTGCGGGTGGCGGCATGTGGCCGACCGACGAGCTCGGCGACACCATGATCATCAACATGGGGCCCCAACACCCGTCGACGCACGGCGTGTTGCGACTGATGATGGAGCTCGACGGCGAGGACGTGCTGCAGATCAAGCCCGTGATCGGCTATCTCCACACCGGGATGGAGAAGACCGGCGAGGAGCTCACGTACGTCCAGGGCACCACGAACGTGACGCGTATGGACTACGCGTCGAACTTCGCCAACGAGCTCGTGTACTCGATGGCCGTCGAACGCCTGCTCGACGTCGAGGTGCCGCCGCGTGCGGTGTGGATCCGCATGTTGATGTGCGAGCTGTCGCGCATCGCCTCCCACCTGCTGTTCCAGGCCACGAACGGCATGGACATGGGCGCGGTCTCGATGCTGCTCTACGGATGGCGTGAGCGCGAAGAGGTGCTCCGGATCTTCGAGCTCGTCACCGGCTTGCGGATGAACTGCAACTACATCCGCCCGGGCGGGGTCGTCGCCGACCTCCCCGACGGTTGGGAGCAGCGCATTTCCGACGTGTGCGACCTCGTCGCAGCCGGTGTCTCCGACTACGACGAGATGCTCACCCAGAACCCGATCTGGCTCGAACGCACGGTCGGTCTCGGCGTCATCACGACCGAGCAGTGCCTCGAGCTCAGCATCACCGGACCGATCCTGCGCTCGACTGGGTTCGCGTGGGATCTGCGCAAGGCGCAGCCGTACCTCGCGTACGACCAGGTCGAGTTCGACACGATCTACACCGAGAACGGCGACGTGTTCGACCGGTACCGCATCCGCCTCTACGAGATCCTCGAGTCGATCAAGATCGTGAAGCAGTGCATCGAGAAGATGCCCGCCGGCGACTACCGCGTCCAGGACAAGAAGGTCACCCCCCCGCCGCGGGCCCGGATCGACGAGTCGATGGAAGCGCTCATCCACCACTTCAAGTTGTTCACCGAAGGCTTCAAGGTCCCGGCCGGCGAGACCTACGTGCCGATCGAGTCGCCTCGGGGCGAGATCGGTTGCTACATGGTCAGCGACGGATCGGCGAAGCCGGTGCGGATGCACATCCGGGGACCGTCGTTCTACAACCTGCAGTCGATCGGCCCGATGGGCTCCAACAGCCTCGTCGCCGACGCGGTGGCGATCGTGTCGAGCATCGACCCGATCCTCGGGGAGGTCGACCGATGAGCTTCTTCGACGAGGCGAACGTCGCCAAGGCGAGGGAGATCCTCACCCGGTACCCGCGCCCCAAGTCGGCGATCCTTCCGCTCGCCCACCTCGCGCAGGACCAGAATGGTTGGCTCTCGCCCGAAGCGATGGAGCAGATCGCCGAGCTCACGAAAACCACCGCCGCTGACGTGCTCGGCACATGCAGTTTCTACACGATGCTGAAACGGCGGCCCTGCGGAAAGCTCGTGGTGTCGGTGTGCACGAACGTCACGTGCCTCGTGACGGGCGGCCCCGAGGTGCTCGACCACCTCGAGGCGCGCTACGCGCAGGAGGCCGACGTCACGGTCGAAGAGGTCGAGTGTCTCGCCGCGTGCGGGGGTGCGCCCGCCCTGCAGGTCAACTATGAATTCCACGAACGTGTGTCGCCATCGTCGGCGGAAGAGATCGTCGAGGGCTATCGGTCGGGCGCCCGTCGGGCCCGCTCAGTGTCAGGAGCACCCGTTGCCTGACGCGACATCTGCAGGCGTTGCCGAGACCCGGATCGTCACCAGGCGCCTCCGCGACCGGCCCGACGATTCGTGGACGCTCGACGGCGCGATCGCCGGTGGCGGCTACGACTCGTTGCGGGCCGTGCTGGCGAAATCCGATGCCGCCGACGTCCAGGAGCAGGTCAAGCTCTCCGGCCTACGAGGCCGGGGTGGGGCCGGCTTCCCGACGGCGCAGAAGTGGTCGTTCCTTCCGCCCGACTCGTTTCCGCGTTATCTCGTGGTGAACGCAGACGAAGGCGAACCTTCCACGTTCAAGGATCGGATGCTCATCGAGCTCGATCCGCACCAGCTCGTCGAAGGCATCACGATCGCGTCGTACGCGGTGAAATGCAACACCGCGTACGTGTACCTCCGGGGTGAGTTCGCACTCGGCTACGAACGCCTTACCCGCGCCATCGACGACGCCCGGGCCAAGGGATTTCTCGGCCGGAACATCCTGGGTTCCGGTTTCGACTGCGACATCGTCGTGCACCGCGGTGCCGGCGCTTACATTTGTGGCGAAGAGACTGCTCTCCTCGAGTCGCTCGAAGGCGAGCGGGGGATGCCGCGCATCCGACCGCCGTTCCCGGCCATCGCCGGGCTGTACGCGAAGCCCACCGTCGTCAACAACGTCGAGACCTTGTCGACCGTTCCGCACATCATGCGGATGGGCGGCGCGGAGTACGCCAAGCTCGGCGTCAATCGCTCCACCGGGACGCGCATCTTCTCGGTGTCGGGTCACGTCAACCGGCCCGGCAACTACGAGGTCGAGCTCGGCATGACGTTCCGCGACCTCATCTACGGCCTTGCGGGCGGCGTGCGCGAAGGGCGCGAGATCAAGTTCTTCATTCCCGGTGGCGCGTCGTCGCAGTGGCTCCTCGGCAGCGACGAGCATCTCGACGCGCCGCTCGACATGGACTTCGTGCAACAGACGTACGGCGTCATGCTCGGCTCCGGCGCGGTGATGGTTTTCGACGAAACGGTCGATCCTGTGCTCGTCGCCTGGAGGCTCGCCAAATTCTTCGCCCATGAGTCGTGCGGCAAGTGCACCCCGTGCCGGGAAGGCACCGGTTGGCTGGAGAAGGTGCTCTACCGGATGTCACACGGCCTCGGTCGTCTCGAAGATCTCGATCTCCTCGTTTCCGTCGGCGGCAACATCTCGCCGGGCGTCGCCAACGCGCCGTTCGTGCAGACAACGATCTGTCCGCTCGGGCCGTCGGCTGTCAGCTGCGTCGCGAGCTTGAACAAGTTCTTCCGCGACGAGATACTCACCAAGATCGGCAACGAAGCGGGAGTGCACGCGTGACCGCGGCGGAACCGGAAACCGGGAAGAACGAGCCGGCGAAGACGACCGTCACGGTCACGGTCGACGGCAAGACCTTCGAGGCCCAACCGGGTGAGCTGCTGATCAAAGCCGCGCAAGACAACGGGATCTACATTCCCCGCTTCTGCTGGCACGAGCGGATGAAGCCGGTCGGCATGTGCCGCATGTGTCTCGTCGAGATCGAAGGCGGGCGCGGGTACCCGCCCGCGTGCACCACTCCGGTTGCCGAGGGGATGATTGCGCACTCGCAGAACGACGCGGTGAAAAAGATCCAAGACGGTGTCCTCGAGTTCCTGCTGATCAACCATCCGCTCGACTGCCCGGTCTGTGACCGCGGTGGGGAATGCCCGCTGCAGGACCAGACGCTCGCGTTCGGTCCGGGCGAGTCGCGGTTCGTCGAGGAGAAGCGTCACTTCCCCAAGCCGATCCCTCTGAGCGAGCTCGTCCTGCTCGACCGCGAGCGCTGCATTCAGTGCGCGCGCTGCATCCGGTTCGCCGACGAGATCGCCGGCGACACGCTCATCGACTTCATCGACCGCGGCGATCGCATGCAGGTCCTGAACTTCGAAGAGCAGCCGTTCGACTCGTACTTCTCGGGCAACACGGTGCAGATTTGCCCGGTCGGTGCGCTCACCGCGAGCCAGTACCGCTTCCGGGCCCGTCCCTGGGACCTGTCGACCGTCGAGACGTCGTGCACGACGTGCTCGGTCCAGTGCCGGGGCGCGGTGCAGTCGTCCTCGAACCGGCTGGTCCGCCTGCTCGCGGTCGACTCCGAGCCCGTGAACCACGGTTGGTTGTGCGACAAGGGCCGCTACGGGCTCGAGTGGGTGCACTCCGATCATCGGATCCTCGAGCCGCAGATCCGCGACGGCGGTACCCGGCGCCAGGTCTCGTGGCCCGACGCGCTCGACCGCGCCGCCGACGCGATCGAGAAGGCGAAGGATCTCCATGGCGCCGGCTCCATCGCAGTCCTCGGGGGCGCGCGCGGCACCAACGAAGATGCGTACGTGTGGTCGGTGCTCGCGAAGGGCGTGATCGGTACCGACCACGTCGACGCCCAGCTCGGCGACGGGCTGCCCGGCGACTTCGTGCTCGGGATGGACCGGGCCGAGATCGCCGACCTCGATCGCGCGAGCGCGATCGTGCTCTTCGACCAAGATCTGCGCGACGAGGTGCCGGTCCTGTTCCTGCGACTCCGGCGGGCCGTACTCGAGCTCGGCGTCCCGCTCGTCGACCTCGCGCCCGTCGCCCACCCGTTGTCCGCGCACGCCGCGGTCGTCGCCCGCAAGGTTCCGGGTGAAGCCCTCGCCGCGAACGTGCACGACGAGATCACTCGTGTGAGCGAAGGACGTACCGGTCCGGTCGTCGTCGTGGTCGGGCGCGGCAATCTCGCAGCCGGCGCAGCGTCGGTCGTCGGCGCCGCAGCCGAGCTCGCGGGAGTACACGAGGTCCGCTTCTTGTCGACGCTGCGGCGCGGCAATGTGCACGGCGCCCTCGACGCGGGCCTGACGCCCGGGTTCCTGCCCGGCCGCACCACCCTCGCCGCCGGACGCGAATGGTTCACCGAGCACTGGGGCGGCGTGCCCGCCGAACGCGGCCTCGACGCCGAGGGCATCCTGCGGGCGGCCGCCGACGGCAAGGTCCGGGTGCTGGTGCTCCTCGGCGCCGATCCGATCAGCGATTTCCCCGACGTCACGCTCGCGCGTCGCGCCCTCGACGCGGTCGACACGATCATCGTGGTGGACGGTTTCGATTCGGAGTCGACGAAACGGGCCGACGTGTTCCTGCCCGCGACGCTCTGGGGCGAGAAGTCCGGCACGGTCAGCAATCTCGAGGGCCGCGTGCAGCGAGTCGGGCGCAAGGTTGCGCCCGAGGGCACGGCGATGGACGATTGGCGTATTGCCGCCGAGTTGTCGTTGCGCCTCGGACACGACCTCGACCTGGCCACGGTCGACGAAGTCACCGACGATCTGGCCCGGGTGGCGCCCGCCTTCGCCGGAGTGACCGCCCAACTGGCACAGAGCATCCGCGACGGCGTGGTCCTCCCGATGGCGGAGCATCTCGACGAGCTGGTGCTGCGGGCCGGCGAACTGTCGCTCCTGGCCGACGACGGGACGTCATGGGACCCGATCAAGGCCGACGGGATCGCGGTCGCGACGGCTCCCGACGTCGTCGAGCCGGCTCCTTCGCTCGACGCACCGGCGCTCTACCGGTGGGACCGTCTCGATCAACAACCGGAAGCCCCCGGGCGCGACGCGTACGCTCTGCGCCTCGTGGTGGGTCGCTCGCTGTACGACGAAGGTCGCCTGGTCTCGGAGACGCCGCTCCTGCAGCGACTTGTGCCCGAGTTGAGCCTGCGCGTGCACCCGGCCGACCTCGCCCGCATCGGCGTCGACTCCGGCGGCCAGGTCAAGGTCACCTCTACCCGTGGCTCTCAGGTTGTCGAGGTCCGGTCCGACGCCGGGGTACCGGCCGGAATCGCCTGCATGGACTTCTCGGCCGATGCCCTCGGAGCCGCGCTGCTCATCGACGCCGATCTTCCGGTGGTCGACCTCCGCGTGGAGAGCCTGCGGTGAATCATCTGCTCGCGCTCGACCCGTTGCTGAGCGGATCGGTCAGTTGGTCGGTCTTCATCGTCGTCGTCATCAAGGTCGCGGTCGCGTTCGTGATCCTCCTCGTCGCGGTGATGCTCTATATCTGGGCGATGCGCAAGGTCATCGCCGACATGCAGAACCGCATCGGGCCCAACCGGGCCGGGCCGTACGGCGTGCTGCAGACGCTCGCCGACGGCATCAAGCTGTTCTTCAAGGAGCAGTCGATCCCCGACTCGGCCGACCGGCCCGTGTTCCGGCTCGCGCCGTACCTGTCGATCATGCCCGCGTTCTTGATGTTCTGCGTCGTGCCGATCGGCGGGACGGTCTCGATCCTCGGCCACAAGACCTACCTGCAGGTCGTCGACCTCCCGATGGGCGCACTCTTCATCCTTGCGATGTCGGGTCTCGGTGTGTACGGCGTCATGCTCGCGGGCTGGTCGTCGGGTTCGAAGTACCCGCTTCTCGGCTCGGTGCGCGCGTCGGCGCAGCTCCTGTCGTACGAGGCCGCGTTCGGCCTCGCCGTGCTGGGCGTGTTGATCCAGGCCGGCACGCTGTCGACGCACGACATCTTCGTGCAGCAGCAGTGGACGAACGTCTGGTCGTTCGCGACACACTGGTTCTGGCTGAAGACGTTCGTCGCGTTCGTCATCTTCCTGATCGCCGCCACCGCGGAGACGAATCACCCGCCCTTCGACCTGGTCGAAGCCGAGCAGGAGCTCGTCGGTGGATTCAACACCGAGTACACGGGTATCCGCTTCGCAATCTTCTTCCTCGCCGAGTTCATGAACGTGATCACGATGTCGGCGATCGCGGTGACGCTCTTCCTCGGCGGACCGTCGGGCCCGGCGCTCGGGTTCCTCGGGAACAACAACATCGTGAACGTCTGGTTCATGCCGATGCTGTGGTTCCTCGTCAAGGTGCTCGCGCTGCTCTTCGCGACGGTGTGGGTCCGGGCGTCGTTGCCTCGGATGCGTTACGACCGCCTGATGTCGTTCGGTTGGAAGTGGCTGATCGAGCTCGCGATCCTCTGGGTGCTCGTCACCGCAACGGTCCAGGTCGCGAACGAGGCGGGCTGGAACCGGCTCGCCGCCGCCTTGATCGCAGTGCTCATTGCGCTCGCGGCGTACGCCGTGCTCTTCGCGGCGATGCCGAAGGCCGACGAGCAGATCGAGGAGTTCCGCTGATGGGGCGCTTCTCCGGTTTCCTCGTGACGTTGCGCCAGATCGGCAAGCCTCGCCTGACCACCGAGTACCCGAAGGTCAAGCACGACAAGCCCGAGCGACTGCACGGTCGCCACGTCCTCAATCGCTACGAGGACGGCATGGAGAAATGCATCGGCTGCGAGCTCTGCGCCGGCGTGTGTCCGGCGCGGTGCATCTACGTGCGCGGCGCCGACAACCCCATCGACGACCCGGTCTCGCCGGGCGAGCGCTACGGGTTCGTCTACGAGATCAACTACCTGCGGTGCATCCACTGCGACCTGTGCGTCGAGGCCTGCCCCACCGAGGCGATCACCGAGACGAAGCTCTTCGAGTTCTCGTTCTCGAACCGCAGCGACGCCATCTACACGAAGGAACAGCTGCTCGTCGACGACGAGGGCCGGGCCCAACGCCTGCCGTGGGAGCTCTGGCTCGGGGGCGAGGACGACCATACGAGCGCGTGGATGCGTTCGACGTCGCCGTCGGGATCGAGCGCCTACGAAGGCCGCGTCAACTGGTCGGGCGAGCTCGGCTTCGGTGTGCGCCCGCCCGAGCACGGCCAGTCGGCCGAGCCCGCGCCGGCGACCGAGCCGGTCCCGCCGGAGCGGAGCCACTAGTGGAGGCGGTCGTCTTCTTCGTGTCCGCGGCCGCGGTGCTCATCGGCGCGCTCGGTGTCATCTCGGGTCGCAATCCCGTGCACTCGGCGCTGTTCCTCCTGCTCACGTTGGCCAGTGTCGCCGTGCTGTACCTCCAGCAGCACGCCGCGCTCGTGGCTGCGATCCAGATCGTCGTCTACGCGAGTGCGATCGTCGTGCTGTTCTTGTTCGTGATCACCCTTCTCGGGGTCGACAAGCACGAACCGCGGGACGACGCCCATCCGATCCAACGGGTCACCGCAATCGTGCTCGGTGTTCTCGTACTCGTCGGGATCCTGGTGCTCGTGCACGGCAACCGCTGGGTGACCGGCGCCCACTCGAGCCGGGGAGTGCTCGGCGCCCCCGCCTCCGGCAACGTCGAGACGCTTTCGAAGAGCCTCTTCACCGACTTCGTGTGGGCGTTCGAGATGACTGCGGTCCTGCTCGTCATCGCGGTCGTCGGCAGCGTCGTGCTCGCTCGCCGCAGCGGACATCGTGCGCAGGTCGCGTCCGACGGAGACGACGCCTCGTCGGAGTCGACGGGTTCCGAATCGGAGAGGTCGACGGCTTGAGTGCGCTCTCGTACCCCGACCACATCACCGCGACGTACTACCTGATCCTCGGGGCAATGCTGTTCACGATCGGGGCGGTCGGGCTGCTCATTCGCAAGAACACCCTCGTGATGTTCATGTGCATCGAGCTTATGCTCAACGCCGCGAACCTCACCTTCGTGTCGTACTCCAAGGCGCTGAACGACATCAGCGGGCAGGTGATCGTGTTCTTCACGCTGGTGGTGGCCGCGGCCGAGGTTGCGGTCGGCCTCGCGATCATCATCGCCATCTTCCGGCGCCGCCAGTCCGTCAATGCCGACGACGTCGATCTGCTGAAGGGCTGAGGCGAGCAGTGCGCGCAACGACGACGTCTCGGACCAATTCGCGAGCCGTGGCCCGAGCGGCCCGACGGAGCGGGAAGCACTGAAAGATGCACGCCCGGAACCTTCTCGATCTCGCCTGGTTGATACCTGCGTTCCCCGCCTTCGGCGCGGTGCTGCTGCTCGTCTTCGGCAAGCGCATCGGCGAACCGAGAGCCGGCTGGATCGGCACCGCGATGATCGCGTTGTCGTTCGTCGCGTCGGTCATCGCGTTCCTGGCGCTGCGGTCGCTCAGCCCCGACTTGCGTTCGAACGTGTCGCAGGGATTCACCTGGATCCAAGCCGGGACCTTCCGGGTCGACATGCGGTTTCTGGTCGATCCGTTGTCGTCGACCATGACACTGTTCGTCACCGGCGTCGGCACGCTCATCCACCTCTACGCGATCGGGTATATGCACGGCGACTCGCGTTTCTCGCGTTTCTTCGCGTACCTGAACCTGTTCGCGGCCTCGATGCTGGTCCTCGTGCTCGGGTCCAGCTTCCTCATGACTTTCATGGGCTGGGAAGGCGTGGGCCTCTGCTCCTACCTGCTGATCTCGTTCTGGTTCGAGCGCAACTCCGCCGCGGTTGCCGGCAAGAAGGCCTTCGTCACGAACCGCGTCGGCGACTTCGGCTTCATGCTCGCGATGTTCCTCATCTTCCAGCGGCTCGGCACCCTCGATTACTCGGCCCTCGGATCGACCGGGCATGTCCCTTCGACGATCGCATCGCTCCCGCACTCGTCGGTCACCGCCATCGCGCTGCTCCTGTTCCTCGGTGCGATGGGCAAGAGCGCCCAGGTGCCGCTGCACATCTGGTTGCCCGACGCGATGGAAGGCCCCACCCCGGTCTCCGCGTTGATCCACGCAGCGACCATGGTCACCGCAGGCGTGTTCCTTCTCGTACGAGCCCACGTGTTCTTCGACTTTGCCCCGCACGCAGGGACTGTGGTGGCGTGGGTCGGGGCGATCACCGCGCTGTACGCGGCGAGCGTGGCGCTGGTGCAGAACGACATCAAACGCGTGCTGGCGTACTCGACGATCAGTCAGCTCGGTTACATGTTCCTCGCGATCGGAGTGGGCGCGTACAGCGCCGCGATCTTCCACATGGTGACTCACGCCTTCTTCAAGGCGCTCCTGTTCCTCGGGGCCGGGTCGGTGATCCACGGCATGCACGACGAGCAGGACATGCGCCGGATGGGTGGCCTCAAGAAGTACATGCCGATCACCGCGGGCACGTTCATCGTCGGCTGGCTCGCGATCTCGGGCATCATCCCGTTCGCGGGCTTCTGGTCGAAGGACGAGATCCTCGCGAAGGCCTGGTTCAGTCACAACTACGCGCTCTGGGCGGTCGGCGCCGGAGCGGCGTTGATCACCGCGTTCTACATGACCCGTCAGGTGTGGCTCGTCTTTTACGGACCGGAGCGCTTCCGCGACGACGCAGTCCTGGTCCAGGGCGGTGGCGACGCGCACGAGGCCGACGAGGTGCACCCGGGTGAGGTGCACGGCGGCGCCGAGCCGCACGAGTCGCCGTGGACGATGTACTTCCCGCTCGTCGCGCTCGCGCTCCTGTCGGTCGTCGGCGGATTCATCGATCTGCCGTTCACGAACCACAAGATCAACGTGCTCGACCGCTGGCTCGACCTGCCCGAATCGCACCAGGCGACGTCGTTCGGGGCTGGCCTGATCCTCTCGACGGTTGCGCTCACGATCGGCGTGATCGGCATCGTCTGGGGCGTGAGCATCTATCGCCGCGGTCTGCGCCGTGGCGGCGTCGATCCCACGGTCGAGCGCCTCGGCGGGTTCGCAGGCGTCCTGCAGAACGCGTGGTACCTCGACATCGGGCTCGCACACTTCGTCGGCGGCCCGGTCACGTCGTTCGCCCGCTTCCTCAGCGAGGGCGTCGACCGCGCGGGTATCGACGGTGCCGTCAACGGGATCGCCACCGCGGCCCGGGGCGGGAGCGGCGGCCTGCGGCGGCTCCAGACGGGGCTTGTCCGCAACTACGCGCTGGGCATCGCGCTGGGCACCGTGTTGCTGCTGCTCTACGTCGCGACCCGGGTGACGTTCTGATGATGCCGATCGTCGGTGATCTCACGACAACCGTGTCGACCTCCGGGAAGCTCGGGTACCCGCTGCTGAGCTTCCTCGTGTTCCTGCCCGCCATCGGCGCGCTCGTCACGATACTGATGCCCGCCCGGCGCCCGGAGCTGTCGCGGGCGGTCGGCTATGTGACGAGCGTGGCCACGTTCGGCATGGCGATCTTCCTGCTCACGCAGTTCGAGACGAGTCCGCTCAAATCGGGCTACCAACTTCTCGAGGACCACTCTTGGATCGGTCAGCTGGGCGTGCGCTGGACGCTCGGCGTCGACGGCATCAGCTTGTTCATGGTGGCGCTGAGCGCGTTGCTCTTCCCGATCGCGATCCTCGCTTCGGCGAAGGTGCCCAGGCCGAAGCAGTTCCTCGTCTGGATGCTGTTGCTCGAGTCGGCGATGATCGGCGTGTTCCTCGCGCTCGACACGATGGTGTTCTTCATCTTCTTCGAGCTCGTCCTCGTGCCGATGTACTTCCTCATCGCGGGCTGGGGTCACGACAACCGGCGCTACGCGGCGATGAAGTTCTATTTGTTCACGATGGCCGGCTCCGCGTTCTTGTTCGCGGGCATCGTGTCGGTCGCGTTCATGCATCAGCACTCCACGCACGTGCTGACCTTCGACGTTCGTACGCTGACCGACTGGGCCGCCGCGAATATCCACGGCGGAACGGCGAAGGTGCTGTTCCTCGCGTTCGCGGTCGGGTTCGCGGTGAAAGTCCCGCTGTTCCCGTTCCACACCTGGCTGCCCGACGCGCACACCGACGCGCCCACGGCGGGCTCGGTGGTCCTGGCCGGCGTGATGTTGAAGATCGGCGCCTACGGGTTCTTACGCTTCGCGATCCCGTTCTTCCCACAGGCCGCGGTCGACCTCGCGCCGATCCTGATCATCATGGCGGTCATCGGGATCACCTACGGCGCCATCGTCGCCGCCATGCAACCGAACCTGAAGCGCATCGTCGCCTACTCGTCGGTGGCGCACCTCGGCTTCGTCGTGCTCGGAATCTTCGCGCTCACGAGCCAGGGCATCTCCGGCGGTCTGTTCACGATGTTGTCGCATGGTCTCACCACCGGTGCGCTGTTCTTGCTCGTCGGCATGCTCTACGACCGGCGGCACACGTACGAGCTCAGCCGCTTCCGCGGACTCTGGAAGGCCGCGCCGGTGTTCGGTGGCCTGTTCGTCGCAGCAACGTTCGCGTCGATCGGCTTGCCCGGATTCTCCGGATTCGTCGGCGAGTTCCTGTCGTTGTTGGGTGCGTTCCTGACGAGTCGCTGGTACGTGGTGGTCGCGTCGACGGGTGTGATCCTCGCGGCCGTCTACCTGCTCTGGGCGGTACAGCGCGCGTTCACGGGCGAGCCCGACGACGAGAACGCAGCGACTCCCGACATCCACTTTCGCGAGATCGTGACGGTGGTGCCGCTGCTCGGCCTGTCGTTGTTCCTCGGCTTCTACCCGAAGCCCGTGCTCGACCGGCTCCAACCGTCGGTCAACGCGTTGATCCACCACGTCGAGCTCAACAGCAACTACAAGGCCCCGACGGTGCCGACTGTGGCCGCGCCGCACAAGGGAGAAAGCAAGTGATCGGCGCAGTCACCGTCGTACCGATCGCGCACGCACCCGTCGACTGGTTCGCCGTCGCGCCCGAGATAGCCCTGTTCGGCGCAGCGATCGCGATCGTGATCCTGCGATCGGTCGTACGTCACGACGACCGCGTGAATCCGGCCTCGATGCTCATCGCAATCGCGGGGGTCGCGACCTCGGGAGTCTTCACCGGCGTGCAGTGGGGCTTTGTCCACGGCAACGGCCCATATCAGGCGCTGAGCGGCCTGGTTGCGGTCGACGGCTTTGCCGTGTTCGTACAGGCCGTGATCCTCGGCGCCACCCTGCTCGCGCTGCTCTTGTCCGGAGGCTATCTCCGGCGCGAAAACCTCGAGATTCCCGAATACCTCGCGTTGATGTTGTGCTCGGCCACCGGCATGTTGCTGATGGCATCGGCGAACGATCTCATCACCATCTTCTTGTCGCTCGAGATCCTGTCGATCGCGCTGTACGTCCTCGCCGCCTTCGACCGCACCCGGCTCTCCTCCCAGGAGGCGGGCCTCAAGTACTTCCTGCTGGGATCGTTCTCGTCGGCGGTCTTCCTCTACGGCATCGCCCTCGTCTACGGCGCGACCGGCACGACGAACCTCACGGGTATCGCCAAGTTCCTGTCGACGTACGTTCTGCTCCACAACGGTGCGCTGCTCGTCGGCCTCGCGCTGTTGCTCGTCGGCCTCGGCTTCAAGGTCGCGGCCGCGCCCTTCCACATGTGGACGCCCGACGTCTATCAGGGCGCGCCCACTCCCGTGACCGCGTTCATGGCCGCAGCGACCAAGGCGGCGGCGTTCGCCGCGATCCTGCGTATCTTCGTCGGCGCGTTCCGGCTCTACGACGTCGACTGGCGCCCGGCCGTGTTCGGTCTCGCGGTCCTGTCGCTCCTCGTCGGAACCGTTGCCGCTCTCGTCCAGACCGACGTGAAGCGCATGCTGGCCTACTCGTCGATCTCTCACGCCGGGTACGTGTTGATCGGGGTGCAGGCCGCGACCGACAAGGGAACGAGCGCGGCGCTGTTTTACGTCTGCACGTATGCGGTGATGGCGACGGGTGCATTCGCGATCGTGATGCTCGTCGCCCGGCGCGGTGACGACCGCCACGAGCTCGCCGACTACCGCGGCCTGGCGTCGGCCCGGCCTGTCCTCGCGGGCCTGTTCACGCTGTTCCTGCTCGCGCAAGCCGGCGTGCCGTTCACGGGCGGATTCGTCGCCAAGCTCTCGGTGTTCAGCGCAGCCATCGACGTCGGCCAGTACTGGCTGGCAATCGTCGGGATGCTCGCGGCCGTGATCGGCGCGTTCGTCTACCTGCGCATCGTGCTCGCCATGTACGCACCGCCCGACGACGATGCCGACGAAGCCGCCCGGGGTCCCCGCATCGTCATCGACGCGGGGACGGGTCTGGCCCTCAGCCTCGCGGCGGGCGCGATCGTGTTCCTCGGCGTGGTGCCGGGCATCGTGCTCGACTTTGCCCACGCCGCCACCCAACTCCTCGCCCACTAAAGCCAGCAACAGTTGTGGGGGGGGTGGGGGGCGCCGGCGCGGGGGCCCCCCCCCCCCAGGGGTGAGTTGGAGCGGGGCGGGGGGGGGGGGGGGGGGGGGGGGGGTGGGGGGGGGGGGGGGGGGCCCGGCGCCCCCCCCGCCCACCCCCTGGGGGGGGGTCTGGTGGGGGGGGGGGGGGGGGGGTATCCCGGAGGGCTGGCAGCAGGA
>JBBSFB010000073.1:0-19888 GCA_038239145.1 Acidimicrobiia bacterium
CACCAGCGCGTCGGGAACCGGTGGTTGTCGTGGTTCCCGCCCGTCCACACCGGCCACGCGCTCTCGGGCAACAATGCCTCCGCGTGCTCGATGGCGTCACGGAGTTGCGACGCTTCGAATTGCGAATGCAACAGCATGAAGTTGAACGCGAGGTTCAACTCGTCGCCGTCGCCGTAGAACTTCGCGAACGCTTCCGGCTCGAGCACGTATGTCTCGCCGATCAGGACGCGGGGCGGGTCGTAGGTCTCTGCGAGTGCACGCCAACGCCGCAGCACGTCGTGCACCTCGGGCCGGCATGCGTTGTAGACCGACCGCTGCCCCATCATCTGGACGTACCAATGGTCGTCCTTGGTTGCCGGCGGATTGTCGCGGAGCTGGCGATCCTTGATGACGGAGTGGGCGACGTCGATGCGAAAGCCCGCGATGCCGCGGTCGAACCAGAAGCGCAGGATCGCGTCGAACGCGTCGCGCACGTCGTCGTTCCACCAGTTGAGATCGGGCTGCGACGAGAGGAACTGGTTCAGGTAGTACTGGCCGCTCGCCTCGTCGAAAGTCCACGCGGGCTGACGGGGATCGAACGCCATCGTCCAGTTGTTCGGAAGCGACCCGTCGGGTTTGGGATCCGCCCACACGTACCAGTCCCGGTGCTTCGCATCCCGACCGGATTTCGCGTCGACGAACCACGGATGCCGGTCGCTCGTGTGGTTCGGGACCAGGTCGAGGATGACCCGGATCCCGCGCTTGCCCGCTTCCTCGACCAGCGCGTCGGCATCAGCCAAGGTCCCGAGGCTCGGGTCGACGTCGACGTAGTCAGCGACGTCGTAACCCCAGTCGTCGTTGGGCGACACCATGATCGGGTCGAGCCAGATTCCGTCGACTCCGAGCCACTGCAGATGGTCGAGCCGATCGATGACGCCCCGAAGATCCCCAACCCCGTCGCCGTTCGTGTCCATGTACGAGCGCGGGTAGATCTGGTACAGCACCCCGTCGCGCCACCACGTGCGCCCCGGTCGATCGGCAGGCATCTCCGGCATCCCGCCGACGCTACCCGCAACTTTCCCCACCAACAGCAGTGCGAGAAATCAGCACATACGCGTGAAGAGTCGCACAACTGTTGGTGGTTGTTCTGTTGGTTGTGTTTTGCGCGGGGCGGAACGCGCTAGTTGGCGGCGGCGCTGGGTTCGCCTTCGCCGGCGGCCCACATGCGGGCGTACGCGCCGCGCCGGCGGAGCAACGAGTCGTGGGCGCCGTCCTCGATCACCTTGCCCTGGTCGATGACGATGATGCGGTCGGCGAGGCGGGCCGTCTGCAGCCGGTGCGCGATCAGGATCGTCGTCCGCCCCTTGGCCGCGACGCCCATCGCGGCCTGCACCCTGGCCTCGGTCTGGAGGTCGAGGTTCGAGGTCGCTTCGTCGAGTAACAGGATCGCGGGGTCGACGAGATGGGCGCGCGCGAGCGCAATGAGCTGGCGCTGGCCCGACGACAGCGAACGACCCCGTTCGCTCACCCACTGCAGGTAGCCGCCGGGTAGCCCGGCGATGAACTCGTGTGCGCCGACGGCTCGGGCCGCGGTCTCGACCTCGGCGTCGGTCGACGCATCACGACCGTACGCGATGTTGTCGCGGATCGTCCCCGAGAACAGGAACGCCTCCTGGGGCACGACGCCGAGCTGTTGGTGGAACGGAACCTGGTCGTAGGTATTCACGTCGACACCATCGGCTTCCACATGACCGCTCGTCGGGTCGTAGAAGCGGGCCACGAGCTTGATCACGGTCGATTTCCCCGCGCCCGTCTCACCGACGAGCGCGACGGTCTCCCCCGGACGGATGCGGAGGTCGACCCCGCGCAGGGCGTCTTCCACGGCGCCGACGTAACGGAAGTGCACGTCGTCGAACACGACGTCGCCGGTGAGGCGCGGCACCGGAACCGGGTTCGCGGGCGGCGGTAGTGAGGTCGCCGTCGCGAGCAGTTCGGTGATCCGGACGATTGCGACCCGTGCCTGCTGGTACGAGTCGAACACCTGCGAGAGCTGCTGAATCGGAGCGAAGAACAGGTTGAGGTAGAGCAGGAAAGCAATGAGTGCTCCGACCGAGAGCGAGCCGTGCGCGGCGAACACGCTACCCGCGCCGAGGACCAGACACACCGCGATGTCGGAGAGGAAGTCGACGAACGGGAAGTAGACCGCGACGAGTCGCTGCGCCTTGACCCGAGCGTCGCGATAACCGCCCGCGATCTCGTCAAAGTTGTTCTGGTTCTTCTCTTCCCGGACGAACGCCTGCGACACCCGCACGCCGGAGAGGCCTTCCTGCAGGTTCGCGTTCACTGCGCCCATACGTTCGCGCGCGATCTCGTACGCCTTCGTCGACTCGGCCCGGAACCAGATCGTCGCCACGAACAGCGGCGGCAGGATCCCCGCGCTGATCAGCGCCAGGCGCGGGTTGATGAACGCGAGCGCGATACCGACCCCGAGGAACGTCACGACGTTGACGAGCGCGTTCACGAGCCCGTTCTGCAGGAGCTGCGACAGCGCGTCGACGTCGGTGGTCATGCGGGTCATGATCCGGCCGGCCATCTCGTTCTCGTAGTAGTCGACACCGAGCCGCTGCAGGTGAGCGAAGATCTTGATGCGCAGCGCGTGGAGCAGTCGCTCCGAGATGCGGCCCATCACCCGCGCTTCCGCCCACATGACCCACCAATCGAACAGGGTGATGAGCAGGAACGCAATCGTCGCGATCCACAGCTCGCGCGGTGCGTTGGCGCGCACGCCGTCATCGAGGCCGAACCGGACGAGCAGCGGCCCGGCGAGCGTGCACACCGCGTCGAGTGCGACGAGGAACATCCCGACGAAGAGCCAGGCGCGATACCGCCGGAGGAAGGCGAGAAACGTGAACTGCGGTGCCGGCAACGACTCGAACGCCACGTCGACGTGCGGATCGGCATCGGCCGGTTCGAGCGCATCGACCTGGGCGAGGAGCGCCGGAGTCGGCGCGAGTGCGCCGCCCCACGCCGCGCCGCCCGCGGCCCCTCCTCCGCCGCCGCCACCCCCGGGACCGCCGAAACGCATCGCCGCCGGGCTCGCCGTACGCGTGCGATCCGTGATCAACGCACTTCGGAGTACGTCGTCGTCGAGCCCGCGCCACGCGGCCGGGGTGATCCCGTCGACCCGGGTGTCGTCGATGACCGCTTCTTCGATCGCGTCGATGCCCTCGGCGTCGTCGCCGGGCCCCGACAACAACAAGCGATACAGCTGGCACCGCTCGGTGAGCTCTTCGTTGGTACCCGCGTCGACGACCTGACCCTTGTCGACCACGATGATGCGATCCGCGAGCGACAGGGTCGAACGCCGGTGTGCGATCAGCAGCGTCGTGCGGTTGTGGGAGATCCGGCGCAAGGTTGCGTGAATCTCCTCCTCGATGCGGGCGTCGACCGACGACGTGGCGTCGTCGAGCAGCAGGATCTCCGGATCGGAGAGCAACGCTCGGGCCAGCGCGACTCGCTGCCGCTGGCCGCCCGACAGCGTGAGGCCCTGCTCGCCCACGACGGTCTCGTAGCCGTACGGGAGCTGCATGATGAACTCGTGGGCCTCGGCGGCGCGGGCCGCGGTCTCGACTTCCGCCTGTGTCGCGCTCGGCCGACCGAAGGCGATGTTCGCGGTCAAAGAGTCGGAGAACAGGAACGAGTCCTCGAACACCACGCCGATGCTTCCCCTCAACGACTGCAGGGTCGCGTCGCGCACGTCGAGACCGTCGATCGCGATCGACCCCGAGTGCACGTCGTAGAAACGCGGCAGCAGCAGGCCGACCGTCGACTTGCCCGAACCCGAGCCGCCCACGAGGGCGACGGTCTCGCCCGGCGCGACGCGCAACGAGAAGTCGCGCAGCACCGGCTCGGTCGACGTGTAGCCGAACGTGACGTGGTCGAACACCACGTCGCCCCGCTCGACGTGCAGCTCCTGGGCTCCCGGGCGATCCTGCACGTGCGGGGTCGAGTCGAGGAGGTCGTAGATGCGCTCGGCTCCGGCCCGTGCGAGCTGGCCCACGGTCAGGATCGCTGCGAGTTGGCGCACCGGCGGCGTGATCAGGAGCATGTACGACGCGAACGCGAAGAACGTGCCGTACGTGATGTGGTGGTGCAGTGCGAGCCAGCCACCGAGCGCGAGCACGGCGACCTGACCGAACGCCGGAATCGTCTGCATCGCGGGCTGCAGGCGGGCCTGGATGTTCACCAGCCGGACGCGCGACGCGAACATCGACTCGGAACGGTCGGCGAGTCGTCGGAGCTCCCGGGCCTCTTGCCCGAAGCCCTTCACGACCCGCACGCCGGTGACGTCTTCCTCGACGACGTTGGCCACGTCGCCGGCCTTTTGTTGCGCGTCCCAACTCGCCGGGAACACCGAAGTGCGTAGTTTCATCGCGGTCACGAGGAGCAGCGGGGCGACGGCGAGCATCACCAGAGCGAGCGGCACCGACAAGATGAACATGACGGTGAGCGAGACGACGAAGAGCAACACGTTCGCGACACCGATGGGAAGGAACTGCAGGAAGCCCTGGATGAGGGCGACGTCGGACGACGCGCGGCTGACCAGCTGACCGGTCGACAGCTCGTCGTGGCGGGCAAAGTCGAGGCGTTGCAGTTGGCGGAAGATCGCGGTGCGGAGGTCGTGCTGCACGTCGAGTGCGATCCGCCCGCCCCGGAAGCGCCGGAAGTACGCGAACACGAACGTCAACACACCCATCGCGATCATCAGCGCGAGCCAGGGCGCGAGCGGCTTCTTGTGATTCGTTATGACGTCGTCGATGACGACCTTCTGCACCACCGGCAGGAGCGACTGGATCAGTTGGCCACCGATCGCCACGCCGAACGCGATGTACGCGTTCTTCTTGTGCGGCGCCATGTAGCCGACGAGGCGCCGGATCCAGCCCTGCTTCTTCACCTTGCGGGTGCCCGTGTCCCCGCCGGCGCTCGGGTTCGCGCCGGGAGCCTCGTCGACGACCGCCGTCACGTCGTCACCTCGTGACTGCGCGCGGCCTGAAGGCGCGCTTCCATGCGCAGCGCAAGCGCGTCGTCGAGATCGAGGAGCGCGCCGAGGAGATGGTCGCGGGCGCGGGCGTGTTCGAAGATCCGGTCGAGGGTGTCGCTCATCTCGTCCTCGGCGGCGCGCAGCGCGACGACGCCCGTCGGCGTCAGCGCCACCCGGATGGAACGCCGATCGCCCACGACAGCTTCCCGGACCACCAGATGGCGCTCGACCAACCCGTCGACGACCGCGGTGATCGTCGGTTTGGCGACCGCGAGCCGTTCGGCCAGGAGTGAGGAGCGCTCGTCGCCCGCTGCGATCAGGGCGAGGATCCGGAACTGGGCCAGCGTCAGATCACAGGCTGCGGCCGCGCGCTCCAGCGACCGGGCCGCGAGCGTCAGCGCCCGGGCCGCCCGGGGCAGATCGGCGCGCGCAAGGTCGCGAGGGAAGTCGGTCATCTCTTCGCAAGGTACCAAACCATTAGGGAGTCGAACTATTCGATCTGCCTCATCTGCCGGAGACCGGCCAATATGGGCGGCAATGGTGAGCGCGCTGGGGATCGACGTCGGGACCACCAATGTCAAGGTCGCGCTCGTCGCGGCGGACGGCAGCACTGTGGCGAGCACGCACCGTCCCCTTGTGCTGAACCGGGCGGGGGGCGTCGCCGAGCAGGACGCGGAGATGACCTGGGCGACGCTCGTCGACGCGATCGCGACCCTCACCGCCGCGCACCCCGAGACGGCCGCGGACGTGACCGCGGTCGGTGTGTGCAGCCAGTACTCCTCGATCGTGCCGATCGACGGCCGGGGCCACCCGCTGATGCCGATGCTGATGTGGCAGGACAAGCGGGGCACCGATCGGTCGCTCGAGATCATGACCCGCGACGCGGCGGCCTTCATGACGTTCGTCGAGCGGCACGGCATCCCGCCCGTGGGCGGTGGACTCTCCCTCGCCCACGTCCTCTACGTGCAGCACGATCGCCCCGACATCCACGCGCTGACCGCGGCCTACGTCGAGTCGATGGACTACCTAACCGCGCGCCTCACGGGTCGGATCACGGCGAGCCAGCACAGCACCTACATGTATCAACTCTGCGACAACCGTTCGCTCGACCCGCCCAAGTACGACGACGAGCTCGTGCGCCTCGCCGGCGTCGATCCGACCCGCCTTCCCCCGCTCGTCCCGATCGACGCCGCTGTCGGAGCACTTCTTCCCGACGTCGCCGCCGAGCTCGGGCTGCCGGCCTTCGTAGTCGTGTACGCGGGCACAAACGACACCGCGACCGCGGCGGTCGCCACCGGCGCGTTCCTACCGGGTCGGGGCGGCATCTCGATCGGCACCACGAGCGTGCTCGTCGACGACGTCGATTCGTTCCACGTCGATCTCGAGAATCAGATCTTCCCAATGCCGGCCCCGTACCGCGATCGCTACGTGGTGTGCGCGGAGAACGGCCTCGGCGGCAAGGTGCTCGAGCACGTGCTCCGCAACCTGATTTACGCCACGGACGCGCTCGGCGACCACGGCGCCCCGGATCCGTTCGGCGCGCTCGACCGCGCCTTGCAGAGCACCGGTCCCGGCGCAAGAGGAGTGATGTTCCTACCGTGGTTGGGGGGATCGAACGCACCCCAAGGTGACGACGCCATGCGGGGCGGGTTCGTGAACATGTCGTTGGAGACGACGCGACCCGACCTCCTGCGCTCGGTGGTGGAAGGCGTCGCCCACAATCTGCGCTGGCTGATGCGCCCGGTCGAGTCGTTCACAGGAAAGGAGATCGAGGAGATCGCGCTCGTCGGCGGCGCGGCCCGGTCGGTGGAGTGGTGCCAGGTGCTCGCCGACGTGCTCGACCGGCCCGTGCTCGCACTCACCGCGCCCGACGTGGCGATCGCCCGTGCCACCGCGCTCCTCGCCCTCGAACGCGCCGGGGTCTGCACTCGCGCCGACCTCGACCGGGAGCCGAGCGGCGGCCACCAGCGGTTCGAGCCCCGGCCCGAACATCGCCGCCTCTTCTCCGATCGACACGAGCAGTTCGAGGCTGCCTACGCTGCCCTTCTCCCGATCAGTGAGGCGCTTTCATGAGCTCGGCTTATCCGTACGCCACCACCCACGACGTGCTGCGGGGCATGCCCTCCGAAGGACGGTCACGCGACTCGATCATCACCGAGCTGGAGGGCTTCGCCCATAGCGAGGACGCAACCTGGGAGACCGGGAAGTGCTCCGGGACCATGTACTGCGGCGACCACACGCACTACGAGTTCCTCGGCCGCGCCTTCGAGCTCTTCGCACACATGAACGCGCTGCAGCGCGACATGTGCCCGAGCATGACCAAGTTCGAAGGCGAGATCATCGCGATGACGCTCGACATGCTCCATGCCGATGCAGTCACCGACGGCGAGCCGGTCGGCCTCGTCACCTCGGGTGGCAGCGGGAGCATCCTGCACGCCGTACTCGCGTACCGGGAGTTCGCCAAGCAACACCGCGGCATCGACCGCCCGAACTTCGTCAAGCCCGAGACCGCGCACCCGGCGTTCGACAAGGCATGCCACTTGCTCGCGATCGAGTGCCGGCGCGCACCGATCGACCCGAAGACGATGCAGGCCGACGTGGCCGAGATGGCGAAGCTCATCGACGAGAACACGATCGCCATGGTCGGCTCGGCCTGCAACTATGGCTACGGAACGATCGACCCCATCTCGGAGTTGTCGGACCTTGCACTCGAGAAGGGCATCGGGCTCCACGTCGACGGTTGCCTGGGCGGGTTCCTGCTGCCGTGGGGCCAGGAGCTCGGCTACCCCAACATCCCGATCTTCGATTTCCGCATCCCCGGCGTCACCTCCATCTCGGCCGACACGCATAAGTACGGCTACGGGTTGAAGGGCGCATCGGTGCTCGCGTTCCGCGACAAACCACTGCGCAACAGCCAGTACTTCTTCATGACCGACTGGACCGGCGGCAAGTACGCGTCACCTGGCATCGAAGGTTCGCGCTCGGGTGGCATCCTCGCGTCGACGTGGGCGTCGCTCGTCAGCATGGGCCGCGATGGCTACACCAAGTACGCGCAGGCGATCTTCGATACCGCGTTCAAGATGCAGGACGCCGTGCGCTCGCATCCCGAGCTGCGCATCCTCGGCGCGCCGACGTTCTGCTTCAGTTTCACGAGCGACGAGTTCGACATCTACCACGTCAACGACTACATGCGGACGAAAGGCTGGCGCTTCAACGGCCAGCAGTACCCGAACGCGATCCACATGGCCGTGACCCGACCGCAGACCCAGGGCGGGCTCGCCGACACCTTCGCGACCGACCTCGCCGACGCCGTCGCGTACGCACACGAGCACAAGGACGACAAGCCCATGAGTGCTGCGATCTACGGCGGCGTCGAAGGTGGCCTGACCGACGAGGCTGACGGGTTCATCCGGGCCGTCATGGAAGACATGATGGACAAACAACAGGGTCTGCCGAGGCCGTAGCGGACCGTGCCCACCTACATCGCACTCCTCCGTGGCGTGAATGTCGGCGGGCGCAAGCTGGCGATGGCCGACCTCCGCGCATCGTTCGAGGCGATCGGCCACACCGACGTCCGCACGTACATCCAGAGCGGCAACGTAGTGTTCGGAGCGACCGGCGCCAAGACGACTGTGCGAACCACGATCGAGCGCGCGATCCACCACGACTCCGGACTCGACGTGACGGTGCTACTGCGCACGCCCGCCGAGCTGACGAGCGTGGTGAAGCGCAACCCGTTCGGCGTCGACGCGTACGTCACGTTCCTCGACACCAAGCCCACCCCGAAACAGATCGGTGCGCTCGATTTCAAGCAGTTCGCTCCGGACGAGTTCGCGATCGACGGGCGCGAGGTGTTCGTGCGGTGCCCCAACGGCTACGGACGCACCAAGATCAACAACGCCTACTTCGAACGCAAGCTCGCGACGAAGGCGACCACGCGCAACTGGAACACCGTCTTGCTGTTGCACGACTGGGCAACGAGTTAGCCGACCGCGGCTCACACCTGAGCGCGCGATCGCAGCGTGCCCACTCCCGCTCCGCTGCAGTCGTCGAGCGCACCGGTGCGGCCGACCATCGCCATGATCAACGACATACACGGACCCGCGACCTCCGGACCTTCGCCCGTCGACCAGTCGGCATCCGTTGCCTGCAGCTTCAGGCCGACGACACGCTTCTTCGCACGCAGCGGCGCGCCCGCGTTCTTGTAGAGGTCCGCCAACGTCACGAGGTGCTCCTCCGGGTGCTCACCCCGCGAACCTTGGGCACGACGAATGTCCTCGCCGTGCACCATCACCTCGCCGAGCGCGACGTACGCCGGACCCGGCGGCTTGCGGCTGCTCGTGATGATCGCGTCGTAGCGAGCCTTCACGTCGCTCGGCGTACCCTCCGAGTAGTTGCGGAGGTCCCGGTCGACCGTCTTGTCGAAGCTGAAGCCGGCCTTCACGAAACCGCCGAAGAAATGCGGCGCGGTGATGTTGGCGGCCGCGGTGAGATGGGCGACGAGCTCCTGCACGTTCCACTTGTCGCACCACGTCGGCGCGTTCCATCGCTCGGGCGGCAACGTGTCCAGGTACTCGCTCAGCGAGCCCCGCTCCGCGTGCACCATGGGCATCAGGTCGGCCATAGGAAACCTCCTCGTTCGACAATCCTGCACCGACGACGAACGGAACCGGCGGGATCGACACTCAAGCGTTTCCTTGACTCTCGTCGGCGACGCCGGGATACTCAAGTACATGCTTAACCAAGGAGCGACGCTCGACCGGGTGTTCCAGGCCCTGGCCGACCCGAGTCGCCGAGGGATGGTCGAACGACTGAGCCGGGGCCCGGCCTCGGTGAGCGAGCTGGCCCGACCGCTCGACATGACGCTCGCCGCCGTCGTTCAGCACCTCCAGGTGCTCGAAGCGAGCGGCCTCGTGCGCACCGAGAAGACGGGGCGGGTCCGCACGTGCCGGATCGAGCCGGCCGCGCTGACACCGGTCGAGGAATGGATCTCCGATCGCCGCATCGCTTGGGACCGCCGCCTCGATCGCCTCGACGACTTTCTCGCCGAACCCAAAGCCATCGACCAACCGAAGAAGGAGCACAAACCGTGAGCGAACCCACCGTGACCGAACGATCCGCAATCCATTCGAGCTTCGTCATCGAGCGCACCTTCGATGCCGCGCCGGCGCGCGTCTGGGCTGCCTTCGCCGACCCGCAGTCAAAGAACCGCTGGTTTGCCGACGGCGACGGTTGGGGCACCGACGCTTACCACCTCGACTTCCGCGTCGGCGGTTCCGAGACGTACCGCGGCCACCACGGCGACATGGCCGTCACGTTCGATGCGCGCTACTACGACATCGTCGAGAACGAGCGCATGGTCTGGGCCTACGACATGCACATGAACGGCGACCGGATCTCGGTGTCGCTGACTACGATCGAGCTCGAGCCCGCCGGAACCGGGACCCGGCTCACATTTACCGAACACGACACGTTCCTCGACGGCTTCGAAGCTGTCGGCCCGCGTGAAGAGGGCACCCGGGAGCTGATGAACGCACTCGCAACCGAGCTCGCGCGCCAACCATGAGAACAAAAGCGATCGTCGCCGAGAGTGACGCCCTGACCGACCGGGAGCGCGAGGGCCTGACGGCGGTTTCCCGAGGCCTCTCGAACGCGGAGATCGCGCAGGAACTGATCATGTCGCGCGCAACTGCGAAGACCCACGTGAGCCGGCTGCTGACCAAGCTCGACTCCCGGGCCCGGGCCCATGCTGGTCATGATTGCCTACGAAACCGGGATCGCGGTTCCCGGCGACAGTTGACCGATGAGTTCCACCCGCCGCGACGGTCGTACGCCCAGACCCGGCAATTCCGAACGTCCCAAGGAGTGAGCCATGCCTCTTCGTGAGAACGCCCCCGTCGGCGCCCCGTGCTGGATCGACGTCTTCACGTCCGATCCCGACCGGGCCCGCGCCTTCTACGGCGAGCTGTTCGGGTGGAAGGCGGAGGAGCCGAACCCGGAGTTCGGCGGCTACTTCAATTTCACCAAGAACGACCAGCTGGTCGCCGGTGGGATGCGCAACGACGGAACGTCGGGCGGGTCCGATGGTTGGACGATCTATCTCGCGGTCGAGAACGCGAAAGCAACGGTCGCGGCTGCGCCCGCGCAGGGTGGTTCGGTGGAGCTGGCGACCATGCAGGTGGGTGAGCTCGGTTCGATGGGGGTGCTGGGCGACCCGGGCGGCGCACGCATCGGGATCTGGCAACCTGCCCTGCACACGGGCTTCGGCATCCTCGCCGAGCCGGGCGCGCCCGCCTGGTTCGAGCTACACACCCGCGAGTACGACAAGTCGATCGCGTTCTACCGCGAGGTGTTCGGCTGGGACACGCACGTGCACAGTGACTCGCCCGAGTTTCGCTACTCGACGCTCGGCGAGGGCGAGGGTCAGCTCGCCGGAATCATGGACGCGCAGGCGTTCCTGCCGACCGGCGTGCCGTCGTACTGGGCCGTGTACCTCATGGCCGAGAATGCCGACGAGACGCTCGTCCAGGTCGAGAAGCTCGGCGGCACGATCCTCGAGCCCGCGCAGGACACTCCGTACGGCCGACTGGCCACCGCCGCCGACCCGACCGGCGCCCAGTTCAAGCTCATGGCTGCGATCTGAGACCGTTGGGTACGGTGAAATCACCGCACCGCTAGGCACCTCACAACGAGGCAAGGGAGCAGCCGAGCATGACGAGCACCACCGATCTCGACCCCGCGATCGCCGAGCTCGGATTCGAGCAATACCGCGCAGAGCTGACCGCGTACTGCTACCGGATGCTCGGCTCCGCGTTCGAGGCCGACGACGCGGTGCAAGAGACGTTGGTGCGGGCCTGGCGCAGTTTCAACCGGTTCGAGGGTCGGTCCGCGGTGCGGTCGTGGCTGTACCGCATCGCGAGCAACGTGTGCTTCGACATGTTGAAGGGCCGTAAGCGACGCGCGCTCCCGATGGACCTGCAAGAAGTGGGGCGCGCCGACGGTCCCGTCGTCTCGCCCACTGCCGAGGACAGGTGGGTCGGGCCCATGCCCGACCGCCGCGTCCTCTCGAACGGCGACGACCCCGCCGTCGAGGCCGAGGTGCGCGACTCCGTTCGGCTCGCGTTCGTCGCCGCGCTCCAACACCTCCCCGCGCGCCAGCGCGCGATCTTGATCCTGCGCGAAGTGTTGAAGTGGAAGGCCACCGAGGTTGCCGAGTTGCTCGACACCACCGTCGTTTCGGTCAACAGCGCGCTCCAGCGCGCCCGCGCCACGCTCGCCGATCACAACGTCACCGCCAATCGGACCCCGCAGACCGTCGACGACGATCAAGAGGAGCTCCTCGCCCGCTACGTCGACGCCTTCGAACGCTTCGACATCGAATCGCTCGTAGCTCTGCTCCACGAGGACGCCACCATGCAGATGCCTCCGTATCCGCTGTGGCTCCAGGGCGCCGACCAGTACCGCCAGTGGCTGCGCGGACCGGGAAGCGAGTGCGAGGGTTCCCGGCTCGCGCGCATCGAGGCCAACGGTCTTCCCGCGTTCGCGCAGTGGCGATCGGATCCCGCCGGGGGCTACTCGGCGTGGTCCATCCACGTCCTCACCATCTCAGGGGGCGTCATCACCGCGCAGGACTTCTTCGTCGACCCCGCGCTGTTCGCCCTTTTCGATCTGCCCGTGCATCTCGACGCCTGAACCGGCGATCACCAACACGTCGGCGAGCCCGGCGAAGGAGATCAGCTGGACGAGCGCCGGACACACGTTGTGCAGCTCGATGGTCGTCCCCATGCGCAACGCAGTGAGCTGCAGCCGTACGAGCGCGTCGAGCGCGCCCACGTCGACCACGATCCCGCGCACGTCGCACACGATCGGGGCGCCCGGAACGCCGGGCCGGTGGCTGTCCACGGCGGTCAAGACCGGCGCCGGGCGAGGAATTCACCGATGAGTCCGAGAATGCGCCGGGGTCGAAGTTGTCGAACGCAAACCCGGAACTGCGAACCCATGAGCAAGGAGCTCGTATGAGCCTTCCCCCGATCGTGTCCCGGCAAGAGTGGGAAGCCGCGCGCAAGGCTTTCCTGGTCCAGGAGAAGGAGCTCACGCACCAGCGCGACGCGCTGAGCACCCGACGGCGCGAGCTGCCGATGGTCGAAGTCGACAAGGATTACGTCTTCGATGGTCCCGAGGGGAAGGCAAGTCTCGGCGACCTCTTCGCCGGCCGGCACCAGCTCATCGTCTGTCACTTCATGTTCGACCCGAGTTGGGACGACGGGTGCCCGAGCTGCACTGCGGGCGCAGACGAGATGTCGAAGGGCCACCTCGATCATCTCCACGCCCGCGACACGACCCTCGTTTACGTTTCCCGGGCGCCCCTGGCGAAGATCGAGAACTACAAGCAACGGCGCGGCTGGACGTTCCCCTGGTATTCGTCGTTCGGCAGCGACTTCAACTACGACTTCCACGTGACGCTCGACGAGAACGTCGCACCGGTCGAGTACAACTACCGGACGCAGGCCGAGTTCGCAGCGCGCGGCGCGCGGCTCTACACCGAGAACGGCGCGTCGGTCGAATACCCGGGCCGCAGCGAATTTTTGCATGTCGACGGCCGCACCTTCCACACGTACTCCGTCTACGCGCGCGGCGCCGAGTCGATCGGCGGCTCGTACTACCTGCTCGACGAGACGGTGCTCGGCCGTCAGGAAGAGTGGGAAGAGCCCAAGGGTCGTGTCGAGAGCGCGCACGCGACCCAGCCCGACTTCGCCACCGACGGCTCGGCGAGATGAGCGCTGTCGTCAGAGTCCGGCGGTCTCCAAGAGGCGCAGCCACACTTCGCTGATCGTCGGGAACGCGGGAACCGCGTGCCACAGCCTCTCGAGGGGGACCTCGCCCACGACCGCGATCGTCGCTGCGTGCAGCAACTCGGCGACACCCTTACCCACAAAGGTCGCGCCGACGAGGACACGGCGCTCGCGGTCTACGACGATCCGCGCTCGGCCCTTGTAGCCGTCGGCGTGGAGACGGGCGCCCGCGATCTCGCCGAGATCGAAGTCGACGACGTCGACCTCGAGCCCGCGCTCTCGCGCCACACGCTCGGTCAGCCCGACGCTCGCCGCTTCCGGATCGGTGAACACGACCTGGGTCACTGCGGTCAAGTCCGCGTACGCGGGCACGACGGTCTCCGGATCCTCGGCCGCGATCACGTCTCCGCAGACGCGGGCCTGATACTTGCCCATATGCGTCAGCAACGCGCGGTGGTTCACGTCGCCTGCGGCGTACAGCCAGTTCCCATCGACGCCGCAGACGCGCATGCGGTCGTCGACGTCGAGCCACTCGCCCGGTTCGAGGCCGATGCTCTCGAGGCCGATGCCGTGCGTTCGGGGTTCGCGTCCGGCCGCGCACAGGATCTGCTGCGCGTGCACAACCGCGCCCGTGCCGAGCGTCACGTCGATGCTGCCGTCCCGGCGGCGAGCGACCTCGACCACGCTCGCTTCGGTCACGACCCACACCCCGAGCTCGCGCAGACCACCGAGCACGGCGTCGCCCGCGAACGTCTCCATGCTCCCGAGCGGCCGCTCCTCCCGCATGATCAGCGTCACGTCGCTCCCGAGCGCCTTCCACGCGGTCGCGAGCTCGCACCCGACCGGTCCGCCTCCGAGCACGACCAGGCTCTCGGGCACTGCGTGGGCCGAAGTGCCCTCACGGTTCGTCCACGGCTCGGCCTTGCGCAGTCCGGGGATGTCGGGGACGAGCGGTGAGCTGCCGGTGCACACCGCGACCGCGCGCCGGGCCTCGAGGGTCCGGGTGGGGCCGTCGGGATCGTCGGGATCGTCGACCGCCACGGTACGCACGCCGGTCAGGCGGCCTTTCCCCCGCACGATCTCGACGCCGCGATCGGTGAGCCACGGGAGTTGGCCACCATCCTTCCAGTGCGAGGTGAACTCGTCGCGTCGAGCGAGTACCGCTTCGATTCCGAGCGCGCCCTGAGCAGCCTCTCGCGAACCGGCGACCGCCCTCGCGTCGACGAGTGCATGGACCGGTCGGAGCAGCGCCTTGCTCGGGATGCACGCGTAGTACGAACAGTCACCACCAACGAGCTCGGACTCGATGATCGCCACGCTCAAACCGTGAGATTCGGCGCGACCCGCGACGTTCTCGCCGGTCGAACCGGCCCCGATCACTATGACATCGAACGTGTCCATGTGATCATCATGGTCGCGGCCGGGTCCCGGCGTCGCCCGAGGTGACGGTCGGTGCGCGATGCCGGCGTCGACCATGTCGCCACGACCGCATTTCGCCTCCGGCTTCAGATTCCGACGTAGGCCGCGAGGTGTTCGCCCGTGAGGGTCGACTTGGCGGCGACGAGGTCTGCGGGTGTGCCCTCGAAGACGAGGCGGCCGCCGCCGTGACCGGCGCCGGGGCCGAGGTCGATGATCCAATCGGCGTGGGCCATGACCGCCTGGTGGTGCTCGATCACGACAACCGATTTGCCCGAGTCGACGATGTCGAGCAGGCCGAGCAACTCCTCGACGTTGGCGAGGTGGAGGCCGCTGGTGGGTTCGTCGAGCACGTAGACGTCGCCCTCGTCGGCCAGGCGGGCGGCCAGCTTCAGCCGCTGCCGCTTGCCGCTGCCGCTCGCCGCCGGACAGCGTGGGGAGCGGCTGCCCGATGGTGAGGTAGCCGAGCCCGACGTCGGCGAGCCGCCGCAGGATCGCGCGTGCAGCCGGGATGCTCGCGTCGCTCGCGCCGAAGCACTCCTGCGCCTCGGACACCGACATCGCGAGCACCTCGCTGATGTCGCGGCCGCCGAGTCGGTACTCCAACACCGACGCATCGAATCGCTTCCCCACGCACTCGTCGCAGGGGGTGGCGACGCCGGCCATCATCGCATCGCGAGATCGGTGTAGATGACGCCGGTGCCGTTACAGGCAGGGCACGCGCCTTCGGAGTTCGGGCTGAAGAGTGCCGGCTTCACACGGTTGGCCTTGGCGAACGCCTTGCGGATCGGCTCGAGCAGGCCGGTATAGGTCGCCGGGGTTGCTCCGGCGCGAGCCCTTGATGGGGGCCTGGTCGATCGACACAACGCCGTCCTTGAGGTTGTTCACGCGCGCGCCGTGCACGCGGATCACATCGTGATTGTCGGACCCGTCCCGCGTCGGCGCCTTCACCGTCTCCTTCAGCTTCGCCTTCGCTCTCGGCTTCGGGGCCGGCTCATCGCGTCTCCATCGGTTTCGGCGGGGTCGGCGCGGCGCGGGCGAACGTTCCCCAGGTCGTCATCAACCGATGATGGATGACGGTCAGGCTTGTGCGATGCGGACGAGGTTGCCCGACGGGTCGCGGAACGCGCAGTCGCGCGCGCCCCAGGGCTGCGACGTCGGCTCCTGGAGCACTTCGGCGCCCGACGCGCGGACCTTTTCGAACGTGACGTCGAGATCGTCGGAGCGGAAGATCGCCGCCTGGAGCGAGCCCTGGGTCACGAGCGCAAGGAGGGCGTCGCCCTCGGCCTGCGACCGGCCGCCGTGCGGCTGCGACAAGACGACGTCGACGTCCTGGCCCGGGGCGCCGACGGTGACCCAGCGGAAGTCGCCGGCCGAGACGTCGTTGCGGACCTCGAGTCCGAGTGCATCGCGGTAGAAGCCCAGCGCCTCGTCGGGGTCGTGGACGGGGATGAACATGGTGGAAACGGTGACTGTCATGCGACGACCATACGAGCACCGATCCTCACACGCTTCTCCGATCCTGCTCGCTTCCCGAGACCCCACCAACAGTTGTGCGCGTTATCCGCTCGCAAGGGCGGAAAATCGCCAGACGTGGGCGCGCGGTCAGGCGGTGACTCGGGCCCGAGGCGGTCGGGTCGCGACCTTGCTCACGCACGCGGGCACGACCTCGTGCTCGCGGTGGTCACGGGCGCGATACCGCGACGGTGTCTCACCGACGATCTCGGTGAAGCGCGAGCTGAACGAGCCGAGCGAGGTGCAACCGACTGCGAAGCACGTGTCGGTGACCGACATCCCCTGCCGCAACAGCGCCTTCGCACGCTCGATGCGCCGCGTCATCAGATACGCGTAGGGCGTCTCGCCGTAGGTCGCTCGGAACTTACGGGCGAAGTGGGCGGGCGACATGAGCGCCTCTCGCGCCATCGCGGGCACGTCGAGGGGCTGCGCGTACTCACGGTCCATGAGGTCGCGGGCACGACGCAGGTGCACGAGATCGGCGATTTCCTCGGGCGTCATACGCACGACGGTAGTCAACCGGTCGCGGTGCTCGCGCCACGAGCCCTTGTCATCGCTCCTCGTGGAGGAGTTGGTTGAGCCGCGCCGCCTGGCGGGTCTGGTGGTCGCGCTCGGGGAGGCTCGGAGCGTTGCGGGCCGCCGCGGCGTAGAGGTGGGCGGCCAGTTCGAGTTCGCCGTTACGCTCGTGGAGGTGGGCGGAGACCGCATCGCGTCGCGGGACGTTCTCGTCGACGTCGGCCAGCGCCGCCAACCCTGCGGGTGCGCCGTCCGCTTCACCGACGGCGACAGCACGGTTGAGCCGGACGATCGGCGTGTCCGCGAATCGGAGCAGCTCGTCGTACCACTCCACGATCTGTACCCAGTCGGTGTCCTCGAAGCGGGAAGCGTCCGCGTGGAGCGCGGCGATCGCCGCTTGGGCCTGGTACTCGCCGAGCTGGTCCTGAACGAGGGCGGCTTGCAGGATGGCGACGCCCTCCGCGATGAGCTCGGTGTCCCACTGCCGCCGGTCCTGCGCGGCGAGCGGCACGATCCCGCCATCGGCGCGCGTGCGACTGCTGCGGCGTGCATGGTGCAGCAACATCAGGGCAAGCAGACCGTCGACCTCGGGGTCATCAATCAAGGTCGCCAGTTGTCGTGTGAGCCGGACGGCCTCGGCTGCGAGGTCGACGTCGCCGGAGTAGCCCTCGTTGAACACGAGGTACAGCACCCGCATCACGGTTCGTGCGTCGCCGGGACGATCGAGACACGCCCGTCCGACCGTTCGCTTGGCGCGGCCGATTCGCTGCGCCATGGTGCTCTCGGGCACGAGGTAGGCCCGCGCGATCTGGCGGGTCGTCAGCCCGCCCACTGCCCGGAGCGTGAGGGCGACCGCCGATGCGGGAGTCAGGTCGGGGTGCGCGCACAGGAAGTAGAGGCGCAGCGAGTCGTCAACGCTCGGGACCGAACCGGGCGGCGGCTCGCTGTCGAATCGCACCTCACGGTCGCGGCGCGTCGCGGCCGACCGTGTCAGGTCGAGGAAGGCTCTCCAAGCGACCGTGATCAGCCATCCCGTGGGGTCGGAGGGCAGCTCGTGTTCCCACGCGGAGAGCGCCCGGATCAGCGCCTCTTGCACCGCGTCCTCGGCCGTCGCGAAGTCTGCACCGCGACGAACGAGGACGCTCAACACCTTCGGGACGAGCTCGCGCAGCTCGACGTCATCCACGATCACTCGGTGACGGTGGATTGCGCGCCGAGGAAGGGACGGAGCTCCAACCATTCGCGGATCGGTTCGCCACCGGCGCCGGGTGCGGCGGACAGCTCGCCGGCGAGCTCGAGCGCTCGCTCGTAGCTGTCGGCGTCGATCACCATCCAACCGGCGATGAGATCCTTCGTCTCCGCGAACGGGCCGTCGGTCGCCGGCGGCCGACCCTCGCCGTCGGAACTGACCCAGACGCCGTCGGGCGAGAGCGCTTGGCTGTCGACGAACTCACCGGTGCGCTCGAGCCGGGCGGCAAAGTCGTTCATGTACTGGATGTGCGCGTCGACCTCTTCCGGCGTCCACTGATCCATCGGCACGTTGTTCGCGGCGGCCGGGGCGCCTCGGTAGTGCTTGAGAAACAGGTACTTGGCCATGGTGTCTCCTCGTGTGACTGGCGGCCCCGTCGGCCGCATTCACACTGGGACGGAGCAGGAATCCAGTTCTCGACACCGCCGAAGAAGTTGCGCGTCTTTCCAACCCGGCTTCCGCTCGGAGCGGAGGGACTGGGATTCGAACCCAGGGTGCTTGCGCACAGCGGTTTTCAAGACCGCCCCGTTCGGCCGCTCCGGCATCCCTCCGAAGCGGTCAGGCTAACCGGGGTTGCGCGGGCGCGGCGACGGTGGTGAAGCCGGTGTACGGCCGCAGCACGTCGGGAACTTCGAAGCTCCCGTCGGCCTGCTGGTGGTGCTCGAAGAGGAACACGAGCATCCGGCTCACCGCGACGGCCGTGCCGTTCAAGGTGTGCACGAATCCGTTGCAACGAGTCCCGAGCCTGCGCGCGGAGTAGTCGGTGTAGTTCGAACACGACGTGATCTCCCGGTAGGCGCCTTCCGACGGAAGCCACGCCTCGATGTCGAACTTCTGCGCGGCGGCGGGACCCAGATCGCCGGCGGCGATGTTCACCACGCGGTACGGCAGGCCGAGACCTCCGACGATCTCTTCTTCGATCGCCAGGATGCGCTGGTGCTCGTCGACGCTTACCTGCGATTCGCAGTAGACGAACATCTCGACCTTGTCGAACTGGTGGACCCGAAAGATGCCACTCGTGTCCTTGCCGTACGTTCCGGCCTCCCGGCGAAAGCACGTCGACAATCCGCCGTAACGGGCAGGCAGCTGGTCGGGGCGCATCCGCTCCCCGCGGTGCAGTGCCGACAGCGCCACCTCGCTCGTGCCCAACAAGAAGAGCTCGCCCTCGTCGACGTCATAGACCTGGGCGCGATCGGTGGGGAAGAATCCCGCCTCTTCCATCGTCCGCTCCCGCACCAACGCCGGCGTGATCACGGGAACGAAGCCGTGGCGGACGATCGTGCTCATCGCGTAGTTGACGAGCGCGAGCTCGAGTAGCGCCCCTTCCCGCATGATGTACGCGAACCGAGATCCGCTGGCTTCCGCGGCGCGCTTCGTGTC
>JBBSFB010000074.1:0-19336 GCA_038239145.1 Acidimicrobiia bacterium
AGCGACTATCCGCACCACGGCAACGACTGGCCGTACTCGCGCAAGGTCATCGAAGAGACGATGGGCGCGATCAACGAGACCGAACGGGCACTGATCACGGGTGGCAACGCGGCCCGGATCTGGGATCTGCACGACTAGCACCTCCCGAAGGGGAGCTAGAGCGATTCGACGTCGTTCTCGTCGTCGGCGAGACGTACGCCGCCGACTCCGGTGTGCGTCTCCCGGGCAGTGTTCACCGCTTCCAGGGTGAGGCGTTGGATCGTCCGTTGGTGCACGTAGTTCAGGACGCGGTCGACCGCGGGCACCATCCGGGACGAGTTCGCGGTGAGGCGGCGCTGGACGGCGACCATCTCGTCATGGTCCCAGTTGCGCCCTTCGCCGGCGAGCATCGAGTGCACGTCGGCCTGCAGCGCGAGGAAGTGGCGAACGTAGATCGTGCCCAGCTCGACGAGGATGTCCTCGGTCATCCCGATCTCGCGCAGCTCGGAGACGGCACGGAGGAGATCGAGGTCGCTGTCGTCGTAGACGTCGTGGCCGAGCACTTCGGGCTCGGCCAGGAGGCCGATCTCGCGGAGGCGAGCGATGAGCTCGTCCGGGAGCCCGGACTTCTCGATCAGGTCTTCGAGGTTGTATGTGCGACCCTGGGCCGCGAAGAGCTCTTCGATACCGGGCCGGTCGACGCTCAGGAGCGCCTTGATCGCGGCGAGGGAGAAGCGCTGGGCCTGGAACTCCCGGATCTTGCCGAGTCGGTCGAGGTGATCCTGGCCGTACAGCTTGTGTCGACCCGACCGCTCCGGCGCCTCGAGCAGGCCTTCTCGGGCGTAGTAGCGGATCGTGTCGACGGTCACCCCGGCCTCGTGGGCCAGCTCGTCGATACGCCACTGGGCTTCGGGCAATCTCTCGGTCTCCGGGTTGACACCAACGACACTGAGAGTATACACTCGCAGTGTTCCTCCACCGGGAGGAGTTACTCCGGGGCAAACGCTCAAGGAGTATCTCCTAACCGCCGATGAAGGTAGCAGCTGTCGCTGCTACGGGACACAGCTCGAAGGGAGCAATCATGCAGACAACCGCAAATCGCACCGAGCCCGAGGCTCAAGCGCTTTCGTGGCTGGTGTCGCAGCTCCGCTGGGAAGAGACCCTCGGCGAGCTTCGCGACGTCCGCGAGGACGAGCCCCTCCGCAAGGCGGCTTGAGCATCAGGTCGAAAACATCATTCGACAAGCAGTAGTCGACAGCGGTCCCCCCGGCCGCGGTTGACCGTGCGATCGGCTCCGACTCCAGGTCGGAGTCGTTGCGCGTCCGGATCCGACCGCTCCGTAACGCGTCCGCGGACGCGCGGGATCGTGGGGTCGGGGGGAGTCCCGACGCGAGCCCCGGACGCGTCCGCGGACGCGTTCGGGGAGCTACACCTGCGGGTCCCGGGCGCTGACAACTTCGGGGTGCAGGCGAACACGCCGACGCTCGCGCCAGGTGTGAGACGCGCTGCTCTCGCCTTCAGCGTGCTTCCCACCCCTCAGGCCGACGCGATCGCGCACCTGCTCACCATGCGGGAGCGGGGCGGCTGCGCGAGGGGCTGTTCCAGGTCCGCGACGCCGCGGATGGCGAGCGGATCGCCTCGCGCAACGACGCCGATGACGGTCGCGGTCGCGCTCTGCCATCCGCCCGCCGATACCCGAACCGAGTTGTGGGACACGCTCGATGCCGAGACGAAGGCCCGGGTGGGCGCTCAGGTCCCCGAGGTCGGCTACGTCGGAGTGGTGCGCACCCGGATCCTTGCCCGAGACGTTGCGGCCCGGCTGACCCGCGCCGCGAAGATCGCCGCGACCCGCACTCCGGGCTGAGTCGAGGCGCACGGCCGCGATCGCCGACGGCGGCCCGCCCGTCCGCCGCCGGCGCAATCGCACGAACCCCGGCCCTGCCACCCTGTGTCGACCGAGGCAGAAGGGGTCGGGGTCGACACGAGCTTGCGCCGACGCGGTAAACGGTGCGTAAAAACCGCAGCACGAAACCCGTAAACCGAGCGCGCGAACCCGCAAGTGGTTACCGGCGGGGGTCGAATCAGCCCTCGAATCAGGCCCGGGTCAGGCCCGGACCCAACGGGGGAGCGTCACGTCGTCGATCTGATGGAACACGACCCGCACCGGCTCCCCGATGGCGATCGTGGCCGGGTCGATCTCGTTGATCTGCCCATCGGCGCTCGCGACCAGGTTGCCGACGAAGCGGATGCCCGGGTCCTCGTCGAGCGCGACGACGATCGAGTTGTACGGCGCGACCTCGCCGAACGCGGGAAGCAGGGGCGGGTGAGGGACGATGAACGACCAGATCGTGCCCCGCCCCGAGGTGGCTTCCCATGTGAGCTCGGTCGAGCGGCAATTGGGGCACATCGGCCGGGGCGGCATCCGCCGGGTACCGCACGCGGCGCATGCCTGGACGAGCAGCTCACCGCGCGCGCAACCGAACCAGAACTCGTTCGCGATCGGATCGGCGAGGTCGGGGAGGAGCCAGCCGGATTCCATTTATTTATCGCTCCCTTGCTTCGCCTGGGGGGCTCGCGGCGTCCGCACGCCGCTCACACGTCCTTCGTCAAGAGGATCGCCGAGGTCGGCACGCCCTCGCCGCTGGTCACCAACGACACGTCGGCGCCTTCGACCTGGGAGGTCGACGTGCCCCGGATCTGGCGGGTGCCTTCGAGGACGAGGTTGAAGCCGTGCACGTACGCCTCCGACATACCGCCGCCGGCGGTGTTCACCGGGAGGCGACCGTCGGGCCACTCGATGCTGCCGTCGTCGGTGAACGGTCCGCCTTCGCCCCGCTCGCAGAAGCCGTAGCCCTCCAGCGAGAGGATGATCAGGGGGCTGAATGCGTCGTAGAGCTGCGCGACCTTCACGTCGGCCGGGGTGACGTCGGCCATCTCCCACATGCGCTTGGCCGCCGTCCATGCCGGTCCCCGCAGCGGGTCGTCGGTGAAGAAGTTCGTCATCGTCTGATGCTGAGGGGGCAGGCCTTGCGCGAACGAGTGGATGTACGCGGGCGGGTGCTTCAGGTCCCGCGAGCGCTCGGCCGACACGACGACGACCGCGAGCGCGCCGTCGGTCTCGAGGCAGTTGTCGAAGAGGCACAACGGCTCGGAGATCCAGCGCGCGTTCATGTAGTCGTCGCGCGTCATGGACTTGTGCCCCATCGTGGAATCGGGGTTGCGGGCCGCGTGCTTGCGGAATGCCAACGCGATGTTCGCGAGGTGGTCGCGCGTGCCGCCGTACTCGTACATGTATCGGCGGGTCAGCATGGCGATCTCGTCGACGGGACGGAGCATGCCGAACGGTCGCGTGAACTGGCTGTTGTCGGAGAGGCGGGCCTGGGCCTGCGCCCACGGGCGGCTCGTGGGATCGGCGCGCTTGCGCGCGCGCCACGCCACCGCGACCGTGCACTGCCCGGTCGCGACCGCCATTGCGGCCTGGCCGACCACACCGCACCCCGCGCCGCCTCCGTACCCGACCTGCGAGAACCAGGTGACGTCGCCGAAACCGACGTTGCGGGCAACGTCGACCTCACGGTTCGGCTCCATCGTGTACGACGCGATGCCGTCGACCTCCGACGGGGTGATACCCGCGTCGTCGAGCGCCAGCGAGACCGCTTGGCACGCGAGCGACAACTCGGTGTCGGGGAGGCCCTTTCCGAACGCGGTCTGGCCGATGCCGACGACCGCGGTCTTGTCCTTGATCAGATCGGGCACCCGCTCACCAGCCCTTCCACTCCGGTGCCCGCCGCTCGCGGAACGACGCGGTGCCTTCGCCGGAGTCGACCGTCGAGCTGTTGATCTCGACGAGCATCGCCTCCTCCTCGAGCAGGTCGTGGCGCGACACCTCCGACGCGTCGTGCAACAGCTTCTTCGACCAGCCAATGGCCTTGGTCGGGCCGCTCGCGAGCCGCTCCGCCCACTCCTTGGCCGCGCCCTGCAGCTCGGCCGCGGGCACGACCTTGTTGACGATGCCGATCGCGGCCGCGTCGGCGGCCGAGAGGTCGTCGCCGAAGAACACGAGCTCCTTGGCCTTGTGCATGCCGACGACGCGCGGCAGCAGGTAGGCGACGCCCGCGTCGGGGATCAGGCCCCGACGCACGAACACCTGGATCAGCTTCGCGTTGTCGGCCGCGATGACGAGGTCGGCGGCCAAGACGAGCATCGAACCGCCTCCGGCGGCGGTGCCGTTCAGCGCGACGATCACCGGCTTCTCGCAGTCCTGGATCGCGGTCATCAGCTGCTGGAAACCGGCGCGCATCATGTTGATCGCGCCGCCGACGACCCGCACCGGCGCCTCGGGCGGACGGGTGCCGCGCTGCGGTTGCGGGACTGACAGGTCGGCGCCGGTGCAGAAGTGGCGTTCACCCACGGCGGTCAACACGACCGCGCGGACCTCGAGGTCCCAGTGCGCGTTGCGGAAAGCGTCGATCAACGCGTCGCGCACGTAGTACGGGATCGCGTTGCCCTTGTCGGCGCGGTTGATCGTCAACCACAAGACGCCGTTCTCGAGCCGAGTCGGCAGCTCGTTTGCCACGAGCTCGGAATTGTCAACTGCTTCACTCACTGCTTCACCACCAATGCGTCGAGGGCAACCGCGCCGCGAGGGCGGATGACCAGTGGGTTGATATCGAGCTCGCGTACGTCGCCGGCTAGATCCATCGCCAGGCGCTGCACTTTCATCACGGTGTCGACCAGCGCGTCGATGTCGACCGGCGCCTGCCCGCGCACGCCCTCCAGGAGCTTGAACCCCTTGAGCTCGGCGAGGGCGCGGCGCGCTTCGTCTTCGGAGAACGGAGCAACGCGGAACGTCACGTCGCCGAACACCTCTACGAAGATGCCCCCGACACCGATCGTGACGACCGGACCGAAGAGCTCGTCGGTCGAGACGCCGATGAGCGTGTCGACACCGCCCTTCACCATCTCGCACACCATCACGCCGTCGATGCGGGCGTCGCGATCGGCCTTCTCGGCCTTGCGCAGGAGGTCGTCGTACGTCGCTCGTGCCTCGGACGCGGACTCGACACCTACCTTCACGAGACCTACGTCGGTCTTGTGCAGCAGGTCGGGCGACGACACCTTCATCACGACGGGGAAGCCGATCGCCTTCGCGGCCCGCACCGCTTCCGCGGACGACGCACACAGCGCGTCCTTCGACGTCTTGATGCCGTACGCGCGGATCAGCTTCTTCGAGTTCCACTCCGAGAGCGCTTCGCCGGACTTCAGCCCGTCGAGCAGCTTGCGCGCTTTGTTGGCCGCGGGGAGCGGCTCGGTCGGCGCGTCGGCAAAGGGGGAGCGGTAGTGGGCCGAGAACGTCCAGTAGTCGGCGTAGCTCTTCACCGCGCCGACACAGTTGTGGAAGGTCCGGAACACCGGTAAACCGCCGTCGAGCAGCCGCTTGTAGTACGTGTCGTCGGTTCCCGCCGGCGCGCCCCACACGACGAAGATCGGTTTCGTCGAGGCCGTGGCCGCGTCGATGATGTCGCGCGTGAACGGGTCGCTGAAGATCGCGACCGCACCGGTGATCGGGATCACCAGAATGTCGACGTTCTTGTCGGCGAGCAGCACGTCGAGGATCTTGCGACCGCGGGCGTCGGCGACGGGCGGACCGCCGCAGTCGACCGGGTTCGACACGCGGAGGTACGACGGGATCAGCGTGTCGTGCAGCAGCCTCTGGGATTCCTTCGTGAGGTCGGGGAGACGGAGGCCTGCGTCGGAGAGCACGTCGGCCATGTGTGCGCCGGTGCCGCCCGAGATCGCGTACACGCATACGCCGGGTTGCTTGTCCGATTTGGCCCACGCCGGGACTTTCTCGGGACGCGTGCGCGCGAATGACATCGAGATCTCGAGCAGCTCGTCGAGACCGTCCACGCGCGTCACCCCGAACTGGCGGAAGACTGCGGAGGTGACCGCGTCGGATCCGGTGAGGTGGCCGGTGTGCGATTGCGCCATCGACCGCCCGGCTGCGGTCTTGCCGACCTTGACCATCACGATCGGCTTGCGTAGCTGGGCCGCATGGTCGGCCGCGAGCATCAGCGTCCGACCGTCCTTGAATCCCTCGATGTAACAGGCGATCACGCCGACCTCGGGCTGGTCGGCGAAGTTGCGCGCGAAGTCGGCGAACTCCAGGTCGACCTCGTTACCGGTCGGCGCCCAATGCGTGAGCCGGATTCCGACCTCTTGTCCCTGGAAGACGGGTCGGCCCTGATGGCCCGATTGCGTGATGAGCGCGATCGACGGTCCCTCGAGATCCTCGCGAAACTCCTCGAACGCATTGAGGTTCGTGTTCGGGCCGAGGAGACGGACGTCGCCGCTCCGAACGAGCTGCTCGAGTTTCTGCTCGCGCTTTTTTCCTTCCGCGCCCGTCTCCGAGAAGCCGGCCGCGAAGATCACGGCGAACTTCGCCTTGCGCGCGAGCACCTCCTGGAACGTCTCTTCGGCGCGACCGGTGAGGATGATGGCGAGATCGATGTCGCCGGGGATGTCGAAGACCGTCTTGTAACACGCTTGCCCGAGCACGGTTTCGCGTTCCGGATGCACCGGATAGAACGTCGCTCCGTTCTTCTGTGCCCACGCCGAGAACTTGCGCGTCATTGCGGTGTTCGGCTTCGCCGAGGTGTCGGAGGCGCCGATGACCGCGATCGTCTTCGGATGCAGGAACGCGTCGATGTCGACGTCGCGTAGCTGCAGCGGGCGGCCGGAAACATCGACGGCGTCGGCACCCGGAGGCGGCGTACGCGACGATCGCGCGGAAGACTTGGGTTTCGGCATGCAGCACTCCAACGAACGGGGGTCCCCGCGGCGGCGAACGGGCGTTCACGTGGGGGGCGAGCGGCCGTAAGTATGACGGCCACGTCAGTATTCCGGCCAGTTGGTAGCTTCGGCGGGCCATGCCGCCCATTGCTCTGAAATCCCGTGCGCGGAAACCTCCGTGCTGAAATCCGTCGCCATCGTCGGGATCTCGCTCGCCGGCCTGCGCGCGGCCGAGACGTTCCGGCGCGAGGGCTTCGCGGGTCGCATCGTGGCTATCGGCGCCGAGCCGCACCTTCCCTACGACCGGCCCCCGCTCTCCAAAGAGTTGCTGCGCGGCGACTGGGAACCCGACCAGCTCGTGTTGCGCAAGCAGGGCGTCGACGATCTGGACCTCGAGTGGCGCCTCGACGCGCGCGCGGTCGCGCTGCACACGGACACGAACGTGGTCGAGTTGCACGACGGTGAGCGCATCGCGTTCGACGGGCTCGTCATCGCTACGGGCGCGTCACCGCGTCGGCTGCCGAATCAGCCGGACCTGGGCGGCGTGTTCACGCTCCGGACGCTCGACGACGCACTGGCGCTGCGGGAGCTGCTCGACGGACACCCGAAGGTGGTCGTGATCGGCGCCGGTTTCATCGGCGCCGAGATCGCGGCGACGTGTCGTATCCGCGGCCTCGACGTGACCGTGCTCGAAGCGTTGCCGCAACCGATGGTGCGGGGCCTCGGTCCCGAGCTCGGCGCGGTGCTGGCCGGCATCCATCGTGAGCATGGCGTCGATCTGCGGACGAACGTCGTGGTCGAGAGCATCGAAGGCGACGGGGCCGGGCAGGTGCGCGGTGTCCGCCTCGCCGACGGCTCGCTCGTCGCCGCCGACGTGGTGGTGGTCGGCATCGGTGTGGTGCCCGAGACCGGGTGGCTCGAAGGCTCCGGTCTCACCCTGGACAACGGTGTGGTGTGTGACGAGACGTGCCTGGCCGCGCCCGGCATCGTCGCCGCGGGCGACGTGGCCCGTTGGCCCAATCCGTTGTTCGACGGCCGGCTCATGCGGCTGGAGCACTGGACCAATGCAACCGAGCAGGGGGTGCACGCGGCCCGGAGACTGCTCGGCCACGAGGAACCCTTCGCGCCGGTGCCGTTCGTGTGGTCCGACCAGTACGACCGCAAGATCCAGACGGTGGGCGTGGTGTCCGCCGATCCGGATGTCGACGTGTACGTCGGGCACGGCACCTTCGCCGACCGGCAGTTCGTGGCGCTGTTCGGCCAGGGTGGTCGCCTGCTCGGCGCGCTCGGGTTCAACCGGCCCCGTTTCGTGATGCAGTACCGGCGCATGATTGCCGAGCGCGGCTCGTGGGACGACGCTGTGGCGTTCGCCAACTCGTAGCATCCGGCGGCGATGCCGAGCCTTTTGGTCACGAACGACTTCCCGCCCAAGCTCGGCGGCATCCAGTCGTATCTCCACGAGCTGTGGCGGCGCCTCCCCCCGGGAGAGACGACAGTCTTCACCACCGCGCATCCCGATGCGTCGGCGTGGGACGCGCAACAGCCGTTCCGCGTCGTGCGGTCTCGGCGGAAGCTGCTGCTCCCGACGCAGGAGTTGACGCGCGACGTCGACGCGCTCGCGCGTGAAGTCGGCGCCGACGTGATCTTCCTCGATCCGATGCTGCCACTCGGGTTGATCGGTCCGCGCTTGCACAGCGCGCCGTACGTGGTGGTCACCCACGGCGCCGAGATCACCGTCCCCGCCGCGGTTCCCGGGTTGCGCCGGCTCGGGCGCGCGGTCGTGCAAGGGGCCGTTGCGGTCGTTGCTGCGGGCGGATATCCGGCCCGCCAGTCGGCACGCATCGCCGGTCGAGCGGTTCCCGGCGTCATCGTGCCGCCCGGCGTCGACGGCACGCGGTTCCATCCACTCGCACCCGCGGCGCGTCTCGCCGCGCGCCGCCGGTTCGGTCTCGATCCGGAGCGCCCGCTCGTGCTCGGCCTCTCGCGGCTCGTGCCCCGCAAGGGCTTCGACGTGGTGATCGACGCCGTTGCGGATCTCCCCGATGTCCAACTCGCGCTCGCGGGCTCCGGTCGCGACCGATCGCGGTTGGAACGGCGCGCGGGCCGGAGCCGGGCCCGGGTGCGGTTCCTCGGGCGGGTGGCCGAGGAAGACCTTCCCGACCTCTACGGGTGCGCGGACGTGTTCGCTATGTGTTGTCGCGACCGCTGGGCAGGTCTCGAGGCCGAGGGCTTCGGCATCGTGTTCCTGGAAGCGGCCGCGTGCGCGGTCCCGGCGGTTGCGGGGCGCAGCGGCGGCGCGCACGAGGCTGTCGTCGACGGTGAGACCGGGTACATCGTCCCCTCGCGCGCGGTGAGCGAGGTGACGGCCGCGCTCGACCGCCTGAGTCGCGATCCCGGGGCGCGGTCCGAGATGGGAATCGCGGCCCGGACGCGGGCCCTGGACGAGTACTCGTACGAGCACCTCGTAGCGCGGCTGCTCCCCATCTCCCGAGGTGAGTTCTCCGTGACGACCCCGATCGGAGGTCCCCGGTAGATTGCCGTCGTGACCGGGAAGGCGATCGTCGTCGCGTCGTGGTCGACGCTCGCAGTGTTCTCGGTCGTCGCGATCCTCGACGCGATCGGCGTCCACGCGCTGAACACGCCCGCGACGATCGTTAGCGTCGTGCTGTTCCTCGCGTCGCTCCCGATCTGGAGCTACGCGTTCGGGCTCGTCCTCGTCCGTTCGACCCGGGGCGACGACATCGCAGTGGGTTCGTGGGTGTTTCTCACTCCGTCGGCCCCCAAGCTGCAACGCCGTCATCTGCTCGGCGCGTCGGGCGTCAGCATCGTCGTTGCGCTCGCGACCGCATGGCAGAACCCGTTCAGCGTGCTCGTACCGATGCTGCCACTCGGATTCGCGGCGCTGTGGGGTGCGCGCCACGGGGTGTATCCGCCCCGCCGCCGGGCGGCGACTGTGAAGGGAGTCCGCCGATGACCGAGACCGCCGACGAACGGATTCGTATCGACGCGCCCGCCGATCGCTGTTGGGACGTCGCCGTCGACTTCGAGTCGTACCCGGAATGGGTGCGGGACGTGAAGGACGTGCACACGCTCGAGCGCGACGACGAGGGCCGGGGGCTACGAGTCGAATATCGCGCCGCCGCGCTCGGGAAGAGCGTTCGGTACATCCTCGCGTACGACTATTCCGATGCCCCGGCCGCGTTCTCGTGGAAATTCGTCGAGGGCGACATGCTCCGCCGGCTCGACGGCAGATACCGCTTCGAGCCCGATGGGCCCACGTCGACGCGTGTCCACTACGAGTTGGCGGTCGAGCTGGCCGTGCCGCTTCCGGGCCTGTTGAAGCGAAGGGCGGCCGGCCTGATCATGGGAAGCGCGCTGAAGGACCTGAAGAAGCAGGTCGAGGCCGTCGCTTGAGCCGCATCCTGCTGTTCACCGGCAAGGGCGGCGTCGGCAAGACGACCGTTGCCGCAGCCACCGCGACGCTCGCGGCCGAGCACGGGTTGCGCACGATCGTGTGCTCGACCGATCCCGCGCACTCGCTCGCCGACGCGTTCGACGTTCCGCTCGGCGACCGCCCGACGCCCATCGATCTTCGCCTGCACGGCCAGCAGCTCAACGCGCGGGTGCGGTTCGAGGAGGCCTGGGAGGACGTGCGCACCTATCTGGTGGACGTGCTCGACTGGGCCGGCGCCGACACCGTCGAAGCCGAAGAGCTCGCGGTCATACCCGGCCTCGACGAAGTGTTCGCGCTGGCCGACATCAAGGAGTTCGCGACGAGCGGCGACTACGACCTCGTCGTCGTCGATTGCGCGCCGACCGCGGAGACGATCCGGTTGCTGTCGCTGCCGGACGTGCTCAGTTGGTACATGGACCGCATGTTCGACACCCAGCGCCGGCTGACGCGCCTCACCCGGCCGATCCTGCAACGCGTCTCCGGGATCCCGATCGCCGGCGACGCGGTGTTCGGTGCGGTCCGGCGTTTCTACGAACGCCTCGACGGCGTGCGCGAGCTCCTCACTGACGGCGACGTCACGAGCGCGCGCCTGGTCGTGAATCCGGAGCGTCTCGTCGTCGCCGAAGCCCGGCGCACCTTCACGTATCTCTCGTTGTTCGGCTACCACGTCGACGCGGTGATCGCGAACCGGATCCTGCCGTCGGAGCTCGATCATCCGTGGTTGGCGCAGTGGCGAACGACGCAGAACGCGCACCTCGACGTGATTGCGGAGGCGTTCGCGCCGCTGCCGGTGCTGGAGGCGGAGCTCGCGAACGAAGAGGTCGTCGGTATGGCGGCGCTGTCGATCTTCGCCAAGAACCTCTACGGCGACTCCGATGCCGCCGCGCGTCTCTCGCACACCGAGCCGTTCCGCGTCGACGCGACGGGCGACACGCTCCTTTTGTCACTGCAACTCCCGTTCACCGAACGCGACGAGGTCCGCCTGGGTCGTAGCGGCGACGAGCTCGTGTTGACCGTCGGTCCGCATCGGCGCGCGCTGGTGCTGCCCGACAGCCTCGTCCGCCGCGACGTGGCCGGTGCGCGGTTCGTCGACGACCGCCTTGTCGTGGAGTTCGTCTGATGGAGCGCGACGACCGGGGTGAGCCCCGGCCCGAGCCCGAAGGCCGCGACGAGCGGCCCGATCTCACCGAGGGTGATCCGGTCGAGCACCTTTGGAACGCCGCCCACGAAATGCTCCGAGCCTTTCGGACATTGATCGACGCGGCCGATGAGTTCGTCGAATCCCAGCGCGAGGGCCGACCGGCCGCCCGCGCCGGATCCGAATCTCGAGAGGGACGCGTGCACCACATCAACATCGACGACGACACCGATGACCGCATCGATGACCGCATCGCCGGCCGGTCGGCCGAAGCGCCCGGCACCGGCTCGGGAGTGGCGTAGGCACTCATGGTCACAACCATCGGACTCGACATCGGCGGCACCAAGGTGCTCGGCGTCCTCCTCGGCGACGACGGCGCGGTGTTGCGCGAGGAACGGCTCGCGTCGCCGCACACCGGGCTCGACGCGCTCGTTGCAACCGGGGCGTCGATCGTCCACGAGCTCGACGCCCCCGACGCTCCCATCGGCGTGGGTGCGGCGGGGCTCGTCGACCGCGCCGGCAACGTGGCTTACGCTCCGAATCTGCCCAACGTGCGCAAGGCGCCGTTCCGGGGCGCGCTCGCCGACGCGACCGGGCACGCAGTCGTGGTCGACAACGACGCGAGCGTCGCCACCCTGGGCGAGGTCACCTATGGCGCCGCGACGGGCAAACGCGACGTGTTGCTCGTGACCCTCGGTACGGGTATCGGCGGCGGGTTCCTGTTCGACGGCCGCATGTACCGGGGCGCGCACAACTTCGGCGCCGAGATCGGGCACTTCACCGTCGACATCAACGGGCCGTTGTGCGCGTGCGGGGAGCGCGGCCACTGGGAGGCGATCGCGTCCGGGACCGCGCTCGGTCGGATGGCGCGCGAGCTGGTGGCCAAAGGCGGCGGTTCCGCCCTGGTGACCGCCGCAGGCGGCGACGCGAGCGCGATCACCGGCGTCCACGTGGGGCAGGCCGCGGCTCAGGGCGATCCGGACGCGCGCGGGCTGCTGGTGCAGTACGCCGAGAACGTTGCGATCGGGCTCTCGGGGCTCGCGAACATCCTCGATCCGGAGTGCATCGTGATCGCCGGCGGTCTCGTTGAGCTCGGTCCCCTGTTGTTCGGCCCGTTGCAAGAGGCGTTCGGTCGCCACGTCGAAGGCGCTGACTATCGGCCCACGGTTGCAATCGTTCCCGCCGAGCTGGGGGAGCGGGCCGGGGCGATCGGCGCCGCTGTGCTCGCCCGCCGGCTGTTGTCGTGACCGTCCGCATCGGGCTCGCGCTCCCGTCGTTCGTCGAGGACGCCGAGATTCCCATCGCCGTTGCCCGGGCCGCGGAAGCGGCCGATCTCGACGGCGTGTTCGTCTACGACCATCTCTTCCGGGGCGATCCGCCGAACCGGCGGCCGGCGCTCGAGGCGTTCGCGCTGCTCGGCGCGGTCGCGGCGGAGACGAGGCGCATCCACGTGGGCACGCTCGTCGCCCGCGCAACCCTGCGCCCTCCGGCGACGCTCGGGAACTCGTTCGCCACCGCGCAGCGTGTCAGCTCCGGCCGGCTCGTCGCGGCCATCGGCGCGGGCGACTCGCAGAGCCGGGCCGAGAACGAGGCGTTCGGGCTCGAGTTCGGGACTCTCGTCGACCGCATCGTCGCTTTGCACGCCGCCGTTCGCGCCTGTGCGGGGCGCGGTTTTCCGGTGTGGGTCGGAGGGAAGGCGAGCCAGGTGCGAGAGGTCGTCGCCATCGCCGACGGCTGGAACGCGTGGGGAGACGAGCCCGAGAAATTCGCGGCGCAAAGTGCGCTGGTGCGCGAAGTCGCGCCCCGCGCGGAGCTCACGTGGGGCGGTCTGGCCCGCCCGCTCGAGGAAGGCCCCGCGGGGCTCGCGGCGCGGCTGCGGCCGTACGCCGACGCAGGCGCGACGTGGATCATCGTCGGGCCGATCGACGCGAGCGACCCCGCCAACGCACCCGTGCTGGGCGACGTGCGCACGCGCTTGAACCCTTGAGTGTCGCTCAGCCGAGCAGGAGCTGCGCGGCCGACGCGAGGTTGTCGCCCATCGACGACGACTCCGGGTTCACGCCGTTGCTCCAATACGTGAGCTCTGCGAACCACACCGATCCGAGCACGCGCACGATGCCGTCGAGATTGGCGTACGTCGTGCAGTGCCCGTCGGTGGCGACCACGTCGGCGATGATGGCGCGCAGGGTCGAGTCGATCTCGTGCTTCAACGGAATCGTCGCCTCTTCCGACGACGACATCGCCGCGAGCATGGCCCGGGTGACGAGCGGGGCCCGTTCGAGCGAACGCGACGCGCGCTGGAGCACGTTCGAGACGCGGTCCGCCGGTGTCGTTCCGTCCGGGGGCCGTTGCACCAGGCGTTCCCGCAACGTCGCGGCCTGCAAGGCCATCGCCGCGAGGAGGAGTTGGTCCTTCGACGCGTAGTGCCGGTACAGCGTGCCCAACGCGACCTCGGCCCGCGCGGCGACGTCGCGCATCTGTACCGCGTCGTACCCGCCTTCGGCGGCGAGCGCGGTCGCGGCGGCGATGAGGCGCTCCTTGCGAGCGGCGGTTTCGGCGGCCCGGGTTCCGGTCATGGCTGTCGGACCGTAGCGCGAACCTAGAACGTGTTGCAGGTGTCGGGGTGCGGTTCATTACCATCGGGGGCATGCGCACGCAGCTCGCCCGTGACCTCGGACTCGAATTCCCGATCTTCGCCTTCAGCCACTGCCGCGACGTCGTCGCGGCAGTGAGCCGGGCCGGAGGCATGGGGGTGCTCGGTGCCCTCTACTTCACGCCCGAGGAGCTGGAGATCGAGCTGAAGTGGATCGAGGAGCACGTCGACGGCAAGCCGTACGGCGTCGATCTCGTCATGCCCGCCAAGGTCGAGCTCCCCGAAGGCGTCGACGCCGACGCGCTCGAGGGCCAGCTCGAGGGCATGATCAGCCAGGAGCACCGCGACTGGGTCGAGAAGGTGCTCGCCGAGCACGGTGTGCCGCCGCTGCCCAAAGAGCTGGCCGGCGGGCACCACCTGCTCGGCTGGACCGACGCGACGGCCCGGCCCCAGATCGACATCGCGTTCCAGCACTCGCCCGCGCTGCTCGTCAACGCGCTCGGCCCGCCCCCGGAAGACATCGTCGACGCCGCGCACGAGCGCGACATCCTCGTCGCCGCGCTCGCCAGCAGCCCTCGCCACGCGCAGAAGCACGTCGACATCGGCGTCGACATCGTCGTGGCTCAAGGCACCGAGGCCGGCGGGCATACCGGAGAGATCAGCTCGGTCGTGCTGTGGCCGCAGGTCATCGAGGAGATCGCGCCGACCCCGGTTCTGGCCGCGGGCGGCATCGCGCACGGATCGCAGATCGCGGGCGCGCTCGCCATGGGCGCCCAAGGCGTGTGGACCGGTTCCATCTGGTTGACGGTCGCCGAGAGCGACATGACGCCGCTCGTCATCGAGAAGCTGCTCGCGGCCGACTCCACTCAGACCGTGCGGTCGCGCGCGTTGTCGGGCAAGCCCGCGCGCCAGTTGCGCACGGAATGGACCGACGCGTGGGAGCGACCCGACTCGCCCGGCTATCTCCCGATGCCGCTCCAGTACATGCTGGTCGCCGACGTGATGGCCCGTGTCAGCCGGGTCCAGAATCGTGAGCTGACGGGTATGCCCGTCGGCCAGGTCGTCGGCATGATGGACCGGGTGCGCTCGTCGCGCGATGTGATCCAGCGGCTGGTGGAGGAGTACGTCGAAGCCGTCGAGCGGCTCGACGCGCTGAACTCGTAGGCCCTGGTTACGGGTCGACGAGGCCGGCGAGCACCGCGGCTGCGAAACGCGGCGGCGCTTCGATCATCGGGTAGTGGCCGACACCGTCGAGCACGGTGACGGTCGCGTCGGGGCGCGCCCGCTGCAGCACGGCCGTCATCTCGAGGACGGCGATCGGATCGTCGGCGCCCCACACGACCGCGAGCGGCGACGGGTGCGTCTCGATCGCGCCGGTGAACCGGCGCTCTTCCGCGCGGCGGTCCTCGATGTAGCGAATCGTGCGCGCAAGCATCCGGTTGCCACCGTCGCGTTCGGCGAACAGCCACTGCGCTTCGAGCTCGTCGTCGGCGACGGTGCTGTTCGGCGAGAACGTGCCCTGGAGTCCGGCCCGGAAACCGTCGGCCCCGACGAGCTCGGTCGGTTCGTCGGGAAGCGACAGCAGGACCTGTTGCCCGTTCGTGAGGTGCGCGCGGTCGATGTAGATGCTGCCGTTCGTGAGGACGCGGCGCGTGATCCCGAACGGCAACGTCCCTTCGAGGCTGCGCCGGAGGAGCTCGCCCCCGACCGTGTCGCCCATGTCGTGCGTGAGCAGCGCGACCGACTGCAGCCCGAGATGACGGGCGACGCCCTCGACGACGTCCGCCTGCAGCCGCATGCTGTACCGCAGGTCGGGCTTGTCGGAGAGGCCGAAGCCGAGGAAGTCGATCGCGACGATCCGGCGCCGCGCGCCGAGCGCGTCGAGGACGTGGCGCCAGTCATAGGAACACGAGGGGAAGCCGTGCAGTACGAGGAGCGGGTCGGCGTTGTTCGCGGCGTTGGTCGCGGCGGAGGTGGCGGGGCGGTCGAGGAACCAGATCGACCGGTCGTCGAGCGTGACCCGTCCGCCGCGCTGTTCCCATTCCCTCACGTCGTCGGCTGCACTCATCGCTTCCTCGCTTTTCTCATTCCAACGTGGCGTACTCGGTGCCGCGGTCATCGGTGTGATCGGTGCCGACCGCGGCCACGGACGCGTGCAGGTCACGGAGGAACTCGTCGACGACGGGTGCGTTCCCCGCGCTGACGGTCGCGTGCAGGCTGTCGGGGGGCTTCTGGCGATCGAGATGCCAGCCCCGCGCGTGCAGGGCGTCACCGAGCGTGAACACGTCGAGCTGCGGGCTCGCCATCGCGAACACGTGCGCGTCGGGTTCGGTGAGCACCCGGAGCGCAGGTTCGGCGCGGACGCCGGCGATCAGCCTGCGGGTCGCGTCGATCGTGGTCGCGGTCAGGCGGCGATATCCGTCGATACCGAGTCGGTGCATCACCGCCCAAGCCGTCGCCATCGGTAGGCCGGGCCGGCTGCCTTGCATCCCCGGCGACGCATAGAACCCGCCCAGCCAATCGTCGAATACGAAGGTCTGGTAACGGCGGAGCTCTTTGTTGCGGTGCATGAGCACCGACGCGCCTTTGGGCGCATAGCCGAGCTTGTGGATGTCGGCGGAGATCGTCGTCACGCCCTCGACCCGGAAGTCCCAGGGCGCGACCGCTTCGCCGTTCAGCTCCATGAACGGGAGGACGAAGCCTCCCATGCACGCGTCGACGTGCATCGACGCGCCGACGGTCGCCGCGAGCGCGGCCAGCTCGGGAATGGGATCGATCACGCCTTGCGGGTACTGGGGCGCGGAGCCGACGACGAGCGCGGTGTTCTCGTTCAGGTGCCCGGCCATGCCGTCGACGTCGGCGCGGAAGTCGGCGCCGACGGGGATCTTGTGAACTCGGACGCCGAAGTACTGCGCGCCCTTGTGGAACGCCGCGTGCGCGCTGTCGGCGATCACCATCTCGGGCTCGGTGATGCCCCGTTCCGTGCGGGCCCGTTCCCGCGCCGACTTCACCGACAAGAGCACGCTCTCGGTCCCGCCCGAGGTCATGAACCCGGCCGCGTCGGGCGCGCCGTGGAACAGGTGCGCGCACGCATCGACGACCTCGGTCTGGATCTCGGCCAGGCTCGGGAACGCCGCAGTGTTGAGCGCGTTCTCGTGCAGGAACATCGCCGCGACGGCTTCGGCTACCTCCCGCACTTCGTCGCCACCGTCGAAGACCATCCCGAACGTGCGGCCGTCCTGCCAGCGCGCATCACGAGAGCGCTTGACGGAGAGGGCAGCCACGATGTCGGGCTCCGACATTCCCTGCTCGTTCAGGGGCACAGGTCGCGCTCGTTCACAGGCACGGGGCGACGCTAGCGGCGCGGCTCAGGGATTGTCGTCGGGGAGGTCGGAACCGGCGCCGCCGGCCTGGGGCGACCACCCGATGCTCGGCGCGTCCACGGCTGCGCATGTCTCCTGGTGCGCCATCGTGACGTACACGGGCGTGACGTTGGGCGCCCACCTCCCGAAGGCGCACACGTCGCGGTTCGAAGCCGCCACCGCAATGGTGACGTTTCCGGGGTTCTGCGCGACCGACACGGTGTGGGGCTCGGTCGAGGCCTGGTTGCCGACGACCCACGTGTAGTCGGGTTGTTTGGCGGCGAGCGCGCCACGGTCACCGGTCCCGACTTCGGTCACCGCCTGCAACGCGGTGCGCCGGGTCGACTCCGCTTCGACGCGCACGATGACGTCGAGGCTCGTGGGCAGGCCCTGGGTCGGGGGTCGCGGTGCGAGCGCCACCGGCGTCTGATGCCTGGCCGCCGCGCTCGGCCGGATGGTGAACCATGCGGTGGCGACCGTGGCGAGGACGAAGACGACCATGCCGCCGAGCACGACCCACTTGGCCGCGCCGGAACCGGCGGTGTGGGCGACGGGCGAGTCGTGCGCAGACGTGGGAGGTGCCGGCGGCGCGATCTGGAGTGGGGCCTGGAAGACGGCGGGCGCGAAGAACTGCTCGGCGTGCGATGGTCCCGGGTCGGGCTCCGCTCCGATCTCGACGACCGGTGCGGGCGGCACCATCAGGAGGGTGCCGCACGTTCGGCACGTCGGCCAGAACGGGCGGACCGCGTTCCCACACGACGGACACGCCGTCACCGCTCGCTCCATCCGGTTGTAGGCGCCGCGCTCGCGCGGCAGTTACGCATGTGCACCGTGACGTACAGGTCGATCTGCTTCACCGGTCGGTCACGCGCGAAGACACACCGTTCGGCGTCGGCGGGCGTCGCCAACGTGACCTGCCTCGCGTTGTCGACGTGCATCGACACGACGCCGTCCTGCGCGACTGTGGTCGCGGCGACGACGGGGACGCGATACGACAATCTGCTGACGTTCGCAGGGGTTGCGCCCACGAGCGAGTTGCGGGTGGCGAACAGGGCCCGCTCACCGCCGATGACCGTGTAGAGCAGATCAGCGGCGACCGCTGCGCGGGCGGCGCTCGGTGACGGTGCCGACGAGGTGGGGCCGGGCCGGAAGACGACGGGCCACGCGGCGACGAGGCTCATGACGAGCGCGACGCCGACGACGCCGAACACCACGATCCGGCGCCAGTGCCTACTCGCGCTCGCTCCGAGTCGCGCGCGGAGAGGGTCCCGGGGGGCGCGAGCCGCGGGTGAGAGCACTGCGACGGACGGACGGGTGAGCGCTGCGGGGGCCAGATGTTGCGGCGTCGAGCCGGGCGGTCCGTTGCGGCGAGCAGCCGCGATGGCCACGAGCGCGGAGGAGGTCGGTCCGGCGGCGAGGGTGGGTGCGGTCGGGCGGATCTGCGAGCCGGAATGCGCTCGTTGCATGGAGGCCGGTATGGCGACGCGGCTGTCTTCCGGCTCCGGATGCAGGGACGCTCCGCAACGACGGCACAGCGACCATTCGGCCGGAACCCGATAGCTGCAGGTCGGACACTCCACGGCGACGCTCCCGACACGCCAGTTACCCCCGACCCGGTTCATCGGCGGGCCGGAGCCCGACCTACAGCGCGGTTGCACTCCGGCCCGGTGCGAGGCCCCGAAATTCGTGTCACGGCGATTCGTCCGACGATTCGTCGAGACGGATTTCGTCGGGCGAGGTGGGCAGCGCGCCCGGGTTGCAGAACGGGACCGAGAGCGGGCAAGCCGGGGTCGAGGCGGCTCAGTCCGGGTCGGTGTACGCCCCGCCCGCCCCCCCGGGTTTGTGCGCGGGGTGGGGGGTGCGGCGCGGGTACGCCAGTCACTCGAAACGGCGCCCGAAGTACTGCTCGGCGATCTCGGGCCGGGGCTGCACGAACAGTCCCTCGGCTTCGGCGGTCAGCGTCTCGCCGTCGTACATCTCGGCCCGGGACATGATCCGGCGGCCTTCGATCCGGTCGA
>JBBSFB010000075.1:0-19115 GCA_038239145.1 Acidimicrobiia bacterium
CCTTCGTGAGCGCGAGCTCCGTGCACGTGTTGAGCCGTACCGCGTGTTTGAGCATCACCAGGTCGAGCCAGCCGGTGCGGCGGCGCCGGCCGGTGTTGGTGCCGAACTCCTTGCCCCGTTCGACGAGCATGTCGCCGACCGCGTCGCCTTCGAACAGTTCGGTCGGGAAGGGCCCGCTGCCGACTCGCGTCTGGTACGCCTTCACGAGGCCCACGACACGCTGGATGGCCAGTGGTCCGACACCGGCGCCGGTGCAGACACCGCCCGCGATCGGGTTGCTCGACGTCACGAACGGATACGTGCCGTGGTCGAGGTCGAGGAAGGTCGCCTGCGCGCCTTCGAACAACACCCACTGCTGCGCGTCGAGAGCCTCGTGCACGAGGTGCACGGTGTCGTCGATCATCGGCGCGAGCCTCGGCACCATCGCGAGATAGCGCTCGGCCAGTTCCTTGGCGTCGATCGGCAGGCGGTTGTAGACCTTGGCGAGCACGCCGTTCTTCTCGCGCAACGCGAGGTCGAGCTTCTCCCGGAAGATCTTGGGGTCGAGCAGGTCCTGCACCCGGATACCCACGCGCAACGCCTTGTCGGCGTACGCAGGACCGATGCCGCGCTTGGTCGTACCGAGCTTGTTCTTGCCCAGGTACCGCTCGGTCACGCGGTCGAGCTCCTGGTGATACGGCATGATCAGGTGCGCGTTGCCGGAGAGCCGCAGGAGCCGGGTGTCGACGCCCTTGCCCTCGAGCATGTCGACCTCGTCGATCAGCACAGCCGGGTCGACCACCACACCGTTGCCGATGACCGGGGTTACCCAGGGATAGAGGATGCCGCTCGGCACGAGCTGCAGCTTGAAGACCTCTCCCCCGACGACGAGGGTATGGCCGGCGTTGTGACCGCCTTGATAGCGGACACACATCGACGACTCCTTGGCGAGATAGTCGGTGACCCGACCCTTGCCCTCGTCGCCCCACTGAGTGCCGACGATCACTGCGCCGGGCACGAAACGCTCCACCTGTTAGGGGTCACGTTGGGGAAATGGTAGCCGACCACGGCGCCTCTGTCCCGGGGCTTCGTAGGCTGCACGCCGTGAGGACCTCGCTCGGCATTCCGTACGCGACCGCCACGCGTTTCGCAGCGCCGCAACCGATCCCGTTCGATGCCGGACTCGCGGACGGAATCGACTTCGGGCCGGCCGCACCCCAACAGCTCGACGGCCCGCTCGGCGACATCGTGCCCGGCATGAAAGTGCGCGAGACCGACGAAGCGGGCTGTCTGACGCTGAACGTCTGGGCGCCCGATTCGGATGCCCCGCTCCCCGTGCTCGTGTGGTTCCACGGCGGGTCGTTCGTCATCGGCGCGTCATCGCAGCCGGTCTACGACGGAGCGTTCCTGGCAGCGGATCAGGACGTGGTCGTCGTGTCGCTGAACTACCGGATCGGCGCCTTCGGTTTCCTCGACGCTCGCCCGTTCGGGGGCGCCGCGAACTGCGGTCTACGCGACGCGATCTGTGCCCTGCGGTGGGTGCACGACAACATCGCAACGTTCGGTGGCGATCCCGGGCGCGTGGTCGCGTTCGGCGAGTCGGCCGGCGGAGGTCTGATCCTCCACGCGCTCGCGTCGCCCGCGGCCCGGGGACTGTTGGCGGGGGCCATAGTCCAGAGTGGCGCGACCTTCGCGACGCTCGAGGAGGAAAAGGCCGCGGTGGTCGTCGAGGCGGTGGTGAAGGAGGCCGGCGTCGATGATGCCAACGGACTTCGGCGCCTTTCCGCCGACGCGTTGGTGGCGGCGCAATCGGCGGCAATGATGTCGCTGTTCGGGACCATCGGCATGATGCCGTTTCATCCGATGGTCGATGCCGACCTCGTCCCGGCCCGTCCGGCCGACGCGTTCGCGCAGGGCGCGGCCGCGGACGTGACGTTAATTGCGGGCACGACCGCCGACGAGATGCGACTCTTCGTCGACTCGTCGGCTGCTCCCGAGCCGCGCGACAAGACGGTCCGGCGGGCGGCGCGCTACCTCGGTGTCGACGAAGCCGCGGCCGGCCGAATCGTCGACGACTACGCCCGCGCCGTCGGCAGCGATGACACGAACGAGATCTGGCGGGCGCTGTTCGGCGACAACGAGATGCAGTTGCCGTGCCGGGCCGTGCTCGATGCCCACGCGGCCCACGGCCCGACGTACACGTACTGTTTCACGTGGGAAGGCCCGAAGGTCGGCGCGTGCCACGGCATCGACATCCCGTTCCCTTTCGGCAACTTCGTCGACGGCTGGGACACGTTCGTCGGCCTCGACGATGACGGTCGCACACTGTCCGCGGCAATGCGCGCCGCGTGGGCCGACTTCGCCTGCACCGGCCGACCCGGTTGGCAGCAGTACCCGCACGCACGCATCTTCGGCCGCGAGATCAGTGACGTCTCCGAGCACCCCCTGTTCGCCCGCCTCCCAAAACCCCCACCAACAGTTGTGCGAGAAAAACGCGCATAGCAGCGAAAAGTCGCACAACTGTTGCTGGAGTTTTCAGGGGGTGAACGCGTGGCGCGGGGGGCGGCCGAGGACGCGTTCGACGGTGTCGGTCGTCTCCGCCAGTGCGCCGCGGGCGACGGCTTCGAACAGGTGCACGCTCGAATCGGCGAGCCACGGGTCGAGGCCGGACGCGATCACGGTCTCCCGCCAGCGGTCGAGCGGGAGATCGAGGCGCTTCACACCGAGCCGGGCCGCGACCTCGTCACCGTCGATCGCCTCGGGTCCGGTGATATGCAAGGGCCCGTCAAGGTCGTCACGCACCAGCGCTTCCGCGGCGACCGCCGCGATGTCGATCGGATCGATCCACGCGATCTTGCCCCCGCCGGTCGGCAACACGACGTGCCCGCCAGCCACCACGTCGCGCTGCTTGTCGATCACACTCGTGAAGAACGACGGCTGCAGGATGGCCGCCGCGCAGGTCGACGCCGCGAGCCGCCGTTCGATCGCCCGGTGGTTGCCGTGCAAGCCCGTCTCGAGACCGGCGATCGGGATGTTCGAGACCTTGACGATCCGCTGCACGCCGGCGGCTTCCGCGGCTTCGATCGCGTTCATCTCCATCTCGACCTGATCCGGGGTGGGCGACGAGACGAGGAACACGCTGGTGACTTCGTCGCACGCACTCGTCAGCGCCGAGCGATCGCGCAGGTCGCCCAGGACGACCTCGTCGACCGGTGGACCGGCGTCCGGAAGCGGACGGCGGACGAACGCGCGCACCGAGACGCCCGACCGCGCCGCCAGTCCGGACGCCACTCCGCCGCCGAGCTCACCCGTCACACCGATCACGAGCACCTTCACGGCCCGAGAGTCTCGCGGATACCGTCATATCCATGCGTCAGCCCCGGCCCGGACCCGGTATCGGCCTCGACCTCACCGAGCGCCAGGAACTCGCCTGTGCGTTGCGCATCCTGGCGCGCGAGGGCTGGCGGGAGAACCTCTCCGGGCACATCACGGTCGCGACCGACGATGGTGGGATGTGGTGCAATCCCTGGGGCATCTGGTGGGAAGAGGTTCGCGCCTCCGACATCCTGCGGCTCGACGCCGACGGTGAGATCGTCGAAGGGCAATGGGACGTGACGCCCGCGGTATTCCTGCACACCGAGCTCCACCGCGTGCGCGCCGACGCCGCGGTCATCGTGCACAACCATCCGTACTACGCGACGTTGTTGTCGACGATCGGCGAGTCACCGACGCAGGTGCACCAGAACTCGTGCATCTTCGACGGCGAGATCGCCTTCGTCGACGAGTACGGCGGAGTCGGCGACGCGGGTGAAGGGAAGTGGCTCGCCGACCAGGTCGGTGTCGCCAGCGGAATTCTGCTCGCCCATCACGGCGCAATCGTCACGGGCTCGACGATCGCGGAAGCGTGTTACAAAGCGACGACGTTCGAGCGCATGTGTCACTTCACCTACGACGCGATCGTCGCCGGGCACGAGCGCGCCGACGTTCCCGCGGCCGCCCGCCCGGCCCTCAAGGCCGCGCTCCGCCAGAACACCCCGCGCGCCTACTGGGACGGTGCCGTGCGTCTCCTGCTGCGCGACGAACCCGAGGTGCTCACATGACCGGGATGCCGCTCGAGGCGCTGCAGAACAACGAGTTCTTCGGCGGCGGCAAGGGCCGGCGGGAGACCATCACCTGGCTGCCCGAGCCGGAGCCCCGGCCCCGTACGTACACGGTCATCTCGGTCGACGATCACGTCGTCGAGCCTCCCGACGCGTTCACAGGGCGCTTCCCGAAGAAGTACGCCGATGCCGAACCACGCGTCGTGCCGACCGACGACGGGGGCGAGGCGTGGACGTGGCAGGGCCAGATCCTGCCGAACGTCGGCTTCAACGCCGTCGTCGGGAGACCGTCGACGGAGTACGGCTTCGAGCCAACGCGTTTCGACGAGATGCGGCGCGGCGCGTGGAACATTCACGAACGTGTGCGCGACATGGACACCGACGGCGTCGCCGCATCGCTCTGCTTCCCGTCGTTCCTGCCCGGCTTCGTCGGCCAGCGCCTCACACTGTGGCCCGACGACGCCGACCTCGCGCTCATCGCCATGCGCGCGTACAACGACTGGCACCTCGACGCGTGGTGCGGCGCGTATCCGGGACGGTTCATACCGAATCAGATCGCGTATTTACGCGATCCGCAGATCGCGGCCGAAGAGATCCGCCGCAACGCCGCGCGCGGCTTCAAGGCGGTCACGTTCTCCGAGGCGCCGGACAAGCTCGGGATGCCCACGATCCACTCCGGCTATTGGGATCCGCTCTTCGCCGCATGCGAGGAGACCGAGACCGTGCTGTGCCTGCATGTCGGTTCGTCGGGCACGTCGCCGACCACGTCGGCCGACGCACCCCCTGAGATCCCGGCCGTCCTCTTCGGCGCCTACGGCATGTACAGCGCGGTCGACTGGCTCTACTCGAAGATTCCCGTGCGCTTCCCGAAGATCAAGATCTGCTTGTCGGAAGGCGGGATCGGTTGGGTGGCCGGCATCATCGACCGTCTCGACCACTGCTACAAGTACCAACTGGGCTATCTCCCGACGTGGCGCGACGTCGAGGAGTCGCCGAGCGAGGTGTTGCGCCGCAACTTCTGGTTCTGCGCGCTCGACGACGACTCGAACATGGCGCTGCGACACCGGATCGGGCTGGAGCACGTGCTCGTCGAGTCCGACTATCCGCACGCCGACTCGTCGTGGCCGAACACGCAGGCGATGTTGGTGCGTCAGCTGCGCGACCAGAACATCCCCGACGACGAAGCCGAGCGCATCACGTGGCGCAACGCGGCTGAGCTGTTCCGCCACGACCTTCCGACCACCGTCAATTCGTGAACCAGCGTCGTTCCGTGACAACGGTCGCGGGAATCGTCGCCCGCAACGCGCGTGACCGGCCCGACGCGCCTGCGTTCGTGGAGGCGGCTTCGGGCGAGACGATGACCTGGCGCGAGTACGACGAACGTTCCTCGCAGATGGCCGGGGCGCTGCAGGAGTTCGCGCCGGGCGATCGGGTCGCTCTGCAGATTCCCGACGGACCGGGCGTGCACGCCGCGATGCTCGCGTGCGAGAGGGCCGGGATCGTCGCGGTCGGGATCGGTTCCCGGGCCGGCGAACGCGAGGTTGCGCACCTCGTCGAGCGCAGCGGCGCGCGCACGCTCCTTCGCGAACCCCCGGCGCTGGGCGTCACGACCGGCGAGCACCCGATCGGCCCCGACGAGCTGTGGCTCCTCAACTCGACATCGGGCACCACCGGATTGCCCAAGGTCGTCATGCACACCCAGGCGCGGTGGTTCGCGTTCCACGAGTTCGCCGATCGCGATTCGCACTTCAGCGCCGACGACGTTTTCTTGTCGGCGCTGCCCGCGCCCTTCGGCTTCGGATTGTGGACTGCGCACTTCTCCCCCGCGATCGCGGGGGCACCCTGCATCGTGTGCACGCGCTTTGACGTCGCGACCGTGCTGCGCGCCATCGAGCACTACCGCGTCACTGTCCTCGCCGCGGTCTCGACGCAGTTCGTCATGATGCTCAACTCGGCGGCCCTCGGCCGGCACGACCTCACGTCGCTGCGCGTCATGTACACCGGCGGCGAGATGGTGCCCTACGAACGCGCCAAGGAATTCGAGAACCGCACGGGTGCACATGTCCTGCAATTCTACGGTTCGAACGAGACGGGCGCGCTGTCGTGTACGACTCCGGACGATCCGCAGGACAAGCGGCTCCGCACCGCGGGCAGAGTGATCCCCGAGATGCACGTGCGGCTGCTCGATGCCGAAACGGACGCCGAGATCACCGAGCCCGGAGTTCCCGGCATCCCGGCCGGCAACGGGCCCGCGCTCTGCATGGGGTATTACGACGACGAGGCCGCAAACCGCGAACTGTTTACCGCCGACGGCTGGATGAGGATGGGCGATCTCGTCACGATCGATGCCGACGGCTACCTCACTGTCGTCGGTCGCACGAGCGACGTCATCATTCGAGGGGGCAAGAACATCAGCGCCGCGCAGGTGGAAGACGAAGTCTCGTCCCATCCCGCCGTCGCTCTGTGCGGTGCGGTAGCGGTTCCGGACCCGACATTCGGCGAGCGCGTCTGCGTGTTCGTCGAGACCCGCGCCGGCGCGCAGCCGCTCACACTCGACGACCTGCGCGCGCACCTCGAGGCGCGCGGTACGGGCAAGGAGCTGTGGCCGGAACGACTCGTCGTGGTCGACGAGATCCCGCGTACGTCCGGCGGGAAGGTCGCCAAGGGTGAGCTCCGCACCCTTGCGCAGGCAACTGTTTCCTGAGCACCGGTTCCGTGACATGCGGGCCCGGCGTGACTACCGTCGCAGCGCCCGCCGGACCATAGGGGATGTCATGCGTAGTTGGCTGTCGACCGCGCGCCGCCGCCCATCGTCGGCTGCGGCTTCCACTTCGGCCCGATCTCCAACGAACGCGCGGCGGGAACGATCTTCTATTCGGTCCTGCTCGAGCCCGCGAACGCGGCGCAACGGTGCACCACAGCGGTCACCTTCACGTTGAAAGCCGCGCCCACGAGCGGCGGGACGTACACGACCATCGACGGCAATCCGTTGACGGCGACCCAGACCGTCGCCTTTGCGCCCGGCGGCAACCACGACCGGAAACGGTTACTGGCTGCTCGGCGCCGACAACAGCATCTTCACGTTCGGTGACGCGCACTTCTTCGGATCCGCACCCGTCACGTTCCCGTAGAAAAACCCACCAACAGTTGTCGGAGATGTCCGCACTATGCGCCCACAGCTCCGACAACTGTTGGTGGTGTGGTGGGGTCAGTGGTGAGGGGCCGCCGGCAGTTCGTGCTTCTGGAAGAACTGCCACATCAAGGTGTTGGCGTCGATGATCTGAGTTCCCCGGCCGACACCGCCGAGGATCCACGTGTCGGGCGGGCCGGTGTTGAAGGGCGCCCCCGGCCACACGTGTCCGGAACCGGTGAGCCTCCAGAGGTTCACCTCGGACCCGCCCCGGCACCCGAAGTAGGTGACGAGTGTCGCGGTCAGGCCCGCTGACGTGCCGGTACCGACGATCGGCTTGGCCGTGTGTGGGACCGGCAGGCAGTGGTCGGCCCGGACCCACTGATTGACGCCGTCCATCACCGAGAAGACGAGCCTGGGGTCGGCGTTGGGCACACCATTGAAGAGTGCGATGGGATCGTCGACGCTGTGGATCTCCATCGTCGGGACCGGGCGGGTCGGGTTGATCGTCGGGAGCTCGACCTGCCCCGACACGGACGCGATCGCGGCGACGTACGTGGAGGCCTGCGCGGCCATCGCGTAGGCCATCATTCCGCCGTTCGACATGCCCGTGACGTAGACGCGCCGCAGATCGACGGGAGTACGCGCCGCGATGTTCGAGATCGTCGCCAGCAGGAAGTCGACGTCGTCGACGTGGTTCGTGCTCGGCAAACCACAGCAGTAGCCGGCGTTGAAGCCGTACTGCGCGTCCTTGGCGACGGGGTCGGGATCGAGCACCGTGGAGATGCGGGTGCCGTCCGGATACGCGACCAGGTAGCCGTCGCGGTCGGACGCGGCGTCCATGCCCGACTGCAGCTCCTGCAGCAGACCGTTCTGAGTCGCGCCTGCAAGGTTCAGGACGAGCGGAACGGGCTTGCCGGCCGCGGCCGCGGGCGGCACGTGCAACCGGTAACTACGGGTCAGCCCGCTCGACGTGAAGAAATAGACGTACGTCGGGATCTGGGTCGCAGTGTTCGGGGCGAGCGGGGTCTTCGCCTTCGTGAACGGCACCGTCGTCGGCACCGGAGTCGGCGGCGTGGGCGGCCCGCCCGGGTGGCCTGGATGACCGCCCGACGCGCCCGAGCAGCACCCGACGAGCACGGAGACGACGACCGCAACGACGTAACGGACCATGGCGGCATGATCGCCGAGCGCGCGCCGCGCCGTCGAGTCCGCTCACGCCTGGCGGCTCACTCGTCGTCGCCGTTCCACTCGCGGTCTTCGGCGTCCCACTTCTCGTTACGCGCCTCGACCTTCTCCTGCCAGTGCTCGGCCGCTTCCCGCGACGGGTACGGACCGAGTCGCCGCGACGGCGGGCACGAGCTGTCGGCGGGTTCCGCCGCCTCGTGGTCGAGACACCAGTACCACTCTGCATCAGCCATGGCGCCGAAGGTTACGGTCTGGGCGGGTCGGCGTCCCCCGTTCGCTACCGCTCGCCCGACGAGGACAGCGCGCGCTGGCTCCGCCTTCGCTTCCGGCCCCGCGACATCGTCATCAGCACCCGGTCGAAGAGCGGCACCACGTGGATGCAACTGATCTGCGCACTTCTGGTCTTCCAGGATCCGGAGCTGCCGGAGCCACTGACCGAGCTGTCGCCCTGGGTCGACTGGTTAGTGCTGCCCGAGGCCGAGACGTTCGCCCGCGTCGATGCTCAGCAGCACCGGCGCTTCCTCAAGACGCACACGCCGCTCGACGAGATACCGCTCGACGATCGCGTGACCTACATCGTGGTGGTCCGCGATCCGCTCGACCTCGCCGTGTCCCTCTACTTCCACGGCGACAATCTCGACCGGGCGCGTATCCGCGAGCGCACCGGACAACCGGAACCCACCACCCCTGCCCCGCCCCGACCGCCGATCGACGAGTGGCTACCGGCCTGGATCGATTGGGACGGCAATCCGCGCGACCGGTTGGATTCGCTGCCGGGCGTCATGCACCACCTCTCCGACGCGTGGGCGCGTCGCCACGAACCGAACATCGTGCTGGCGCACTACGACGATCTCTCCGAGGATCTCAACGCGGAGATGCGTCGTCTCGCCGGCCGGCTCGGGATCGTGGTGCCGGACGCGACATGGCCGACCCTCGTCGAGGCCGCCGGCTTCGAGCAGATGCGTGACCGCGCCGGCGTGCTCGTTCCCGACAAGGACGGCGTGCTCAAGGACCGGGCGCACTTCTTTCGTCGGGGTTCGTCTGGTGCCGCGAGGGAACTCCTCTCCGACGACGGAGTCGCGCGGTACCGCGATCGGGCGGCGCAATTGGCGCCGCCCGACCTCTTGACCTGGCTGCACCGCAATGCCGGGAACTAGCCGACGATCTCGGCGGTCGCCGCGTGGTCGAACACGAGACCGCCGTCCGGGTTCGCGTCGACAACGATCGTGTCGCCCGACTGGTAGGCGCCCTTCAGCACCTCGAGCGCGATCGGATCGGCGATCTCCCGTTGCAACACCCGCTTCAGCGGCCGCGCCCCGAAGTCGGGGTCGTAACCCGTCTGCGCGACCCACTTCTGGGCCGCGGGCGCGAGCTCGAGCGTGAGCCCACGCTCGGCGAGCCGCGCTTGCAGGATCGCGACCTGAAAGCCGACGATCTCCTCGATCTCCGCCTCCGACAACCGACCGAACACGACGATCTCGTCGATGCGGTTCAGGAATTCGGGCTTGAAGTGCCCGCGCACCGCGCTCATGACCTGATCCTCGGGCGCACCCGCTCCGAGGTTGGACGTCATGATGACTATCGTGTTCGTGAAGTCGACCGTGCGGCCCTGACCATCGGTCAGTCGACCGTCGTCCATCAGCTGCAGCAAAACGTTGAACACGTCGGGGTGGGCCTTCTCGATCTCGTCGAGCAAGACCACCGCGTACGGCCGCCGACGCACGGCTTCGGTGAGCTGACCGCCCTCTTCGTATCCCACGTAGCCCGGGGGTGCACCGACGAGCCGCGACACGGAGTGCTTCTCCATGTACTCCGACATGTCGATACGCACGGTCGCCCGCTCGTCGTCGAACAGGAATTCGGCGAGCGCACGCGCGAGCTCGGTTTTGCCGACGCCGGTCGGGCCGAGGAACAGGAACGAGCCGATCGGCCGGTTCGGATCGGAGAGCCCGGCGCGCGAACGCCGAATCGCGTTGGCGACCGCGACGACCGCCGCTTCTTGCCCGACGACGCGGTGGTGCAGGTGCTCTTCGAGCTGCACCAGCTTCGCCATCTCGCCTTCCAGCAATCGCGTCACGGGAACGCCCGTCCACTTGGCGACGATCTCGGCGACGTCTTCGGAGTCGACCTCTTCCTTCAACATCCGCCCGTCGCGCTGCAACTCGTCGAGCCGGCCCGACAGCGCGTCGAGCTCGCGCTCGACCACCGGGATGTGCCCGTACCGCAGCTGGGCGGCGCGCTCCAGATCGCCGTTGCGCTCGGCCCGCTCGGCGTCGAGCTTGGCCTGCTCGAGCCGTTCCTTGCCGGCCTGGATGGAGACGATCGCATCCTTCTCCAACTGCCAGTGCGCCACCATTCCGTCGCGCTCCTCTTGCAGCGACTGCAACTCGCCGTCGAGCGCGTCGAGGCGGGAGCGAGAGCCTTCGTCGGTTTCCTTCGCCAACGCGGCGCGCTCGATCTCGAGCTGACGGATGCGGCGCTCGACGACGTCGATCTCGAACGGCATCGAGTCAATCTCGATCCGCAGCCGCGAGGCGGCTTCGTCGATCAAGTCGATCGCCTTGTCGGGGAGCTGGCGACCGTTGATGTACCGATCCGACAGAACCGCGGCCGCGACGACCGCGGCGTCCTGGATGCGCACGCCGTGATGGACCTCGTAGCGCTCCTTCAGACCTCGCAGGATCGCGATCGTGTCCTCGACCGACGGCTCCCCGACGTAGACCTGCTGGAACCTCCGCTCGAGCGCGGCGTCCTTCTCGATGTACTTGCGGTACTCGTCGAGCGTGGTCGCGCCGATGAGCCGCAGCTCGCCGCGCGCCAACATGGGCTTGATCATGTTGCCGGCGTCGACCGCGCCCTCGGCGCCGCCTGCGCCGACGATCGTGTGGATCTCGTCGATGAACGTGACGATCTCGCCGTCGGAGTCGGCGATCTCCTTCAACACGGCCTTGAACCGCTCCTCGAACTCGCCGCGGTACTTCGTTCCCGCGATCAGCGAGCCGATGTCGAGTGCGATCACGCGCTTGTTGCGCAGGCCCTCGGGCACGTCGCCTTCGACGATCCGGCGCGCCAGCCCTTCGACGATCGCGGTCTTGCCGACCCCCGGTTCGCCGATGAGCACGGGGTTGTTCTTGGTCCGGCGCGACAGCACTTGGATGATCCGGCGGATCTCCTCGTCGCGGCCGATGACCGGATCGATTTTGCCCAACCGGGCCGCGTCGGTGAGGTCGCGTCCGTACTTCTCGAGCGCCTGGTACTGCTCCTCCGGGTTGTCGCTGGCGACGCGATGCGAACCCCGGACCTGGCGCAGCGCGTCGAGCACGCCGTCGTGGTCGACGCCCGCACCCCGGAGAAGATCGCCGACGCCGCCGGGGACCTCGGTCATCGCCAACAGGATGTGCTCGGTGGAGACGTACTCGTCGCTCAACGCGGTGCGCTCGGTGTCGGCGCCCTCGAGCACCCGGAAGGTGCTCGGGCCGAGCTGGGCGTCGCGAACGGTCGCGCCGCTGACGCGCGGGAGCTTCGCGAGGGACTCGTCGACGCGCCGGCGCACGTCACCGACGTCGACACCGATGCGTTCGACCAGACCCGAGACGATGCCCTCGCTCTGATCGAGCAGAGCGCGCAGAAGGTGTTCCGGCGCGATCTCGGTGTTCCCCGCGTCGCGCGCGAGTGCCTGCGCGGCCGAGAACGCCTCTTGGGTCTTGCGGGTGAACCGACTCGGATCCAGTGCCATGAGAGTTTCCTCGTGCTTCGTTTATCTACGGGATTCGACACGCGCGACGACTGTGCTCCGCACCGGAACCAGCTCGCGGCGGTACTGCCGGTGCGTCGCCTCGACGCGCTCTTCCACCTCGCGCTGCAGCGCGTCGACGCGCGCTTCCAACTCGGCCACGCGAGCCTGCTTCGCGGCAAGGTCGTCCTCGAGCGCAAGGATCCGCTGCACACCGGCGAGAGTGACGCCGTCGTTGGTCAGCTCCTGAATCCGTTGCAACAGTGCGATGTCGCGGTCGGAGTAACGACGGCTTCTACCGGTCGTGCGCGCGGGCGCCAGCAGTCCCTTGCGTTCGTAGATCCGCAGCGTCTGCGGGTGCACACCCGCGAGCTCGGCCGCGACCGAGATCACGTACAGCGCCCGGTCTCGTCCTTCCCGCCTTCTGTCGGGTTGGCTGTCGGGTTGCTCCATCACGAATCTCCGTCGGTCTTCCTACGGTCCTGCACCGATTCGAACAGCGCCGAGCGCGGGTCGTCGTCGAGCGCGGTCGCGAGGCTCTCGACGGCATCGCGTTGCTCGCCGTTCAACTTGATCGGCACCTGGACGTCGACGGTGACGAGCAGATCCCCGGCCTTCGCGCTGCCGTCGGCCGACACACCCTTACCCCGGACGCGCAGCACCTTGCCGCTCGGGGTTCCCGGCGGGATCCGCACGGTGACCGTCGTGTCGAGCGTCGGGACCTTGATGTCGGCGCCGAGCGCGGCCTCCGCGAACGTGACCGGCAGCCGGAGGGTGAGATCCTTCCCGGATCGACCGAACAGCGCGTGCCCGCGCACACCGACCACAACGAACAGATCGCCGGGCGGACCACCGTTCGAGCCCGCGCCGCCGCGACCCTTGACCCGGATGCGTTGCCCGTCGGCTACTCCGGCCGGTATACGCACCTTCACCTCGCGGGGACGAACCTCGACTCCGCGCCCACTGCACGTCGGGCACGGTGTGGGGATGACCTGACCGCGCCCACCGCACGTGGGGCACACCTGCGAAAAAGAGAACGGGCCCTGGTTGTCGGCGACGGTTCCGGCGCCGTGGCACTCGGGGCAGGTCTCCGGCATGGTGCCGGGCGCGGCTCCGGATCCGGCACACGTCGAGCACGACGCCTCGGCGCGGAAGCGCACCGTAGATGTGACTCCCCGCACCGCGTCGTCGAACTGCAGGTGCAACTCGGTCTCGAGATCGCGTCCGCGCTGCGGCCCGGTCGCGGCGCGCGTGCGCCGGCGGCCGTTCCCGCCCCCGAACAGGTTCCCGAAGATGTCGCCGAGCCCGCCGCCGCCATCGGTCTCGAAGCGGAACGACTGACCCCCGCCACCAAATCCGCCGGGCCCGAATCCACCGGAGCCGTCGGGACCGACGCCGGACGCCACCATCTGGCGCACCTCGTCGTACTCGGTTCGCTTCGTGGCGTCACCGAGCACGTCGTACGCGGCCGAGATCTCCTTGAACTTCTCCTCCGCGGGCGAGTTCCCCGGATTGGCGTCGGGGTGGAACTGCTTCGCCAGCTTCTTGAAGGCGCGCGAGATCTCCTTGTCGGTCGCCGTCGCCGGCACTCCGAGAAGGGCGTAGTAGTCCTTTTCGAACCACTCTCGCTGGGCGCTCACTCGTTCGTCTTCCTCGTGACCTTCACCATCGCGGGACGCAGGACGCGTCCCTTGAGCTTCCAACCGGTGCGCAACACCGTGTCGACGTGCGGCTCCCCGTCGCCCTCGTCCTGCATCACGGCTTCGTGCTCGTTCGGATCGAACGGGGCGCCATGACACTCGATGCGTTCGAGCCCGGAGCGCTCGACCACCGACGACAGCTCCGCGTAGACGAGCTCGATGCCCTTGCGCACCTTCTCGTCGACATCGCTGCTCTCGAGGTTGCGAACCGCGAGCTCGAAACTGTCGAGGACCGGGAGGAGTTGCTCGAGCAGACCTTCGGTCGAGCGCTCGACCAACGCGGTCTGCTCGCGCACCACGCGCTTGCGGTAGTTCTCGAAGTCGGCTTGCAGACGCCGGGACGTGTCGAGCAGGTCGTCACGCTCGCGCTGCAACACGTCGAGATCGTTCTCGAACGCCGCGGCTTCTTCGACCCCCGGGTCAGTCTCCTGACCCGGGGTCGTCGTACCAGGCGAAGTCGCCGGCTCGCTGAAGAAGTCGGTCATGACCGATTACGCGCTCTGCTGGTCGTCGGTGACCTCGTCTTCGACGATCTCGGCGTCGGCAACCTCGTCGTCGGAGGGCTGGGACTCAGCTCCCGACGCACCGGCCGCGTTCTGCTGCGCCTGCACGTTCTGGTACAGCCGCCGGGTGAAATCGTTGCTCGCCGCGAGCAGCAGCTCGTGCGCGTGCTTGATCGCATCCACGTCGGTACCGGCCAGCGTCTCCTTCAGGTTCTTCAAGGCCACCTCGATCTTCTCGCGATCGTCGGCGGGGACCTTGTCGCCCTGCTCCTTCAAGAGGCTCTCGGTCTGCCACGCAAGGGTGTCGGCCGTGTTACGCGTCTCGGCCTCCTCGCGCTTTTTCTTGTCCTCGTCGGCGTGGGCTTCGGCGTCCTTGATCATCTGGTTGATGTCGTCCTTACCGAGGGCGGTACCACCGGAGATGATCATCGACTGCTCCTTGCCCGTGCCGAGATCCTTGGCCGACACGTGCACGATGCCGTTGGCGTCGATGTCGAACGTGACCTCGATCTGCGGCACGCCGCGCGGTGCGGGCGGCAGGCCGGTGAGCGTGAACGTGCCCAACTGCTTGTTGCGGTACGCCATCTCGCTCTCGCCCTGCAGGACCTTGATCTCCACCGAGGGCTGGCTGTCTTCCGCAGTGGTGAAGACCTGCGAACGCTTCACCGGGATGGTGCTGTTGCGCTCGATGATCTTCTCCATGATCTGACCGCGCGTCTCGATGCCGAGCGACAGCGGCGTGACGTCGAGCAGGAGGATGTCCTTGACGTCACCCTTCAACACGCCGGCCTGGATCGAGGCGCCGGCGGCAACCGCCTCGTCGGGGTTGACGCCCTTGTGCGGCTCCTTGCCCGAGAGCTCGGTGACGAGATCGGTGACGGCCGGCATACGCGTCGAGCCACCGACCAGGATCACGTGGTCGACCTTCGACTTCTCGTAGCCCGCGTCGCGGATCGCCTGCTCGAACGGGCCGCGGCACGCCTCGAGCAGATCCTTGGTCATCTCCTGGAACTTGGCCCGGGAGAGCGTGAGCTCGAGATGCAACGGACCGTCGCTCGTCGCGGTGACGAACGGGAGGTTGATCGTCGTCTCCTGCAACGTGGAGAGCTCGATCTTCGCCTTCTCGGCCGCTTCCTTCAGGCGCTGCGCGGCCATCTTGTCGATGCCGAGGTCGACGCCGTGGGAACCCTTGAACTCCGCGACCATCCAGTCGATGACCTTCTGGTCCCAGTCGTCGCCGCCCAGGTGCGTGTTCCCGGACGTGCTCTTCACCTCGAAGACACCGTCGCCGATCTCCAGCACCGACACGTCGAACGTGCCGCCGCCGAGGTCGAAGACGAGGATCGTCTGGTCGCTGCCTTCCTTGTCGAGCCCGTACGCGAGGGCAGCCGCGGTCGGCTCGTTGATGATGCGCAGCACCTCGAGGCCTGCGATCTCACCGGCCTCCTTCGTGGCCTGGCGCTGGGCGTCGTCGAAGTACGCCGGGACCGTGATGACGGCCTGGGTGACGGGCTCGCCGAGGTAGCTCTCCGCGTCGCGCTTCAGCTTCTGCAGCGTGCGGGCGCTGATCTCCTGCGAGTTGTAAGCCTTCCCGTCGATGTCGATCGTCCAGTTCGTGCCCATGTGGCGCTTCACCGAACGGATCGTGCGATCGGGGTTCGTGATCGCCTGGCGCTTCGCCACCTCGCCGACCAGCACCTCGCCGGTCTTCGAGAACGCGACAACCGACGGGGTCGTACGGCTCCCTTCGGCGTTGGGGATGACGACGGGCTCACCGGCCTCGAGCACCGAGACCACTGAGTTGGTAGTGCCGAGGTCGATGCCGACGGCCTTGGACATGGTTTGCCTCCACTGGGTTTCTTGGTTTGGGGGTCGCTCAGAGTTAAGTGCGAACACCGATTGTAACTTGACAACGGTGTTGTCAGATTCCCTGTAACCGAAGAAATCTGCCGCCAGACAGACCGTCCTGCACAAGCGCACGTGACGGGAGCGCGCTGAGTCGTTAGATTCCCGCCCATGGCCCGACACGATGCCTTCATCGACCACCTCCAGCAGGTCCCACTCTTCGCCGCCTGCTCCCGCAAGGACCTCCAACTGGTAGCCCGCCGGGCCGAGAACGTGAACGTCTCGGCTGGGAAAGCCCTGATCTCCGAGGGCGAGACCGGCCACGAGTTCTTCGTGATCCTGGAGGGCAGCGCCCGGGTCTCCCGGAGGGGCCGCAAGGTCGCGACCCTCGGTCCGGGCGACGCCTTCGGCGAGCTCGCGCTCCTCGAAAAAGCGCCCCGCAACTCCACGATCGTCGCCGAGACCGACATGGAGCTCGTCGTCCTCGGCCAGCGCGAGTTCGCGGGCCTGATCGACGAGGTCCCCGGCTTCGCCCGCAAGCTCCTCGCCGGCATGGCCCACCGCCTCCGCGAAGCCGACGCCCGCAACGTGAACTAGCGCAGAGCGGCCACCGGAGCGATGGGCGAAGCGCAAGCGAGCGAGCTCGCCGCACTCGGCGCAGCCTCACATCGCGAGCGCAGCGAGCCTCCGAGCAAGCCGAGTGCCGGCAAGCAAGAAGACGCCCCGAGGCAAGCCCAGAGTGAGCCGGCAAACTAGATTTCCGCGCTGATGCGACCCCCTAAGGCTCATCAGGTTGTTTTCGGCATCGGTGTCGCGATGTTCGTGTTCGTCATCGCGAGCGGCGTCGTGCCCGCGATCACGGGATGGCACGACCACTCCGCCGTCCAGCGCGAGGTCTTCATCGACGTCCCGACTGCGCTGAAGGTCGCCTTCTACGGCGCCGTCGCCACGATGCTGCTGATCGTGGCGTGGCTGGCGTCGATCCGAGTCCAGAACTGGGAGCGCGGGCTCGCCGACGACCGCCGGACCAACCGGGGCAACATCGAGAAGCGGGCCAAGAGCTACCGCAACGGTGTGTGGATGCAGTCGCTGCTGCGAGATCCCGCCGCCGGCGTCATGCACGCACTGCTCTACTTCGGGTTCGTATCGCTGTTCATCGTCACGGTGTTGAGCGAGACCGATCACCAGCTCCCCGACCGGTTCAAGTTCCTGCACGGCATGACCTATGAGGCGTACTCGGCCGGCGCCGAAGTGGCGGGCCTGATGTTCCTCGCCGGGATCGTGTGGGCCATCGCGCGCCGTTACGTGCAGCGCCCGTACCGGATCCGCATCAAGACCAAGCCCGAGGACGCGGTCATCCTCTTCACGTTCCTCGTCATCGGAGTGACCGGATTCCTCGTCGAAGGCGCCCGCATTGCGTGGGAGGGCGAACCGACCTTCGAGAAGTGGTCGTTCGTCGGTTGGCCAATCGCCAAGCTCATCGACGGCTGGTCGACGCACGACCTGATGCTCCTGCACCGTTGGTTGTGGGGCGTACACGTGGTGGCGTTCCTCGCCTTCCTCGTGATCCTGCCGACCACGAAGCTGCGGCACATGTTCACGTCGCCGATGAACATGTACCTGAAGGATCGCGACCGGCCCAAGGGCGCGATGAAGCCGATGCCGAACCTCATGGAGACCGAGCTCGAGAGCTTCGGTGCCGTGACCATCGAGGACTTCACCTGGAAGCAGTTGATGGACACCGACGCGTGCACCGTCTGCGGACGTTGCACCTCGGTGTGCCCCGCGCACGCGACCGGTAAGCCGCTCGACCCGCGCGAGATCGTGTTGAAGGTCGGCGAGGTGATGGCGGCCACCGGCGATCCCGTCGTGTCGCCTCCGGTCGGGCTCGACCGCGACATCGCGATCGGTGCCGACAGCGTCTTCGAGCGCATCTCACCCGAAGAGGTTTGGGCGTGCACGAGTTGCAAGGCCTGCGACGAGATCTGCCCGGTCAACATCGAGATCCTCGACAAGATCCTCGACATGCGCCGCTACCTGACGCTGATGGAGAGCGACTTCCCAACCGAGCTCGGGAACACGTTCCGCTCGATGGAGAACACCGGCAACGCGTACGGCATGAACCAGGGCGACCGCGGCGACTGGGCGAGCACGATCGAAGGTGTCGACATTGTCGAGCCCGGCGACGCGTTCGATCACGAGTACCTCTACTTCGTGGGGTGTGCGGGCAGCTTCGACGACCGCAACAAGAAGACGTCACGCGCGCTCGCCAAGCTGCTGCAACGGGCCGGCATCGACTTCGCCATCCTCGGACCGAGCGAGATGTGCAACGGCGACCAGGCCCGGCGCGCCGGCAACGAGTACATCTTCCAGATGCTCGCCATGCAGAACGTCGAGACGTTCGACGGCATGGGCATCAAGAAGATCATCACGCAATGCCCGCACTGTTTCAACGTGTTGAAGAACGACTACCCCCAGGTCGGCGGCAACTACGAGGTGATCCACCACTCGCAGCTGCTCGACGAGCTCGTCGCCGACGGCCGCCTGTCGCTGGCCGGCGCGACGCTCGAGGAGCGGGTCACGTACCACGACTCCTGCTACCTCGGCCGTCACAACGACGTGTACCTCGCACCGCGGCGCGTCGTCGGACAGCTCGGCGGTATCGACCTGGTGGAGATGCCCCGCAACGGCACCAAGGGAATGTGCTGTGGCGCCGGCGGCGCACGCATGTGGATGGAAGAGAACACCGGTAAGAAGGTGAACGCCGAGCGCAGCCAGGAAGCGATCGCGACGGGCGCGTCCCGGATCGCGGTTGCGTGCCCCTTCTGCTACGTGATGTTGGACGACGGCGTGAAGGGCGAGGGCAACGAGGACGTCCAGGTGCAGGACATCGCCGAGATGCTCTGGGAAGCCATCGAGAACGGCACGAACAGCGCC